>CAYMCO010000015.1:0-108852 GCA_964388955.1 uncultured Anaerolineaceae bacterium | reverse complement strand
TGTCGTCGAGACGCTGCTCGCCAGGATCGCAGAGCGGACGGATATCGCCGGAGAAGCGGAGGTTGCTTGACGTCGGAGGATTCCACTCCCTGAGGCCGTCGCTCGATGAAGGTCTTGCTGAACGTAGCGGCAACTGCGGGAGGGGATGGTGATCGGAGTGAATCGCGAAGTGAATATCGGCGCGTTGCCGTTTACCGTTTCTCCGGCGCGCAGGAGGCAATGTGCCGCAAAATGCACGAGGAGGGCGTGATGTACGACGAGTTGCGGGGCAAAGTCGCGATCATCACCGGCGCCGGGCGGGCGCGCGGGATCGGACAAGGTATCGCCAGGCGCTTCGCCTTGGAGGGGGTGGACGTGCTCATCGGGGATATCTGCCGCCCGTTCGAAGCCTTTCCCGACTACGGCTTGGGAACCTGGGAGTATCTGGTGGATTTGGCTGAAGAGATCGAGGCAGGAGGGACGAGGGCGCTTCCAGTGAAGGTAGACGTGGGAAACATGCGGGAGGTCGAGGTGATGGTCGAGACGGCGAAGGCGCAGTTCGGCCGGATCGACATATTGGTCAATAATGCGGGCGCCGCACCTGGCAGTGGATATATCGTTGAAACCACCGACGAAGCCTGGCGCCTGACAATGGATGCTTGCATCAATGGCGCGTTCTACTGCTGCAGAGCAGTTATCCCGCATATGCTTGAAGCCGGTCGTGGGGGCCGCATCATCAACATCTCTTCCATCGCCGGAAAGACTGGCGCTGCCGCCTACGGTCCCTACGCCTGCGGGAAGGCGGCCTTGATCCTCCTCACGCAGACGCTGGGCAAGGAATTTGGAGGCGAAGGGATAACAGCCAATGCGCTCTGCCCCGGCGCAGTGGACACGCTATTGTACGATGATGAGCTCGAAATGATTTCGCAGCTATACAGCATCAGTCGAGAAGAAGCGCATGAGGGTTTCATGGAGGAGGTGCCGATCGGCAGAGCAGCCACGGCGGACGATATCGCCAACGTTGCTGCCTTTCTCGCCTCTGAGCAGGCTTCCTACATCAACGCCCAGTCGATCAATGTTTGTGGGGGCTGGGAGGTGCACTAGGGTCGCCCCAATTCGATGTCGAACCCGTCTTTCAAGGAACTGCGAGATGGATGAAGTTCTGCTGGTAACGGGAGGTCCGATACTCACCATGGCGGAAGGGCCCGAAGTAGACGCCATCGCGGTGGCGGAGGGGCGCATTCACCAGGTCGGCACATTGGCGGAATGCCGCCCGGCCATCGGGGGTCCGCATCGCGAACTAGATCTGGGCGGCCGCTGTCTGATGCCAGGCTTCGTCGAGGCCCATGGCCACATGCTCATGTGGGGCATGATGGCGATGATGGCGGACCTGCGCTGGCCCAGGGTGAAAAGCATCGAGGATATCTTGGCCGAGCTCACCGCTCACAGCCGAACTCTGCCTCCCGGAGCGGCAGTGAGAGGATTCGGATACGACCACCACAAGCTTCGAGAAGGGAGACACCCGAGGGCGAGCGAACTGGACCGAGTGGCATCCGATCGGCCCGTTCACATTCTCCATATGAGCGGTCACTGTCACGTTATCAACCATTTCCTCATGAGGCAGGCAGGGATCGGCCGTGCTACGGCAGATCCGGAGGGGGGCCGCCTCGGAAGGGACGAGGAGGGGCTCCCGGATGGGGTGCTCTACGATAACGCGCTGGATATGATCGTAGATAGTGACGTTCAAATCGGGAGGCATGCGCCAAACGCGCATTTCGCGGAGCCACTGGAGAACCTGTTCCAAATGGTTCGCCTCGGTCAGGAGGCCTATCTCTCAGCGGGCATCACAACCGCCGTTGATGCTCAGGTCACAAAGCGCGAGGCGCAGGCCTACCTTGGGATGCGTGGGCGAGGCGAACTCAAGGTCCGTGTGGTGATGATGTACCTCTCATGCTATCTGGAGGAGTTGTGTCGCTTGGGGCTTTCCGGGCCAATTGGCGACGCTCTTCTGTCCGTCGGACCGTTGAAGCTCTATGCCGACGGCTCGCTGCCGGCAAATACGGCGAGGTTCACAAGGCCCTACGCGGCAGATGCGACCAATTCAGGATACCTCTATCACGCGCCCGAGGCGCTGAAAGATCTGATCGTGAGGGCGCACTGCCTTGGGATGCAGACCGGCACCCATGCCCAGGGTGATGCGGGCATAGAGCTGGTATTGGACGCGGTCGAGGCCGCTCAATCGAAGCTCAAGAGGGACGACGTAAGACACCGCATCGAGCACTGTGGATTTCCGAGAAGGGACCAGGTCACGCGAATGCACAAGCTCGGTGTCTGGCCCATCCCGCAACCCAGGCACATCCATGCCTTTGGAGATGGAGCCGTGCGGGATCTCGGGGAGGAGAGAGCTGCTGCGTACACGCCGTTGGGATGGTTCAAGGAACATGAGGTCCCGCTGGTGTTGTCTTCTGATTCCCCGGTGGTGGAACAGCATCCCCTGCTGGGTGTCCAATCTGCGGTCACCCGGCGGACTGCCTCGGGCGAAGTCCTGGGTAGTTCTGCGCTGTGCGTGTCTGTAGCCGAGGCGTTGCGAGCATATACGCTTGGCGCTGCTGCCTCTGTCCATCGCGAACATGAATTGGGCTCTCTGGAACCGGGGAAGCTCGCTGACTTCATCATCCTGGATCGAAATCCGCTGGCCGCTCCGCCCGATGAGGTCGGTCAGATCTCAGTTCAGGAGACCTGGCTCGCTGGAAGGAGAGTCTATCCAAACCATTAGGTGTCGTGTGGAAGGTGATGCTCGATTCGGCCAATGGGCATGATCCGCAAGGTCAGGATGCAGGGGGACGCAGGGTCGCAATATGCAAGAAGAATAGGGAGCGGACAGGCCTAGGGACTGGAGGAGGATCGAAATGAACGTGGAAGGCCACCATGTGAGTCTTCTCACAAATGACATCGACACCGGCATTGAATTCTATCGGAATAACCTCTTGATCCCAAGGCCATTGGGTCATCCGTATGGCCAGATGATCGGGTGATTCCGACGGCATGTGCGCAGGATGGCGCTGGCGTTGGGCCAGAGTGATCCATATTACAACCTCAAGGAGGTGATTTGAGATGAAAGCTGCGGTGTTGAGAGGTCGTCGGAAGCTCGTCGTAGAGGAGGTCCCCGAGCCTCGCCCGGGGCCGACGGAAGTGCTGATCAAGATGAAGCACTGCGGCATCTGTGGAAGCGATCTACATTCATACGAACATCCGCTCACCCCGCCGGGATGCATCATGGGCCATGAGTGGGTGGGCGAAGTAGCTGAGCTGGGTCCCGAGGTGGCAGGATGGTCGGTGGGCGATCGCGTTTGGCCTGGGGGGTCTGACAAGTTCCCCGGCTTTTCCTGGAAGCCGGAGTATGGATGGGATACTGCGACCCTGTTTCGGGATGATCCGGTGAAGGATATGGGAGGGTACGGGGAGTATGCCGCCTATCACGAAGGCGCTCTTTGCCTCATCCCTCCTGGCGTATCTGACATTGAGGCGTGCATGGCGGATCAGGCGGCGACGGCGCTGGGAGCACTCCACGCCTCGAGGCTCCAGATCGGCGAATCGGTCCTGGTGATTGGGGCTGGCCCAATCGGGCTGTGGACCTTGAGGTGCTGTCAGCTTGCGGGAGCCAGGGTCGTGGGGGTCGCCGAGCTCGTTGGCGGCCGCAGAAAGGTCGCGGATCGGATGGGCGCCGATTTGGTTGTAGATTCCGACGAGAGTGACGTCCGAGAGCGATTGGCGGACTACTTCGATGGCGTCGGCCCGGACGTAGTGATGGAGTGCGGGGGCACGGCTACCGCCCTGCGGCTGGCGATTGACGTCGTACGGCGGGATGGTCGGATCGCCCTGGTGGGAATCAGCAATGAGGCCGTTGCACTGGATAGCTGGAAGGTCTATATCAAGGGCGCCGAGATGAAGGCGGTCAATCACATTGATTATCCAGGTGGGATGGACCTCATCCGCAGGAAGAGAGTGGATTGCGCAGAGTTCCTAACGGAGATCATCCCGCTGGAAATGGTCCCGGACGCTTTCGAAGCGCTGCTCAATCCGGTCGATCAGGTGAAGATGGTTGTGGGCTATTGACGCCCTCGCGATGGAGCGCGGCGCGATCTTTTGGCCTCACTCCGATCCAACGATGAGTCGAGGGCCCTAAGGGAAGGGCAGCATGCCAAAGGAATTCGTAGGGACCTGGGAAGAGCAATGGGATCGCATGCTCACATGGATGCGGCGTTTGCCGACCATGTTTCGGATGACCCGCATGCCGCTGATCGGTAGACTGCTGTTCCGGGATTCCTTCGTGGGAGATCCCTCGGCGAGGAATTGGGTGATCCCCGTGCATGAAGAGCTTCCGCATCCGGGAAATGTCCATCTTCCTTTTGATATTCTACAGCCCATGATCGAGATGGCCGCGGTACGAGCGCGAGCAGCGAAATGCATCTGCCGGTCCTCCTTCGTATGCGAGGACTATCCAGCAGATGTAGCATGCCTCTTCCTGGGGAGCGCGTTCAAGAATGCGGAGAACATCGGAGAAGGCTTCATCGAGCTTCTAACTGTTGAGGAGGCGCTGGCCCATGCTCATCACGCCGTCGAGATAGGGCTGGTGCCAACCATAGTATGGGACAACGATACGGAGATGTGTGGAGCGTCAAGGGACACCGGGATCGCTGTCTGCTTCTGCTGTGACTGCTGCTGTGACGTCCGCCTCGGGCTGAAGCTGGGGGGCGAGAATTTTCGCAAGAAGGTCAGTCGTATGGATGGCGTCGACGTTCAGGTAGGTCCGGAATGCACTCTCTGTGGCGTTTGTGCGGATCCAGGGGTGTGCCCCAGCAAAGCCATCCGGTTGGGCAGGGAGCTGGCGGAGATTGACCTGGGTCTCTGCGTTGGGTGTGGGCGGTGCATCCCCGTGTGCCCGGCAGATGCAATCTCATTCTTTGTCGATGAAAACGTGGATATTGTGAGCCGGCTGATCGAACAGGTGAAGGAGGTGACCGACATTACGTGAAGAGAGACGAAGGAGGCGCCGGCCAGCGATGGGGGGGCGTTCCGCCGCTTGATTCTGAAATCGTGCCGAGTCCGTGGGGTGGGCGGCCTTCGAGTGTGTGTGCGTCACCATTCGCGTGCGGCGGTTTCCCGCCTTTCGCCGGGCGATATGCGCCAGGGCGCATGCAGCTCACAGCCGCGCTGCTGGCGGAGCGCAGCAAGCGAATTCGACCACTTGACATTCGGTGACGGATCGTCAATAATATTCCTAATCTAGCGAAAGAATGGTAATTGTATGCAAGAAACGCCATTGCCGATTGATGATTATGCGCGTACGGATCCCGTGGCATTCGTGCGGCTCTTCTCACAATCGCATGGTTCTTCCGTTCTTCTAAGGCCGGTTGATGCTCGGCAGCAGCGCCATTTCAGCTTCCAAGAGGAGCGCTCCGGGACTCTCATGGGTGACGTGGTAGCGAATCCAACCCGTACGCATGAGGGCGGTCGCACCCTCAAGGCGGGAGAGCCCGTCTCCAGGCAGGGGACACGATAGGCAGAATCGTTGTTGGGGAAAGGTGATTGGGGCGAAGCTCAATGCGCCGGGAGCTCGGATAGAGCCGGTAGCTGCCAAAAGACCGTGAAAGAGCTGGAGGTGCGGGCCAAGAACCGCGCCCAGGCCTTATAGGAGCTTTCTCTCAGCGCCACCGCACGTGAAACACGAGCGGCTTTGTGGGGGGCTGTGCGTAGGGGATACCCAGACACGTAGCAGGTTTCTTCCTCTGGACCATGTGGATGGAATAGATGGGAGTGCGGCTTCACGAGAAAAAGCACGGCGCCAGCTGACCCGGAGAGCGAGTCGGCCGGAGCGATCTCCCATCTGGATCTGCGCCGGTTGGCGCAATTGTTGACCTTTCCTCTGGATATCGCTTGCATTTCTGCCGGAGCGAAAGCGCACAAGACCACGGATCCGGAGGCAGGAAAGCCTCGAACCACGGAGACAGAGCGCGTCCCAATGGGATACTACGACGATGGACGGCCCCAACCGTTGCGTGAGGTAGATCGAGGGAGAATCCCCTCGCTGTTTGTATCCGGGGGGAGCGTTGTCATGATGTCCGACTTGCCCTCTGCATGGCCTCGATCCTCGGCCCATGCGTATGGCGCGCCCACCATCCGGCTGATGCGCAGCACACCGCGGAATCAATCAGCGCTTTGGCAAGTGTTTGTGTTCTGACGTTGGGGAGTGCCTGCAGGGATCCCCCAACCCACACAAAGGAAGATCGAGTCCCAGGGCCGATAAGGGAAGAATAGGAGCGCAGCGGAAGGAAATCCTTTGGTCGAGATGTGGTTCGGAAGCCTTTGCCACTGAGAAGGAGAAGAGACGATGAAAGGAATAGCCAGGTTCCCTTGGCCAGTGCTTGTCTTGGTTCCGCTGCTGGTAGTCCTCTCGGGCTGCGGGCCGGCGGGCACTGCCGTACCCACCACCCCCCCCGAGGATCTCGCAACGCCAGAACCGACTGCGCCGCCCACGGCCGTGCCCGAGGCGCCAACAGCCGTTCCTGAGCCTGTTGTCATACGCTACGGAATGACATCCGAACCCGACTGTTTCCATCCTATGGCCTGCGCTACTCTATGGGTCCTGGGCGACCTGTTCTGGGAAGGCATGACGGGCTTCGGCCCCGATTGCGAGGTGACACCGCGGCTCGCCGAATCGATAGAAGCCTCTGACGATGGCCTTACGTGGACCACACATCTCCGGCCAGGAATCACCTATTCGGATGGCACCCCCTTCAACGCATACACAATGGAGGAATACTGGAATTGGATGATGACGACGGAAATCCAGTACTGGTTTCCGCCCCTCTGGATGTCAACTTCCTGGGAAGCGGTTGACGAGCTGACTTTTTCCTTTACAACCTCCGAGCCGGTTGCGACATACGGCGGATACGATTCCCTATGGATCTGGCCGCTTGCGCCGCAAATCTGGGGGGAGACCACGGATGAAACATTGTGGGATGTGGATATGTCGCATCCGGTGTCCACAGGGCCTTATGTGTTGACCGAGTGGGCTAAGGGTGATTACCTGATTTTTGACGCCAACCCGGACTATTATCTTGGCAAGCCAGCGATCGATCGTGTGATAGTCCAGATCTTCGCCAATTGGGACGCGGCCATCAATGCGCTGCTCGCCGGTGACATTGACGTCATCCCCGGATATATCCCGGCCGTCTACTACGATCAGCTCGATTCCAACTCGGACTTTACGGTTGAGGAGAAGCCACCGGGGCGAGTGCTGGAGATGCTGTTCAATATGTATGACGGAGGAAGCCGGCATCCCGCAATAGCCGATCGGGCGGTGAGAGAGGCCATCGACTATGCGATCGATAGGCAGCAGATCATCGATGTCGCCCTCTTGGGGCATGGGACCTTGTGTCCCAACGCCTGGTATTGCGGTCCCTACGTCGAAAAGTGGATTGATCCATCGTTCACCTCCACGCCGTTTGATCCTGCGAAAGCCGAACAGATCCTGGATGATGCTGGTTATCTGGATACTGACGGCGACGGCGTTCGCGAAACGCCTGACGGACAGCCCCTTGAACTGCGTTTGTTCTTCCCTGTGGAATGGCCGGAAGCGGAGGTCAGCAGCCGCCTTGTATCGGAGTGGCTATCACAGGTAGGGATCGTGATGGACGTCGAAGGGCAGGAGAGCGCCACGTTCGAGGATCTGATCTACAATCAGCGGGACTATGACGCAGCGATCAGGGTCTGGAGTGAGGAAATCGATCCTGCTGACTATGACTTCGCTTATTCCTGCTGGAGCGCAGAACCAGGAAGCGGCTTGAATGCGACTGGGTGGTGCAACGAGGAAATTGACGAGCTCACTCATCAACAACTCACTACCATGGGGGACGAAGCCCGACTAGAAATCGTCTCCGCCCAGGATACCATCTTGCGCAGCGAGCGGCCGAAGATCTATCTGGCCGGGGAGATGTTCATTGGTGCCTACAACAACACTCGATTCACCGTTCCAGATGATGTCTGCCCCATGCTCGGGATGATGATCGGGTGGTACGGCACCCTCAATACTGAACCGGTCGAATAGGAGAACGATCCGGGGGGTGGTGGAGAGCCACCCCCCGGGTCCTAGCTCGACTGCAGGACAGTTTGCGTTGCGTGTTGGCATCATCGTTGGCGCGGCGTGGTGGTTCGCCCCTCGAGGATGGGGATTGCCACCGGGCTGCCGGCTTGATGTTGGCGCATCGCAGGAAGAGGGACTGCATGCCGCTGGAGGGCAAAGGTGATGGCAGGGAGACTGCAGGACAGATCGGCGATCATCACGGGCTCCGGAAGGGGAATTGGCAGATCCATGGCCCAGGTATTCGCCGCGGAAGGGGCGAACGTGCTCATCGTCGACATTGATGCGAATACCGGCCAAGAGACGTGCGAGGAGATACGGCGCTCGTGTGGCGAAGCCTCCTTCTTCAGGGGAGATGTGAGCAAGAAGGGGGATATGGAGTCCATGGCGCGAACAGCGGTGGAGGATTTCGGGAGGATCGATGTCCTGTGCAGCAACGCGGCGGTGTTTCACCCTGCGCTTCTTGAAGATATGTCAGAGGAATTGTGGGATGAAGATCACAGCGTGAATTTGAAGGGTGCCTTTCTGGTGATGAAAGCCTGCATCGGCCAGATGAAAGATCAGGGATACGGAAGGATCGTGCTCACCTCGTCGATCACAGGGCCAGTCACGGGGCTGCCGAGGCACGGCCACTATGCCGCTTCGAAAGCAGGCATGCTGGGGCTGATGCGGACGGCGGCGATCGAATTTGCGAGATACGGGGTGACGATCAATGCCGTCCTCCCGGGCACCATCGGGACGCAGGAGCTCATTCAGGACTTGGGGGATGAGACCCTCCGGCGGATAAAGGGGTGCATCCCTCTGGGAAGGTTGGGGAGACCGGAAGATATCGCCCATGCCGCATTGTTTCTGGCCTCGGATGAGGCGGGATTCATTACGGGCCAGACGCTGATCGTGGATGGAGGCCAGTCGCTGCCCGAATCGGTGCGAGCACTGGACTATGACATATGAATGCGCCGGTGATCGGCAGTGAGTGGGGATGGACGGATTTGCTGAATTCAAGAGACGAAGGAGTCTGCCATGAATCATGAATTGCATCATGTGGATATTCTCACCGCGGATGTGGAGGCCAGCATCGCCTTCTACGAAGAGAAGCTGGGCATGCAACTGACCGGCCGTTTCTATCAAGAAGGCGTGCTCGACATTGCCTTCCTCCATGACGGGCCGGCCTCGACGCAATTCAGCATCGAGCTATCCGGACCGCCGATGCACGCGTGGATGGAGGATATCTACAATAGACACGGGCCCTCGATGGATCACCAGGCTTTCATCGTCGAGGATATGGATGCGTGGTATGAGAGGCTGAGGCGGCGAGGCGTGGATATTCTCATGCCGCCACATGAGTCGCTACTCGCTGAAGAGATGTACTTCGTCGATCCGGGTGGCATTGTGGTCGAGTTGGTGGCTTATCCGGACAAGACGCTGGAGCCGAAGGTACTGAACAGAAGCCCGTCTGCCGGTGGTATGGACTATTATCTGAACCATTTTTCGTTGCTTTGTCACGATCCGGACCGATCCGAGGATTTCTATAGAGAAGTATTCGATATGCAGACCGTCTTTGACCGCAGATCCGACGGCTATATTCTGGTGGCGGATCCGGTTTTCCTGTCGCATAGGGAGCGCGAGGCAGTCACCCTGGAGGTCATGGGCCCGAAAGCGCGTTGGGATAGGGAGCAGACATTCCTGGCGGAACATGGCCCGGGTCTGGATCATATCTGTTTTGTCGTCGATGATGTCGAGAAGGCATACGAAGATTTGGCCTCCAAGGGGGTAGATTTCTTCGGAAAACCCGAGAAGACCAACGGGAATTGCTTGGCCTGGTTCTATGATCCGAATGGCGTGCAGATCGAGCTCATGCTTTCCATCCCGAGAGAGAGCCTCTTGTTGTGAAGGTCTATAGACGCCGGGAGTCCCGCGGGTGCCGCGCCCCGGCCGGATGAATACTGCCCGCGCAGCCGCTGCCCCGGTCAGGGGCTCGCAGGCAGAGGGGCGGGCGAGTCGGGGAATCGGAGGAAGCGACCCCGTCTGGGCCCGGCCGCTTGTGCCCGAAATTGTCGTTGGTGGCTGCAGCCAACCGGGGGGACGGTAGCTCCAGCCGCTGCAGAATCCGAGGCGGCCGGAGGCACACCAGGGCGCGCATGGACGGGCCGAGGGTTGCTTTGGTAGGCACCACGCCTGCCGGCAGCCGACCATGCGTCCGGGGAGGCTCTCGAAGCGTTGACGCTCGCCCAGGGCCCTGCACCGGATGATTGCTGAGTACCGCTGACCGGCCGAGCAGCTCGGGTCCGATTCCTGCCGGGGCCAGAGGGGGAGCGTCACACCGATTCGTCTTACCACGCCCGTCGCGATGATTTCGATGGACGACTGCTACATCGCACCACATTCCGAAATGGAGCCCGCACGCGGAATCTCATGGTGCGCCCTTGATCCGCATCGGTCATGAGCCCACGGTTTTGCCGTTCAGGCCATCGTAGTGCGAAAAGGGTGGGAATCAATGCAGAGAGAATTCGAAGGCGAGTGGGATGAATATTGGGAGCGGTTGGTGGTCTGGATGAGAGGGCTCCCCACCAGGTTTCGCCTCACTCGCGTTCCGGTCATCGGGAGATACCTATTCCGGAATGATTTCATCGGTGATCCCACAACGAGGAATTGGATCGTTCCGGTGTACGAAGAACTGCCTCAGGCGCGAAGCGTGCACCTGCCTCTGGATGTCCTCCGGCCGATGATCGAAAAGGCCGCCATCCGGGCCCGGGCAGCGAAGTGCATTTGCCGCGCTTCCTTCGATTGTCATGTCTTCCCTCACGATCTGGCCTGCCTCTTCCTGGGGAACGCTTTCCGCAACGCGGGGAACTTGAGCCGGGGGTTCATCGAATACCTGGAAGTTGAGGAGGCGATTGCGCATGTGGAACGCGCGGCACGCATGGGCTTGGTGCCGACAATCATTTGGGACGACGACGTCGAGATCTTTGGAGCCGCACGCAACAGGGGCATTACCATTTGCTTCTGCTGTGACTGCTGCTGTGATATCCGCCTGGGGTTGAAGCTGGGGGGCGAGGGGTTTCGCAAGAAGGTCAGTCGTATGGAGGGTGTCGATGTCAAGGTAGGTCCGGAATGCAATCAGTGTGGGGTTTGTGCGGATCCAGGAGTCTGCCCCAGCGATGCCGTCAGGTTGGGCAAGGTGCTGGCGGAGATTGACCTGGGTCTCTGCGTTGGCTGTGGGCGGTGCATCCCCGTTTGTCCCTCACATGCAATCTCATTTTCCATCGATGAGAGTGTCGATGTTGCGGGGCGCCTGATCGAACAAGTGAAGGAGGTGACCGACATTACATGACGAGAGGCGGAGCAAGCTCCGGCCAGCGACTGAGGGGCGTTGCACCGCTTGCTTGTGAAATCGTGCCGGGTGAGTGGAGGGGAGGTCTGGATGTCTGGAGCAGAGAAGGGGCAACCGGGGGCGAAACCCTCGTGGGACGAGATCATGGCCACCTATTCCGGCCTCAAGGCCAGGTGGAGGAAAGCAGGGCGGCTTTCCAGAATACCCCTCGTGGGAAAGCTGCTGATCAAAAGGGGTTTCGACAAGGCGGCGGATTCCAACTGGATGGTGCCGGTCGGTGAGGCCATTGAGCGGGGGCGGAGTTCCGCAATTCCTTTTGACGTCCTCAAGCCAATTCTGGAGAAGGCGTGCTACATTCATCGCATGAACCGCTGCCCATGCCGAGATGGCTATGGTTGTATCCAATACCCACGTGACATCGGTTGTCTCATCATGGGACCAGCGGCGAGGGATATCCGTCCTGAGTTTGGCGAGAGCGTGTCGGTGGCCGAGGCATTGGGGCATGCTCAAAGGGCGGTCTCCAGCGGATTGGTGCCCCTCATCGTGCACGCCGAATCGGATGCCCAGCTCTTCGGCATTGAATACCGCCGCATGCTGGCAATCTGCTTCTGTTGTGACTGTTGCTGCGACATCCGCATGGGCCTCCGTCTCGGCCCGGAAGTATTCTGGGAGAATGTGCATCGCCTTCCCGGTTTGAAAGTGGAGGTGAGCGATGATTGCACACTGTGCGAGGAATGTATGGCCGTGTGCTTCAGGGCGGATGTGATAAACATCGGAAAGGAGAAGGTTCAGATCGGTGAGAAGTGCGTCGGCTGCGGAAAATGCGCGGAAGCCTGCACGGCCGGAGCGATCTCCTTCTGCATTGATCAGGAAAGCGATCTTGCAGAGGATTTGCTTGAGTTGATCGCGGATCGGACACAGATCTGACACGAACCCATTGGATGCATTGAGCGCAGGCTTTGGGCTTCATGCGCTCCGTTGCCTTGGGCCTGGGGAGGAAATATGCCAAAGCAAACAAGCGGGCCCGATTCACTCCAAAGAAAGCTGCTCGTCCACCGTATGCTCGAGGCTCATCCTGATCCACCATTTGAGGATGCAGATGAGCAGGCTCGAGTTTGGGGCCGGCGATGGGGTGTTGAAGATGACGTGGGGCGACTCAGGATGGTGCTTGTGGCCCCCCCTGGCGATGAGTGGGAGCAGATGCGAGAAGGGGGAGTCTGGGTCGAAGAGGCTGGATCCTGGATGGATCCGCAAGGCCGCTGGTACTGGATGGGCCAGGAGCGCCCCGATTTCGAGAAGGCACGGGAGGAGCATGCTGGCTTGGTGGATGCGCTGCGGAAGGAAGGTGTGGAAGTAGCCTTCATGGGGCAACGACCTTCCGAGCTTTCTCGCTCCATGTTCACGCGTGACGTCGCCCTCGTTGTGCCCGGCGGATCCATCGTTTGCCGCATGGGCCCGATGTATCGCAGGGGGGAAGAGCGAGGCATGAGCCAGACGTTGGCAGGGCTTGGCATGCCAATACTGCACACAATCCGCGGCAGGGGGTTGGTCGAGGGCGGCAGTTTTGCGATCATCAATCGCCGGATAGCGGTCCTGGGGTTGAGTCATCGGATCAACTTGGAGGGCGCCCGGCAGGTTGAGCATGTGCTCGCCGGTATGGGCATGGAGTTGATAGTCATCGATCTGCCAGGTTCCATGTACCATATCGACGGCGTATTCGTCATGGTCGACCGGGAAAAGGCGCTAATCAACTATGAGTGGCTTTCACGGCCATTCATCGAAAAGCTGGAGAGCATGGGGATCCAGACGATCGATGTAGATCCTGATGAGGGGCCGTTCGCGGTGAACTGCATCGCTACCCGCCCGGGCCGGGTAATCCTGAGTGATCACGCCCTGCGGACAGCGGAGATGCTATCCAAGCGCGGCATAGAGCCCATTCTGATCCCGTATGGAGAGATCCATAAGGCCGGCGGAGGCATTCATTGCTCTACCCTGCCGCTGATACGTGAGCCTTCCTGAAATGACATCGGGGTGAGGCTTCGTCCGAAGGAGGCCACCTTGGGGAAGGCCCATGATGGGTGATCACAGACTGACCGGACAATGAATGCTTCAGCATCGATCATCGAACTGCAAAGGAGGCACTGAAGCTGTCATGACGGCCATGGTTCCCATCATCCGGCTGCTCTCTCAATCAGACAGAGATTCGATCCACCAGAACGCCTTGGCGATCCTCCATGATATCGGGATCAAGTTCAATTCTCCGAGAGCGCTCGCCATCCTTTCAGATGCGGGGTGCACTGTTGATCTGGAAGGTCGCTGGGCGCGGATCCCCGCCGATCTGGTGGAGAAGGCCATTCGCAGCGCCCCGAGGGACGTCCAATTGGCGGGGCGCGATCCAGAGCACGATATCCAATACGGTTCTGGGAAGGTACATGCCATCAGCTCGGCACAAAGCGTGTTCTTCAAAGATCTCGATACGCGCAGGCGGAGAGCATCAACATTGGCCGATCTGATTCAGTGTGCAATCCTGTGCGATGCGCTCGATCAGATTGATGAATTTTGCCCGATGGTCGTGGCCAACGATGTCCCTCCGGCCATGCGAAGGCTGCATGCCGCCAAGGTCGCTTTTCAGCATACCGGCAAGCATATCGTGGGGGGATTCGGCAGCCTGCAGACGCTGCCATACTACATGCATATGGTGGATGCCGTCCTGGGGGATCGGAGGAGATTGCGCGACCGGCCGGTCTTGAGCCATGTGATCAATGATGTATCTCCCCTCCAGAAGGATGGGAACTTGGTGGATGTCACACTGGAGTTGAGCGATTTGCGGGTGCCCATCCTGCTATA
This sequence comes from uncultured Anaerolineaceae bacterium, assembly GCA_964388955.1. Classification (GTDB taxonomy): domain Bacteria; phylum Chloroflexota; class Anaerolineae; order Anaerolineales; family E44-bin32; genus CAYMCO01. Next base: position 94,552 of record CAYMCO010000015.1, on the reverse strand, counting down.
CTTCATGCCCCTCTCCGGCAGCACCGCCCCGGTGACGCTGGTTGGGACGTTGGTGCAGATGACCGCCAATATGCTGGGCAGCCTGGTGCTGTATCAGTCGGTGGAGCCGGGATGGCCGATCCTGTGGGGTGCTGGGCCCGGCACGATTGACATGCGCAGCGGGCGTTTTGCTGGCGGCCCGGAGGCGGTGCTGATGAGCCTGGCGCATGTAGAGATGGCCAACTACTACGGACTTCCCTCGATCAGCGGCGCGGTCGGCTCAGATAACGCGAAGGAAATCAACTTCCAATCCGGATTGGATGCTATGCTGTCCTGCCTCCCGGTCGCCCTCGCCGGCCCGGATTCGATGTGGGGAGTCGCGGATCTGGATGGCGCTAATCTGGTGGATCTTCCTTACATCGTGCTGGGGGCCGAGGTGATGAGGCAGGTCAGGCGGCTCCTTGAAGGCTTGGCCCTCGATGAGGAGCACTTCCTCATGCAGGCGATCAAGGATATGGACTTCAGAGGAGATTATCTTGGCCACCCTTCTACGAAGAAATACTTTCGGGATGAGCACCTCCTTCCGGACCTGTTCCCCAGGGAGAGCTATGAGGCATGGTTGGCGCGCGGTGAGAGCGAGGCAGGAATGGCGATCGCCAGGGTGCGGAAGATCCTCTCGGAGCACGAAAGGGAGCCCATGGGGTCGGATGTGGAGCGTGAATTGAATGAGATCCTCGCGGCTGCCGAACGCGAGTTGGCAGTGACCTGACTTTGGTCGGGTAGTTGCTGAAGCACGCAGCCGGTATGGATGCCAAGGGAAATCGGTTCCACGGAAGAGGCCGGCATCCGCAATTCGGGCGCAGTTTCCCCCAATCCCCCGTCACGAGGCAAGGACAAGTTATCTCGAAAGAACTCCACCGTGCGCCGCATGGCCTGGTCGAAATAGGGGGAGACCAGGTTGTGCCCGCCTCCTTCGTAGGTGTAGAACTCGTATTCCTTGCCGTGTTCCTGCAGCGCCGTCGCCAGGCCGATTGAGTAGCCGATATTCACCACCGGGTCATCCTCGGCGTGGTGGATCTGCAGTGGGCGCTGAAGGAGCTCAATATTCTCCGTCAGAGACACAGCCTTCCAGTAGTCCACCCGGGTGTCGGGGCGGCCGTATGTGTCAAAGAGCTCCCGCGATCTTCTCGGGCGCTCTGAGCCTTCCGGGGTCGCCGGCGGTCGGTAGGTGTTGTCGTTGATCCCGTATTCGGCGAAATCGTCGTAGCTGTAGACCGCTCCCGCCCAGATCACCCCGGCCTTGATTCCCGGCTCGACCAGCATCGCCCGTAATGTCACGTTGCCCGCCATGCTGTGGCCCCACATGCCGATCCCCTCGGGATCGATGAAATCCAGCATCTGCAGACTCTTGAACGCGGCGATGGAGTCGATGGTGTACCCGGGCGAGAAGTAGGAGCCGGAGGGTTCTCCCTCCGACTCCCCATGCCCCCGGTAATCGATCTTGAAGACCACAAATCCGCTTGCCGCCAGATAATTGACGTAGGCGTTGTAACGCTCTGTGGTCCGGTATTCCGTGGGAGGAATATAGCCATGGTTGAAAACGATGGCCTTGTACCCGGTTTGCGGGGGCTCGGCGAAGGGGATCGTCAGCAGCCCGCAGATCTTGTTGCCGTCAGAGACGTAGCTGACGAGGCGCCGGTGGAAATTGTATCCGGGGGCGAGTTCCTCCTCGAAGGTGATCTCACTGCCGCTGATCTCCAGGTCCCGCAGGTACTCGATGGTGATGTCACGACCCACCTGAAAGATGACCTCTGTGGGCGTGGCGGTAATGGGTATGGTCGCCGTCGGGGCGGCCGTCTGTGTGAGCTCTTGAGACCTTCGGGCGGCACCCGCGTCATCGGTCGGGGGCAAAGCCGTCGGCGTGGCGGCGGGGACGAATGCGCCCGCTTCCGCCGAAGGGAGCCTTGCGGATTGCGGCGTACCCGTGCCGCCCCCCATGGCGGCCGCGCAACCGGCAGCCAAGATCGTGAGGACTATCAAAAGCGATCCAGTGTGTTTCTTGCGGGCCAAACCGACACATCCTAACCACTGGTCAAGACGCAAGTGCCATCAGCTTCGATCCGTACATTGTAACTGCTGTTCCGGCATTTCGGCCCGAAGGAAGATGGCTCTCCTTACGGCTCCGGCCGATCCGTCTGTTCTCCCCGTGTCGTGAATATGATACGGCCCGATCGGCACAGTATTGGGCCTCGCGCCGGACCGACGGATCGTGTTCGGCGGCCGGATCCCGAGCCTTCTTGCCTATGGCTTCCTTCGGTTCGGACGTTCGCCGCTCTCGAGCTGTCGGCCGGTGATCGTCGGCCCCGGATTGATCGGAATCCGGCTTCTTGCCCTGTTCACCCGCCTCTCGCATCGGATTGAGCCGGCACCGCCTCGCCGAAGTGTCCTAGGGAAGCATCCCAGACTGGACCGCTTCCTCGGTCAGGGAGACTCGCGGAATGCCGTCCTCCGCCCCGAAGCCACCTTCAGCCTGGATGCCTTTCTAGGGGGATTCATCATGCAGAGCCTGATGGTCCTCTGGCTCAGCGAGCGCTTTGGAGTCCGACCGGCCGCGCTCGGTGCCATTTTCTCGGCGCCGATATTATTGTGGGGGTCTCTCCTCTGAGCCCTGCCATTGCCAGGGACATGGCGTGTGACTGTTTTCTTCGCAATCGGGTGCGCATCTCGACGGCGGGAACAGACATCCTCGCGCATCGCCAAAAGGGGGAGGAGATCCCCAACGGACCCATGTGAATAGTCCCTGACCCCTGCCATATTTTGTTACAATGTAATGATAATATGCCAAAGCTTGTGTTTGGTGGGCCCGAAGAGAGGCGTCCATGCCCGACATCGATCATTCTCACCCAATCCCCCTGTACTACCAATTGAAGACGCTCCTCAAGGGGCAAATCGAGTCAGGTGAGCTCCGCCCCGGGGACAAACTTCCAACCGAGAGTGAGCTTTGCGAGCGCTATCAAGTCAGCCGGACTCCCGTACGTCAGGCGCTTCTCGAGTTGGCGAACGAGGGCCTCTTGATTCGCAAAGCCGGCCGAGGCACATTCATATCACCGGCAAGAGCCGACAATGTGGTCCTTCAGGTCACAGTGCCGGATACCCGCTGGCAATGGCCGCTTGAAGAGGCAGCTCGTCTGTTGAATCGTAAGCACCCAGAAGTAGCGCTGGAGCTCGAATTCTCCGCTGCCCCTTTCTACAATCTACACGACCACCTGTCTATGGCTGTCGCTCAAGGGCAAGCGCCTGATATTTCCGTGCTCGACTCGGTCCGTGTGGCCGAATTCGCTCATCGGCGCTACATCTATCCCCTAGAGGAACTGGATCCGGACTGGGTAGTGGATGTGAAAAGAAGCATCTATCCCTCATTACTGGCGATCAATAGCTATCAGGACAAGATGTATGCCGTTCCAACGAGCGCTGATTCCACTGTTGTTTGGTATCGGCGCGATTGGCTGATTTCGGAGAGTGCTTCGCCACCCGAAACATGGGGTGATTTGCTGTCAATTGGGCGGCATTTTCGCTCGCCGGAAGTGCGCGCACGTTACGGGTTGGGTTCATACCCTTTGACTTTTGTCGGCGGTCAAGCCGGGGGGGAAACGGCCACCTACCAATTGCTGCCTTTCATCTGGGCGGCGGGTGGGGATTTAATTCGCCAAGGAGAGGTGACAATAGATAGCAGGGCCACTTATTCTGCGCTCACCTTTCTGAAAGATCTGGTATATGCGGAAAAGACTGTCTCGCCGGAGGTTGTGCATAGTCCATGGGATGGTGCCCTCAATGCCTTCGCCAAGGGTGAAGTCGTCATGGCATTTGGAGGGACCTACGAAAGTCTTCTTATGCGCGAGGCGGCCAATTGGGATATGACAACTTTCCTGGATCGTGTTGGTTTCGTGCCTCTGCCTGCCGGACCGGGCGGTGTTCCCGCCACGCTCGTGGGCGGCATGACGTACGGAATCTACCGCCAGTCTCGACACCCAAGGAAAGCCCTGGCCCTGCTGCAACAGATGCTTGTCCCTGAGATACTGAAGCCGTTCAGTCTGCAGACCGGCCAGAACTCTGCTCATAAGGCTGTTGCCGAGGTCATTAGCACCGCGGAAGATGGATTCTTGGGGCGCACGGCGTTTCTTTTCGACAGGGCACGAAGCCGACCGTCTCTGCCGACATACGAACAGGTTTCACTGCAGTTTCGGAAGATGATCGAGGCGTGCCTGACGGATGAAATCTCTGTCGAGGGGGCGCTCAGCCGCGCGGCTGAGCGCATCAGCGGGATCACCGGATTCCCCATAGCCTGATGGAGCTTCATTCCTGCTGATCGATCCCGGAGCATTCTGCCGGGACCTTCCTCAGTCAAGTGAGACCGTGACAAAGAAGCGGCATATTTGCTTCCATCCTGGGAGGCGATCTGACACGGCAGGCTCGTACCTGCCGCACCCTGTCAACAACACAGGCCAGGCCTCTCGATACACGCCTCGCTCCGCTCGCCGCTACTCGAGATGCGACCTGCTTCTCACGTCCCGATCGTGGGGAGGCGCATCTCGAGCGCCGAGTGGTGAAACCACGAGGTGGATCGAGAGGAGCGCCGTACATTCACTCTCAAGCAGCCGCGCCTCCTGAGATGGAACACACCCCAATGGATGCGCTCGCTTGACAAATCGAGCAAACTCCTCTATCCTTCATATTATAATTACAATATTATGTAATTAAGAATGCGGCTGTGGTCATTGATGCGCGCGTTCAGTAGAGATTGTGTCCTCCGAGAGCGATGTGAGGCGCTGGCCCCAAAAGGAGGAAGATCCATTTGAAGAGTTGTTTCAAGACCGATCGGAGAAAGGAGGGGAACAAGTCTCAAGTATCCAGTACTCTGCCGTCATGATACCGAGGGATAGAGTGCATACCCTGGGGGGCAATTAACGCACTGCAACACCATCGGCAGCGCATTTCTGTTCATCGCAAGGCGTTTTCCCGGTCACCGGCTCTGCCACAAATATTGGGCTGTCAGCCAAGCGTTGATCCATGCATCGATGCCCAGTCCTTCGCAATGCGATTTCTGACTCATTCTGGCGACGGTCGTGACTCGGAGGGAGTGTCAAGCGTCACAAAAGCATTGGCGTGCGTTCTCCAGTTCGACAACTGGGACGAGCGCCACGCCGGAGTGGGGTTGGAACGATCCTTGAGGGCCGCATCAGTTCGATGTGCTTCCGACACGGGGGGAGTCGCACCAAGTGCGCCCTACGGCCACTCTGTGGCGACGATAATGGGCGGAATGTTGAAGGACAGAAATGACTCGCAGATTCACGTGCGAAAGTGATGGCCATTGCAGGCCCTGGGTTTTCTCGCTCGGTCCGATCGGGGCATGTGTTCTCCTACCGCCGACGGGCCGGACGCTCATGCCACGTCTGACTTGGCAGGGCACTAGGTGGTTTCTGCCTTAGCTTTGGACACGATCCAGCTTCAAGATGAGGGAGGAATATGGAGATGCAGAAGAACGCGTATTTGCTCGTGACGGGTCTCATCCTGATGGGCTTCCTGGCCTCCTGTGGCCCCGCTCCGACGCCCGGAGTCGTCGAAGTGGAAAAGACAGTGCCGGTGGAGGTACAGGTCACAAAGCTCGTCGAGGTGACCGCAGAGGCCCCGCCTGAGGCACCGGTGCTTGAAGTCTATGATTGGTGGACCTCGGGTTCAGAAAAAGCCGCCATGGATGCGCTGGTCGCTGCGTACAGTGCTGACTATCCCGGCGTCACGGTGCTGGAAAGCCCAGTCGCTGGTGGCGGCGGGTTGGCGATGAGAGAGGTCATCCACACATTGATGCTCGCCGGGGAAGCCCCCGATTCGTTCCAAAGCTATCCGTTCGGCTTGGTACCTTACTGGCAGGGAGACATGCTCGAGCCGATAGATGAGGTCTGGACCGACGAGGTCAAGGCCGCCGTCCCGGATGTTGTGGAGGATATGTGCAAGATGCCTGATGGACACTATTACTGCGTTCCGGCAGGCGTCCAGCAGGCGGGCGTTGTTTTCTACAACTCGCACATCTTCGATGAATACGGTCTTACCGAGCCAACAAGCTGGGATGAGTTCTGGGCCCTATGTGACGCTCTAAAGGCTGAGGGAGTGGATGCCATCGCCCTGGGTGACAAGAATGCATGGCCGCTGACATATATCTTCCGGTCGCTCACCGCGAGCGAGGGGATCGACTACTACCAGGACTTCATCAACGGGATGGTCACTGACCCTGAGCGCCCCGAACTCGTAGATTCGCTGGAGAAGCTCAACAAGGCCTTGGAATACGTCAACTCGGATCACGCCGCACTGACTTGGGATGAGGCAGTCGCGCGCGTCATCAAGGGTGAGGCGGCAATGAACATCATGGGAGATGCCGCCGCGGGCGAGTTCATCGTCGCAGAACAGCACTTCCCTGAAGACTTTGCGGCGTTCTATCTTCCGGGAGCACAGGACATATTCGGGGTTAGCTTGGATGTTTTCGGTCTCCCCAAGGGCGCAAAACACCCGACAAACGCTATGAACTGGTTTAGGGCGCTTGTCACAGCCAAAGCGCAAAGTGCGTTTGCCGGCCCGAAGGGGTTCATTCCGGCTCGGACCGATGCCACCATGGGTGAGGGTTTTTCCGACTATCAGAGGGATGAATCCGCAGTGCACTTCGTCGAGGCGCAGTACTACCGCCCCGGCATGTGGAGCGGTACGCCCCCAGCGTTTATGGGCCAGCTGACCGATATAATCTCCGCAAATATCGGAGTGGAGCGCGACGTAAGCGCAGCAGCCACCGCGATCTCAGGACTCGAAGGGGAAACCGAGTGGCCGATAGAATGGGATCTTTCGCCCTAGAGAATTAGGGAGATCGGTCAGAGGTGGAGGCGGCTCTAGTGAAGTGTGTTTCTTGAGTTCCTCCACCTTCTTTTTCTGCCGCGAATGGATTGAATGTAGGAATCAACCCGGTTTGAGAAGATGGTAGGCCAGGGCTGAAAACCGCCTCGGAGGCCAGGCGATCGTCCGGCCGGCCACTGCAGCTCCCGGGCTGCGGCGATATGCGAAGGCGCGGTTCGGTGAACGCTGCAAAATCGTCGCGGGGAATCGACATCTGCCGGAGGTAGGAGTGAATCCGAAAAAGAAGGAAAGGATCATTACTGCACTCTTCACCTTGCCCCCTCTGCTGAGCATATTGTTCTTCTTCTATTACTTCAGTGGGTGGAACTTCTACATCTCCCTTACCGATTGGGAAGGCTTTGTCCCGAGCAACAACCTGGTCGGATTCAGGAATTATGCTGCCTTGTTCCATGATCCAGTCTTCATGATCTCACTGAAGAACAACCTGCTATTGATCCTGATCTTCGTGCCCGGCGTTATCCTCGTCGGACTGCTCCTGGCGATATTGTTGGACCAAAACGTAAGGGGGGAGGGCGTCCTTAGGACGATCTACCTGTTGCCTTTTGCCCTTTCTTTTGTGGTCACTGCTGCTTTATGGGGCTGGATGTATAGCCCGAAGGAAGGAACCATAAACGCCTTGTTGGAGGTGCTTGGGCTTGGGTTCCTCAAAAGCAAATGGATCACCGATCCAAATATCGTGATGTACTGCATTATTGCGGCCCTGATATGGCAGTTTGCCGGGTACTCGGCGATTATCTTCTTGGCGGGGATAAGGTCAATCCCTGATTCGCATATCGCGGCGGCGAAGGTCGATGGGGCATCGACCTTCACCATATATCGACGTATCGTCGTTCCCCAACTGAAAGCTTCGTTCACGACTGCGCTCATTATCTTCATGTGTTTTGCCCTGAAGGCATTCGACTTCATTTGGGTATTGAACAGAGGAGGCCCGGGGTATTCTTCGCATATCCTGGGTGTATCAATGTATAAGGTGACTTTCGGCTTGGATCGATTCGCCTACGGGGCCGCCTATTCGATGATCATATTACTGCTCAGCCTCGTAATCGTCGTGCCGTTCTTGATCCGCGTCTACGGGAGGGAGTGAAGTGAAAGCTCCTAGACTTGGCCGGGCGATGCCTTATGCCATACTTGGGATCTTTGTGTTTCTCAGCCTTCTTCCTCTCTGGAGCGGCGTTGTGACCGCCTTGAAGACATCAAAAGAAGTGATCCTCTCAACTCCGATAACGCCCCCCATACATCCGACCCTCTCTCCATTGATGGAATCGCTCGACTATCTTAGCAGACCGTTGGCAAATAGCCTTGTGCTTGTTGGGTCAGGTGTTATGGTCTCTTGTTTCTTCGGCTCCATTCCGGGATACGTCTTCTCCAAGCGCGGATTTCGTGGATCCACACTTCTACTGATATTGGTGATCCTGTGTTTGTATATTCCTCCTCAGGTGCAGCTCATACCCATGGTCCAGACGATGTCCCGGATTGGATTGCATGGCAATCTGGGTTCTTTGGTCCTGTTGTACATGCTGTTTGGCATCCCGATGTGCACCTTCGTATTCAAGAACCTCTATGACGAGATTCCGGACAGCTACATTAATGCCGCCAAGGTGGATGGCGCCGGGACCTGGACGATCTACAGGCGGATAATGCTTCCACTCTCCGTGATCCCCTTTGTGGTTGCGGCACTTCTCCAGATCACAGTAATCTGGAATGACTACATCTGGGGATTGGTGCTGACGGTGGGAAAGTCGAATCTGCCCGTCACGGTGGCGATGGCAAATCTGAAGGGATCATTTGTGGCAGAGTGGAACCTTCAGATGGCGGGAGCATTGTGGGTGGCATTGCCTACACTGGTCATATTCATATTCTTGGGGAAATACGTAATGCGCGGATATGCTGGAGTGTAGGAGACGTGAAATGGCGAGTTTGACGATAAGGGGATTGACAAAGAGATATGGAGAGACGGCCGCCGTCGAAGGTTTGAATCTTGAGGTGAAGGATAAGGAGTTCGTCGTCCTAGTCGGCCCCTCCGGGTGTGGGAAGACGACGACGCTTAACAGCATCGCTGGTCTGATCGAAATCGATGAGGGAGAAATATGGTTTGAAGATGAGTTGGTCGCGGATCCCAAGCGCGGCATATCCAAGATACCGCAGAAGAGGGAAGTGGCGATGGTGTTCCAGGATTATGCCATCTACCCTCATATGACTGTATTCGGGAATATGGCCTTTCCTTTGGAGATCAGGAAGGTTGGCAAGAGCGAGGTCGAAGCGCGGGTCAGGAAGGCTGCTCACCTCCTGGAAATCGAGGAGCTTCTGCAGAGGAAACCGAAGGCCCTCAGCGGAGGGCAGAGGCAAAGGATCGCACTGGGGAGGGCAATGGTCAGGAACCCCGAGATCTTCTTGCTGGATGAGCCTTTGGCGAATCTGGATGCCAAGCTGCGTGTCCGCGCCCGGGTGGAATTGAAGAGATTGCAGCGGGAGCTGGGAGTGACCGCCATCTTCGTCACCCATGACCAGATTGAGGCGATGACCATAGGCGATCGGATCGCCGTGATGAACGAAGGCCACCTGGAGCAAATGGGCACGCCGGAAGAATTATATAATCACCCCCGCAATAGATTCGTCGCCGGGTTCATCGGGAGTCCTTCTATGAACATGCTGGAAGGCAGGCTGGGGGAGAAAGAGGGGCGGCCGGTCGTTGATTTGGGTTTCCGGATCTATGAACTCCCGGAAGCCGCGAAACAAATAACGAATGAGACGACAGAGTCGGGAGTGGTTTTGGGCATACGTCCGGAAAACATCATGATTACGAAGGAGCGCAGAGCGAACGCCCTCGAGGCAACGGTCGCCTACATGGAGCTTACGGGGAAGGAATCCAATGTCCACCTGAAATTGGCGGGATCCCCGCTCATCGCAATAAGGGCACTGACCCATGATCTGACGGTCGGTGATCGCGTCTGGCTCTCCTTCGATGAAGAAAGGGTCCACCTCTTTGAGCGGAAATCAGGGAAAGCGTTGCTCTGATCGGTGGAGGGATCGATGGGAATCTCGAAAAGGAGTTGGAGGGGGGCTGTGAGAGGGGCCTTGAGCCTGGCTGCCGGTATCGGGGGCTCGGTATTCCTTTTCCATTATCTATCTGAGACGCTGATACACTGGAGGATCGCGCTATCTTTCCTCCTGTTCCTTGCCACCTATATCATGATCGATGGTTTCCTGAGGCGAGAGTAACATGGATACAAGATCCTGGTCTTCTCTGACGATATGAGGAGGTAGAAAGTTGGCCGAGAAACGATTGAATGTGGCGTTGGTCCAGATGGATTGTGTGCTCCAGGACAAGGAGGCGAATCTGCAGAGAGCGGACGAGTATATCGATCAGCTCGATGCGGGCGTCGATGTCGCTTGTTTTCCTGAGCTATTCACCACTGGCTATAACCTTAATCTCATCGGCGATGGGTTTTTCCAGTTGGCGGAAACGATCCCCGGCCCAACCACCGAGTCGATGGCCTCCCAAGCCAGGAAGTGCAATCTTGCGATTGTGGGAACGATTGTAGAGAAGGATAACGAGCGAGAAGGAGTGCTGTTTGATACCAGCTTTTTTCTCGATGCCAGCGGGCACCTGGTAGGGAAATACCGCAAATCCCACCTATATCCTACGGAACATCGCTATTTTCGCAACGGCAACCGTCTTCCCGTTTTCGATCTAGGCGGCTTTAGGGCAGGAGCCGCAGTCTGCTTCGATCATGCGTTTCCTCAGTTGTTTTCCATCCTGGCTCTGAAGGGAGCCGAGATTGTCTTTATCCCCTCGGCAGTTCCCGTCGGTTATGAATATCTGCTCGATCTGCGTACGCGTGCCAGGGCACAAGACAACCAAATCTTCACAGTCGCCGTCAACCGTGTGGGGCGGGAGGGCGAGGTTACCTACTGCGGTCGAAGCCATGTGGCCAATCCCCGGGGCGAGGTCATTGCGAGGGCTACGTCTACGGAGGGGGAGGCGCTTGTGGCGGAAATCGATCTTGCATTGATCCTCAAGGAGCGGATGCAGGAACCCATCTTGCGAAGCATGCGGCCGGAACTCTATGGTCGGTTTGGGGAATTCTGAACTTCGAAGAACTGAGGTGCCCGGACCCCGGATTTCTTTCCACCTCAGATCGCTTTCAGATGGCGCTGCATGTCAATCCCGGAGGCTGCCAATTTGGTCTGGGGCAGGTGTTGGCACCTGCTCCTTGGCCCCCGCTTGCATGAGAGAACCTGAGCTCTAATCATTCTTGAAATGCTATCGAAACGCGTCTGAATGCCATGAGCACAACAGTGCATGTCATCAACCACACCCATTGGGACCGAGAGTGGTTTCTGACTTCGGAGTATACGAGTCAGTGGATCCCGGATTTGATAGGGGCACTTGAGGAACTGATCGCCGAGAATCCGGATTTCAGATTCCTGCTCGACGGACAAACCCTAATAGTTGAGGATCTTCTAGGCATCGCTCCCGCGTATGAGGGCAGAATACGCCGCATGGTTGCGGATGGCAATCTGATTATCGGACCCTATTATTGTCAGCCGGATTGGCGACTTTCCGGGGGTGAGACCTTGCTTCGCAACCTGCTGTACGGCTGGCAGGACGTGCGGGCGCACGGCGGCGGCGATCGTGCCGACGTCGGATGGCTGGTTGATATATTTGGACATGTTTCCCAGGAACCGCAACTGCACCGTCTGTTCAATGTGGACGTGGCGTTCGTTTGGCGCGGCGTCCCTCGATTGGACCCTTATTTCTTCTGGCAAGGCGCTGATGGGGAAAATCTGTTCACCGTCAACCTATTTGGCGGTTATCGGAACTTGTACGGCGTCAGCCTTACGCCAGAGCTCGCCGTCAGACGGCTGGAGATTGAAACGGCGAAACTGAGACCTTTCTACCCCACTGATGATATCCCCTTATTCGACGGGTATGATCTGGAGCGGAATCCGGAGGATTCGGTCCGTTTCTTCCAGCAACACGCCTCTGCCATCCCTGAGAACATCCGGATAGAACAATCCTCTCCCCATGAATTCGTCAGCGCGTTGGCGCCGAAACTTCAGCGGTTGCCTGTCATTGCCGGTGAGCTCGACTCCGGCAAATATGGAGCTACATTTCCCGGAACGTTGTCCTCCAGGACCTACCTGAAAATAATGCACCGCGATTGTGAACACATCCTCTACGGCCTGTGTGAACCCCTGGCGGTCCTTGCCCGATTGAAGGGGAAAGACTACGACGCCCGACGGTATGAAGCCTGGGGGCGCAAGTTGCTGCAGAATTCCGTGCACGATTGCATCTGCGGGGTCAGCATCGATCAGGTGCACGAAAAGATGGAGTCCAGCTACAGGAACCTGTTCTCCGCGGCCAAGCGGGACATTCTGGATTCGGTGACCTTCATCTTGAAAGGCTTTGCGGCGGGTCACTACGCTGTCGGCACCAACCCTTTCGATTATGAGGGATGGCTTGCGGATCGCGATCGAGTATGGCTTGTCCGCACGGATGGCGTAGGTGTTTGGAAACTTGGACCGGCAGAGCTTCTGGATGCGCCATCCCAGGCGGTAGAGGATTTCAATTGGCGAAATGATCACTATTCGGCCACGGTCAGGCCGGATGGGATGGTACAGATAGGTGAAGCAAGATTGGGATACCTGGTCGTGACCGAAGAGAGTGGCGATGCCTACTCCTGTGAGGAAGGTGATCGCCGCGCGATATGCAGGAACATCGGTCCGATGGTGGTCGAACGGGCAAATCCCCACTACTGTGAACTGCGGTATGAGTGCTCGCTGCAATGGGACGCGGTGTTTGTTTCAGCAAGGGTCCGCTTGATTTTCGATCGAACACCCTTGCTGCGCTGGCGGATCGACCTGGATTCCCGGGGGACGAATTTTCGGGTGGATATGAATTTCGATACTGCCCATCATGGGGACATTTACGCCGGAATGCCGTTCGACTTGGTCAATCGCCCCCCGGTTGATCGGGATTTGCTGCCCCGACAATTGGAGCCCGGTCTGGAAAGAATACTGTTGGGGCAGCGAGAGCTAGAGGAAGTAAAGACGTTTCCGTTTCAGGATTATGTGGCTGTGTCTGATAGCCTTTCGTCGGCAGTGGTGTTCGCCCAGGGTCTGCATGCCTACCGAGCCGGAAACCAGGGTGCGATCTCCCTCACGCTGCGGCGTTCTGTTGAGTTCTTGACCAGGCCAGATCTCGAGCACCGGGCTGGAGATGCGGGACCGCACATGTATGTTCCCGACGCACGCGGCGAACGTCTCGTAAGGCACGAGATCGCTGTAATGATTGGCAAAGTGGACGTAGATGACATAAGCATACATCGGTTGAATGCAGGCTTCCAAAACCCTCCAATAATCGTCGATCATCAGGGACCCGGGGAACAAAGCAACTGGCAGTTTCTACGCGCAGACCTTCCTTTGAGCAGCCTGCATATCTACCATCAGAGAGCGCTTGCTCGATTCTATAATCCGACACCTCGAACACAGCCTTTGGGGGGCGCATATCTCAAGACAGACGTGTGGGGAAACCCCGAAACGATGATCACACAGGTAGCCGCCAAAAAGATCGCGACCGCAGCCATCACCGAACCGTCGCCTGAAATCAGCCCCATGCCTGGCAAATCGTCATCCAAGCCGATCATATGGCCATCTTGGCGCGTGGGACCAAATCAGGCACGACCTGACCCCCAGATTATCGAACAGCTCGAAAGCCAGATCGCCCGATTGGAGGCTCGGCTGGTTGAAGTCGAAGAGGAACTGGCTCGGGCTCATGGAGCCAGCCGGTATTCGCTCGAGCACACATATTATGTGCTCAAACGGGAGCTGTACGAGCTCCGGCTATCCGTTCTGCTCAATGAGGGCAAATTGGCCGCGTCCCAGGTGCCGATTAATGAGCGCCCGTCTTCCTCGAATTCTGAAGTAGCCAGATTGGGGTCGGAACTGAATGAGTTGCGCATCAAGCGCCGTATCTACGATTACGTCATCGCAGCGCTGCCCGATCGCTAGTTGGCTTGCTTTCCTTCTGAGGCCGACACCGACCCCCACCTGCGATTGCTGGAAGCACTGGCTCATCGACGACAGCAGACGGTTCCCGTGAAAGTGCCCAATTCATCGACATAGACGCCCTTTCCCGCGAGGCGCCAATCGGGGTTTGTGGACGGGCCAGAGCGGGTCCAGATTCGAAAGGCAGAGCCCCGCTTGGAGTATTAATCACTGGTGCGTCACCCAACCAACGAAGATGCGGACCGGGGAGCGATTTTGCCGCCACGAGAGGTTGAGTATGCTCTCTTCAATTCGCTTCCAACGGGCTCCCCATATCGCCCAGCCCTACCTCGGATGCTCGGTCGATCCCCGCGGATGAGTGTGCCCAGGACAATGTCCTGCGGTTTGCCCCATCCAGTCGGGACAAGAAAAGGGGCCACGGCCCCGTGAAAGCGGTCGCATCGTCTGCTACAGTAATTGAAGCCAAACGAGACAGGGATGGTCTTATTAGGGGCCGGGATCCATCCGGCCCAACAGCGCTACGCCATGAGCGATGAGGATCTGGGCGCCCTGCTGGCCTACATCCAGAGTCTCCCGCCGGGCGACAACCAACTGCCCGAGTTGAAACTCGCCCTGTTTCCCCGGCTGATATTCCTTCTCGGCCCATTGGATTTCCTGGTTCCAGCCGAGTCGATCGATCATGACGCGCCGCGGCCGGCCCCTCCCGCGGGCGGTGTCACGGCCGAGTCTGGGGCGTACCTGGCCGGCCTGCGCAGTCTGTGCCACGGCCCAGGATTCACAGGCGGCCCGATCCCCGGCACGCCCTCGGAAGATCCGCCGGCGCCCAACCTGACTCCCGCCGGCGAACTGCGGGGCCGGAGCCTTGAAGAATTCCCCAGTCTTGCTTCGTCAAGGGCCGCTACGATGAGAAAGGGGTGCCGCCAGAATCATCGCGATCACACATACTGGACGAACCTGCCAATGGAGGTATCACGATGCAGAAATGGATGATTGATGGGTTGATTGGATGGGCAGCCGTGGCGATTCTCACACTTGTTGTTTCTGTTGCTACTCGCGCCCCCTACTCGTTCTTCTCAACCTTCGTCTATTCGTTGTTCGTCGGCTTAGTAGTGGGGACCCCAGGCGGAATATTGCTGGGCCGCATTCGAGATGGGTGGATGTGGTCTGCCGCCGGAGGCCTCTTGTCCGCAGGTGTAGTTGGTCTAATCTTGCTCATTCTCAGGGTGATGTAGGCACAAACGCCCTTCGATGACAGACGTTTAGGCGTGCAAAGGAGATCTCAAATGGAGACCCAGTTGGATACACAGCGCTTGGTCTCAATTCTATTGATTGCTAGTTTCATGGCGATGATTCTCGCCGCGCCGTTTGGCGTCCCCGGTTACTATCAGACCCAAGACATTGGCGAGCGTCTCCAGCTCGTAGAGCGGTACCGTACGCGCTACGATATCAATAAGAGCCTGCTCTACCTCTGGTCTATCCTCTCGGTCGCTGGCGTAGTCGTGCTCGCCATCTATCTGCGGGGCAGGGGCGCCTCGACGACGGCCGCGTTGGCCGCGCTCTTGGTTGCGCTGGGCTCGGTTGCCTACTTCCTTGTCAACTATACGCAGCAATTCGATCTGGCCGGGTATCTTGGCGGGAAGTACCCGGACTATCA
Organism: uncultured Anaerolineaceae bacterium; assembly: GCA_964388955.1. Classification (GTDB taxonomy): domain Bacteria; phylum Chloroflexota; class Anaerolineae; order Anaerolineales; family E44-bin32; genus CAYMCO01. Next base: position 78,954 of record CAYMCO010000015.1, on the reverse strand, counting down.
CGTCTATGGAAACTGGCTCGTCCTGGCCGGGCTACTTCTCTTGGGCCTGGCCCTTTTGCAGGCAGACGCCGCACCCTGGCTCTCCTACCTGACCATCGGCGCTGCCATTGTCCCGGCCGTGGTCTTGCTGATCCGGCCAGCGTTGTTCTGGCTGATCCCCTTTTTTCCGTACGTACCCCTCTTGCTGCTGATCGGGATCGTCCTGCTAAGGTAGCAAACCGCGACGAATTGTCCATGCGGATGAGAAAGACGGTGGGGAGAGTGTGTCAATCCAAAGGTGGAACAGGGAAATGAACACGTAGGGAAACAATTCAAGGGAGAGGCGCGATCGGTGGACAGGGTTTGGCTGTCGCCCTGAGCAACCCTGCCGGATTCGCGCCCCTGTCATCGATCAGCAGTGCCCCGAAGTGTTTCCAAGCGGAGGATATGGAGGAGAGGCTCCGGTTGAGAGGGGCCCAAAGGAAGCGTTTGCCCATCTGAAGGGACGCCCACTTGAGTTCTTCACGCCTCTTCCGTGTCGAGGGTTGTATAATGGTGAAATCGGATCAACGAGCTCCGCATCTTGGTTGGCGATTCTATCCCCGAAGAACTCCGAGTCTGCCGGCCGGACATCAGGGACTGTGCGGATCGCACTCACCGAAATCAAATCGATAGGTCTTGGATCCAAAGGGCCGGGACATGGTTGAGAGCAAGGCGAGATGGATGGCCTGGTCGATCGCCGGACTGAGCGCCCTCTTGCTCATGGCCGGGATCGTGCTGGGCGCATTGGCCATGATCGGTGCCGGCGCACCGGTGGGACTGCTCTCCCATCAACTGACCGTGCCTGTGAGCGGGGTGGTTTTCGCCGGCCTGGGCGGGCTGGTTCTCTCCCGCCACCCTCGACACCCCATCGCCTGGATGCTTGCCGGCCTCGGGTTGCTCAGCGGAATCGAAATGCTGAACATCGGGTGCTTGGCCTACAGGAGCTTGATGGCTCCCGGGGAAGTGATCCCCGCCCCCGCTTGGTCGCATTGGCTGGCCCAATGGATTTGGTCGCCCCGGTCTCTGATTCCGATTACATTCCTCCTGCTCCTGTTCCCAGATGGCAGATTGCCTTCGGTCCGGTGGCGGCCGGTGGCGTGGGCGACGGCGGTCGGAATCGTGGTTTCGACAGCGGTCAGCGCGTTCCTTCCGGATTCGTGGGAGGGGATGGGGGGTATCGTCTGGAACCCCTTCGGGGTGGAATCGCCCTTCTGGGGCCCCCTGCGCGCCCTGTCGGCGTCGCTGCTGACTGTCGGTTTTCTCGGTTGCTTCGCATCCGTGTTCTTGCGCTTCAGGAGATCCAGTGGCGTCGCCCGCCAGCAGATGAAGTGGATGGTATTCGCGCTGGGCCTGTGGCTCTTCCTTCTCGGGGTTGAAGGGGCCTTGTTCCTTGTGGTCTCGGATAGCCGGCTGGCTGCCGAGCTTGGGTTTTCGGTCCAGAATCTCGCCACGATAGGCATCGCGATCGCGGTCAGTATCGCCGTACTCCGCTACCGGCTGTATGACATCGACCTGCTGATCAACCGGACTCTGGTGTATGGTGCCCTCTCCATCGGGGTCGTGGGCGTGTACGTCCTGCTCGTAAGCGGAATAGGATCGTTCCTCCAGTCAAAAGGAAGCGTGGCCCTCCCGCTGCTTGCCACCGCCATGGTTGCGGTGCTCTTTGATCCCCTCCGCCGCCGGCTTCAGCGCGGGGTGAATCGGCTGCTGTACGGCGAGCGGGACGAGCCGCTGGCGGTGCTTCGGCGCCTGGGAGAGCGCCTGGAGGGCAGTGGCACGCCAGAGGAGGTTCTTCCGGCGATTGTGGAAACCGTGGTCGGGGCGCTGAAGCTCCCTTGCGGCGAGATTATGCTTCAACGCGGGGGGACGTTGGAACGTGTCGCCAGGCAAGGGGCAGGAGGATACGAACGAGTTTCATTCCCCATCCACTACCAGGGTCAGTCTATTGGATACTTGAGTGTATCGGCGCGTGCGCCCGGAGAACCCCTGACCGATTCGGACCGAGGCCTGCTGCGCCAGATCGCCCGGCAGGCGGGTCCCGCGGCGCGCGCCGTGCAGCTCACCCAGGATCTGCGCCAATCCCGCGCCCGGTTGGTGACGACCCGAGAGGAAGAAAGACGACGTCTGCGACGCGACCTTCACGATGGCATCGGGCCGGTGCTGGCAAGCCAGGGCTTGAAGCTCGCCGCGGTTCGTCATTTCTTGGACAGCGACCCGAGCAGCGCGCGCAAGCTGTTGGATGAGCTGGCCGCTCAAAATGAGGCCACCGTCGGCCAGATTCGCAGGCTGGTTTATGCCCTGCGCCCGCCGGAGCTGGACGAACTCGGGTTGGCCGGAGCGGTGCAGGATTTCGCCGCTGGATTGAATCTGGATTCGGCGAGCGGCGCGTGGATGCAGATCCAGGTCCAGGCACCGAATGGCGACCCCCTTCGGCTTCCGGCTGCGGTTGAAGTTGCGGCCTATCGGATCACGACGGAGGCCCTGACCAATGTGACGCGCCACGCGTCTGCGCGGCACTGTACGGTCACCTTTGAAGTGCAACGCAACGGAGGTGGGAGGGAATTCAGCGTGGAGGTCAGCGACGATGGGATCGGATTCTCCGATGATGTGAAAGGCGGCATCGGTTTGAATTCGATGCGTGAACGCGCCGAAGAGCTGCAAGGTGAATTCACCCTGGAATCCGAGCCAAGCCGAGGGACGCGGATTGTCGCTCGCTTTCCGCTGCTGGACTGAAAATCATGGAATCGATACGCTTGCTGATTGTGGACGACCACGCCCTGTTCCGGGAGGGCCTGCGCGCCCTTTTCTCTGCCATCCCGGATATTGAGCTCGTGGGGGAGGCGGTATCGGGGCAGGAAGCCATTGATCGGGTGGAGGAGTTGCAGCCGGACGTGATTCTCATGGACATCGATATGCCGGGGTTGAGCGGCGTTGAGGCGACGCGCGGCATCCTGCGGAAAAACCCCTCCGCAGGAATCGTGATGGTCACCATGCTCGAGGATGATGCGTCCGTGTTCTCAGCCATGCGGGCCGGGGCGCGCGGCTACGTGCTCAAAGGCGCCCAACCGGATGAGCTACTGGAGACAATAAGGGGCGTCTCCAAGGGTCAAGCGCTTTTCGGACCGGCGATCGCAAGCCGGATCATGCGCTTCTTCAGCCAGGGCCGGGCGGAGTTCCAGGGGTCCCTGCCGGAGGACGCCTTTCCCGAGCTTACACCCCGCGAGCTGGAGGTGTTGGAGTTGATTGCCCAAGGGGACCAGAATCGCCAGATCGCGGAGAAGCTGGTGATCACCGACAAGACTGTGCGCAACTATGTGACCAACATATTCAGCAAGCTCCAGGTGGCCGATCGGGCGCAGGCGATCATCAAAGCCCGCGACGCCGGGCTGGACAGAATCTGAGCGGCGCCGGGCCACGGATTCGGGCTTTGACATCGAATTTGTGCCCAAAGAAGAGCGGATGGCCGCCAGGGTAACCCCCGAGCGGGCAGGGGCCGAAACGGATCGAGGTTGCTGCCCGGCTCCCACCCGTCCCCGGGCGGCGGCCGCCCCCGTGATCCGGTCGTCTCCCTGGCCGGCCGGGGCCAGAGGGCTGGCTTGGCGCCCAGGGCCGTCGATTGTTCGAAACATGGGCAATTTGCCTTGGTTTCTTCGATCACGGCTGGCATCATCGAAGAAGCTTGCGTCGATTGACGTTCTTAGGCAGGAATCTTGCGGCCGCATTCGCCGGCGTGGAGTCCGGGGGCTGGCCTGGGTCACAAAAAGAGACCGCGCCTACTATCCCTCCCACGACGCCAACCAGCCCCCATATGCCGCTCTCCTCAACCTGGGCCCCGCAGACCCCGATAGGGGTGAAGATCATCAAGATGGTTCCCAGTGCCTAAGCCCACACTTGGGCGGAGCCTTCTGGCACAAACGCGATCGCAACTGTCCAAAGGCCCGCCGGCACGCTGGGGATCCCGCTCCAGCGGATCGGTTCTCGCCTCGCCAGATCAGGCTCCTTTCTTGCGGGACATCAAGTAGGTCGCTTGGCCCGGTTCAAATCCTGAGAGATCGGGGGTTAGGTTTCTGGAAAGGCACTCGATATCAAACCACGCACCGAAGCGACGCTCCACCTCACCCGGATCCAATTTCAACGGGAAGGGATTCAATCTATCCTGCCATCTGCTGGGCCATTCGAAGGCCCACAAGAAGAACAGGCTTCCCGGCGCGGCTAACGGGAGCACGTTCTGCACATATAGGGCGCGGTCCTCGGCGCCGAGGTCGTCCAGGGTGCCAAAATCGACCAGCAAATCGAAGGTCCCGGTCACGTGGCGCAGGTCTGTGAGGTCGTCCTGGATGAAACGAATGTCAACGCCAGCTTCTTGGGCCCGCCTGCGCCCGAGTTGGACTGCCTCCATCGAATAATCCACGCCGGTCACTTCAAAGCCTCGCTGCGCCATAAATATGGCGTTCTTCGCGGTGCCGCTGCCGAGGTAGATCGTGCGGCAAGGCTGGACTCGGCCGCTCTCGATGAAGTCCACCAACTCCTTCCGCGGGCCGATATCCCAAGCGTTGATCTCGTGGCGGTAGATGAAATCATACAGCCATTTGGGGGTTCTCATTTGTACCCTCCTCTCGCACTCAGCCCGCGAGAACCTTCCGGGACGGAGGTTGGTTCGCTGGGGCCCGCTCAGATGTTCCTGAACGCGAAGTCCATTGCCAATCCGATCAAATCCGGTCGGTCTGCACCCAGCTTAGACCCGCATGGGTCAGGAATCAAGAGGAAGATGATCGAATTGCACGGGAAACAAGGCGCGCATATCCGCGCAAGATAGGTGGAAAACTCAAACCCCTGATTAAACCCCCAAATCGACCGTTCGATCGATGCGGACTAGGTGGTGTTGCTATAAGGTGGGTATGCAATCGGAGTTCATGAGGAGGCGATGATGAGTGCGCGCGCACGTTTCCTGATCGGCATCCTGCTATCCGCCTTGAGCGGCGTTATGCTCCTGCTGGCATTCCCGCCATACGGAATCTGGTGGCTGGCCTGGTTCGCCTTTGTACCGGGCATTTTTGCCCAGTACCGGATGTTCCCGGCCAAGCAATCGAGTCTCGCTCCTGCAATCTATCTGCTGGTTTGGCTGGGCCCGTACCTGGCCAGGCTCTTTGGTACCGAGTTCGGCCCCTTCTTCACCTATCTTGGCGTCCTGGTGGCCATTCTGTCGTATCTCGTCTATCGCGAGCGAGGGTTCATCGAACGCACCGGATACCGCTGGCTGGTGGTTATGGGAGTCGTGAATTGGGTGGGATTCGAGATGGTCCGTGCGACCTTCATACCGGTCATCGCCACGAGCGCCTTCATCGGCTATTCGCAGGCAACGCAGGCATGGTTGATTCAGCCCGTATCGGTGCTCAGCGTCTATGGGCTCAACATGCTCATTATGCTGGTCAACTATGCCCTCGGACAGGGTGCGATCGCGTGGTATGACCGGAAACGCGCTGCATCAGAGTGGCCGGCCCTGGGGGTGGGGCTGGCGCGAAGTTGGCTGATGATGGGGGGCATCATCTTGGCTGCCTGGATTGGGACAAGTCTCTGGATCCTAAACGCTGCACCGGCGGACTTGCCCTCGATACGAGCCGCCGCGTTGCGGGCAGATTATCCGCTCCCGGCCCACCGCGATGAGGTAAATACCTCGCAGGTCCGCTTCGATACCTTCGCACGGCAGGCGCGAGAAGCAGCCGCTCAGGGGGCACAGGTGCTTTTCACTTCTGAGATGATGTTCAATTTCGACCCGCAGGTCGAGTTTACTCGACAATTCCGCCAGATCGCCGCGGACACGGGTGCATACATCTTCATCTCCTACTCGGATATCAGGGAGGGGCACCCCCGGCGAAATCAGGCCGTGCTGCTCAGCCCGGAAGGTGAGTTCTCCGAGGTCTACAACAAGACGCATATCCCTCCCGGCGAGGCCTATGATGTCCCGGGAGGTGCCTTCCCTGTCTTCCAAACCACATTCGGCCGCATGGCGTCCCTGATCTGCGCCGACGGGAACTATACGGATGTCTCCCGGGGGCTGGTGCAGAATGGGGCGCAGCTAATTGCCGCTCCGTATAAGGAGTTCCCTGGATTCGGGGAGCAGCTTTGGCAGAATGTCACCTTCCGGGCGGTTGAAAACCGAACCGCCGCGGTCGTCACCGGCGCGACCAGCGTGGCCGCCATCATCGATCCCTACGGCAGGCAGGTCGCGCTGGATGTGAACAAAGAGGGTTCGGAAGTGGTGCTGGTGGGGGACGTCAGGATGGGCTCCGGTGAGGGGACCCTCTACACATCTCTCGGGGATATCCTCGGATGGATCAGCCTGGCAAGCCTTGTTGCCTTCGTCATCTACCAGCTAGTGGAGGAGCGCAGCGCGAAGAGGACCAAGGCGCTCGAAGAGGGCGTGCCGGCGGCCTGATCGAACCATGTTTTCGTTTCTCCAAAGTGAAAGCCAAACAAACAAGGAAGCGCCCAGCCGGGCGCTTCCCCCCCTCTGCCCTAACCCCAGAGTGGAGCGGCCGCGAATGTCAATTGAGATCGGGGCGCGCCGTGAGGAAGCTCTGGGCATTCCGATGAGAGCCAAGTCCACAGATTGGATTTCTCGTCTGCCCCAGCTCCCCATCACCGCTCTTGGTGTTGTGGAGACAGAAGGCGCACCGTCATCTTGGCGCTGGTTTCCTGTGATGCGCCGTTGGATGTCCCTGAGGTGGCGCCCCCACCACCGCTCGAAGCCAGGGCCCGGCCAGATCCGCTTCAGATTTCTCTCCCAAAATGCCTCTTGACAGAATAGAGTAAATACTCTAGAATAGTAGAGTAAACACTCTATTATCTGGAGGAGCATTCACCATGAGAGCGCAACATTTCCGTAGGATCACCGGTGCCCTGCTCATTCTGGGCGCAATCGCAGTCAACGTCCCCTACACGCTGCTGATGATGGATTTCGACTATCCTGACATCCTGCGCGAGCCGGCGGGTGAGATATTGACCCGCTTTGCCGCCGGTGGGCCCGGGCTGGTCTGGACCTGGCTGGCTTTTGCCTGGGTGGGCCTGCCTATCCTGCTGGGCATCCTGTGGCTGCCGCGCGCGCTGGCGGGAGACGACCCCTCATCAGCAGGCCGCGCCACGGGGGAGCTGGCCATGTTCTTCGGGGCGTCCGGTGCGGTCGCGCAGATCATCGGCCTGCTGCGGTGGCCGTTTGTTGTGCCGTCACTGGCGAGGTTGTACACCTCGCCGGAGGCGACCCCGGCGACTCGTGAAGTGGCCGTTGCGGTGTTTCAAGCGATGCACCAATATGGGGGCGTCGTCTTGGGTGAGCACATTGGTCAGATATTCACGATTCTGTGGATGATACTGCTGAGCGTGAGTCTGCTTCAGCAGCGGAGAATTCCCCGATGGCTGCCATGGGCCGGATTCGCCGCCGCCGGGGTGTATGGGCTGGCGCAAGGCGAACTGCTGGCGACCGCGATCCCCGGTTTTCCAGTCCTGGCACCCGCTGGGCTGGTGGGAAGCCTGATGTGGCTGGGCTGGCTGGTCGCCCTGGGCGTTGTGCTGATCCGACCGACAAGGAGTACGGTCTATGAACACACGGGACAGGATCCTCAACTCGGCGTTAGCGCTGTTCAATGAGCGCGGCACGGCCGCGATATCGACCAACCATATTGCGGCCGCGATTGATATCAGCCCGGGAAATCTGTATTACTACTTCCGCAACAAGGGAGATATCATCCGCGCTCTATTCGAGCGATTGTTCGCCGCCTGGGGTGAGACTTTCGAGCTGCCGGTAGATCGGCCCCCGGAGTTGACGGATTTCGAAGCCATGATCGCCAGCAACTACCGGCTCATCTGGGAGTACCGGTTCGCCTATCGTGAGATGGCGGCCCTGCTGCGCAGCGATCGCAAGTTGCACGCCCGCTATCTACAGGTGCGCCGGGACGGCTACCAGGGATTCGTGTACCTGATCGAGGCGTTCGCCAGCGCAGGAGTTTTGGTTCGGCCGGAGACCTCCCAGGAGGTGATGGCACTGACCGAGCTTTGCTGGATGGTCAGTGAGTTCTGGCCCGTGAATCTCGAGCTGAGCGGCCGGGCCCTGGATGCCGACGGAATCAAGGAGGGTGTCGCCGTCATGAGGCATCTCTTTCGCCCCTACCTGGTTCAGGGAAAGGAAAGCGAAGCCGACAAGGGTTGATCCATGCGGGGGCGGCCATCACAGGTTACCCTTCCTAAGGGGACCGGCGGCACATCTCTGGCGCCGGCGGCCATCATCTCCGTGTTGAATGCGGCCTACTTGGCCGCATCCCTCTTCTTCCCGGGCCGGCGTCCAATAGCGAATTCGATGGCCAGCCGACATAGAATTCGCGCGCCCGGGCGCGGGCATTCCCCCGAGAAGGGGCCCTTGCGTGGGAGCGAGAGCGAGCGCGATCGCGATCGGTTTGCCCTCAGGCGCTGCGCGACCGCGATGGACTCCGATTCAGCCTCTGTCCCGGCGAGGACGTAACGCGGCCCCTGCTAAATGTACAGGTCCCTGCGCGAATAGGACCAATACGCCCCGATCATCGCCGCCAGGATGATGGCTCCGGACAGCAGCAGGTATCCGGGATCCAGGCCCGCCCCGCGAAGCAGCGCGCCGGGGTCGAAATATGTGAAGGGGGAGAGGTAGCCCAGGAAGTTTAGTTGCGGATCCAGGCCGGTGATGACGGAGATGATGTACGTCGCCAGCAGAAGCGATACGGCGATGGAGCCGGCCCGCTTGTAGTGCCGCATCGCGCATCCGAGGAATAACCCGACGGCCAGGAAGATCAACTGCATGATAAAGAGCGCCACCATCGATCGGGTAACAAAGTCGTAGAACTGTGCGTCTGTCTGATATTGCGAGGCCCCATAGAGGATGGACCCCCAGGTGATCAGTAGAAGCGCGATGCAGTCGACCAGCGCGGCGAGCGACTTCGCCGTCACCAGCGTGCTCCTTCGCACGGGAAGTGTCAGTGAGAACTCAACCGTTTTGTCCCGCTCCTCCTTGGAGACAATATCGCTGCCCCACATGGCGGCGCCAATGGACAGAATCAGCGCGAAATAGGTGAACATGGCACCATAGAAACCGGTCACCGTGGTCAAATTGAAGGCGCTGAGGTTCAGGGCGTCGACAATCGCAGCCGGCATGTCATTCAGGATTGCCAGGAGCTGCGGATTGCCCTCGTATGCTGAGAACTTGGCGAAGCCCACAACGGCGAAGAGGATCACAATCCCAGCCCAAATGAGCAAGGACTTCAGGTTGGCCTTGAGTTCACGCAAGGTGATGTTCATCTTATCCTCTCCCTACACCGGTGCGGGGATGTCCCTTCTTTGGTACAGCACATAGGTGCCGACGGCTGAGATAGCGATAAGCCCCACGCTGATGAGGGCCTTCGGATCATAGGCTTGATGGCTGACGATATAGTTGGGGTCGAAATGCTTGAACGGCGTTATGAGCTCCAGCTTGACGTCGCCGAGCATTCCCCCGAAGGCGGCCAACACGTACGCTCCGAAGGACAGCGCCATGGAAAATGCGGTCACGCTTCTAACCCGGCGGACCAGTAGCGAGATGAACATGCCCGTGGTCAGGAAGACCAGCTGGAAGGCGATGATGCTGAGGAGCAGAAGGACAAGGGGTCGCGACTCATAGCTCTTTCCGCCGCTGAACAGGCCGATGAAGAGAAAGCTGCTGATCCAGACGACCAGATTGGTGATCGTCAGCCCGGTGAACACGGCGAAGAACTTGCTGAGCAGGATTCGCCTGCGGCTCACCGGTTTTGCCAGCAGGAAATCGGCCGTCAATTCCCGCTCCTCGATCGATAGCATGGAAAAGCCGTAGTTCGCCGCCTGGATCGCCAGCAGCACCTGGCAGAATAGGAATACGAAGCCGAAATATCCCAGGACGGTTGAGAGATCCAACCCAGCCATTCCGAAGGCGATCAGCAGTCCTTCGGGGAACTGCGCCATGGTCTCCTTCAGGACCGCCGCGTCTTTGGCGATGGCCGGAAAAATAGACGTGAAGACCAGGATCGTCAGCGCGATGGAGGCGGACCAGATGATCAGCGATCGCAGATGCATTTTCAATTCGCGCCGGTAGATATTCATGCTCTTTGCCTACTCGTAGTAGTGCATGAAGATTTCTTCGAGGGTCGGCTCTTCGATGGTGACGTCTGACACCTCTTGCTGGCTGATGATTCGCAACATGGTGTTGATGTTCCCCTTGTAGAAGAACCGGACCGCTCCGTCCTGCCTCTCCAGATTCATGACGCCATCGATCGCAAAACGCCCTTCGTCGATCCCCTTCGCCTCGATGCGGATCTTCTTATAGGTGTCCTTCTGCAGCGTCTTGATGTCCTGGAGATCGATGAGGCTCCCCTCTTTGATGATCGCCACCCGGCTGCACAGTCGCTGCACCTCACTCAGGATGTGGGAGGAGAAGAACACGGTAGCGCCCTTTCGATTCTCTTCCCGGACGAGGTCGAAGAACTTGCGCTGCATCAGGGGGTCGAGGCCGCTGGTGGGCTCATCCAGCAGCAGCACGCTTGGCTCGTGGAGCAGGCCTTGCACGATGCCGACCTTCTTCTTGTTGCCGTATGAGAGATCATCGATGCGCCGCTTCAGGTCCAGCTCCATGATATCGGCCAATTCGTGCAGCCGCTGCGCACAGTCTTTGTGATAGAAACTAGCGGAGTACTGGAGCAGGTCGAGGACTTTCATACCTTCGTAGTAGAAAACCTCAGAGGGGAGGTAACCGATATCCTGCCGGATCTCAGGGCCGAATCGGAAGCAGTCCTTACCGAAGATCTTTGCCGTTCCGGATGTGGGGTAGATCAGAGCGAGCAGCAGCCGGATGGTGGTCGATTTTCCGGCGCCGTTCGGCCCGATGAATCCGAAGATCTCGCCCTCCGCGACATTGAAGGAGACATCCACGATGCCCCGGGATTTGCCATAGTATTTTGTCAGATGGCTGACCTCAATGATATTCACGCCGGGCTCCAGTCCTCAACAGATGCAGCTAAATGGTTCCTGTGTCGTTCAAGCGGGCTCCCCTCTGACCGCGCACGTTCCGAGAAAGCAGCCATATTCGTCCCGCCCGCCCCAGGAGCAAACCCACCCTCCGTACCCCGCTGCCGGGCGTCGGCGGAGAGGCATTTTTCTTCAAGCTCCTTAGTATATTTCCGTTCATCCGAGTCCGGAAGGGGTGGCCTGCATTCTGGTGCTGGCCAGCCTCGGGTTGGCGCTGCTGCGGACCTTCGCCAATCGCGCCTGCATGCTGGAGGATCGCGGTGTGGTTGACTCCTATCGACGCGGGTTTGAGGTGCTGGTGGAGAACTTTGGCGCGGCGCTGGTCCTTTTCGTCCTGCAGCTCGCCCTCGGTCTGGTGATCGGCCTGCTGCTGTTCGTCCCCGGCATCGTGATTTCGCTCTGTTGTCTGCTCTGGCCGCTGCTGCTCCTCGTCCAAGGGATCTTCTCGGCCTACTATTCCACCCTCCGGACGTTGGCATGGTCCGAATGGACTCGTCGGCCCAGGGTGATCCAAGCCAAGGCTGGGTGAGACCTGTTTCGCCCACAAGGATTGCTGCTGCTTCCCAGGGCCGGATAGCCATTGTTGGATGGGCCGGGGAGTCGCTGCGGACTGCATTCGGCTCCCCGGCGGTCATTTGTGCGTGGAGGGAAAGGATTCGCCCGATCGCCGCGCCGTCCTGGCCTCCGGTTTATCTTCCGAAACACCCCGAGAACACTTGCACGTCGCCACGAGCCGGTTGGCCGCTGTCGAGACGGCTCCGGTTGTTTTTAGGGACTATGGTGATCTATAATGTCCATGAATCACTGCGACCGGCGCGGTGTGAAGGGATCGGAAGAGCATTCACAATCGAGCTGGCCAGCGCCCGCGGCCAGCGCGCAGCGGGAGAGGTGGCCTCGGCGACGATGCTGTTGGGGGGAGCGGCTGGAGGCTTCGGCGAGCGTTGAGGCGGAGGAGATGATTGAAATGGACCTGGGCAGCGGTTTCTCCGGAGAAGACCTGCTCCGCCGCCTGGCGGACCTGGTGGCAGCGCCTGGCGACGACGCCGAGTCGAAACTCCGAAAAGCCCTGCTCGTACGCGTCAGCTTCCTGGTCATCCTGGCCGGGGCGCTCTGGGGGGTGCTGTACCTGGCCTTTGGCGAACCGCTTGCGGGAGCCATCCCTCTGAGTTACAGCGGCTTCTCGCTCTTGACATTTGTCGCATTCCTCCTTACGCGACGTTACGAGCTCTATCGCAGCGCGCAGTTGGTGCTGATCCTGCTGCTCCCGTTCTTGTTGATGGTTGCGCTCGGAGGCTATGTCAATTCCAGCGCGGTCGTTTTGTGGTCGCTGCTGTGTCCCATGGCGGCGCTCGTCTTCGACCGGCCGGAAAAGGCGCCCCGCTGGATGTTGATGTATATCGGCTTTCTGGTGCTCGGAAGCCTGTTGCAGCCCTACACCCGGCACCATAACAATCTGCCGCCGGAGATGATCGTGCCGCTTTTCTTCATGCTCAACCTCGGTGCGGTGTCCGGGATCGCATTCTTCCTGCTCTACTACTTCGTGAAGGAGAAGGACAGGGCCTATCAATTGCTGAACGCGGAACAGGAGCGCTCTGAGAAGCTATTGCTCAACGTGCTCCCGGCCGAGATCGCACCGCGGCTGAAGGAGAGCGGCCAGACGATCGCGGACAACTTTGACTGCGCCAGCGTGCTCTTTGCGGATATCGTCGGCTCCACCTCGCTCTTCGCGCATATGGAGCCGGGTGAGATCGTCGATTGGCTCAACGAGGTCTTCTCAGCGTTTGACAATGTGGTGGAAAGATATGGTCTGGAGAAGATACGCACCATTGGGGACAACTACATGGTCGCCTCGGGAGCGCCTCGCCGGCGCGAGGATCATGCGCAGGCTCTGGCCCGTATGGCGTTGGAGATGTGCGAACGCCTCGAACGCATTCCGGCGCGGAACGGGAGGAAGATCGCCTTCCGGATGGGGATAAGCTCCGGCCCCATGGTGGGTGGGGTGATCGGCAAGACGAAGTTCCACTACGATCTGTGGGGCGACACGGTCAACATCGCCAGCCGAATGGAATCGCAGGGCGAGATCGGGAAGATCCAGGTCAGCGAGGTCACCCATGACCTGCTGAAGGATGATTTTCTCTTTGAGCCGCGCGGGATCGTTCCAGTCAAGGGCCGGGGGGAGATGCTCACCTGGTATCTCACCGGGGTGAGATAGGCCGGGTTCGTCCGAGTGTCACTCATACCGGGTGGTAAACTCGAGAATCCAGCCCGTACCGCCCACACCTCTCCAGATGCGCCCCGGCAGGCCAAACCTTTCCCGACATGCCGCTCTGCGGAGAGACAGATAGCCGGGAGAGCCATCTCGAGTGACGTGCGCCGATTGCGCGAGGGGTAGCGACAGGCGTGCTGAGCGGGGGAGGGGGGGCATGCAGTGCTGCCCTGCGCGCTGCCCGACCCCCCCAGAAGCAAGATCGTAGGGTTCGGCCTCATACCGGCTCCTGCGCGAAGTGCCCCCGATCGCACCCCCCGGCCCCGGACGCCCATGATCCCCCACCGGCCGGGACACCGTTCACCTGTCGGAGCCTACACAATCCAAATCGACTCTTCATAAGTCCTGAACAACTCTTCGCTATCTTGAAGCAGGTTGCTTGATGGCCGGCGCTTCCGCAGGAGGCTCCTGGGTGAAAGGAGTTTGTCTATCGAGGAAAGTTGAGGAATCGCGGGGCCCGGGCACAATGGTCGGGCACCGGGCCAGTTTCGAAGAGCGTAGGATCACCCGTATGGAGGTGAGCGTTAATGAGCAAGTTGGCGAAGATCGGGGGAATTGCGGTTGTGGCGCTTTTGGGCGCGGGTGCGCTGCTGGGTTTTCGGGCGTTTGAGAGCGAAGCCCAGGAGCCCTCCGCTAGCTCGGCACAAGTAAACGTCAGTCCCTCACGATTTGATGGCCTCGGCTTTGGCCCAGGCAGGTTCGGCCGGGGGATCGGCTTTGGTCGCGGGAGGTGTGGGCAGGAGGGTCTGGCAGCGGCCGCGGAGGCGCTGGACATGACAGAGGATGAGCTGTCCACCCAACTCTGGGGTGGCAGAACCCTTGCGGACCTGGCGGATCGGGCCGGCGTGGATCTGGCGGACCTCCGCCAGGCGGTCGAAACCGCCTGCCAGGATGCGGCCAGGCAAGCGGTCCAAGACGCGGTCGACAGCGGGCGCCTGACCCAGGAGCAAGGGGACTGGCTGCTGCAGGGGTTCGACCTCGGCTTCCTCGGAGGCCGTTTGCGCGGCTTTGGGCCCGGATTTGGCTGGGGCAGGTAGCGCAATTCGAGCCCGGCAGAGTCCTGGGCCTGGGGAACGAACCAGCATGAGGAGGAAATCCGTTCGGGCGACCGGCGAGCGGAGGGAGGTGTCACTCTCTCCGCTCGAACGCTGTGCTCGGAGTTCCAATGGGTGGGGCGACGAGAGAGGCAACCGGTTCTGCCGGACTGCGAGTCACATTGGGCCTGTCCGCCTCAGGCGCCGGCGCATCCCCGAGTCTTCTTTAGGAGGCTTGTGCCTGTTTGCGAGTGGGAAAGAAGGTTGGAACCCCGAAGCACCTTCATAATACTTACACAACTTCCTCACTCCAGCTTCATATCCATTACCTATACTTGCGCGAGGGTTGCCGCTCCAAGCAGGTGGGGAGGGGAATCATGATATCTGCGTTGAAGAGAAAGAGCGTCTTGATTGGATTGGGCCTGGCGGCCGTATTGATCGCCAGCGGGTTCGGCTACTACCGGTGGGTGTATTTCCCAAGTCAGGCCCCAAGTGAACCCGAGCTCCGGACCACGGTCGTGCGTCAGGGCGACATAACGCTGTACGCCAGCGGATCCGGCACCCTGAGAGTCGCTGATGAGAAGGAGTTGGGTTTTGGGGCAAGCGGCGAGGTTGCGGAGCTCAACGTCAGCCCTGGTGATGGGGTCCAAACGGGGGATGTGCTCGCGAAGGAGGGGGATCGCGAGCAATTGGAGTTGGATGTGTCCACGGATGAGCTGGCCGTGTTGGAGGCGCAGCAAGCGCTGGCAGATCTGAACGAAGGCGCTGATCTGGCGGCCGCGCAGGCGCACTTGGATCTCGCAAACGCGCAGGACGCCCTGGATGAGGCGGAGTATCAATGGAATCTTAACCAGCCCGGGAACCGCGCAACGGCGATTACCCTCAGTGCCGCTCAAGCCGAGGTGAAGGTGGCTGAGAAACGGCTCGCTCAGGCGCGGACGAATTTGGACCACGCATCTGGCGGCGCCAAGGCGCAGGCCAAGATCGAACTGGCGGACGCCCAGAAAGCCTATGATCAAGCTGTTTGGTATGTGAATTGGCTGCAAGGCGGCGCGACCGGGACCGAGCGGGGCATCTTGGAAGCCAAACTCGAAGAAGCGCGCGCGAATGTGGAGATGGCTCAGCGCGAATGGGACCGGTTGAAAGACGGGCCCGATCCGGACGAAGCGGCCCGGCTCCAGCTCCAGCTTGTGACCGCGCAGGCCAATCTCGCCGTCTCGAGGCACAAGCTCGATCAGTCCGTCATCGTGGCGCCCATCGATGGCACCATCCTGGCTGTGGATGTGCAGGTGGGCGATAGCGTTTCCGGTCCTTTCATAACCATGGCGGATCTGAATCAGCTCTATCTGGACATCTACCTGGATGAGACGGATGTGGACAATGTGGCGGTGGGATACGAGGTCGAGGCGACTTTCGATGCCTTGCCCGATCAGGTATTCACAGGGACCGTCATCAACGTGGACCCCTCCCTGTACACCTCAGGCGGGCTGTCTGCCATCCGGGGGTTGGCCAGGCTGGATGAGATCCCGAGCTCCGCCGCAGATCAACTGCTGCTGGGCATGAACGCCTCCGTGGACGTCATCGCGGCGCGGGCCCAGGGGGTGGCGCTGGTTCCCGTCGAAGCGCTGCATGAGATTTCGCCCGGCGAATATGCGGTCTTCGTGGTGGATGAAGATGGACAATTGAAACTGCGCCCGGTGGAGGTGGGTCTGAATGACCTCACCTTCGCGGAGATCAAGTCCGGATTGGAGGTCGGAGAGGTGGTGAGCACCGGGGTTGTGGAGACCCAGTAATGGTTGAGGAGGTGATCATCCAGACCATCGGCGTCAGCAAGATCTACGGCATGGGGGAGATCAGCGTGGCGGCACTGGACGAGGTGAGCATCACGATCAATAAAGGGGAGTTCGTGGCCGTCATGGGGCCGTCGGGGTCCGGCAAGAGTACTCTGATGAACATCCTCGGATGCCTGGATCGGCCGACGGACGGCCGCTATATCCTGGATGGGGTGGACGTCAGCAAGCTGGACCGAACCCGGATGGCGCACATCCGCAACCAGCGCATCGGCTTTGTCTTTCAATCCCACAATCTGCTGGCGCGGACCTCCGCATTGAAGAATGTGATGACGCCCCTGCTCTATTCACGGGATCACAGACGGGCACCTGAGGAGAGGGAGGCGATGGCCCGCGGATTGCTCGCGGCGGTCGGGTTGGCCGACCGCGCGCACCATCTGCCCCGGGAGATGTCCGGCGGGGAGCAGCAGCGAGTGGCGATTGCTCGTGCGTTGGTTGCCGATCCGCTCCTGATCTTGGCGGATGAGCCCACCGGCAACCTGGACAGCCAATCCGGCGAGGAGATCATGGAGCTGCTGCACAGGCTGAATGACGATGGGCGCACGATTGTGATGGTCACCCACGACCCGGGGATCGCTGCCCACACGGGGCGCACCATCCACCTCGTCGACGGGCGAATTGATGAAGTCATTCACAACGGTCACGGACCCGCCAGTGGGACCGCGGAAGGGAAGGACCGTGAATCCGACTGAGCTGATCCGCCTCGCACTGGAAAGCATCGGGAACAATAAGCTGCGCTCGCTCCTGACCATGCTCGGCATCATCATCGGTGTCGCCTCCGTCATTGTCATGGTTTCCATCAACGCCGGGACCGAGGCGTCCATCGAAGAGCAGATTACGGGCCTGGGATCGAACCTGGTCTACGTCCGGGCGGGATTCAGCCGGGGAGGGCCGCGCACGGGCGGCTTCGCGGAGGGCGGTTCCAGCGGTGGCTTGGTCTACGACGACGCTTTTGCCATCGCGGATCAGGTGGCAGGCGTGGAAGCCGTCGTTGTGGAGCAATCCTCGGTGGAAACGGTGAGGGCCGGCGATGTGACGCTCGAGAATGTGACGATTCTCGGATCCACGGCGGGTTTTCCCGCCGTGCGCGATGTGGAGCTGGATAAAGGGCGGTACTTCAATCAAGAAGAGGTGGACCGCAAGCAGAAGATTGCCGTCTTGGGCGCTGCCCTGGCCCAGGAGCTCTTCGGCGATGCGGATCCCATCGGCCAGGTGGTCAATGTGGGCGGAACCAAACTGACCGTGATCGGCGCCTTTGCCCATCGGGGGACGGTGAGCGGAGTGGATTTTGATTCGCAGCTCTACACGCCAATCACAGTGGTCTTTCAGAAGTTCACCCCCAGCCAATTCGCGCGCTTCATGGGGGATCGGGTGCGGGTGATATACGTGAAGGTGGAGAGCCAAGACGTCATGGACAACGTCATTCAGCAGCTCTCCTTCCTGCTCGCCAAACGCCACGATGTGTCGCTCGAGGAGGCCGATTTCACGGTCACCACGCAGCAGGATATCATCGACACACAGGAGGCGACGACCGCGGCCTTCCGCAACCTTCTCGCCTGGGTGGCCGGAGTTTCGCTGATCGTCGGTGGGATCGGCATCATGAATATCATGCTGGTGAGCGTGACGGAGCGGACGCGCGAGATCGGCATCCGGCAAGCGGTCGGCGCCACTCCGAGTGACATCCGCTGGCAGTTCCTGACGGAAGCGGTGGTCCTGAGCTTGGCCGGGGGGTTGATCGGCATCCTCGCCGGCGTGGGTGGGGCATTGGTCTTCGGAGCAGTGAGCGACCTGCGCACCGTGATCGCGCTCTCATCGATCGTTCTGGCGTTCATCTCTGCCTCGGGCGTGGGCATATTCTTCGGGTTCTACCCGGCCAATCGGGCCGCCCAACTCGAACCCATTGAGGCGCTGCGGCATGAATGAAAGAAAGGAGAAGGTTATGAGAACGAGAGGGTTCTCTCTCTTGATCGGCTTGACACTGGCGGCGATGTTGGCGGCGTGCGGTTCCCCAAATGGGGTGGCGGGCAGCCCGGCGGGGCCATCCGGCGAGAGCCCGCGCCTTCAGGACAACTACGGTGACGCCCTTTCCGTCGGGACGCAGCTCGCTGCAGGCACCCTGCTGCTGGAAGGCGGGGAACTGGCCGTCGATGAAACTCAGGCAGCGGAACTATTGCCTCTGTGGCAGGCCGCGCGCAGCTTGGTGACGAGCGACACCGCCGCGCCGCAGGAGATCGATGCCATCTATAATCAGATACAGGAGGGCATGAGTTCCGACCAGATTGGGGCCATAGCGGAGATGAAGCTGACGAATGATGGTCTGGCGAGCATGATCGAGAAGGGAGAGCTGAGCGTTGGACGGGGTGTGTTCACCGCGGGCAGCGGGGATGACCGAGGGGATTTCGGCGGCCTTGTTCCCCCTGAAGGGGCGTTCGTGTTCTCCGTGCCGCCGGGCGGTTTCCAGGGAGGCGGCCCCGGTGGAGATCAGGGGGGTGGGTTTTTCGGCGGCGTTCCAGAAGGCGGGCCCAACAGCGGTTTCACGGAGGGCATGGACCCAGAAGCCTTGGCCACGCGCCGGGCGCAGTTCGCCGGAGGGGATGACGGCAGCTTTCAGGAAGTAGCGCTCATAGGGGCGGTTGTCCGTGCGTTAGAGATCAAGACGGGGAAGATCTCCCAGGGGCAGGAAAGGGGGCCCTTCAGCGTGGTATATGGCGTCGTGGAAGATGCGACGGGTCTCAGCGGGGAGGAAATCCAGGCGAAGATCAACGACGGTGAGACGCTGGCGTCGATTATCGAGGGGGCCGGCGGCGACGTGGATGAGGTGCGCAGCTCGCTCACCGAGGCGCTGAGGGAGCTGCCGAACGCGGGGGATATGGACATTGAGGCTTTGGTATCGCAGTGGTTGGGTGAGGGGGATGAGTGAGGCGCGCATGCGACCGCCCAGCCCGCCGGGATCGGCGCGTGGGATTTCCCGGCGAGAGCGACGCCTGTTGAAGGGGGAATGAACTGGGTGGATCGTCTACGGTCAAGTGATTGATTCTTCGCCGGCAGCCGCAGGAGCGCAGCATGCTGCGGCCGGTTGGTCGACCGATCGGAAGAAGATTGACGAGGTACGAGATGGCGAAGACGATCATGGTGGTGGATGACGAAGAGCGGCTGGTATCTGTGCTCGAGGCTTATCTCAAGCAAGCCGGCTTTCGAGTCGTGAAAGCCTATAATGGCCGCGAGGCCATTTTCCAGGCGCGGCACGAGAAGCCGGATCTGATTGTCCTGGACGTCATGATGCCCGAAATGGACGGCTATGAATTCATGCGGCTGCATCGCAGAGAACGGGCTACCCCCATCATCATGCTTACGGCCAGAGTCGAGGAGGAGGACAAGGTCATCGGGCTGGAGCTCGGCGCAGATGATTATGTGACGAAGCCCTTCCGGCCGCGCGAGCTTCTTGCCCGCATTCGAGCGCTTCTTCGGCGGGTCGGGGAAACCGCGCCCAGGGCCGAGGTGCTGCGCAGTGGGGAAATCACCCTCGACCGTGAGGCGCATGTGGTGACGGTGAGCGGCGAGTCCGTGGATCTCACCCCCTCGGAGTTCGACTTGCTGGCCACATTGATGTCCGCTCCGGGGCGCGCCTTCTCCCGGCTGGAACTGCTGGATCGAGTGCAGGGGACCTCCCACGAGGGATACGAACGCACGATTGACGTGCACGTCAAGAACCTGCGCGCTAAGATTGAGCCGGATCCCGGTTCGCCGCGCTACATTCAAACGGTATACGGCGTCGGATATCGGCTGGCAAAGGATTAGATCGGCATGCGCCTGAGCCTGAGCATTAAGCTTCTGGTTGCCTTTCTGATTGTGGGATTGATCGGGGTGGGATTCATCGCCCTCTTTGCCAGCCGAACCACAGAGAGCGAGTTCGGTCGATTCATCTTTGACCAATATCAGGCTTCATTCATTGACCAATTGCAGGAGTACTACTCCCTTCATGATGGATGGCAGGGCATCGGCCCTCGCTTTCTCTTCCCGGGAGAGATCCCTTTTGCCAGAGAACGGCCAGGAGCACGGTGGGTCGCCGGGCCGACTCTCATCGATGAAGAAGGCGTCGTCCTCTTGGGTGGCCCAGGATTTCGGCCCGGGCAGCATGTGAGCGAGGTGGTTCTGACCGCCGCCACACCCCTCCAGGTCGGCGGAAAGACGGTTGGATGGCTGATCGCGCCCCGGGAGCAGTTCCGGCGCAGCCCAGCCGAGGCCCTGTTCTTGAACCGCATGAACAGGACTCTGGCGACCGGCGCAGTGGGGGCGGCGGCCGTGTCGCTCATCCTGGGGGTCCTGCTGGCTCGAACACTCACCCGTCCGATCAGCGAACTGACCAAGGCGACCCGCGCGGTGGCGGAGGGCGATCTCGACCAACAGGTCACAGTGCGTTCGCGCGACGAGTTGGGAGAGCTGGCGGCCTCATTCAATCGGATGAGCGCCGAGCTAAAGAAGGCGCGCGATATGCGGCGCCAGATGACGGCGGATATCGCCCACGAGCTGCGCACTCCCACCAGCCTTATCCTGGGGCACGTCGATGCCATCGATGATGGCGTCCTGCCCCCCTCATCCGAGACCTTCGAAATCATCCGCGAGGAGGCCGGGCGACTGAGCCGCTTGATCGAAGATCTGGCGACCCTCTCTCGGGTGGAGACCGGGGAATTGAGCTTGGTGCGCCGGCGGGTGGAGCCAAGAACCCTGCTTGCTCGGGCAATCGCCGCCCACCGGCCACTTGCGGATAAGAGAGGGATCTCATTGGCGACGGAGGTGGAGCAGGATCTGCCAGACCTGTCCATTGATCCGGACCGCATGGCGCAGGTGCTGGGCAACCTGCTGAGCAACGCCCTGCGGCACACGCCGCATGGCGGCCGGATCACCTTGGGCGCAAGACGCTATGATGACGAGGTGGAGCTGGCCGTGCAGGATACCGGCCCCGGGATCGCGCCGGAGGACCTGCCCCGCGTGTTCGAACGCTTCTACCGAACGGACAAATCCCGGGGTCGAGAGACCGGTGGGGCGGGATTGGGCCTGGCCATCGCCAGGTCGATCGTCGAACTGCATGGGGGCCAGATCTGGGCCGAAAGCGAACTCGGGGAGGGAACTACATTCCTGATCCGCCTGCCAAGTTCCCAGGCGGCTGAATCCGGAAGGTAGCGGAGTGCGGCGTGAATTCCCTAGGTGCCGAGCACCAGGTTTAGGCGCGCACGCGCCAGGCCGACGACCAGTTGCTGGCCCCACAAGAGGTCCATGTGATCCGCTTCGATCCCGTCACCAAAGGCTACCCCGCCATTCTCCATCTCGCTGAGGATCCGCAGGCCTTCCCGTCCTTCCAAAAGGCCCTCGGTCAGCGCGGTGCCTGAGTCGGGGGAGGGCCAGGCTTCACGAACGAAGAAAGCCAATCTCGGATCAGTTGGATCGGGCAGCTCGAGGGAAGATCCCCTCTCCTGGTGGATAGAGCGGGCCCAGCCAGTGGCCCCTGTGCCGGTCGCCACAATCAGGCCGGAAGACGACTGGCGCTCTTCGCGGCCATCCCACCTCAGGCGATAGCGGGCGGACTGATGGCTGGCGTGCCCGACGTAGATCTCATTCAGCGCCAACAGTTGCTGGCCGTCATCCAGACGAGCTTCCACCATTGTCCTGCGCTGAATCTCGGCGTGCCCGCGCCCGGCCGCCAACAGCAACTCAGCGGCTGCTTCGGGAAGGTGAGGGACGAGCACCCCTGGGTAGCGGTCAGGGCTGGGATTGATGCCGATGACGGGTTGCCCCCGTAGATATTTGGCCACGTTCGCCACCAGGCCATCTTGCCCCACCGCCACCACCACATCGCGGTCCTCAAACAAGAACCGATCCAGTCCTTCTCGATCGATTCTGCCTCGACGCCAATCGCGAGGGATGGATCCCTGAACGAGCTTGAGGGCGCGTTCCTGCCGGGCATGGATTTCCAATAGAGTCTCCAAGGCAACCCCTCGGCGTTCGAGAAAGAAGCGCGCTTGCCCGGACGTTCCGTGTTGTTGGAGCAGGCGTTCATACGCCGTTGCCCGGGTGATGACGATCACCCGAGGGACGCTCGTCCCCACCGCGTCATTCCGCATTTTCCAGCTTCCGCTTGCCGGCAGCCATCAAACCGGCCAGGAGTGGGCTGAGCGTCTCGGGAGCCACATTCAGGTAGTCGATGTGCTCCAGCTTCCCAGCCAACTCCCGGGCAGCGAGCCCAAGCAATACGTCAGATGGTAGCTCCCGATAGATCCCCATGCGGTCCGCCTCCGCCCGGTTGTGAGCACCTTGCAGCAGATCGATCCCCTCCGCCTCGGCCTGGCGACGCACTTTGAGCCGGGTCGCCTCTGCCTCGGCTTCCAACCGGCGTGTCTCCGCTTCGTCAGTCACCCGTCTGCGCTCATTTAGACCCTGTTGAGCGATCAAAGTCTCCTCGCGGCGAGCCAATTCGATTTTGTTCTGCAGCTCGTTCTCGGCGATGGCGCGTTCCTTCTCCACGGCCTTCGCCCGGCGCTCGAAGGCTGCTTGATCCGCCCGCTGCTGGATCGACTCTCGTGCCGGGGCTTGGAGCGCCTTTTCCACCTCGGCGGATGGGGAGATCCCTTCCAGCCGCACCGCCACCAACTCGATCCCCAGGGCTGCCAGTTCCGGGCTATTCCCGAGACCCCGTGTGATGCGCGCACGCACTTCGGGCAGACCTTGGGAAAGCACCTGCCGAAGCGGGGTTTGATTGAGGTATTCGATGGCAAAACCCTGGGCGAACTGGATGATGAGGTCTGCGAGCTGCTCAAGGGGCCTCTGAAGGTAGCGGCCCTCGCGTAGGTCGATGCTGAAGTCAATGCGGCTCGCCAGCCGTTCCGGATCGGCCACGCGAAAGGTCAACGCGCCTTGGATCGATGCCTCTTGGAAGTCGAGCGTGCGGGCGCCGATCAAGAAGGGAAGCTCACGATCGTCCAGCGGCACTTCGGCCAGCGCCGTCGAGAGGGACTGGAACCAGAAGGCCATGCCGGCGCCGCTGGCGACGAGCCGGCCGCCCCGGAAGCGCAGCATATGCGCCGATGGTTCGGATCGCAGATGATGCAGGATCCCGTAATTCCGGATTTCAGCCATGGAATGTCTCCTTTCCCCGCTATATCGCCGAGCGTCTCGTGAAGCGGTAGAGCTCGGCGGGACGGTGATCAACATCCTGCTCGCGCTCCCCGGTGGCCTCGAGTAGCCCGGACGACAGCATGCGCCGCCGAAAGGAATCCTTGTTCAGCGGGTTGCCCAGAATCGTTTCGTGGACCTGTTGAAGCTGGCGCAGGGTGAAGCGCTCCGGCAGCAATTGGAACCCGATGGGGACGTAGTCCAGCTTGCCCCGAATGCGTTTCACAGCCATGCCCAGGATATCAGTGTGGTCGAAGGCGATCGCCTGGCGTTTGCCTCCTTCATCGAGCAAATCGACCGGGCCGCCCGTCTCCCCCGACCATTCCACATCCAGCCTCATCAACGTGGGCTGCTCTTTGGATTGCAGATGCTGCAGGCGGCGCCAGGCGACGAGCGCATAGTAGGCAACGGTGATGACCCGCGCCCGCGGATCTCGATCCGGTTCTCCGAAGGTATAGAGCTGTTCCAGGTAGACATCCTTCAAGCCAGCCTCGTCGGACAGCAGGCGCTGGGCGGCTTGGTCAAGCGACTCTTGCATCCCGATGAAACCTCCAGGCAGCGCCCAGGATTCTCGATACGGAGCCTTTCGCCGCTTGATCACGAGCGCCCAAAGATGCCCCTCATGGGCGCTCAGTGCCGCCACATCGACAGACACAGCGGGGCGGGGGAAGTCGTCCGTGAGACGAACTTCGGAGATAACCTCCGCCACGTCGCCTTCCGCCTCTGGCTTCTGCATGGGGTCCTCCCGGATACTTATCTTCATATAGCATATATGCGAAATGCATAAATGTCAAGCGCCAAACGCGTGTTCGGAGCGGCGCAGGCCTTCGTCTTGGGCTGGGATGATGGGGATGGGCGGAGCGAGGCTGCGTGAACGGCCGGGTTGGCGGCTATTGGGAAGCAGCACGCGGTCTTGCCTGGTAGGCGGACAATTCCCTACCCGCTCTTGAACTTGAGCCACCTTTCTTCAGGATATATACTGCCAGAGACGTAGGGATGGGGTGCGTGCATGTCTCCCCGAGAGATACTCAGTGCGAAGCTATTTATTCCCCCTGCGCGGGCGAATCTCGTCTCGCGGCCGCGGCTAATAGAACAGTTGAACAGGGGCCTGAGCCGCAGGATGAGCCTGATTTCGGCTCCGGCGGGTTTTGGAAAGACGACACTGATCAGCAAATGGGTGGCGGACGTGGGCGCGGCTGGGGCCAGTGAAAGCCCCAACAGGGGCCAAGTCGCCTGGGTCTCGCTGGACGAAGGGGACAACGATCCGACGCGGTTCCTGACCTACATGATCGTCGCCCTCAGCCGGCTCGGGGCCCTTGAAGGGAAGACGGAGGAACGGATCCTTGGCATGCTCCGTTCTCCTCAGGCGCCCCCGTACGAGGACGTGCTGACCGCGCTGGTCAACGCCTTCGCTGCCACACCCGGCAGGATGGTGCTGGTGCTCGATGACTACCATGTCGTCGAATCTTCCGCGGTTGATGATGCCTTGCTCTTCACACTTGAGCACATGCCTCCAAGCGTGCATTTGGCGCTCGTCACCCGAGTGGATCCGAATCTTCCCTTGGCCCGCCTGCGGGCCCAGGATCAGCTCGCTGAGTTGCGAGCATCGGATCTGCGCTTCACGCTCGCAGAGTCGGCGGAGTTTCTCAACCAGGTGATGGGGCTCGGACTCTCGGAGAAGAACATCGAGGCCCTGGAAGCGCGCACCGAAGGCTGGATCGCTGGCCTACAGTTGGCCGCCCTTTCGATGCAGGGGCTGGAAGATAGAGGCGATTTCATCGAAGCCTTCTCTGGGAGCCATCGCTTCGTACTCGACTATCTCGTTGAGGAGGTCCTGGAAAAGCAATCAGAGTCGATCCAGCGATTCCTGATAAAGACCGCCATTCTCGACCGCCTGACAGGGCCCTTGTGCGACGCGCTCGTGGGCGAAGCCGTTGGAACTTCGACACTGCAGATCCTGGAGAGGCGCAACCTGTTTCTCCTTCCCCTGGATGCCCAAAGACGATGGTACCGGTATCATCCGCTCTTCGCGGATTTCTTGCGACAGCGTTTGGGCCAGTCGCATCCGGATCAAGTACCCGGCCTGCATCGCTTGGCCAGCCTATGGTATGCGGAAAACGGATTCATTGATCCGGCCATCGAGCATGCGTTGCGCGGCAGGGATTATGAGCGCGCAGCGGCCATGATCGAAACGCAATTCGACGTCATGTACCAGGGCGGTGAGCATATGAAGCTCCGGCGCTGGTTGGCAGCGCTGCCGGCCGATCTGGTGGCCGCCAATCCGCAGCTATGTCTGCTGCAAGCCTGGAATCTATTCACCGGCGGCCAATTGGCGGCAGCGGCTGAAAGCCTAGCCTCCCTGGACGAGATCCTCCTCACCAACCCCGATCAAAGCGCTGAGGCCCACGCAGGGCAATATGGCCCCGCAGTCGCGGATCGATCGAGGCTGGTGGGGAGAGCGGCGACGATCCGAGCGTTTCTGGCGTCCTACGCGGGGGATGTGTCTGCCACCCTCGAGTCGGCGCACAGGGCGCTGGGCAATCTGCCCGAGACGGACCTCTTTTGGCGCAGCGCGGCCTTGATTGCCATGGGAGACGCCCATGCAAACCAGGGCGACATGCAGGCCGCTTACAAAGCCCGATGGGATACCGTGGTAGCGAGTGAAGCGACAGGTGATATCTACCTGCTCATGCTCGCCCATCTGCGGCTTGCCGAGACGCTCAGGCAGCGGGGAGAGCTGAGGCAGATCATCGATCTATGTGAGCGGCAGATAGGGTCCGCGCGCGAATTTGGGAGATCGGAGACGGTCGCGGCTGGCTACTTGTTGGCAATCTGGGGGGAAGTGCTCGCGGAGATGGATCAGTTGGGCAAGGCCATTGACCGGGCTGAGAAAGGGGTGGGTCTGACCGAGAGGGGTCGGGATGTAGCCATGATCGGATGGAGCAACTTGTGCCTGGCCCGGGTCCTGTTCTCCATGGGGGATCTTGCCGGCCTCGAGAACGTGTTGCGAAAGGTTGAGAGAATGGCCCGGGACAGCGAAATGCCTGCATGGATCCCAACGCAGATGGCCGCCTGGCAGGCCCGCACTTGGCTTGCTCAGGGTAGGCTGGACGCGGCATCCTACTGGGTGATGGAGCGTGGGCTTAAGGTCGATGGGCAGCCGACCTATTTGCACGAGGTGGAATACATCACGCTCTCCCGAGTGCTCATGCGCCTGGGACGGATGGAAGAATCCTTGAGGCTTCTAGCAGCGTTGCTCGAGGGTGCGGAAACGGCCGGGCGGAAATCGAGGGTGATCGAAATCTTGATTCTCCAGGCGCTTGACCTGCAAGCCTGGGGAGATACGAACCGGGCGTTGGATTCGCTGGGGAGGGGGCTTGCCCTCGCCGAACCGCTTGGTTTCGTGCGTATCTTCCTGGATGAGGGACCTCCGATGGCCCGCCTGCTCTATGAGGCCGCGGCTCGAGAGGCGGCGGGGGGATACGCGCAACGGCTGCTGGGTGCGTTCCCGGTCCCTGAACCGGAGGCTGCGGCTCCGTCAACGCATAAAGCCCAAGAGTCCCATCTCGTTGAGCAGTTGACCGAGCGCGAGATCGATGTGTTGCAGCACATCTCCGAGGGCTTGACCAATCGGCAGATCGCCGCCCGCCTCTTTCTATCCGTCAACACCGTCAAGGCCCACACGCGGAATATCTACGGCAAACTCGATGTGAACAACCGCACGCAGGCAATCTCCAAGGCAAGGGCGCTGGGTATCCTGCCCTTCACTTGATCGCTGGCCGCCATTCTTCGATTTTCAATATCTCGCTCTTTTCCCTTCGAATTGGATTGAATTAACCCTTTGAATAGTCCTTTCGGGGTATGACACGCGGTCTAGTCGTGCTTAGACTGCATTTGAAGGGTGGGCGCAGTTTGGGGCCCATCGCGCGTTTCGAGAACTCGCGACGAGAAGGAGGAGAACATGGATGCATCCGAAGCCATCGCGGCCTTTTTTCATGTATTTGCTGGGCTGGGAGCGTTCTTCACCGGCATCGGCCTGCTCTGGTTCGTCTCGGTCTATCGGGAGAAGAGGGAGTAGGCTTCGAAAATCGTGGGGGCAGAATCAAATGCCAAGGGATGGAGATGAGGAGAAGCTCAATGTCCGCGGGGAAGGGAACTTCCAGATTAGTATGGATTGTCATAATGGCCCTTTCGATCCTATTTCTCCTATGGACCGTGCCCCTGCTCTTGCTGAGTGGAGGGACCGTCATCATCGAGCACGGGCTGAAGTACGCCGGATCTCAGTTCGATGTCAGGACCATCGAACCGGCGGCGCTCGGATACTTCAATCTGAGCATGCTCAAACCGCTGTGGGAAGAGCTGTGGATCGGCATCCTGGGGATTTACCTTGCCATCGAGCTCAGACGGGGAAGGCGATTTGCTTGGGCGCTGGGGCTCTTCTGGGGGATCATGCTCATCGCCAACGCGATCATTCAAGGGACGTATGAGCTTGCGATTCTGAACTGGCCAGGCCCTTGCCTCCAGACATATCTCTTCCTGTTCCTGGGCGTGATCGCAGCGGGGGTTCTGTTGATCGGAAGACGGGCTTACTTCCGACGACCGGAGATCTAAACGCGGGATCGCCATATTTGAGATTTCGTTTGCGCCCATGTTGGGCAGGATTTGGAGGTATGACACTGGCCCCACTCTCCGGATATGCTCAATATGGCCAATCGAAATTTGCAGGCGTTGAAACGCGGTTCAGGAGGCAGGAATGGACCGGAAGCGAGTTTCCAGGATTACTGGTGCGCTCTATGTATCGACTGTGTTGGCTTTTCTTGTGGCCAACTTGGCGCTCAAGGGTAAGCTTATCAACGCAGCGGATATCCCCAGCACTCTCGGCCTCGTGGCAGCCAACGCAGTCCAATATCGGACGGCCGTCTCGATCGATTTCTTGGCCATGGTCGCGGTCATGTCCCTGGCGTTTTCGCTGTACGTCGTCCTGAGACCCATCAACCATTACTTAGCCCTCCTTGCCTTGGGATGGCGGATCGCGGAGGTTGTGCTCCAGGCGGGGGCGAAGATTCCGGACTACCTGGTGCTGACATTGGGCCGTTCAGCCATCACATCGTCCGCGGCCGGGATGGGGGATGTCGAGATTCTTGGCCAGATTCTCATCGCTGCGTCGACGTTGGCTGTCTGGACTTCCTTCGTCTTCCTGTCAATTGGTAGCCTGTTCAACAACTACTTGTTCCTCAAGGGCCGGGTAATCCCCGTCGCCCTGGCCATCTACGGGGTAGCCAGTGCTGTCGTGTTCGCTCTGGGTTCTGTCTTGGCATTGGTCGTCGATCTGCCAGAGAACGCCAACATGGTCATGATGTTGCCCATGGTCGCTTTCGAACTGATTTTGGGCTTCTACCTCGTGATCTTCGGTATCCGGGAGAGTGCCGTCTGAAGAGCGATTGAGGCTGAAGCAGGGCTCCAATGGGAAAGGCACGGCAACGCCATGAAGGCAATGGTCTACGATAGGTATGGCCCCCCCGAAGGGCTCCGGCTCCAGGAAATCGATGTACCCTCCGTCGATGTCAATGAGGTCCTGGTCAAAGTCCATGCCGCTTCCGTCAACTGGCTCGACTGGCACTTCCTCACCGGGTCACCATTTATCACGCGTATTATGGCCGGTTTCTTCAAGCCGAAGCACGAGGTGCTGGGGATAGACTTGGCCGGGCGGGTCGAGGCTGCTGGGCCCTGTGTAACCGATTTCCAGCCGGGAGATGAGGTTTTCGGGTCCACCGGCAACGGGTGCTTTGCCGAATATGCGTGTGTCAAAAGGGATGAAATCCAGCTCAAACCGGGGGGTTTGACCTTCGAGGCGGCTGCGGCTGTTGGGGCGGCAGCCTCCACAGCCCTGCACGCGCTGCGGGACGTGGGGGCGATCAGGGAGGGGCAGAAGGCCCTGATCAACGGGGCATCCGGTGGCGTGGGGAGCTTCGCAGTGCAGATTGCGAAATCCTACGGGGCCGAGGTGACCGGTGTGTGCAGCACTGACAATCTCGAAATGGTGCAGGAGTTGGGCGCGGACCACGCCCTCGATTACACACAAGACGACTTCACCCAAGACGGCGGGCGCTATGACCTCATTTTTGATGTCGCCGCGAAGCGCACGTTCGCCGAATGCCGCTGCGCCCTCAGGCCCCATGGCGTCTTTATCACGACCGAGTTCACTCCAGCCCTTGCCGTGGTGGGAAGGATCCGGTCCATGCGTGCCGGCAGAAGGATGGTGCCGCTGCAGCCAAAGCGGCCGACCAAGGGGGACCTCGGAATCATCAAAGAACTCCTTGAGAGGGGTAGAATCCGACCGTGGATTGGCCGGTGCTATACTCTCGCTGAGCTCCCATCCGCTCTGCACCAACTTGCAGGGGGGCACACTCAAGGCAAACTCATCATCGAGATGTGAATTGAAAGGGACCATGAAGAAGCTTTCCCTGGATCAGCCCGCCAACTACGAGATCAGAGTGCCTGGGGAGATCGACCTGCGCGGAGCGGAATGGGTGGAGGGGATGGTGATCAGCTTTGAGCGCGAGGGGGATGGCCCCCCCGTGACAACCTTGGCCGGGGCATTGGATCAGGCCGCCCTCCACGGGATGCTGCGCCGGCTGTACTCTCTCGGACTGCCGCTGATATCGGTGATCCATGTTGCCAGGGGTGAGGAGGTTGAACCCCAAGAGTCTTGAAGGGTCGATACAGATGGGATCGGGTGACCTGCTCTTGATGTACACCGACGGGCTTGTAGGGGCGACCAACCCGGCGGAGGAGATGTTCGGAATGCGGCGCCTGCAAGACATAGTAGAGGGGCTCTATCTGGCATCCCCTGCCGATACGATTCGAGAGATCAGGCACCGATTGGATAGTTTTGCAGGCGGAACACCCTTGTCCGATGACACCACCATTCTTGCGATTCGGATCGATTAGGATCACTCCGTCCGGATTCGGATCCACACCGCCCCCAGAGTAGCTGCTCCAAACGACCCTTGCGGGACGGGCTATGTGTATTCAAGCATCGCCGAAACCAGGACTCTCAACCCAAGCACCGCCACCAAGAGACCCCCGGCCAGGGCGGTGAGCCGGCGGAAGCTACGGGGCAGTCGATCCCGGGCAAGCCCTCCCAGACCTGCAAGAAACGTTTGCCAGGAAAGGGAGGCGACGCCCACTCCCAACACAAAGAGACCAACCGCTGAGGGGCTGAGCGCTTCCCTTGGATCGCTTCCAAGGATCAGGGCGGTGAAGTACACGACCGTGAGCGGGTTGATGATTGTGATGCCAAGGAACTGCAAGTACATGCGCATCGGTCCGCAGATCAGTGCAGACTCTTCCTCGTCACCTGGCCGCGCCAAACCCCGGCGGAAGATGGATGCCGCCAGCAGGATGATCACGATCCCGCTCGTGAAGTGCAGGGCCACCGCGGCGGGGTGAAGGAACCGCTCCAGCGCGGCCCCGGCGAGGCCTGCCAGGATGGCGTAGATGAAATCGGCGGTCGCCGCGCCGGCGCCAGCAAAGAATCCGACCCGAAAGCCGCATTGAATGCTCGTATTGACGATCAACACCGCGACCGCCCCCACCGGGATCGCGATCCCGTAGCCCGCAACCAGGCCTTCAACAAACGGCTCTATCTCCATGTCACAGTCTTTCATTCGCCCATGTTCAGTCGTCTCGATGGACTATTGTATGAGAATTGGATCTGATCCGCTTGTCCAATGAATTCAAAGCCCCGCTTGCGGCCGATGATCAGATCGCGATCTTTGATATGCACAACCGCGGCAGCGTCCACCCGTGATGCTCCTGGCGTTTCGGGCGACCGTGGGGCTCACGCCCTCCAGTTCATCCTGTGTGTGGAGAGCAGATAACGGTTTTCATGAATTGCTGGAGTTATGACGCCTTGAACACCCGCTCCCCGGGATATATACTGGGCACCAGGGGGGCGCGTGCCCGACGAAGAGATCCTGTACACGAAGCTGTATGTCCCGCCCGCTCGATCCAAACGCGTTGCTCGGCCGCGTCTGATCGAGCGTTTGAACGATGGATTGCATCGTAGATTGATCCTTATCTCCGCCCCCGCCGGCTTCGGCAAGACTTCGGTCATCAGCGAATGGGTGGAGATGCTCCGGGCCCACTCCCGAGATTCAGACCCGAACCGCCTTCAAATTGCCTGGTATTCGCTGGACGAGGCGGACAATGATCCGGCCAGATTCCTGACGTACCTGATCACGGCACTCCTCAGGGTCAAGGGCCTTGAATCGCCCGAGAAAGGCCGTCTGCTGGATATGCTCCAATCGCCGCACCCTCCCCCGGCCGAGGCCGTGCTCACCGCTCTGATCAACGAGTTCGAGGGCTTCGAGAATCGGGCCCTCGTGGTCATGGACGATTTCCATCACATCGAGGCGCCCGATGTGATTGCGGCGCTCACCTATTTCCTTGAACACTTGCCGCCACAGATGCACATCGTCATCCTGACACGCATGGACCCGGAGTTGCCGATCGCAAAGCTGCGGGTGGCTGACCAGTTGACGGAGCTGCGCGCAGGGGATCTCCGCTTCACCACAGCCGAAGCTGCCGCATTCCTAAACCAGGTCATGGGGTTGGATCTGCTGGACGAAGACATCGCCGCACTCGAGAGACGCACGGAGGGCTGGATCGCGGGGCTGCAATTGGCTGCCATCTCACTGCGTGGCAAGGAAGACAAGAGCGAACTGATCAAATCGTTTACCGGCAGCCACCGGCTCGTGCTCGATTATTTGCTGGAAGAAGTGCTGCATCAACAATCGGAAGGCATTCAAGCCTTTCTGCTCCAGACTGCGATTCTGGAGAGGCTGAACGGGTCACTATGCGATGCCCTGACCGGCCAGAACAATGGTCAGGAGATCCTTGAATATCTCGAGCATGTGAATCTGTTTGTCGTTCCCCTGGACAACGAGCGGCGTTGGTATCGCTATCATCATCTCTTCGCCGATCTATTGCGCCAACGCTTGCGCCAAGCCCAACCCCAACAACAACCAACCCTGCACTTGAGGGCCAGTGAGTGGTATGAGGCCAATAGGTTCACCGAGCAGGCGATAGAGCATGCTCTGAGAGCCAAGGATCATGAGCGAGCAGCCTGCTTGGCCGAAACAGCCTGGCGTGAAATGCACATGAACTACGGGGGACTCTACTGGCTGCGATGGGTGGAGGCCATTCCAGACGAAGTTGTTCGTTCCAGGCCTCTACTCAGCGCGGGCTATGGCTGGTCATTGATAGATTTCGGCGATCTGGAGGGCGCCGACCTCCGTCTGCGGGATGCCGAACGATGGTTGGACTCAACAGCAGCCAGAAATCACCAATCCGATCCCCCATCGGGCCACACGGCAGCCCTGAGCGAGCAGGAACGGCGATCACTGTCGGGATCCATAGCCAATGCACGCGCCTATCTCACTCAGGCGCTCGGAGACGTCGCCGGCACTGTGTCCTACGCTCAACGGGCGCTCGACCTCCTGCCTGACGATGACTATTTCGAGCGCAGTCTCTCAGCCATCCTCCCGGGGTTCGCATACTGGTCGACCGGGGATTTGGAGGCGGCCCACCGGGCGATCTCCGATGCCATATCCTATATGCGGCTTCTAGGAAAGCTCCCTTTCGTCATCAGCTTCACCTCGTATTTGGCGGACATCATGATCGCCCAGGGCCGTCTCAACGAAGCGAAACAAACCTATATACAGCTCCTGGATTTGGCTGCGGAGCGGGGGGAACCCGTTCTGCCGGAAATGGCGGTCGTGCATCTGGGGTTGAGTGAGCTGTGCCATGAGCAGGGTGATCTGGAAGCGGCCAGACGGCATCTGGAGAATAGCGAGGAACTAGGCGAGCTGCCGGCGTTCCCCCCCTGGTATCGACACTGGGTGCTCGCTCGGGCTCGATTGATGGAGTCCGCTGGAAACTTGGAGGCTGTTGGGCGGATTCTGGAGGAGGCACAACGCCTATATTATCGGCATCCTATTCCCGACATACGCCCCCTGGCGGCGCTGGTCGCCCGGACGAAGTTGAGACAGGGCAAGTTGGACGAAGGCCTGCTTTGGGCGCGGCAGGCGGGCCTGTCCGTTCACGATGATCCCAGCTACTTGTGCGAGTTCGAGCACCTCACCCTGGCCAGGATATTGATCGCCGAGCATGAGAGAGCCCACGCGGAGGGTTTGATTGGCGATACACTTGGAATGCTGGATCGCCTCCTGAACGCTGCGGAGGATGGCAATAGAATCGGCAGCATGATCGAAATCCTGGTGGTTCAGGCGCTCGCGCTTCAAGCCCAGGGCAAGCTCCCTCGAGCGCTCATCTCTCTGGGACGGGCTCTCGATCTTGCGGAACCGGAGGGATATGCGCACGCATTTGTCGGCGAGGGTGCGCCGATGAAATCATTGTTGGGAAAGATACGACCGGATGCCCTCAGGCTGGAGGCGTACGTTCGCACCCTACTTGCCGCGTTTGCACCTGATGTCTCTACTGAAGCCGCTCTAGGGAGGACCGGGGTCGATCAATCACGGTTGGTTGAGCCATTGAGCGATCGCGAGCTGGAGGTGCTCGAGCTCATCGCCCGCGGGCTGACGAATCGCGAGATCGCCAGGAGATTGTTTCTCTCCCATAATACGGTAAAGGTTCACACCCGCAACATCTACGGCAAGCTCGCGGTCAACAACCGCACCCAGGCGGTCGCGGAGGCCAGATCCCTCGGGCTATTGCCCGCGACCTGATCACGAGTGACTGCGCCTTTTAACCCCCCGAATACCACCTTTGGGGTATGACACCCACACCCCCTCGGACATAAACTCCTCTTAGAAGAGAAATCCAATCGGCTGCGGATCCGGGCGATCTGAAACGCATGCCAGAATGGAGGGGACATGCGCATTTACGATCTATCCTAATCGGAGTGCAGCGGCGCCGTCTGCCGCCGGAGGTCGGAATCGCCCTCCGGATGCTGGGCGCCGGTATTGTAACGGGGCATATCCCATGGAGGTGTGCTGTGAACAATCCCGCGGACTATCCTGCTCGACTGCAAATCGATTATCCCGAAAGGCTCGATCGGCTGACGACTTTCTTGCGCATTCTCTGGATCATACCGATCGGCATCATCCTCGCGCTCGTTTCAGGGGCCGGTGAGACGGTCACCAACACCATCTATGTCAATCAGGCTGGCGAGGTGCTGAGGACCACCCGGGAGACGGCTGGCGGCCTGGTGAGCGGCCTCGCCACCGCCACGGCATTGATGATCATCTTTCGATATCGATATCCTCGCTGGTGGTTCGACTTTTCTCGCGAGCTGGCTCGCTTCGGCGCCCGGGTGGCCGCCTACGGGGCGCTGCTCACAGACCTATACCCCTCCACCGTCGAAGAACAGTCTGTGCATCTGGAGATCGATTACCCCAACGTAGAAGCGGACCTCAACCGCTGGTACCCGCTGTTCAAATGGCTGCTCGCGATCCCGCACTACATCGTGCTGGCGTTTCTCAGCGTAGCCGGCGTCTTCGTGGTGATCCTGGCTTGGTTTGCCATTCTGCTGACCGGGCGGTATCCGAGATCCCTTTTCGATTTCGTTGTTGGGGTGGGCCGCTGGTGGCTGCGGGTGCAGGCTTATGTTGTTCTACTGGTCACCGACCGCTATCCTCCATTCAGCCTGAGTTAGAGTGAGCAAGATCGGCACCTATGCGCTCATCCCGTTGAGCCAAGAATTCGTGGCGGCGGGAGCGCCGGCATCATCGTTCCATCACGCGATGGGGGATTTCTTGTGCCATGGTGTGGATCGAGTGGCCTATGACATGCATATGTGGTTCTTCTGCCTGGGCGCGATATTGTGGTATTACCTGCTCTATATATCCAGGGCAATTCCACCGGCGCTCTCCCTCTGGGGGCTCATCGCCGTCGGTCTGTTGACGATCCCCGTACTGTTCGTGCTGTTCAAGCGAGATTTCACCGCGGTCATGGTGCTGGGCCTCCCTTATGCGCCATTCGAGTTGGTGGTCGCGCTGTGGCTGATCGTAAAGGGGTTCAATTGACCTGGATCCCTTCTCGGGTATGCGTACTCCTCCGAGGCCCGGGATGAGTAGATGGAACCGAAGCAGCGAGGAATCCTCATGAAGGCGATTGCGTACACACGATACGGCCCTCCGGAAGTCCTGCAGCTCAAGGAGGTGGACAAACCGATCCCGAAGCCAGATGAACTACTTGTCAGAGTGTATGCCACCTCGGCGACGAAATTCGATTGCTGGATGCGCAGTTCCACGGCGCCTCCCGGGATGTGGCTGCTCAGCCGAATAGGTTCGGGCTTGATCAGACCAAGAGCGACCATCCTCGGGACAGAGCTGGCGGGGGAGGTGGAGGCCGTTGGAGAGGATGTGGGACGGTTCACGGTGGGGGATCCGATATTTGGCTATCCTGGGATGAGGTACGGCGCCTATGCCGAGTACGCATGTCTGCCCGAGTCTGCTGCCGCACTGAAGCCGGCCAACGTGAGTTATGAAGAAGCCGCCAGCGTCCTTCAAGGGGCATTGACGGCTTTGCATTTCTTGAGAAAGGCAAATATCCGGAATGGGCAAAAAGCCCTGATCTTCGGCGCATCCGGTGGGGTGGGCAGTGCGGCGGTACAGCTCGCCAAGTATTTGGGCGCCGAGGTGACCGGCGTGTGCAGCGGCCCCAAAGCGGAGTTCGTGAAATCCTTGGGAGCGGATGAGGTCATTGACTATACTAGAGAGGATTTCACCCGAAATGGGCAGACCTACGACGTGATCCTGGACACCGTGGGCAAGACCGCAATCTCACGCAGCAGGAGATCGCTGGCGGAGTCCGGATACTATCTCTTCACAACCTTTGGTCTCCCAAGGCTCCTGCAGATTCTATGGTACCGGCGCAGGGCCAGCCAGAGGATGATTATCGGGCTCTTGGAAGTGAAAACCGAAGAGCTGATATTCCTCAAAGAGCTCATGGAGGCGGGAGAACTGAAATCGGTCGTTGATCGGTCCTTTCCCCTCGAACAGGCCGACGAGGCCCACAGGTATGTCGAATCCGGGCGGAAGATAGGGGCGGTGGTCCTCACGGTGGGCTAATGATCGGGAGGCGGAGAGGCTGCAGAGAGCGATCCTCCCCCCAGACACTCCTTCATGCTGGCCGGAACGATTTCCGCGCCTCGTAGGGCAATTCGTGATTTGCCCCCGCGGTCTTATGCGCGGGATGATCTGCTGGGCCGACGAGCGCCTGAAAGCCAAGGGCGCACCTGAAGAGACACCCCGCCGGGGCGTCTGCACCGCCATCCCGGAAAGATTGGTGAGCGGCAGAGATAGGGGCGTCCCTTGTGGGCGCCCGAGGGAATCTGTTCAGAATCCATGGGCATGTGCCTGACGCCGCTCAGACTCCTCCGATTCACGTTCTTCGGGCCGGCCCACCAGCCATTCGGAAAGGAAGGTGCAAGCCATGGTAGATACAAGGATCATCATCTCAGGATTTTGGTTCGCCACGATGCTGACCTATCTTTGGGGTGACGTGCTGCGCCTATTCGCCGGCGATGCCGAACCGGGAATGATCATGGGCTCCCAGGCTTCCCCCGGCATGTGGCTGTTCATTGCGGCAATGATGCTCATCCCGATCGTCATGGGCGTGCTGGCTTTGACTTTGGTCTATCCCGCTATACGCTGGGTGAACATCGTCGTGGCGGTCCTAGTCGTCGTCTTCAACCTCTTTGGTCTCCCGTACAAGGGCGCGTATGACAACTTTCTCATCGGCGTGAGCTTTGTGTTCAACGCGCTAACAATCTGGTATGCATGGCGGTGGGTTGTCTAGACGCGCTTGACCCCTTGCGTAGGCCGGGGAATGCCAGGGCGCGTCCACGCTCACGTGACGTAAAGGACATTCCGGAAAGTTGTAGGGGCACCCCTTGTGGGCGCCCCCACAGGTTCGCCGGGTAGCAAACCCGGCCTACACAGTGCGAATGCTTGGGCTCCTGATCCCCACTTTCTGAGCATTGGTTGCTGGCCGCTTTAACCCCCACGAATACTACCTTCGGGGTATGACAGCGGTATCCCCGCTTGCTATGCTGAAGACAGTCGATCTTGCCGCAGTAGAACTTGGGAGAAAGGATGTGAGATGAATTCGGGCAGACGTACTGCCAGGCTGGTCGGTTCCTTCTTTATCATTTCCAACGTCGTCTTTTTGGTGGGGGCGATAGTCTTCCTCGAACCCCTCCTCAGCGCCCCGGATTACCTCACGCTGATTTCTGCAAATCGATCGAAGCTGGTCGTCGGCGCCCTGCTGGAGATCGTCAACGCCTTTGCATACTTGGGCATCGCCGTTTACATGTTCCCCGTGCTGAAAGGGAGATTCGAGAGCCTGGCGCTCGGATACATCGGCTTTCGGATCGTCGAGTTCGTCATGCAGATCCTATCCGATCTCGCACCCTTAGCCCTGCTGACGGTGAGCGAGGGGGCTGTGGGCCTTGGAGCCGCCATTGAGCCCTCCGCCCAGACCGTCGGCGCTGCGCTGCTGGCACAGCGCGCGTGGGCGTTTCAGATGGTCTCGATTACGTTGGGCTGCGGGGCGCTGCTGTTCTACGGCATGCTGTTCCGACTCAGGCTGGTTCCCCGATTTATTTCCATCTGGGGGCTCCTGGGCGCCGTGGTCGTGCTCGCCAATACCCTCTTCGAGATCTTCGGAGTGAGCCTGCCAAATCTGGGGTTTGTCATGTTGTTGAATGAATTGTTCCTGGGCGTGTGGCTGATCGTGAGAGGCTTCAGTCCCGCGCCGCTCGCCCCGCAGCCCGCTCCAGCGGCGGGATACTAGCCTGCGATGACCGATGGATGAGCACCCTTGGGGAGGCATGTCCGCATGAAAGCCGTCGTATATGAGCACTACGGCCCACCGGAGGTCCTTCAGCTCAAAGACGTGGAAAGGCCAGAGCCCAAGGCGCATGAAATCCGGGTGAAGATCCACGCCACCACGGCCCATGTCGGAGATATCCGCATGCGAAAACCGGATCCATTCCTGGCAAGGCTGGTCAACGGCCTCTTCCGCCCCAGAAAGATCCCCATACTCGGGCTTGAGTTGGCCGGAGATGTGGAGGCCATGGGCCCGGAGGCAAAGCGATTTCAACTCGGAGATCCGGTCTTTGCCTTCGCTGGTTTTGGTTTTGGCGCTTACGCCGAGTATATCTGTCTGCCTGAAAGGGGCGGGGGCACAAAGAAGGGCATGGTGGCCATCAAACCGGCGAACGCGAGCTACGAAGAAGCGGCCCCGCTCGCCGGTGGGGGCCTGACCGCGTTGATTGTGCTTCGGAAGGGGGACATTCGGCCGGGGCAGAAGGTCTTGATCTACGGCGCATCAGGGAGCGTGGGCACATTCGCTGTCCAGCTCGCCAAACACTTTGGAGCGGAGGTGACCGGAGTATGCAGCAGGAGAAATCTAGATCTGGTCCGCTCCCTTGGGGCCAGTCAGGTGCTGGATCATACAAAGGAGGATTTCTCTCTCCCCGCCGCCAACTATGATGTGATATTCGACGCCGTAGACAAGCTCAAGCCATCCCTGGCGAGGATGGCGCAGAAAGCTGGGGGGACCTACCTCGCGGTCGGGCGGGACTCCGGAGCTGGTAAAGATCTGGATGAAGGATATCTTGATTTCCTGAGGGAGTTGGTCGAAGCGGGGGAGCTCAGGACGGTTATCGATCGACGCTACCCTTTGGATGAGATCATCGAGGCTCACCGGTATGTCGAAAAGGGGCACAAGGTGGGGAACGTGGCCATAGCGGTGGTGAATGGCCGCTGAATGTCCAAGCTGACTCGCGCACCTTCGGGCCCGCTTCTTCGTAGCATCAATGGCATCTGATTCGTCCCTGTGAGAAATGGGAGGAGGCCAGGGCTATTGAACGCTTCACCAATCGCATGGGCTTCAAAGGGTGGAGGATTCTCGGCTGACACTGATGGCCCCTGAGGGTCCGGGAGATATGATGAGTTGTCCGAATAGATGAGATCCAATGAAGCGATGGGCAGAGCTTCCCATCCACGGCAGATCCCCCAGTTCAAAGTGGGGACGATTATCCTGATGTTCCTCTGGCCAGCCGCCTGGTTCACTTTGCTGATCTACGGCATTCTGGGCCCGTTGATTCCCGAGGGCGGCACCACACCTACCTGGATGGTCTTGTCGATCATTGTCCTGGGCACGGGCGCTGAATTGACCGGCGGTTTGCTCTTGCTTAAGCGGGAGGGCTACCGGCTTACGATTCGTACGTTGCGGGATCGCATCCGCTGGCGCTGGCCCAGCGGCTTGAAAGCATGGCTGCTCGCGGGATTTGTGTTCGTGCTGGGGATGAGCCTCAGCATGGCGATGGGCCCGGTCAATCGGTGGCTGGCATCCGTGCCAGGATTTGGCCCTCCCGAGTGGTGGCCGGTCGCGAGCAACCCCACTATCCAAATCGAGGGCGTTGGGGACGTGTTCCCCGATATCCGATTGCGAGGCAACTTCCTGTTCATACTGGTCTATTTTCTCATTGGGCTCGTGTTCAACATCTTCGGGGAGGAGATCTACTACCGCGGCTATCTCCTGCCGCGCATGCGCGGAGCATTCGGAAAGTGGGATTGGGTGGCCAACGGGGTGTTGTTCACGCTGAAGCATGTATATCAGCGCTGGCTTTACCCTGGCATCCTTGTCGGGGGGCTGGGTTTCGCCTTCGCAGCCGGGCCGTTGGGGAGCCTGCCCCTGGCGATGATCTACCATTGGATCGGCAATTTCCTTTTCAATATGGTCTTCCTCCTCATGGCTGCGGTGGGGGCGGGGTAGGCGGTGGGCCAATCCGGTCTTTCTCTCCCCCAATGGGTAGGGTGCCGAGCAATTGGATCGAGCCCACTCGCTCGGCTGCTGGCCGGGGACGCATGGGACGAGGATTCAGGGACTCCCGGAAGGTGGGGTCGATTCATACTTGCGTTGTTCTTGCGCACGGGGCCCGGGCTTTCCGGCAGCCCTGAATTCGTGGACCGGCGGGCGATGTTCAACGAGCAAATCGCTTCTCCTATCTATTCCGATTAACCCCTCGAATAACACGTTCGGGGTATGACATGCGGCATTGCGCCGATTATGCTGGATGTGAACGGGGCCGTGTTGCCGGTGAGGGGGCCTCCCGCTCCACGTAGCGTCCAAGTCTTATGCGGAGAGTACGACCAACTCGGGAGCAGGGGATCAAGGGACGCGATTGACAATCTTGTCTTCATGGCCGAGACCTAGCAGCGGTTCCGGCCGAAGTCAGCGAGCCGCGATTGGGTTGGGCTGAATAGAGCGGCCGCAGACAGAGAGACCCTTACCATACCGGGGGGAATGCCCCCGGAATCAGAGGAGGACGAAATGAACACAGATCGCAATACCATCAGGCTCTTGGGCGGGGCGTTTCTGCTGGTATTCCTAGCCAGTATGATCAGCAATCCCCTTCTGACTTCCGCGATCGGATCCGGCAGCATCAGCGAGATCCTTGCCAATATCCCGGAGAACCTTACCCTGATGCGGATCAGCATTCTGATCGAACTGGTTACCAGCGTCGGCATCGTGGCGCTCGCAGCCTTGCTCTATGCCGTATTTCGCAAGCGGTATCGGGTCATCGCCACCGTGGCCTTCGGGTGGTGGTTGGCGGAGGGCATCATCCTCGGGCTGAGCAAGCTGGGGGCCTATGCGCTGATCCCACTGAGCATGGATTTCCAGGCGGCGGGCGCGCCCGCTTCGTCCTTCTATCAGACGCTGGGCGATTTTCTCTATCATGGGATTGATCGACAGGGCTGGAGCCTGCATATGCTGTTCTTCTGTCTGGGAGGGATCCTCTGGTATTTCCTGTTCGTCAAATCGAAGGCGATCCCGCGGGTCCTCTCCATTTGGGGCCTTGCCGCATTGTGTTTGCTATCCATCAACGTCCTATGGGGGCTGTATAACCCTGACGTGGGGGTGATCATCTACTTTGGGGCCCCGTACATGGTATTTGAGTTCTTGATCGGGCCCTGGCTGATGATAAAGGGCATAGAGCCGGGATCGGAGATC
Organism: uncultured Anaerolineaceae bacterium; assembly: GCA_964388955.1. GTDB lineage: Bacteria > Chloroflexota > Anaerolineae > Anaerolineales > E44-bin32 > CAYMCO01. Next base: position 37,513 of record CAYMCO010000015.1, on the reverse strand, counting down.
AATTAATGATGCGTCCATGTCCACTCGATAGGATTCTCTTCAACGATCGTACAGGCGGGGCATCCTGTGCCCGATCGCTGGACGGGTGGCATTATAGTAGACCGAGTGTTGTAAGACAGCCCTGCTCGATACACCGGCGCACCGGCCTCGCCCTAGCGATGCGTCCGGCAGGTGGAAGCATTCATAAGGCTGCCGGCCGGTCTGCCGAACTGGTATCAAGCAATTCTGCGCGATCAGGAGGTGCTGTGTGAAAGCGGTCGTGTATACGGAATATGGTCCACCGGCGAATGTCCTTGAGCTTCAGGAGGTCGAAAGACCTGTCCCCGCGGATGATGAGGTCCTTGTAAGAGTTCATGCAGCTTCCGTGAACTACTCCAATGCGGCTTTCGTGAGTGGGGATCCGTTCATCGTTCGCCTGATGGGCGCTGGTCTCCTCAGACCGGCGTATCGGACCCTCGGAACGGACATCGCCGGGCAAGTGGAAACGGTGGGCAAAAGCGTGACGCAATTTGCGCCGGGAGACGCGGTCTACGGGGACCTATCGGATTGCGGTCGCGGCGGATATGCAGAGTACGTCGCCGTCCCGGAGGATGTCCTGGGCTTGAAGCCCTCCAACATGACCTTTGAGGAGGCGGCGGCTGTGCCCGAAGCGGCGGCCGTCGCTTTGCAGGGGCTGCGCGATGAAGGCGGAATCCAGGCGGGAGAGCAAGTCTTGATTGTCGGGGCCTCGGGGGGATCGGGACCTACGCGGTGCAAATCGCAAAGGCGTTCGGGGCTGAAGTGACTGGCGTGTGCGGCACCAAGAATCTGGACCTGGTGCGGTCCATTGGTGCGGACCATGTCATCGATTACACGCGTGAGGATTTTGTCGAGATTGGTCAGCGATATGACCTGATACTCGCCACCGCCGGATACCGCTCGATCTTCGACTATGCGCGTGCCTTGAAGCCGGATGGAAGTTACGTTGTGACGGGGGGTTCCATGGCCCAAGTTTTCCAACCGATGTTCTTGGCACCGTTGATTTCAATGAGAGGATCCAAGAAGGTGGGCAATCTCATCTTGGAGATCACGAAGGATAATCTGGTGGAGTTGAAGGACCTCATTGAAGCGGGGAAGGTCAGATCCGTGATCGACCGCTGCTACCCGCTAAATGAGATCGCGGAGGCGATCGACTACTACAGAAAGGGTCATGCTCGAGGCAAAGTCGTCCTCACGTTGAAAGGGGACTAAATCATGGCAGATGTACAGTTCAAGCTTTCCGCATTGTGGATCGCGCTGATGTTGAGCTATCTCCTGGGGGATGTGCTGCGCATATTCAGCGGTGACTTCAAGGCGGGGGAGATGGCGGGGATGGAGGCCGGTCAGGGGCTGTACCTGGGGATGGCCGCCCTGTTCGTTTTCCCGGCGCTCATGGTCTTCCTGTGCTTGACGCTCCCACAGCCCGTGAATCGCTGGGCGAACATCATCCTTCCGATAATCTTCTTCATCTTCAACCTGATCGGTTTGCCGACCTACCCTTCCCTATATGACAAGTTCCTGAACATCGTCGGCCTGGCGCTCAATGTGCTGACCGTCTGGTACGCCTGGCGATGGGTGTAGGTGAAAAGCAGCGGGCTGCGGCCGCCGCGCCCAGGCGGACGCAGGCTGCAATCCATGCTGAGATCGGAAGGACGAGATGGCCGGGGAGAGATTCCTCACTGTGGGGTGCAACAATATCCTCACATTTGCGTTGGGGATTCCCGCGCTGATGTACGTCGTCTACGCACTCTCCAACACGCTGTGGCAGGGAAGGGGTGGAATGGTCGGGCTTTCGATCATCGGCGTGCTGTACTGACTGCTCCTCGAGGGACACACGGCCATGCGGTACGCATGGCTCCGTGAGAATGCGGAGGATTACATCGCCGTCAAACAAGCATCCACGCACCCGCTCGCCCTGATCCGCAAAGCATACAACGCCCTCTTCTGGCTTTTCCTGCTGCCGTTCTTCACCATCATCCACTACAGCACAGGTTCCTTGTGTTCACGGTGGTGATCGCCATCCGGCTCGCCCCGAATCTATACACGAATAACGTGCTCAACCTCACGCCTGCCGGGTATGACGGCTATTCCTTCCGCATCGCGCTGAGGGATGAGGGAGGGCACCGAAAGTCATCACGCCGGCTTCTATGCCCCTGATCCCTGACGACCGACCGCTTCTCGCTGACCCCTTTTAACCCTCCAAATACCACCTTCGGGGTATGACACTTCGATGACCCCCATCTAGCATGGGAGGTAAAGACGCACAGCTCACGCGGGGCGAAGTGAGAAAGAGGAATTCTCGATGACAGCCGAGGCTAAGACCGCGTCAAAGGGCCGGCGGATTCACTGGATGGATAACCTGAGGACGATCATCATCTACCTGGTGGCCCTGTACCATGTAGGGGGCGTCCGGAGCAAGATGCTCTACATCATCGCCAGCTCTATCGCCCGGATCTCGGTCACCGCGCACATCTTCGCGCGGCTGTATCCTTTCCCCTACGTGGAGGGGTTCGAGGTCACGCCGATGTACCGGTTGGTCTGGCATCTCGCTTTCTATCTGTCGCTCCTGGTCATGGTCTATGTGATGATCGAGAGCTTCCGTCTGTATGTCACGAAATCCGGGCGCATTTGGAGCGAATTGAACCGGAATTCCTATGGAGTCTACATCATCCATGTGATCATCATCGGGATCTTCGGCACGCTGCTGTTGAGAACGAACCTCCCCGCATTGGCGAAATATCCGCTGCCGGTGGCCTTGGCCTATGTGGGCAGCAACATGCTTGTTTCGCTCAACCGGGTGGGGATAAAGGCATTGACCGCCAGCCGAGAGCCCAGGCTGGCTGTGGCTGAAGCGAGCAAGGGGTAGAAACCAATTTCGGGATTGCGCTTTGCTTTTCCGGCAAGCGGCCAGATCGGTGAGAGGAGCAGCTATCATGAGATTGCTGAAAGCAGCAGCCAGGGTCGTGGTCGGAATCATCGTCGGGTTGGTCATTCTCTTCGCCCTCGGTTATGTCCTGACTTTCGGTGATCATTCGGTGCCGGCGACGGTCGAGGCAGATCCAACGCTGCCTCACATCACCATCGACGGCGTGACCTACCACGCCGAAACCTTTGGCAGCCCGGAGAATCCGGTGGTCATCCCGGTTGCGGGTCATGAGATGTTCAAAGAGAATCCAACGGGGAGCATCGCCGCCGTGCGCGCCTACCTGGCGGAGCCGTCGCGGTAACGAAATGACGACAGAAAGGGTGGGAGTGTATTGATGGCGAAAGCCAGGATTTGTCCAGGGGAGAGACTTGGAACCGGCCACCATCTCTCAGTCTGGTTGATTGGGTTGATGCTCTTGCTGGCCGTGCTCGCCGCATGCGGGCCGTCGGCCGCTGAGCTAGAGGCGGTTGACAACACTCCGCTCACCCGGGAGGATTGGCCGGTATCGACGCCGGAGGAACAGGGTCTTGATCCGGAGCTGATCGCCAGGCTCTACTTGGATGCAGAAGACGTCGAGACGATTAGATCGCTGCTGGTCATTCGGAATGGATATCTGATCGCCGAGAAGTACTTCCACGGTGCATCTGTTTATGACGAGTTCCGCATGCAGTCGGCCACCAAGAGCTACACATCGGCCCTGGTTGGCCTGGCGCTGCGGGAGGGCTGCCTTTCGAGTGTGGATCAGAAGGCGATCGAGTTCTTCCCTGAGCTGGCGGGCCAGGTCGCCGACCCTCGCAAGGAGGACATTACAATTCGCGAGATGCTGCAGATGCGGGCGGGATTTCCCTGGGAGGAATCCTCCGAGGAGTTGTTCAACCTGCTCTATTCAGGTTTCCGGCCATCCGTCCTGGTCGATGTGCCCCTCGTCCGCGATCCGGGTGCGGGGATGGAATACAGCAATGTCACCGCCCATCTCTTGGGGATCATCGTCGCTAGAGCCTGTGAGACGGATCTGAAATCCTTCGCAGAGGAGCACCTCTTCACGCCGCTTGGTGTGGAGCCTGGCGAATGGATCCAGGATTGGGAGGGTTATTACAATGGACACGCCGATCTGCACATGCGCGCCCGGGACATGGCCAAGTTCGGCCTCTTGTACCTGAAGGGGGGAGTGTTGGAGGGGGTGCAGGTCATCCCCACGCAATGGGTCCAGGATTCGCTGCAATCCTATTCCGAGGACGCCTGGCCCTTTCGCATCGGTTCGAACTACAAAGACATCGGCTATGGCTATCAGTGGTGGTCGGCGCGCGCCGGCGATCGGCGCTGGAACTTCGCCTGGGGACACGGGGGACAGCAGATCGCGTTGCTGGACGACCTCGATATGGTTATCGTGGTCACGGCGGATCCCCTGGTCGGCGAACATGGGGACCGCCCCTGGAGGCTTGAGCGGGAGAATCTTAACCTCGTCGCGGACTTCATCAGCACCTTGCCAGGGGAGTGAATTGGGGCGAGGCCGCTGATCCCGGATCACCGGATCGTGTGCCTTGCGGTAGCCCACCCGGACACACGGAATGGTGCTGAGACATTGTCCCTATTCTCATTATTGGCTTTGGGCGAGAAAGGATGAATGACCCGGATGCAAATCTCCTCCGAAGGTGAATTGATCTACGAGGCGCAGATTCAGTTTACCCAGACGATCGAATATGGGGTAAGCATGGAAGAGCTGTCCTCGCGAAATGCGGAGGTTCCGTTGGAGGGGGCGCGGTTCGATCAAGCCTTCGAGGGCGACCTCATGGGACCCAGGCTGCGTGGCAGGATTTCTGGGACCGACTATCTGTATGTGCGCGCCGACGGCCTGTTCCAACTTCACCTTCACGCCCGCGTCACGACCGAGGATGGTGCGAACATCGCATTCTCATCACAGGGGGTCTCACGACAAATCGAAGGCGAAAGAGAAGCTCAACTCAGGGCCGCGGTGTCCCTATTCACCTCTTGCGAAGAATATAGATGGCTCAACAGGCTGCAGCTTTGGGCGTTGGGCACGCTGGACCCCGTAATGGGGAAGGCCGTCGTGAAAGCGTACGCCTATTGAGACCTCAACGGTCAAGCAGACCGACTGGCCGAATGGTTGTCATCGCGGTCCTTGGGAGATTGGGGGGGACCGGATGGAGGGAGAGGTCCAGACATATCTAAGCGCGGAGGTAAAGCGCGCGCGCAGTTTGTGAAGCTCGGAATTAATTTGCGAATCGACGTCAATGGGCATATTATGGGAGATGCCAAAGGCTGTTCTCCGGGCATCCCGGCGGAGACGCATGGGGGGCGAGGGGTCCGAGAGATGTGTCCAGGGCCGGCTTCGGGCGATCGAGTGAGTTGGTTGGCCAGGCCGGAAAAGCGGGGGCACTGGGCGATGAGCAGGCCATTCCTCCTTCAATAGACTCGCCGTTTGTTCACCACCCTCAACTCACACGCGGTTGGCTCCCCGCTATCTCGTGTGTGATCGACTCCTGGGCAAGTTGGTATCAAGATTCTGACAAGTAGAGCTGAGATTGGGAGACACCTGAATTCCGGGCGCCGGGCGTTCACGCTCCTTGAGAGCTGATGCAATTTCGACCCGGCCCGCTTTGGACCGCCCGGAAGAAAGGAGAATGCCTATCTGATGGATTAATTCACAAGATGGATCATGTCGAGTTCCTTTGCAGAACGGCAAAAGGAGGATGGCCCAATGAATTCGTTAATCATTGTGATTCTTGCAGCACTCGGCATCGGTATCGGCTATGGGGTATACGCACGTAGAATTGATAAGGATATCGTCCAGCCCAACGACACAAAAGCCACTCCGGCCAAAATGTACATGGATGGTGTGGACTTCACTCCTGCGAGCCGGAATGTCCTCTTTGGCTATCAGTTCAAGTCCGTCGCCGCGCTGGCTCCATTGACCGGCCCTATCGTAGCCGTTCAGTGGGGTTGGCTGCCGGCACTGTTGTGGATCCTGCTGGGCGTTTTCTTCATCGGGTGGGTCCAGGACTACGGATCCTTGATCATGGGCGTGCGCCGTGAGGGCGAGACAATGAGCGCGCTCAGCTACAAGCTGATCTCCCCGCGCGCCCGCAGCATTCTGCTGATCTTCATCTACTTCTATCTGCTGCTGATCATGGGAGCGTTCGGGAACGCTGTCGGCAAAGCGTTGATGGTCAAACCGCAGGTCCCATTCGGGATGATCAGCTTGGTTTTGATGGGCGTGATCGCCGGTCAGATGACGTACAGGTGGAAGCAGGACATCATCCTGACCAGTATTATTACAGTCGTTCTGACCTTTGTGGGCATTTGGGTTGGGACGCTACCGGCCGTCTCCAATATCTTCTCCAGCCTGTACGGTGGCGCGGAATCGCCCGTTGTCTTCTTGGGGAATACCCAAGCGGCGGTTGTTGGCACGCTGCTCATGCTGGCCTTCTGCTATCTGGGCTCAGTGCTTCCAATCTGGTCATTCGCTCAACCGGTCAACTATGTCTCCTTCTGGATCGTCACACTGGGCATGATCGGCGGCTTGGTTGGGCTGGTGATCTGGCACCCGGGCATGGGCGACTTCCCGGCCTTTACAGGTTTCACTGCTGCGGCAGGCCCACTCTGGCCGATGCTCTTTGTGACGATCGCCTGCGGTGCGATCTCGGGCTGGCATAGTTTGGTGTCCACCTCGGGCACCGCCCGCCAACTGGAGAAAGAGACTGACGCTCTGCCCGTGGGTGGCGGTGCGATGTTCATGGAAGCCGCATTCGCCGTCATGGCCTTTCTGACCGCCACTGTGGCATTTGGCGGCTGGCAAGGGTTCCTGGATGCGGGTGGTGCTGGGGCGGCGCTGGCGGTCTTCGCTGGGGGTTTGGCCAGCTTCCTGAGCCATATCGGGGTCCCACAGGGGTTCGGCGTGGCTTATGGCTCGGTCTTCCTGACGATCATGGCCATAACGATCATGCAGTTGGTGGTGCGCTTCATGCGCGTAGCCAGCTCTGAAATGCTGGGTGACGGCGTGCCAGCGTTGAAGAATGTTCATGTGGGCAGCCTCATCGCCTTGGCCTTGACCGCGCTGTTTGTGTGGATCATCCCCTGGCTGACGATCTGGGTGGCATTTGGAGCTGCCAACCAACTCATGGCCGGACTGGCTCTGCTGCTGGTCTCGCTGTGGTTGCTGTCCGAGGGCCGAAGACATACTTGGGCTCTCTACCCTGCGATCTTCATGATCGTCACAGATCTCGCCGCTCTACTCTATGTCGCTTATGTCAACCTGGTTCAGAAGCTGCCCGCGGCGGAGACTGCGCAGGCCGCTGTGGCCTCGGCGCTGATCGGCATCATCTGCCTCGTGCTGGTGGTGGCCGCGCTGATCTTGGTGTGGGACGGCGCCCAGGCGCTTCGCCAGGCAAGACAGGCCAGGCCAGCCGAAGCTGCATAGGGTTCCAAGGCAGCCTTCGGCTATTGAGGGAATGGCCAACTGCTAGATAGGAGGCGCGCCGCAAAGCTGGTTTCCTGCGCGGTCGAGCCGATTTGTCGCAGGATCTGGGGGTGGGTTGGGGGCATTCATGAACCAAACTCACCCCCAGAATTTCTGAGAGGGTATTTGGCGATGTCCGGCATAGACCTGCGAGTAATCGCACCGATCCCAACCGGCTTCTTTCACTGCCCGCATTGCGAGCAATTCTTCGTGCAAGCGGGCATCGGCGGGCAGGTCCATCGCGAGCAATTGGAGGAGTATCCGCAGGCTATTCTTCAGGACGCCTCGAGGCTTGCCGAATGGTTGGAGGATCTGGTTAGGCGCTTTCGGAATCAGCTCAGAATTCAGGTAGTGGATCCGCAATCGCTCCAGGGTTTTGTCCTCTCGCTGCGACATCGAGTGCGCGAATATCCGGCGTTCGTCGTGGAGGGGCGCATGCTGTATGCCGGTTGGGAGCGAAATGCCCTTGACCATTTGTTGCAGGAGTGCTTGTCGGAACAGCGGCATCCGCATCAGGCTCCGGCGAGGTAGGCAACGAAAGCGGAGATGCTGAGAGCCCAGAATCCTGCAGATAGGAGCATGCCACGCATTTGTGAACGACGCTTGATCTGTGAAACGGATTGCCGGGGGAGTCGAGAAAACATCCAATAGCGATGAATCTTGTAGCAGAGCGGTTCCTGGCCCTGACCAGGAAAGCATCCAGGACGGTCCGCGAAGTGCTCTATGGCATGACGATCTACGATTGGGCGCGCGAGCTGCAAAAGGCGCGAAGCGAAGAGGATCGCCTTTTCTCGCTGATCGTGTACGGAGATCTCCTGGGGATCCCTATCCTGCCGCCCTACTATACGCTGCGGCTGCTCCCGTATCTCATACCTGGCTTTGAGAACTGGCGCAGGAGTATGCTGCGGGAGAGGGATCTTACGGATCTCATAGACCAGGAGATCGGCTAAGCCGAATCCACCGCCCGAGCGCGCTGTGCAAGCGGCGCGTGCCAGAGGGCCGGGACAGCCAAGCCATAGGCCCATCGCGGCCTTGCCTTGATGATGAGGGAGAACGAGGACCGCGAAGGCAGACCAGTGCGTTTGAAGTCCAACACAATGGAGGCTAGTAAATGTCCGAAGAAGAGCGCAGCCGGATCAGAAGAATTGCCGAATCCGTGGTGCAATTCATCTATGGGATGGCCGGCCACGATATGACCCGCTTTGCGTTGAAGACGCGCGGTAGCATGGAGCATCTCTTCATCTTGATCACGATGGGAGACCTGCTGGGGGTCCCCATACTGCCCCCCTACTATTCACTCCGTCTGCTGCCCTATGTCGTCCCGCAGATTTCAACCTGGAAGCGCCGCATGCTGCGTGAAAGGGACCTCACCGACGCACTGGCCTAGGAGGGCTGACCGGATGTCATTGGCAAAGATGTTCGCAGAGAATCCCAATCGCCGCTATATCATGTTCGGCGGCAAAGGGGGGTTGGGGAAGACCACATTTTCGGCCGCCACGGCCTATCACCTGTCCCAATCCGGGCATCGCGTGCTTGTGTTTTCCGTCGACCCGCAGGCGTCGCTCTCAGATATCTTCGAGCAGGATATTTTCGGAAGAGGGCCGGTTGAGATCATTCCCAACCTCTTCGCCCAGGAAATTGATGCGGATGAGCACATCCGGGAGTACCAGCAGGAAATCCGGCAGAAGATTCTGGATATGTATGGCATGGAGCAGATACCGGAGGAGATCGAGAATTACATCCAGGCCGCAGCGGCGGAACCGGCGATGGAGGAGAGCGCCATCTTCGATCAGGTCGTGGACATCGTTATGGCTGAGGAGTACGACTACTATATATATGACCTGGTCCCGCTGGGGCATGCGCTCTACTATCTCAGCATGGCCAGTGTGTATGACGAGTGGATTGACAAGATCACCCGCTTGCGTCAGGAGATGGAGGAGTATACCAAAGTCGCTTCTCTGATAAAACGCGAGGAGATGACCGAAGAGGACCAGATCTTGATTGAATTGAAGGACATCAAGCATCGCATCAACACTTCCTCGAGTATCCTGACCGACCGGAAAAAAACCGCATTCTACTTTGTCATCGTTCCGGAGGAAATGGCCCTGCGGGATACGGCAAGAGCGGCCGGTCTCTTTGCCAAGTATGATGTCCCGTTATGCGGATATGTCGTCAATCGCGTGATACCTCCCGAACTGGCCAAGGAGACCATCCCCGCCTATCTGCGCAATCGTATCGAGATGCAAGAGACACATCTGGATCGCATCCGGGCGCAGTTCGGCGATGAAGTCCTGGCCTACATTCCCGAATTCGAGCGCGATATCACAGGTTTGCCGATGATCCAGAGAATGGCCGAGGCCATGTTTGGACCTGTTCCGGCGAAATCTGGCATATCGTAGGAGCGAGCGAAGGGGCGTTGCCATGATCGTCAAGTCCACCCAGGAATTCTTGAGAGAAAAACCGGAGTTGAAGTATGCGTTCTTCGGGGGTAAAGGTGGGGTCGGGAAAACTGTGCTCGCCGGTGCTACGGCGTTGTGGTTCGCAAATCGGGGCAGGCGCACCCTGTTGGCCTCGACCAACCCGGTCCACAGCTTGTCCAGTCTTCTGGATATGGATATATTCGGTAAGCCCACTCCGGTCGACGAGGCGATGAATCTGATCGCCTACGAAATCGATACACGCGAGACGATTGAACGATCCAAGAAGGAGATCCGAGAGAAGATCGGATGGTTCCTCAAGTACGCGGATATCAAGACCAAGGCGGATGAGTTCGTCGAATCGGCCACCATGAACCCAGCCTTTGAAGAATCGGCCATGTTCGAGAACATGATCGACTTGATGTTCGAAGATGAATATGATGTGTATGTCTTTGATACGGCCCCGACGGCCAACGCGCGCCGCCTGCTGGGAATGTCCTCTGTGTATTCCCTGTGGGTCAATAAGATGATGAAGAGCCGTGAGGAAGCTGTATCGCTCCGCGAGATGCTCTCCTACAGCAGGAAGAAGGAGCAGAAGGATCCCCTGATGGAGTATCTGCTCAATTTTCGGCAGCGGATGGAACACGCCAAGAAACTGCTTACCAATCCCGCACTGACCGCCTTCTTCTTTGTGACCCTGCCGGAGGCTCTTCCGATCGCGGTCATCACCCGCTTCATCCACTGGTTCAGCGACTTCGGTATACCGGTCGGCGGCGTTGTCGTGAATATGGTGATCGATCGGGAAAGCGTGACCCAGGACTCGCCGGAATTCGTCAGGAATCGTGTTGCCATGCAGGCGGAATATATGCGGGAGATTGAGAGCACTTTCAACGGGGCGGTACGGGCGATCGTCCCGCTGTTCGAGACAGAAGTGCGCGGGTTGGAGATGCTTCGGCGGACGGCTGACCATCTGTTTGCCTGACGCTTCGGGCGCACTGCGGTGTTTTGCCCCGGAGATCTGGAGGCCAGGGCAGCGGATCAGGATATCTGATGAATGAGTATCTAATGATCATCGTCTTGGGTTTTGCCTACACAATTCTGTTCGGGTTCTTGGGCTATTTGAAACGCGAGGGAATCTCCTTTCAATTCACCTTGGAAGGCATTGCGATCACCCTGCTCATGTCTGGCGGGGGTTTCGTCAGCGGATCAAACATCAATCCAATTCTCTTCTTGGTCTTCATCTATCTGGTCACAATGCGCTCTCGCCTGCTCGCCGATATCGCAAATCTGTTATCGGGGAGGGGGCGCCAGCGAGACGCCATCGCAGTCCTGCAGGTCGCGCTGAGTCTTTTCCCGGATCGGCAGACCCGGCTGATAGTGCTGACCAACATGGGGATCGTACAGCTTCTTCGCAAGAATCCCGCCAGTGCTGAAGCCATACTCAGTTCGGTTCTCGATGAATCCGAGCAGGGAGGTCTGGGGATTCGTTACCGGGCCGCGTGCGAATATAACCTTGGGATCGCCTCCCGCCAGCTAGGCCAGGATGCGAGATCGGTTCGGCACTTTCGCGCCGCGCAGGATGCGTTTCCCGGTTCAGCCTATGGCAAGGCGGCCGAACAAGCGCTGGCGGAGCGCCGCAAGGGGAAGAAGTAGCCTGAAGCCCGATCAGTTCGATCCATGCTGCCCGGTCGATGTCTGGGCAACTCGGGCAGCCGATGGCCGGTCGCGCTGCTCGGACGCGCTCTGGCGCTGAAGAGCAGCGCGCCAAGGTGATCGCCGGGATACCGCTGGCACGCGTGGGAATGCTGGAAGGAAACACTGGATCGTCCGTATGGCCGGCTTCATCAGCGGCTTTGTTGGTCCCTTGCCTTGTCTGGGTATTTGATCACTGAGCGATCCAAACATATCTGTGAGGCAGTGATGAGAATCGCGGTCTTCGGGACGGGCGGAGTCGGCGGGTATTTCGGCGGACTGCTCGCTCAGGGGAATCATGATGTCGCCTTTATCGCCCGGGGTGAGCATCTGACTGCCATTCGGGAGCGGGGCCTGCAGATCAAGAGCCCCCACGGGGATTTTCGTCTGGAGGGAGTCAAAGCGACAGATGATCCTGGGGAGATCGGCCCGGTCGATTATCTGATCGTGGCCGTGAAGCGCTATCAACTCGACGAGGCGATCGCCCAGATGAAGCCACTGGTCGAGGCTCGGACGGTCATTCTGCCGCTCCTCAATGGCATCGATGCGCATCAGATCCTGCTCTCTTCGCTGGGCTCCGCCTCCGTGGTTGGCGGCCTCTGCAGTGTCTCGAGTCTGATCGAGGGCCCCGGTGTAATCCGCCAGGTAAGCCAGTTGCGCCGGATCGTGGCCGGCGAACTGGATCGACATCCGGGCCGGCGGCTCGCGCCTCTGCTCGATGCCTGGCGGGAATGCGGAGTGGATGCCATCCATTCATCGAACATCTACATAGACATTTGGACCAAGTTTCTTTTCATCGCATCTTTTGGCGGCGTATCATCTCTGGCGCGCGCGAACATCGGAGAGATCCTGAGTGTGCCGCAAACCCGAGCATTGCTGATCAACGCGATGCGAGAGATCGAGGCACTAGCACATGCGGAAGGGGTCGCCCTTCCCAAGGATGTTGTGGGGCGCGCCCTGCAGTTGCTGGAAAGCTTCGAGCCTGCAACGACGTCATCCATGCAGCGGGATGTCGCCAGCGGTCGGCCTTTCGAACTGGAGGCCTTCAGCGGGGCAATCGTGCGCTTGGCGGAGGAGCATCACCAGCCCGCGCCTGTGCATCAAGCCATCTATGCTTTGCTCAAGCCGTCTCTAGACCGCGCCATGGGCGCATGATCGCGCCCAGGCCGCGCTGCGGGCCCGGGAAGCCGGGCCGCGGTAGACTGAGCGCGTCCCGCCTCAGGGATCCTCAGCCATGACAGCGACAACTCAGAATGGGTTGTTCGGCTGCCGCTCCGGCGAGAGCCCGTCAGGCTGGCCGATTGATCAGCCTTTGCCTCAGCGCGTGCACCAGCCAGTGATGAAGCCGGGAAATCGCTGTCAGAGTGAGCCCCAGCGCAGCGGTGCTGCAGGGCGGAGCTTATCAAGTCCGCCAGGCCCAGCACCGGCAGTGCCGAGCCTCCATTTCGCACTCCACCGTCGACTTGACCGCGAGACTCGTGTCCCATCTCCCCGGATAGTCAGTTGCCTGGGCACCGTCAACATCCGTTGAAGCCAGATGGACGGAAGCTGGATCAGCCAATTGCCAAAATGGGCCAATTGGGGAGAATAGTCATACATGGGTTGGCCATCGTTCTGAGCGGAGGGCTTGCGCTGATGAATACTTCAGGATTTGCGGGGATGCCGAGGGAGGGCGCCTGGTGGATGGCCTATGCTTCGTCTCTACTGGTGGCCGTGCTTATGACCGCCGCATCCGTTGCCGGCATTCTGAGCCCGGGCCGGATCTACCCCTCGGAGTGGCTGCGCCAGACCGCATTGGCCAATGACGTCGCCAGCCTCATCATTGGACTGCCTGCTCTGCTGGTTTCTTTGTGGTCCGCTTGGCGAGGTGGCCTGGTGGGTGCGTTGCTCTGGCCAGGGGCGCTAATGTATGCATTCTACAACTACTTGGCATACGCGTTCGTCATGCCGGTGAGTTGGATATATATGTCCTATCTGGTCCTGATCGTCTTGAGCGCCTATACGATTGTCGGGGTCGTGGCTGGGATCGATTCCAAGAGTGTGAAAGCGCACCTGGAATGTCGAGTGCGTGCTCGGCTGTCGGGCGGGGTGCTCATCATCCTGGGGATTCTCGTATTCCTCCGCGTCTTTGTTGTGCTGGGGAGTGCGATGACCGGAGGGTCCGATCTGCCGGTCATGGAGCTGGCGGTCCTGCTGCCTGATGCGCTGCTCTCCCCGGCTTGGGTCATCGGCGGATTGCTGCTCTGGAGGCGGAAGCCGCTGGGCTATTCCGTGGGGCTCGGGCTCTTGTTTCAGACCACCATGTTGTTCGTCGGGTTGATCATCGTGCTGTTCCTGCAGCCCGTGCTGACCGATGCGCAGTTCTCGCCGGCCGATGTGGTCGTGGTGACGGTCATGGGATCGGTCACATTTGTCCCCACCGCGCTCTATCTGCGCGGGGCGATAAGGAGTGAATTCGAGGCCGGAATTGAGGATCGACCCTCTCCGAGGGCTGTTTGATCCGGGGGAATGAAGCGCTGACCTCTCAGCCCCACGTGGTCTGCCCGCTTGCCAAGTGCCTCCCCCTGCCCCCGTTCCCTTGACTATTAGCTAAGGAACCTTTATACTTCCACCCGCTTAACTATTCGGGGAGGTGAATCATGCCCGCGGACCCCTTTGTGACTACGCTGAAGGAGTGGCTGGAGATCTCCATGCGGCACTCGATGCGCAACTTCATCCGCTTCGCCCGGGAGAGGGGATTCTCGATGTCGCACCTGGGCGCTCTGTTCCATCTGCACCGCCTCGGGAGCTGCGGTGTCACGGAAATCGGGGACCACCTGGGGGTGACAAGCGCCGCCGCCAGCCAGATGCTGGACCGGCTGGTGCAGCAGGGCTTGGTGTCCCGCAGCGAGGATCCGGAAGACCGGCGTGTGAAGCGCATTGTCTTGACTGACAGAGGCCGCCGGATTCTGGAGGAAAGCCTCCGGGCGCGCCAGAGTTGGCTGGAAGATCTGGCCCAGATCTTATCCGAGAGCGAAAAGGCGGAGGCCACGGCCGCGCTGAGCTTGCTGATCACCAAGCTCGAGCAGCTCGCCCAACCCGCAGTTCATGTGGGCTAGCCCTCAGATCGCAGGAGATATACCAACATGCTCCGTTTGAGTAAGTATCTGAAGAAGTATGTTCCATTGATCATTCTGGCGATCGTGCTGCTCTTCGTGCAGGCGAACGCCGACCTGGCGCTTCCCGACTATCTATCGAGGATCGTTGACAACGGCATTCAGCAGAGCGGAGTGGAGAACGCGGTCCCGGGGGCGATACGCAAGAGTGAGTTGGACAAGCTCACCCTCTTCATGAGCGCCGACCAGAAGACCCGCGTGATAGAGGATTACCAGCTCATAACGCCCGGATCCCCGAATGCGAGTCAATATGTGGGGCAATATCCCGCTGTGGCGAATGAGCCCATCTATGTACTGAAAGATGTGGGCCAGGCGGAGATCAACGCGATCAATCCGATCATGGGAAAGACCCTCATAGCACTCTCAAGTATCGAGGAATTGAGCACAAATTCGCCCAAGGCGCAAGCGCTGGCCCAGAGCATGGGTATTGATCTATCCAGGCTTCCTCCGGGTACGGATCCCCTCGCCTTGCTTCAGCAGATGCCGGCCGACCAGCTATCGGCCCTCTCCGCCAAAATGAACGAGCAATTCGCGAGCCTCGGAGAGGGGATGATCAACCAGATGGCCGTGGGAGCAGTCAGGCAGGAGTATCAAGCGCTCGGGGTTAACACCGAGCGCATGCAAAGGGACTACATCCTGAGAACGGGGGGCGTCATGCTCCTCATCTCATTGCTGGGCGGCGCTTGTATGATCGCGGTGGGCTATCTTGCCGCCCGCACGGCCGCCGGCGTGGCACGGGATATCCGCCTAGCGGCCTTTGAAAGGGTGGAAAACTTCTCGAGCGCGGAGTTCGATCGCTTCTCGACCGCGTCTCTCGTCACGCGCTCGACCAACGATATCACCCAACTCCAGATGGTGACATACATGATCATCCGTATGGTGCTGTATGCTCCCATCATCGGAGTCGGGGCGATCATCCGGGCCATCGATAAGAGCGCCAACATGTGGTACCTCATCGCCGTGGCGGTGGTGACGCTGCTGGGCTTGATCCTGACCGCGTTCTCGATCACCCTTCCGAAATTCCAGATCATGCAGAGCCTGATCGACAGGCTCAATCTGGTGGTGCGTGAGAACCTATCGGGCATGATGGTAGTGCGGGCCTTCAACAAGCAGAAGGACGAGGAGGAGCGCTTTGACAAGGCGAATCGCGATTTGGCGGACACCAGCCTGTTCATCGCCCGGGTGATGGTGACCATGATGCCGCTCATGATGATGCTCATGAATGGCCTATCCGTAGCGATCATCTGGGTGGGCGCCCACCAAGTCGCGCAGGCCAATATCCAGGTGGGCGACATGATCGCCTTCATGCAGTATGCCATGCAAATCGTGTTTGCGTTCCTCATGATGTCAATGATGTTTATCTTCCTTCCGAGGGCAGCCGTGTCCGGCGAGCGGATTGCGGACGTGCTGGAGACTGAGATCAGCATCAAGGACCCCAAGCGGCCCAAGCAGTTTGAGGCCCCCTTCGCCGGTCGCGTCGAGTTTCGCGACGTCTCCTTCCGCTATCCGAGCGCGCTGGACGACGTGCTCCACCGCATCAGTTTCGCGGCGGAGCCCGGCCAGACCACGGCCTTCATCGGATCTACCGGCTCCGGGAAGTCCACGCTCGTCAACCTGATCCCGCGCTTCTACGATGTGACCGAGGGCGCGATTTTCCTGGATGGGACCGACATTCGCCATGTCCGCCAGCACGACCTGCGGGACAAGATCGGCTACGTCCCGCAGCGGGGGACGCTCTTCTCAGGAA
This sequence comes from uncultured Anaerolineaceae bacterium, assembly GCA_964388955.1. Taxonomy (GTDB): domain Bacteria; phylum Chloroflexota; class Anaerolineae; order Anaerolineales; family E44-bin32; genus CAYMCO01. The sequence continues at coordinate 21,081 of CAYMCO010000015.1, read as the reverse complement.
CGATCGAGAGCAACCTGCGCTACGCAGACGAGGACGCCAGCGCGGAGACCGTGAGAGAAGCGGCGGAAATCGCCCAAGCGGCGGAGTTCATCCAGGAGAAGCCGGAGAGGATGGACGCGCCGATCGCTCAGGGGGGCTCGAATGTATCTGGAGGCCAGAAGCAGCGCCTGGCGATTGCCCGCGCTCTGGTCAAGCGGCCTCCGGTTTACATCTTCGATGACAGCTTCTCGGCGCTGGATTTCAAGACGGATTCGGCGCTGCGCCGGGCACTCCAGGAGAAGACGGGCGACAGCACGGTGCTGATCGTCACCCAGCGGGTCGCCACTGTGAAGAACGCTGACCAGATCGTCGTGTTGGATGAAGGCAGGGTGGTTGGCAAAGGGGACCATCAATCGCTGATGGAGAGCTGTGAGACCTATCGCCAAATCGCATTGTCTCAATTGAGCGAGGAGGAGCTAGCATGAGCGAGGCGCGAGAAAGGTCAAGAGAGGACGGCCGCCCCGCCATCGGCCCAATGAGGAGGCGCGGTCCCATGGGGCACGGCGGCCCGATGGCAATGATGAAGGGGGATAAGCCGCGCGACTTCAAAGGCACGATGGCGAAGCTGGTCTCGTATCTGGGCGCCTATAAGTTCGCCATCATCATCGTAATGCTCTTTGCTGTGGGATCGACCATCTTCACCATCGTGGGGCCGAAGATTCTGGGAAAAGCGACCACAAAACTGTTCGAGGGCGTGCTGGCCCAGATCCAGGGAACGGGATCCGGGATCGACTTCAAATACATCGGGCAAATCATTCTGCTGACTTTGGGTCTGTATGTGGCCTCCTCCCTGTTCAGTCTCATACAAGGCTGGATCATGTCGCGCATCGCCATCGACATCACCTACCGGCTGCGACAGGACATCTCCCGCAAGATCAACCAGCTTCCCTTCAAGTACTTCGATCGGGTCAGCCAGGGAGAGGTGCTTGCCCACATCACCAACGATGTGGATACCATCAACCAGACCCTGAACCAGAGCCTGTCACAGATCGTCACCTCCACGGTGACCGTTGTCGGTGTGGTGATCATGATGCTGACCATCAGCTGGCAGATGACTCTGATCGCCTTGACGATTATCCCCGCATCCATGCTGATCGTAACCCTGGTGGTGCGGCAGTCCCAGAAGTACTTCACGCAACAGCAAGATTACCTCGGGCATGTCAACGGCCATGTCGAAGAGATGTTCGGTGGCCACAGGGTGATGAAAGCATTTAACGGCGAGGAAAGGAGCATCAGGAAGTTTGACGGTTTGAACAACACGCTGTACAGCTCGGCGTGGAAGTCTCAGTTTCTATCGGGGCTGATGTTCCCGGTGATGAGATTCATCGGCAATATCGGTTATGTGGGCATCGCGATTCTGGGTGGGTACTTGGCGATTCAGAATGCCATCACGGTGGGCAACATTCAGGCATTCATCCAGTATGTGCGGTCTTTCACCCAGCCGATCACCCAGATCGCCAACATCTCCAACGTGCTGCAGCAGACGGCCGCTGCCGCCGAACGCATCTTCGAGTTTCTAGGGGAGGAAGAGGAGATCGCCGAGGTCGACAATCCGGTGCAATTGGGAGCGGTTCAGGGACATGTGGTCTTCCAGAGCGTCCGCTTTGGGTACGCCCCGGACGAGATTGTGATCAAGGATTTCTCCGCTGAGGTGCAGCCGGGTCAGAAGATCGCCCTGGTGGGGCCCACAGGAGCCGGCAAGACAACCATGGTCAAACTGCTGATGCGCTTCTACGACGTCAACAGCGGGGCGATCTTGATCGATGGCCACAATGTCAAGGATTTCCGGCGCGCGGATCTGCGCTGCATGTTCGGCATGGTGCTACAAAACACCTGGCTCTATAATGACACAATTCTGGAGAACATCCGCTATGGCCGACCCGGCGCTACCGACGGTGAGGTGATCGCGGCGGCGAAAGCCGCGCATGTGGATCACTTCGTGCGCACCTTGCCGGAGGGTTACGGCTTGGTCCTGAACGAGGATGCCACGAACATCTCCGAAGGGCAAAAGCAGCTGCTCACCATAGCACGCGCATTCGTGACCGATCCGAGCATGCTGATCTTGGATGAGGCGACCAGCTCGGTCGATACCCGCACCGAGGTGCTGATCCAGCGGGCGATGGAGGAATTGATGAAAGGCCGGACGAGCTTCATCATTGCACACCGCCTGTCGACCATTCGCAACGCCGATTGGATTCTGGTGATGAATGAGGGCGATATCGTTGAGCAGGGCAGGCATGACGAACTGCTGGCCAGGAACGGCTTCTACGCCGACCTATACAACAGCCAGTTCGAGCGCTTGCGTGAGGCGGCGTAGCCGGGTTGCCGTGGGCCGGGGGTAGTCGCCGGTGTGTTTCACTTCGGATTGATCGAGACGGAATAATTGAGGAGGCACGGAAGCGAAGGATGCGAAAGGATCGAGTGCCATGAAGATAAGTGCTCGAAACGTGCTCGACGGTACGGTGAAAGAAGTGAACCCTGGTGCCGTCAACACCGAGGTCATCGTCGAACTCCCTGGGGGGATCGAGATCGTTTCGGTCATCACCAAGCATTCCGCCGAGGCGCTGGATCTGGCACCAGGGGTCCAAGTCAGCGCGGTGATCAAGGCATCCAATGTGATGATCATGGAAGGCTGAATTCTCGATTCGATCCTTGGGGACAATCGCCTACGATAGGATGCCAGTTCTCTTCGAGGCAATTCGATTTGTGCCTGATCCACACCGGGGGATTGGGCGTCGTCCTCCCGGCCGTTCTTCGAGGGGGAACCGCAGCCAAAGGCTATAGCGATCCCCGCTCGTGGCCCCTTGAGCGCGAGCGGCAGTTCCGCCGCCAGGTGCAGCTCTTGATTCTTCGAGATGGCAGGCATTCATGATTGGAATCGGCTTCTCCGTGAAAATGCCCTCCCTTGATCTCGCCCATATCACCACTGTACCTCGCGGGCTCTCCTATTGTAGAATGGCCGTATCAGTGGTTCGAATAAGGGGATGGAAGAGGGATGGCGTCCAATAGGGAAGCGCCTGAGCCGACCGGAGCGCTGCTGCGCACCAAGCTGATCATCCCCACCCCGAGAGATGACCTCGTTCGGCGGCAGCGGCTTATCGATCTGCTGCAATCAGATCTGCAGGAAGGGGGCGTTTTCAGCCGCAAGCTGACTCTGATCGCCGCACCGGCTGGCTACGGAAAAACCACGCTTGCGAGCCAATGGCTGGAAAAGGCCGGGATCCCCGCCACCTGGCTGACCCTGGAGGCGAGCGAAAACGACCACACACGATTCCTCGCCTATACCGTCGCCGCGCTCCAGATGATCGCCCCAAAAATCGGCCGCCCTGTGCTGGGGATGCTGAGGGCGCCGCAGCGGCCGCCGCAGGAAGTCTTGCTCACCGCGCTCATAAACGAACTGGCGGAGCATGACAGCGCTTTGATCCTTGCGTTTGACGACTACCACGTCATCCGGTCGCAGCCTGTCCATGCGGCGCTCAAGTTCCTGGTCGAGCATCTCCCTCCGAATGTCCACCTCGCTATCATGTCGCGCGAAGATCCGCCGCTCCCGCTTCACCGTCTGCAGGCGCGCCGGCAAATGATTGGGATCCGTCAGGCCGACCTGAGCTTTGGAGTGGAGGAAGCGAGGGCTTTCTTTCGTCTGCTGCTCGGCTCCGATTTGACGCCTGACCAAGCGGCGCGGCTGACCCGCCGCACTGAAGGCTGGGTCACCGGGCTGCAGCTTGCCGCGCTTTCGATGCGGCACGCGCCGGATCGGCAGAGGTTCATCGACTCCTTCACGGGCAGCAACCGGTATATCATCGACTACCTCTTCGAGGAGGTCTTTGAAGGTCAGCCGGAGGATGTGCAATTATTCCTGCTCCAGACCGCGATCCTCAGCCGCTTCTGCGCGCCGCTGGCAGATGCGGTCACCGGGGGGGAGGGGGGGCGTGCAATCATTCGGCAATTGGAGCACGCCAATTTCTTCATCGTTCCGCTGGATCAATCCCGGGAGTGGTATCGGTACCACCGCCTGTTCGCGGACTTGCTTCGGCATCGACTGAGAGGCAGCTCGATAGAAGCCAACACACTGCATGCGCGCGCCAGTCGCTGGTACGCGGAGCACGGCGACTTCGACGCGGCCACCGAGCATGCCCTCGCCGGAAGCCACTGGCAGGTTGCGGGGAAGCTGATCGAAGAAGCCAGCGACGTCAAACTGCGTACGGGTGAGATCGTCACTCTTTTGGGCTGGTGCAACCGTATGCCCGAGGAAACCCTGCTCTCCCGGGTGGAGTGGGCGCTCAACTATGCCTGGGCGCTCATCCTCTCTGGGGACCTCGACGCCGGGTGGCGAGTTCTGCAAGAGATGAAGGCTGAGAAGAAGGTGCTTCCCGATCACATCCGGGGACAAATCGCGGCCGCCGAGGCCTTTGCCAGCAGATCACGTGGAGATCATACGCGAACGATTGACCTCTCGAAGGAGGCGCTGTCATTGCTGCCGCCGGAGGATCGAAGCAGCCGGGGGAGCATCTCTCTCAATCTTGGCCTGATTTGCTGGCACCTCGGCCGATTGGATGAGGCCGAGGCGGCGCTGCGGGGAGCGCTGATCGACACAAAGGCGACTGGAAACCAGTTTGCCCACCATACCGCAGAAGTGTTCATGGCGCGCTCGCTGGCGTCGCGGGGGGATCTATCCGCTGCAACGACCATACTGGAACGAACCATGGGCGAAGCCGATCAAGTCCCGACAGCGGCCCTCGCCCATGCGGATTTGGCCGCGATCAACTATGAGCGGAACGAGGTGGATTCCGCGTGGCGCCATCTGGAAAAGGCGACCTCCATCGCCGAAGCCACGGGAAATGTAGAATTCCAGGCTGCTTGTTCGGTGCAGCGGGCGCTCTTCCACCTCACGGCTGGCGAGATCGGAGAGGCCAGGGAGGCTCTGGAACCAGCCGTCGCCGCTGAGGGGTATGCGAATCTGCCACCCCTCACGAAGGCGCGGGTGAAGGCCTGCCGCCTCCAACTTGCGCTGCAGGAAGGCCGGATCGGGAGGGCGCGGGAATTGCACGCGAGCATCCCGATGCCACACGACGCGCAGACCTTCTTCCGGTTCATCGATCTAAACGGAGCGCGCATTCTGATGGCGGACGGGGAGCGAGCCGCTGCGCGCGACGAGCTTGAGGGGGTATACGAGCAGGCGAGCGCGGCAGGTTGGATCTATGCTTTGCATGCAGTGCGTGTGCTGCAAAGCTTGGCAGAAGAGGATCCGGTCCGGGCCGTCGATCATCTGGCACCCGCAATTCGCGACGCTGAGTCGCAAGGTTTCCGGCGCGTCTTTCTAAGTGAAGGCCTTGAGATTCTCAAGATTCTCAAGGAAACTGCCAGACGCGGCATATGCCCGGCGTACGTGGGGACTCTCCTTGCAGCCGGGGAACCGCATGCGGACAGCTTGCCGGAGATGGCGGAGCTTGTCGAGCCCCTCACGGATCGGGAATTGGAAGTGCTGCGCCTGCTGGGGGCCGGGCTGTCCAATCGCCAAATTGCCGAGCAGCTCGTTGTCAGTTTGGGCACCGCCAAATCCCACATCCACCACATTTTCGGAAAGCTAGAGGTATCCAGCCGGGCCCAGGCTTCTGCGCGGGCTCGGGAGCTCGGGCTGATTTGACCGATCTCCACGGCAATTAAACCCCTTCTAAACCCCCCAATTCCATCTTTCGCCCGATGACGGCAACACCCCACCGGTCTATAGTGGATGGCGCAGGTGACAGACCACGTTTGACCATGGGAGGAGGACCCAATGAACAAGTCGAGATTAGTCGGTGGGTTGATCTGTCTGGCGATCGCGGTATTCCTGACGGTTGCCAACCTTCGTTTGCCCTCGGAGGATCTGATGTTCCAGGTGGGGAGTATGAACATGCCATGGGTGCCGCCGGTCGTGCTGGCGATCGTGGGGGCGGTCCTGCTGGCCACCTCCGTGGGAGGGGCGAGATCGGGAGAGGAGGCGCCCAAGGACGAAGTAGTGATAGATCCCGAAAAGGCGGCCCTCAACAAGCGCTTGGAGACCGTCGCCTGGGGTTGCTTCTTGATCATGCTCGGCGGGTTCCTGTTTATCCCCCAAGAGATCATCAAGGGCGGCTGGTGGTCGATCGGAGTCGGCGTGATCATGCTGGGGCTGAACGCCGCGCGCTATGCCAATGGGCTGCGAATGAGCGGCTTCACCACTTTCTTGGGGGTGCTTTCGGTAATCAGCGGGGCGTTCGGGGTTATGGGCTTCTATGAGCTGGACGGCGCTGTGCTGCTCATCGTGCTCGGCGCCTATCTCGTCCTGAAGCCCTACCTGGACCGGCAGCAGTTGTTTGGAAAGGCGGAGCAGGCCTGATGGGGATGTGGGTGCTTGCTCGCCAGATCGCGGCAACCTTCGCACGCGAAGGGCCGGGCGACCATCCGATGGCCCCATCCTGCCAGGGGCGCAGTTCACTGCGCCCCGCAATGCGATCATGACAATTGACGCGATGATGCAAGGTGCCACTCATCCTGGCGAAAGGACACATGACCATGCCCCCAATGCTTGAAGTGGACAACTTGGTCAAGAGATACGGTGAGTTCGAAGCTGTGAAAGGCATCAGCTTCACGGTCCAAGAAGGGGAGGTATTCGGACTGCTGGGGCCGAACGGCGCAGGCAAGACGCAGACGATCTCTATGTTGACCGGTGTGATCGCTCCGACTTCCGGCACGGCCCGCATCGGCGGCCATGACATCCTACAGGAGATGGGCGAGGCGAAGAGAATCAACGGACTCGTTCCCCAGGATCTGGCGCTCTACCCCACGCTGAGCGCGCGGGCCAACCTGGAATTCTTCGGGCGCATCTACGGCCTGCGTGGGGCCGAACTGAAGGAGCGGGTTGCCGATGTGCTCCGCATTGTGGCCCTCACCGAGAGGGCGGACGAATCCATCAATACCTATTCCGGGGGTATGAAACGCCGGGTGAATATCGCTGCCGGACTGCTGCATCATCCAAGGCTGCTGTTCCTTGATGAGCCCACCGTCGGAGTCGATCCGCAAAGCCGCAATCATATCTTCGAGAGCGTGATCCGGCTGAACCGCGACAGGGGGATGAGCATCGTATATACGAGCCACTACATGGAAGAGGTGGAGCTGCTCTGCAACCGGGTGGCCATCATTGATGAGGGTCGGATTATCGCCCTGGACACGATCAAGAATCTGATCGCCCTGCTGGGAGGGGGTGTCATCCACATCGGCCTGGAGCGTATGGATGATGGCCTCGTACGGGATCTCGCTGAGCTGGCCGGTGTGGAAAGCGCCGAGATCGCCGAGCCCGCCTTGCCTCCACCTCCCGGTGAAGACGAGGTCGTTGAGAATCTGGAGCGTGGAGGGATTGCGGCGACACGGATAGTGAAGGTCGTCGCCAAGAACTCCCAGCAGGCGATCGTCAGCGTGATCAATCATCTGAGCGCGGCGGACATCACCCTCACCTCGCTGGAAATCCTGGAGCCAAACTTGGAAAGCGTCTTTCTGCACCTGACTGGGAAGAAGTTGAGGGAGTAGCGGGATGAATGCATGGAGCATAGCCCTAAAAGATATCCAGATCTTGGTGAGGGACCGCGGCGCGCTCTTTCAGCTGATTCTGCTGCCGCTGATTTTCATCCTGGTGATTGCGGGTGCCTTCAGCGGCATGGAAGAGGGGGCGGCGGACACACGCGTCCTTCTTCCCATCGCGAACATGGACAGCGGCCCGCGCGCCCAGGAGCTGATCGAGGGGATCCAGGAGGCCGGCGGCGTGAACGTCGCCCTGGTTGATATGGATCAAGCCCGCGCACAGCTCGAGGCCGGCGCGATCCAGCGCATGCTCACAGTCGGCCCTGATTTCACGGCCAACTTGGATCAGGGGGCAGGGAGCACATTGCAGCTCACCAGCCGTCCGGACGCGGATCCGGAGCAGACCGAGGCCGTCCGCTTGGTGGTCGAGGGTGTTGCGCAGGACATGGCTCTGGAGAGGCAGATCCTGGCGAGTCTGGAGCAAATGGCGGAAATGCAGGCCAACGCGCCGGCCGAGTTCCAGACCGCTTTCTCCCTGGAGCGCATCCAAGGGCAGGCGCGAGAGCAGTTTCAAAACGCCAAATCTCGACCCCTGGTCATCATCGAAGAGCGCCTGCCGCGGCAGGGGGATGAATCCGAAGAGGACCCATCCTTTGCGCAGACCAGCGTGCCCGGATTTACCGTGCTCTTTGTCTTCCTCGCCGCCCAGAACACCGCCCGCTCCATCTATGACGAAAAGAAGAGCGGCTCTTTCCGTCGATTGATGGCGGCGCCGCTCAGCAAAGCTTCTCTCCTGGTGGGGAAGATGCTGCCCAACCTCCTTCTGTCGTTGGTTCAGATCACGATCATATTCTTCTTCGGGGGCGTCGTGCTAGGGTGGCTCGGTTTCACTCCCATCTCCCTCGGCCGTGACGCGCTGGCGCTCGGCTTGGCTGCCTCCGTGATCGCCTTCTGCTCCAGCGCAATGGGGATTCTCATCGCTTCTCTGGCGCGCACTGAGGCGCAGATCGGCGGCTTGAGCACCCTATTGCTTTGGGGCTTGGGGATTGTCGGCGGCTCGATCGTCCCGGTGTTCATCCTGGATCGCATTCTGGGGCCGCTGCCCAAGATCGCCCCCCATTACTGGGCGAACCGCGCGCTGAATGACATCATGCTGCGGAATCTAGGGCTGAGGGATACGATGCCTGAGATCGGCATCCTGCTGGCGTTTGGGGGGTTGTTCATCACTCTCGGCTTGCTGCGCTTTGATTTTGAGTAGGGAGGCGGACAGTGAAAACGATCAGTACAGCACTCGCGGTTGCCTGGAAGGAACTCCAAGTGATCTCTAAGGATCGCGGCAACCTGGCGATCATGTTCCTCCTCCCGCTGCTGCTGAGCAGCATGCAGAGCGCGGCCAACCTTACGATGAATTCGCAGCGGGGAGAGGCCGCCATTCTGCTGCATATCGGCCTGGTGAATATTGACCCTGGGAACTACGGTCGTGAAGTCGAAAAGGCCATCGCCGCCATCGACGAACTGGATGTCAGGATCTATGAAACACTCTCTGAGGCCGAGACGCAGGTGGCGCAGGGCAAGCTATCGGCTGCCATCTATCTGCCACCGGACTTCTCGACGCGTATTGCCGAGCACAAACAGACGGGTGTGGAAGTGATCGTCGATCCGGCGCAACCCCAGAGCGCCAGCATCGTCGTCGGAATCATGAACCAGGTCGTTGATGAGGTGACGATCTGGGGAGAGGTAGGGTATGGAATCCGTTCGGTTCTGGATGGCTCAGGCCTTTTGGAGAACATCAGCGCCGAGCAGCGCCAGGGAATCGAAGCCCAGAACTTGGGGGTGATAATGACCCGGCTTGGAGAGATGCGCAGAGATCCGCTGATCTCCGTCATTTCCGAGGATCTGGTGGGGATGGAATCTGAATCTACATGGCTCGACGCGTTTCTCGCATACATTTTCGCTGGCTACACGGTCATGTTCCTGTTCTTTGTGGTCCCGATGGCAGCCGAGTCGATCTTGGGCGAGCGCGAATCCGGCACGCTGAGACGGCTGGTCGCCGCCCCGATCTCGCGGGGGGCGGTGATCGGTGGGAAGCTGCTGGCGTATATGTTGATCCCATGTTTGCAGGCCGTGCTGCTGTTCGGTGTTGCATCCATATTCTTTGATGTTTCGTTGGGCATCTCGCCCTTCGGCTTGGTCGCCATCACTATTGTCTCCGCAGCCACCGCCGTCGCCCTCGGGTTGCTCATCGCGAGCTTTGCGAAATCCGCGAGCCAAGCATCCAACATGGGGGTCGCGGCAGGTTTCATTCTGGCAATCGCCGGCGGATCGGTGCCTATAGGGGGTCACGCTTTCTCTCGCATGGGAGGCTTCATCTCCGTGATCTCCCGCTTGACACCGCAGGCGCATGCCCTGGAGGGGTACCTGAAGTTGCTCGCCGACGGAGAGCACTTCCCGGCGCTGCTGCCCGAGCTGGGAATCCTGATCGCCTTTGCAGCGGTCTTTCTGCTCATCGCTACCCGCAGGTTGAGATATGAGTGAGAACGGGGAATTGGGACGCGCGATATGTGTGGAAATTCACATCCGCGGTCAAATCGACAAGAGCTGGGGGGAATGGTTCGAGGGGCTGGAGGTCTGCCCCGCAGCGCAGGGGATGACCATCCTGCGGGGGCCGGTCCCCGATCAGAGCGCCCTGTACGGGATCATCGCCAGGCTGCGTGATTTGGGTCTTGAGCTGCTCTCCATAAGGCAATTGGATTAGGCTGTGCAACCGTCCCCTCGAGACGGCCTGCGGACCCCTGTCCCGGCGGTCAAATCAGCCCCCTACTCTCGTTTGTGACAAACGGCATAGACGTTTCCCGGATAGCCTTCCATATCTCGGCGGGAGGGATTCTAGAGACTAGGGCACCCCCAAATTCCCGCCATCGTGCCGCTGACTCCCTTGGCATTACATCTGGTTCTTCCACCAACCGGAGCGAGCCGCGTTTGATCGGAGTGCGCCATCCTAGTTGTTTCGAAGTGAGAAAGCTGCCCGGCGGCGAGATTAATGCATCTGTCGGGCCGGGCGTCAAGAGATCGTGGTACAGTTTGCGCGGACCCAAGATCCGTATGCGCCCTGACAGCGGCCCAGGCGAGTCCCACGCGAAAGCGCAGTTGGGATCGAAACTTGAACCGGATCGCGGAATGGATGCCCTCGCAGTCGTGACTCTTCCCTTCCGTCAGGCACATTGGATCACGGAGGAGATATGCCGCGCCCCTGGCTGTTGGCCTTCGAGTTCGTGCTCTATGGACTGCTGCTGCTGTGTCTGCGGCACGCCTGGAGGGTCGACGGTGCCCTGGCCGTCTGGCGGCTGGGGGCAGGAATCGGCTTCGGCCTTTTATTGGAGTGGGCGACCATTCAACAACTGCATGCCTATCGGTACGGCCATTTCCTGATCATGTTGGGTGAGGTTCCACTGGCTGTGGGTGTCGGTTGGGGTGTGATCATCTACTCGGCGCGACTCTTCTCCGAGGCCACACGGATCCCGCATTTCCTTCGCCCTGTGATGGACGGGCTGCTGGCGCTTCACATCGACCTGGCGATGGACGCGATCGCCATCCGGTTGGGGATGTGGCAGTGGGGCATCGACCTCACTGCCGAGTATTTCGGGGTGCCGTACGCGAATTTCTGGGCCTGGTTCTGGGTGGTCTCCTCATTTTCGGCCGGATTTCGGCTCCTGGCCTACCGGGATGACCGGCTGAGCCGTTGGCTGGCGCCGGCGGCCGGGGTGGGGATCGGGGCAGTGGTTGTGCTCAGTACCGATCAGTTGATCGTGGGCTATGTCCCGCATGCGTTGTATGCGGTGACCGTGTTCGGCGTCATCGGGTCCGCTCTTGCCCTGGTGGCAGCGATGCGGCCGGAGGTCGATCGATCGTCGGTGCCGAAGGTGGCGATGATCGTCCCGATCACATTCCATTCCCTCTTTCTCGTCGCGGGCGCGGTCTCCGGGATATTCATCCGCCTCCCATTTCTGCTGTTGGTGAGCCTCTCGATGATGGCGATCACACTTGCCCTGCACCGGCCGTGGAGGAGCGCCCCGACCGGCGCCTAGGCATGGGGTCCACGAACGGTGGGCGACCGGGTAACGCAAGATTGGGTTGCAGGTTCCAGTTTGCGGGTTGGAAGGTTCGGAAACGACGAATGACGAACGACGTGTGCGCTCTGCCGTAGGCGCTTAGCGTGCGCGAATTCCGCACTCCGCCGATTCATGAGCGGGCCTGGCGCGAGGCCGCTGTGCGCGGTGCGCTTTGCGCGCTGTGCTTTGTGCTGTGCGGGGTGTGTGCAACTTTCCCCGCCCCCTTTCCCCTGTATCTCCCCACCCGGATTTGCTAGAATGGGCGCGTATGGATCTACGCAGGGTGCGCTGGTTTCTACTCGTCTTGCTTCTCATCGCTGCCTTGGGGACGGCCGGTTGCGTATGGCTGTTCGCCGGCCTGCCATCGACCGAGAACCTTCCCGATCGTCTCAACGCCCCGAGCGTGCGCATCACCGACCGCGATGGGCGTGTCCTGTATGAGGTGCTGGGGGAGCAGGGAGGGCGACACGCCGTGGTGCCGCTGGAGGACATCCCTCTGGACCTGCGCGAGGCCACGATCGCAGCCGAGGATCGCAGCTTCTACAGCAATCCGGGTGTTGATGCGGGAGGTGTCCTGCGGGCGCTGTGGATCAACCTACGGGCGAGCCTGGCGCACAACCAAGTTGAGACGCTCTCCGGCGGGAGCACCATCACCCAGCAGGTCGCCCGCAACCTCCTGCTGAGCCAGGAAGAGCGCGTCCAGCGCAGCCTGCGGCGAAAGCTGCGGGAAGCGGTCTTGGCTTGGCAGCTCACTCGGCGGTATTCCAAGGACGAAATCCTGGCCCTGTATCTGAACCAGATCTACTACGGAGGCCTCGCCTATGGTGTGGAGGCGGCCGCGCAGACATTCTTCGGCAAACCCGCCTCCCAGCTCGATCTTGCTGAGAGCGCTCTGCTGGCTGGATTGCCCCAGTCCCCGGGAGCCTACAACCCCTTCTCCAATCCGGACAACGCCGGCGCGCGCCAGCAAGTGGTGCTGGGCCTGATGCAGAAGGCCGGATTCATCAGCGCAGAGGAGCGCGCCCTGGCGGAGCGGGAGACTCTGGCCTTCGCTGCCACACCCTATCCGATGGAGGCCCCTCACTTTGTGATGATGGTCCGGGCGGAGTTGGACCGGATGTACATGCCGGAACAAATCTACCAACAGGGAGGATTGGTGGTCCGAACCAGCCTCGATCTCAACTGGCAGCGGCACGCGGAGCGGGCGGTGCGCCGCCATCTCGCCGAGCTGGCCAGAGATGACGGCGGCTTGGGCCACAATGTGAACAACGCCGCCCTGGTGGCCCTGGATCCGCAGAACGGCCAGATCCTCGCCCTGGTGGGCAGCCCCGACTACTTTGACGCCGCGAACGGGGGGGCGATCAACATGGCACTCGCGCCGCGGCAGCCCGGCTCCGCGCTCAAACCCATCCTGTATGCCGCTGCCCTGGACCCCGATCGAAGGGACGAGGTCGGCGCATCCATCCAGCCGTGGACCGCGGCGACGATGCTGCTCGACGTTAGCACCTCCTTCGTGACAAATGATGGCAAAGCCTACACGCCGGCGAATTACGACCTCCTGGAGCATGGGCCGGTGCTGCTGCGGGAGGCGCTCGCCTCCTCGCTCAACATTCCCGCCGTCGTTACGCTGGATTTCGTCGGTCTCGACGGCCTGTTCGAGCAATCCGCCAAGATGGGCATCACGACGCTGAAGGACCCCGCGCAATATGACCTGTCGCTGGCGCTGGGAGGAGGGGCGGTGCGCCTGCTTGAACTGACAGCCGCCTACGGCGCCTTCGCCAATGGGGGCTATCGGGTCGACCCGGTCTCGATCCTCGAGATCAGAGATCCACAAGGGAACCTATTGTTTACGGCCCCCGCCGCTCAGCGTACGCGCGTGCTGGACGAGCGCGTCGCATGGCTGATCAGCGATATTCTGGATGACAACGACGCCCGCCGAATTGGCTTTGGGCCCAACAGTGCGCTGCGCATCGACCGCCCGGCAGCGGTCAAGACGGGGACCACCTCCAATTTTCACGACAACTGGACCGTGGGCTATACTCCCGAGTTGGCGGTGGGGGTATGGGTCGGGAACAGCAGCTATGAGCCGATGCGAGAGGTCAACGGGTTGACGGGTGCAGCTCCGATCTGGCATCAATTCATCCGCACGGTGCTGACCGGACAGCCGCGGCGTGAATTTCACCGCCCAGAGGGTCTGATCCGCGAGCAGGTGTGCGCCCTCTCGGGCCTGCTGGTCACTCCCGCCTGCCCGTACCGCCGGTGGGAGTGGTTTATCGAAGGGACACAGCCTACGCAGCGCGATCACTTCTACCGCGAGGTGCAGATCGATGCGGCAACCGGGCTGCTGGCAACGCCCGACACGCCTCCCGAGCGGCGCATCACCAAGACGGTCCTTGACCTGCCGATCCAAGCCCAGAAATGGGCACGGAGAGCGGACCTGCTGTTGATGGATGACCTGAGGGCTGCCTCGGGGGCCGACGAGGGCTGGGTCGCCGCGAGCCCGCTCTACATGGCCTCTCCGGCAAGCGGGGGCACATATCGCTTGACCACGGCCATAGCGCCCAGCGCGCAGCGGATCTGTCTGGAGGCGCTTGGCGAAAAGGGCCTGAGCCAGGTTTCATTATGGATTGATGGCCATCTGCTGGCTGAATTCGAGCAAAGCCCCTTCCGGGTTTGTTGGCCCATCGAGGTCGGACAGCATGAAGCCTGGTCGGAGGGGGTTCGCCAGGGCGGCGAAAGAGTAACCAGTGAGCGAGTGAAATTTGTCGTAGAGAGCGAAGGACAGCCGCCTGATCAAGATTGAACCGCCCATCACGGCTCGAGACAGCCCGCCGGGGAACAATGGGCTCTTGGAAGTGGTGCTCCTGGTCCAAGAGCCCTTTTCCTAGAGCATCGTCGGTCCGAAAGGGCCAGTTTCTATGGGATGACGGCGAATTGGCCCCCCTCGCCCCGCCCGTACACCTCCGGGAAGTAAAACTCCTGGGCGACGGGCGGGATCACATTGAAGGTCCCGACGGTGCTCGCCCTCGCCACATAAGTGTAGATATAGGTGCCTGCGGGCAGGTAGCTTGCCGACAACAGCACTTTCTCGTCTTTGAGCTGGGTGTGCTCAAAGTACCACCAACCCCAGCCGCGGCTGAACACGTCCTCCCAGCGGTAGTTCTGAGGCACATCCAGGCTCTGCGGGCTGATCTCCAGGGACTGGTCGACGGCCTCCAAGCCCGCCGGAAGTGGGTCTTCGATCATCACATTATGCAGGGCGTTCGGGGCCACCACCGTGAGTCGGACGAGCACCAATTCCCCCTGCCTGGCGCGTGATATCGGCTCGGCGTTGGAGAGATCGCTTTCCCCCGCCTCGAGCGGATAGTAGGACCGGGAGATGGTGATCCCCTGCTCCAGGGAGGAAACCTCCGCCACAGGCAGCGCCACCGCGAGGTGCGCCGTGTAGTACAGGTTCCCCGGGCCTTCTCCCCGTGCTATCGCCAGCCGGTTGACCTCGCCGGTGAGCAGCTCCGCTAGATCGATCCGAAGCTGGTGAGTCCGCCGGAGGGTCTCCCGATTGGCGAAGCCGCCGGCAAGACGCTCCCCGTTCAGGGCGAGGGCATACTGGTAATCGGCCTCCAGTTCGCCGCTGGCCTCCATCCAATCGGTCAGGCCCATCAGGGTCCAGGCCGTTTCCTGCGTTCCGCGCCAGTGGCCCTTCGTCCGGTTGCTCATCAACCACCGGACGGCGTTGGCGTTCAGCGGGTCCCCCGCATCGATCTGGCTCAGGGCGGCAAGGAGGATGGCCGTGGTGCGCGTGTCCGTGTTCCAGTTGGCCGGGTCGGGAGTGGATTCCTCCCAGTGCGTGCCGGTCGCGGAGGTGATGGCTTGGCTGGCCAGATCGGAGAGGAGGGTCTGGATGCGAGGGTCCTCCGGGTCCTGCATGTACATCGCTCTGGCCAGCAGCGCCCGGGCGTAGATCGCCATGCTCAAGCGCTGGTCGAAGAGCTGTACAGCGGCGCTGACGTCCGGCCGCCCGGCACGCGCAAGCACATAAAGGACGAAGGCCTTCCGGTTCAGCAGGGATGGATCCTCCAGGTTCCGAATAGGCGGCACTTTTCCCCGCAGGAAATCGATGCCGGAGCTGAGCATTTCCGGGCTGACCGTATAGCCCGCTTCCTCCGCCTCCGCCAGCCCTAGGACGGCGTAGGCCGACGTCATCACATCGCTCTTCTGATTGACGCTCGGCCACCAACCCCAGCCTCCATCCGGATTCTGCCAATTGCTCAGACGCTGCATTGCGGTGTTGACCTGTTCCTGCAGCTCATCTTCCAGCTCGGGGTCGCTCAAGCCAGCCGCTTTGAGGGCGCGCGTGCTGACCACGTTTGGCAGGAAGCGCGAGATTGTCTGCTCGACGCAACTATAGCGGAACTCCTCCAGGTAGGTCAGCCCGTCGGTCAGCGCCGCTGCGAGCGAGGGGGAGATCTCGATGGTCAGGTCGCCCCGCGGCGAGGGCCCCGTTTGCGGCAGGCGGATGGCTTCCACCTGCGTGCCGGTGGAGGTCATCTGCCCTGATGTCCCCACGGTCTCAAAGGCATCATAGCGATAGACGGGCAATCCCTGGTTATCCAGCGTTCCCAGCGGGGGGCGGCTGGCATCCGCATATCGCTCGCCATCGGGCGCAAGGCCCTCCGCGCTGAACACCAGGTCCACGCGATGGGCTTCGGGCTCGGCGATCGCGTCCCAGGTGACGTACGCCTGCCGGTTGGCCGGCAGCTCGAGGCGCTGGGTGACCTCGCCCCCCAAACTGACCCCCTTTGCATCCAGGGTGATCTCCACCGTCAATGCCTGGTCGGTGTTGTTGTGAACCGCTGCCCCGAGGCGGACTTGATCTCCAGCGACCAGGAAGCGCGGCGTCTGCGGACGGACCAAGAGGGCTCGGGTGCTCACCAGATCATGGATCGCCTGTCCGACCCGTGTGTCCAGGCTAACGGCGCGCGCATCCATCCGCCATGTAGTCAAGTTGTCAGGCAAGGTGACGCTGACGGTCGCCTGGCCATCGGCTCCGGTCTGCACATGGGCGTTCCAGAATGCGGTATCGGGAAACTCCTGACGGACCTCCATCACCCCGAGTTCCCCCTCACCCTTTCCGCCGCCGCTTCCCATGCCCTCTCCCACCGCCATTTGCTCAGTGATCGTGGCGTTGTAGTCCTCAAGGCTCAGACCGATGGGCACGCTTGTCCATACGCCCAGGGTCCGATGGTCGTAGAAGAAATCGAGAATGGGCGGTGAATTGGGCCCGGCCAGCGATAGCGTCGCCAGGTCGCTCAACCCCAGTGAGAGCTCGGCGTCCACCGGCTGATCGTTCACATCCCGCGTGCTGACGCTGTAGGTGACTCTCTCTCCCGGGCCGGCCCGGGCGCGGTCGGGCGTGATGGTGACGAAGAGCTCCTGCTCGCGTGTGTCGACCGAAATCTCGCCGACTCCCATCTTGAAGTTGGGGCGCGGGTTGGTCTCATCCACCCCTTTGACAACTACCACCGACAGGTATGTGTTGGGCGCCATTTCGGAGGTCACCTGGAGTTCGTATAGGGTGCTGTTGTTCGTCAGGCGCAGGACCTCCTGCGTGTATATGTGGCCCCTCTCCAGGGTCACCAAGGCATAGCTGTCACCCTGGAAGGGCGAGGCAATCAGGATCTCGGCAGTATCTCCCGGGGAATAGGACTTGCGGTCCGCGATCACTTCGAAGCTGCGGTCGTTGGTCTGGCGCCAGGGGATGTATTCAGAGCCGGCCACCCACAAGATCGCGGAGGCGCGACTTTCGTTGCCCGCGGTATCAGTCGCGATGACCAGCGCCTTGTAGGCGCCGCCCTTTAAGGGCGTGAAGCTCACGGAGGCTTTTCCACGACCATCAGCGACCACCTGGACGCTGGCGACGGGGATCTCCTCCAGGGTGGATTTCCACTGGACTCGCCCCGTGGCATCCTGCTCCTGCACACTGTACCAGCGCTGTTCGAGGATCTCCACCTCCAGCTCCTGATCGGGCACGGGATCGCCATCCCAATCCAGCGCCACCAAATCGAAGGACTGCTCCTGATTCACCATACCCACGTAGGACGTGGGCCGCACGCCGGGGTAGATCTCCCCACGGTGTGCGGTGATCGACGCCCGGCCGCTGACGGCGTTCTGGGTGATGTCGGTTACGGTGGCCTCAAGGGTGAATTGGCGGCTGCTCTTGTAGGCGCTGAGATCGGCAGTCAGAGACAGAGCGAGCTCCCCGTCGGCATCCGTCCGCCCCTCGCCGGAGGCGATGATGTCGGATGCAGCGGATGAGGTCTCGGCGTAGAAATCCGTGTCCGGCCCGTAGTCAACGAAGGAATAGCCGGAGTATTCGCCGGTGGGCGCGAAGGTGAAGGGGCTGGAACTCAGCGTCCATTCCACCAGCGCGTCGGCCACGCCCCCGCCCGAGTAGTAGTCGGCGGAGATATCGATGGTATAGGCATCGCCGGCCAGAACATCGGTGGGAGAAGCGCTGGCCTGCACCTGGAATTCGGGCTTGTGGTATTCGGCGACCGTGAATCCGGCGCCACCGATGCTGTCGGTTTTGCCCGCCAGATAGGTGCCAATCGTATAGTGCCCGAGCGCCGCCTCGGCGTCCAGTGTGATCTGGCCGTCGAAGGTTCCCAAGTCGGACAGCGGCAGGTACGCCTCGTACACCGTCTCCTTGAAGCTGTCGATCTTGATCCGCACGCGCCCTTCGGGCGGCAGGCCGTAGTCCAGGTCATCGTCCTGGCGCACGATGCCCTTGAAATAGACCGGTTGGCCGGGGCGGTAAATCGGCCGGTCGGTGTACAGGTAGACTCTAGGCTGGTTTCCCGGAGCGTACCAGCTGCTCCACAGGCCGTAGTCATACAGGTCGACGCCGCTGCCCCACTGACTGGAGGCAAACCCGAAGGGCCCCTCCCCGTCCGTCATCACAAAGCGCGGGTCCCACGCTTCAGAAGGAGTGGGCACCTGCATGATGGCCAACCCATCTGAATCGCTGCTGCCGCTGCCAATTTCCCGGAAATCCTTGTCGTAGACGATCAGCGGGACACCCGCTATTGGCTCCCCGCTCTGCAGGTCAGTCACCCAGACCAGGGCCTCGTTTGTGGTGGTCTTGAAGGTCAGGTTGGCGCCGCTGACGACGACCAGACGCCGGTCGAGGAAAGGGGATCCCTCATGGGGAATTGTGGGCGAGTCCAAACTGAGGAAGTAAAGGCCGGGGGGGAGCTCGCCCCCGCCTGGGGCGCCGGGTTGGAGAGATTCCAGGACGAGCTCATCACGCTTGCCCGCGGTATCGAGCGCCCTCCGCCACACCAGATCGTCGTCCGCCGGCCGATACGCATACTGGCTGAGCCCTCCACTGAGGAGAGAGATGAATTGGGCGGGCGAGGTTCCGGACAGTGCGACCTCGATGCTCCTGACGTTGCGATAGGTGACATAGAAGCCCTGGGGGCCGCCGGCGCGCAGCACGGCGGGCTCGTAGGGCATCTGCAGGCCGGCCATGGGTGGGGCGGATTCGGTCGTGAAACGCACGGTGCGCTCGGTCACCGTCTCGTTCCCGTATATGTCCTGCATGCCAGGGAGGGTGTGCACCTCGTACGCCGTGGAAGGCTCCAGTACATTGGCCCTCATGCTCCGGTCATATTCGTTGTACCACCACTGGATCTCCCCCTCTGGCTTGGGGATGATCACGATGCGATCTTTCACGCTGTTGATTCTCATCGGTGAGGCGAATTTGACAGTGAGGTATGGGCTGAAACCCCTGTCCACCTGCCCTTCGGGTGGGAAGATGAGCACAACCGATGGTGAGGGGATGGTGGTGAACGTCCAAGAAAGCCCACTTCGTAGCGGATTGCCATCGAATGCCAGAGCGTGCGCGCTCAATTCCAGGGCATAGGTCCGATCCAAATCCAGCAGCCGGGTGGGAGTAATGGTCAGTCTCGTTCCCTCTTCGTTCCAGGCTTTCGATGTAGTCACAGAGGGGCCGTCCACGGGGGACAGGCGCAGGGCCGCATTCGTGCTGGGTTTGTCCATCGGCTGGGAGAAGTTGATGGTGAAGGCTTCATCAAGAAGGATGTCTTCGGCGTGATCGTCGGGGTTGATCGGCCCGCTGGAGAGCTCTAGAGATTCAATGCTGGGGGCCAGGGTGACAAACTGCCAGGCGTAGTCTTCTGGCAGTGTCGTCTCGTTCGCGGCATCGGCGAGACCGGCTTTGACGGTGACCGTGTACGAAGTCCCGCCTCGCAGCGCTCCGTCCGGGCGAAAGACGAACACCGAGGTGCTGACCCACTCGCCGCGCCCGCTGACCGGTGGGGAAATCTCCAGGGGATTGGCCAATCTCCCCCTCTCCTCCGCGATGGCCAATCGTACAACAGGCCGGTTAAAGATAGCCGTGATCACCGCGCTGCTGGCCACGTCCCTGGCTCCATGGCTCGGGAAGGTCTGGCTGACCTGCAGATCGCCGACCGTCTCGAACTTGAACTCCAGCCCCTCGCTGAGCGAAACGCCCTGGCTGCTGCGGGCCGTCCGACCCAGGAGGGCGTGGTATGTGGCCTCCTTGCTCAGGAGCTCTCCCGGTTTGAAGACCATAGTTCGGGGATCCTCCCAGGTGATTTCCCCCGGGATGGTCGCGCCATCCGGCCCCAAGAGCTGCCAAGCAGCGGCGGTGCCGGCGGGCTCCATGGCTTGATCGAACACCAGGGTGATCTCGCCACTGAGAGAGAGCTCGTGCCCCTTTGGGGGAAGCTGTTCGATCACCTGGGGAGGCAGCGGTTCCCCATTGTCAACGATGGGGAACCCGCTGTCGACGACGGTCACGGTGGGAGTCCCGGCCGGCTCCTCGGTGGCTGGGATCGGGGGCTGGGCCCGCTTGCAGCCTGAGAGCAGCAACACCGCGCCCAACAGCAGGAGGGCAGCGAGCCTCATCTTCCGTCGGCGGGCGGGCCGATCGGAGTGGCGTTTCGGCAGAGGGAATGCATAGGGATGGAGCGCTGCCATGCTCAAAGCTCCCTTCTGGTCGAAGGAACCGGGCGGTGCAAGAATCATGGGGGTGCGAGTCGTCATTATGGTGCTGATTTGGGATTCTGTCCATCGGTCCGGCGATCCGGGTGTGTTCCATTTCAGGGGCAGCTATGTCCGAAAACTGACCCGTCACTCAGGCGCCCTCCACTCGGCTCCTCGACTACCCATCCCGGTGATCCACGCCGCGGAAGATCGACTCCGCCTTTGGAGATCCTTTTCACCCCCCCAACCCCCTCTCCCAACAGTTGGCGTTGATTTCTCCATATCGCGGTCGCTGTGGGGGGGGGGGGGGGGCCCCCCCCCCCCCCCCCCCCCCCCCCCACACCCCCCCCCCCCCCCCCCCCCCCCC
>CAYMCO010000014.1:0-109826 GCA_964388955.1 uncultured Anaerolineaceae bacterium | reverse complement strand
CGCCAGCCGTGCGGCTGGCGGGAACTCCAAGAAGCCTGGAGCCGGAGAATATGCCATGTTATCTCGCTCAAGAAACCGCGCTCGCGCATCGGAGTACAGTGCCCATCGGGGGCAGCGGGGCCTCGTGCCATACATCTATATCTCCCCCTTCTACCTTGGGTTTCTGGCCTTTCAGCTCATTCCGATCGCCTTCTCCATATTCCTGAGCTTTGCGGATTGGAATGGGATGGGCGCGGTGGAAATCACCGGTCTCACCAATTTCGCAAAGCTCTTGGAAGATGCAAAGTTTTGGAACGCTTTTAGAGTCACGTTGATCATTACGATCACCTGCATGGTTCTGGGAACCATCGGGGCCTTGTTCTTGGCCGTGTTACTGGAGAAGGTTAAGGATTGGCTGTCATCTTTGCTTCGCGTTGTCTTCTTTCTTCCTTCGGTGACCTCTGTGGTCGTCATTACCTATGTCTGGAAGCAACTCTACAGCACGGACTACGGCTACGTGAATACCCTCCTACAAAATGTGGGGCTTGCGCCCCAAGCCTGGCTCACAGATCCCAAGTGGGCTTTGCCAGCCCTGATTGCAATGCTCATTTGGGCAGGCCTCGGGTGGGATGCGCTCATTATCACCGCTGGGCTGCGCGCCATACCGCGGGAACTATACGATGCCGGCAAGGTCGACGGCACAACAGGATGGACCGAGTTCCGCTATATCACCCTCCCCTTGTTGCGTCCCACCTTGACCTTCGTACTGGTTACCAGCGTGATCTACCTCTGGGGATTGTTCGCCCAATCTCAGCTCCTTACAGGTGGAGGCCCTCTTCGCCAGACGCAAACGATCGCGCTTTACCTCTACGATGTCGGGTTTCGCTATCACAAGTTCGGATATGCATCTAGCATCGCGGTGGTCCTTTCCATCATCATGTTCGTGTCAAGCTACGCCAACTATCGGCTCGTTCGCTCAAATTCGGGGCCTTGAAATGTCCGTCTGGATAAGGGAGACTGTCATTATGGTGGAGATCTTGCTATGAAACGCCGCGCAAGACTCCAGCAATATGGCGTTGCTGGATTTCTGATCCTTTTCGCCATTCTTTACTTGTCTCCATATGTCTGGATGACAAGCATGTCTTTCAAACCAGATAGCGAGATCTTTTCTGGGAAAATATTTCCAGAGAATCCCTCGCTGGCGCAGTATCAACGCCTGTTCTTCGGGTACCAATTCCAAGACATCACGCTGGAAGTCCCCTATCCCGATTATTACCGCAACACCATAATCGTCACTTCGGTATCTCTTGTATTGGTTCTGTTCCTGGATGCCTTGGCGGCGTATGCATTTGCGAAATTCCAATTCCGGGGGAAGAATGTTCTCTTCTGGATCATGATTGGAACCATGATGCTGCCGATATACTCCACACTAATCCCGGCGTTCTGGCTCTTTTCCAAGCTAAAGCTCATCAACACCTATGCAGCATTGATCTTGCCGGGGGTCGTGGACGCATACGGCATCTTTCTACTGCGCCAGTATATGGAGACAATTCCAGATGACCTGTTGGATGCTGCCAAGGTTGATGGCGCGGGCCCATTTCGCCGCTTTTGGTCAGTTGTTGTACCTTTAAGCCGCCCAGCCCTCGGCACCTTGGCCATATTCCGCTTCCTCTTTATCTGGAATGACTATCTCTGGCCTCTGGTCATGATTCGGAAGGACACAATGTACACGCTGACCATCGGCATCGCAAATATGCAAATGCGTCAGGGCATGGTCGTTTGGGGCAGCCAGATGGCGGCCTCGGTGCTTGCCACCCTGCCTGTGGTCATCCTTGTCCTGCTGATGCAGCGCCAGTTCCTGCGGGGCCTGACTTCCGGTGCCTTCCATGGTTGATATATCGCCCAGGAGGAGAACTCGAGTATGGGCATTTCGATCACAGTAATTGGCGGGGCCTCCAGCTATACGCCAGAATTGTTTGCGGAATTGACGGACCACCCCGAATGGCCTCAACCCGAGCGGGTCGTCTTAATGGACCTTAACGCAGAGAAACTCGAGTTCATCGCCCAGGTTTGTAAGAGACTTCTGAAAGCCCGAGCAGGGAATACGGAACTCATAACCACAACAGATCGTCAGAGTGCACTGGAGGGGGCAGACTTTGTTATCCTTCAAGTCCGTGTTGGAGGTTTGAACGCGAGGATTCGTGACGAAAAACTACCGACGGATTTCGGCATCGTAGGTAATGAGACGACGGGGCCAGGGGGTTTCATTTGCGCCCTACGGACAGTTCCTGTGGCGATGGAAGTTGCCCGCGACATGGAGCGCTTCTGCCCAGACGCCTGGCTCTTCAACCTCAGCAATCCGGCAGGCATTGTGACCGAGGCTCTCCTTAAGTACAGCGGAATACGCTCAGTGGGGTTCTGCAACATCCCCATCAACACCACGTATGACCTTGCCGAGCTAATAGAGTGCAGGCCCGAGGAGCTTGAACTCGATTCATTTGGCCTGAACCATCTCAGCTGGGTAAGAGCAACCCGGTATCGAGGTGTCGACGAGCTAGAATCTCTGATCGAAGAAGCAGTAGACCGCGAATCCCGATTATACCGGGCGGGTCTCGTCGAAGACCTGCTCGAGCCGGAATGGCTTCAAGCGCTGGGGATGATACCTAGCTGGTACCTGCGATACTATTACTTCCCTGATCTGATATTCGAAGCGGATCAGCAGAAGGAACACTTCCGTGGTGAGGAGGATATGCTCTCCGAAGAGAGACTCTATGAGATCTACACAACCGAAGGATATGGATCAAGTGCTCGGGCTATCCTGAAGCAGAAGGGGGGAGCGCAGTACTACCTTCCAGTGCTCCAAACGCTGGACGCCATCCTGAACGACCGTCAATCGGTGATCGTTGTTGACGCCAGGAATGGCGAAGCCATGCCTGATTTGCCATCCGACGTGTGCATCGAGGTGCCTTGCCGTATCGGCCGATCGGGGTTAGAGCCGGTGCCGGTAGGCTCTATGCCGCTCACCGTCCGTGGTCTGGTCCAAACCGTAAAGGCCTATGAATCATTGACCGTCGAAGCCGCTCTAGCCGGCAGTCGCCAGCTGGCACTGGCGGCACTGATGGTGCACCCTCTGGTAACGTCATTTGCGCAGGCAGAAGGATTCTTCTCCAGCGCCCTTGGAGCTGAGCAACCATATCTGCATCCCTCCTTTTACCCCACTATCTAGGAGATACCGGCCTATCCAATCCGTCATCTGCCCCCTTGCCATCCAGCCTTGAATGATGCCGGCAACGGACAAGAAGATATGTGCTCAGATAAGCTCAAATAGGCCATTCAGGGCCGGATGCATTTACTGGGAGCGGGTCGTTCGGTTAGGATCATCGACCCAGAAGGTGGCGGGGGAGTGTAATTCAAAGCTGATGCGAGCGTGACACTGCTCAAGCAAGGAGAAGGAGATTTGCTCGAGGGCAAGCAGTACTCCATGACATCAACAGCGAGTTGGCCTCATGGCTGATCCGGCCCTCGTTACGCGCTTGCTCTACCTCGGATACTATGTGGCGCTCGGGTCGTACTTGCCATTCATCAACCTCTACTACGAGCGCATTGGGCTCACGGGGGTGCAGATAGGAAGTCTGTCTGCTATTTCCCTGCTTGTGAGCTCGTCAACTTCGATCGTTTGGAGCAGTATTGCAGACTCGCACCGACTGCACAGGCTTATCCTTAGGACTTCTCTTCTCCTTTCCCCTGTTCCTATCCTGTTGCTTTCTCGGGCATCGGCGTTTGCAGGCCTCCTTTTTCTCGTCATAGTTTATGCACTCTTCAGCTCTCCGATTTCGCCCCTCCTTGACAGTGCGGCGCTCGATATTGTGGGCAGGTCCAATGCGACTTGTGGGGGCTTCCGCGTGTGGGGTACGCTCGGGTGGGTTATTTCAACCGCACTTGTCGGTGTTCTCATCCGGCTGTCCGGCATCCAGTGGCTCTTCCTCGGCTATGCGCTGTTCGCGCTAATGACCTTCGTTTTCTCGCTCCTGCAGCCCCGTCGCGCCAGGAGTTCGGGAGGCCCAGTATCGAGTGAGTTCAGGCACAGCTTTGGGCAAAGGCCGTTCTTGCTTTCGCTGTTTGCCATGCTCCTGTTGGCTATGACCATTGGCGCGGCAAACAGCTTCTTCAGCCTCTATCTGGACAGGCTGGGCGCCAGCGAAGGCACAATCGGAATAGCATGGGCAGTCGCCGCGATCAGCGAAGTGCCCCTGATACTCTATTCCGCTGGAGTCATGAAGCGCACGGGCCCGGAGGGGTTGCTGAATATCGCGTTCGTGGCCTACGCACTGCGGTGGGCAATCTACTCGTCCATCAGTTCACCGGCCTGGATCTTGCCCGTTCAACTCCTGCAAGGGGTCTCCTTTGCTGCTTTCCAGGTGGGAGGTGTTTCGTTTGTGAATGACCGAACCCCTGGAAGCATTAGCACGATTGGGCAAGCCATCTTCTCCACTATTTCCTATGGCTTGGGTTCTATCGCCGGGAGTATGGTCGGCGGGATCATGTATGACACTGTCGGAATGATCGCTATGTTTCGCATCCTAAGCGTTCTAGCCATGGGAGCTTTCGTGGTCTTCCGTATGGCTAGTCCGCGAGCAAAATGTGTGCTCTTGGGGCTCTAAAGGTCAGGCCGACAGGGGCTCATGTGAAAGAGGATGACTTCAAAACGGATGTGGGCCGGGCTCGAGCGCCGTGGCCCTCACGGTAACGCGCAGCTAGACTGGGGGAGCGTCTGACGGCGCTTCCGAATGGACGACGGCAGTGGTGGAATGCGGTTCCGATCTCAGATCAACCTTCCACGAATGCAGGTGGGCAATTGCCCTTGCTCCTTTGCAGGGTCAAGCGGATCGGCCAATCAGACGCCCCGTTCGGTTTGCTGACCCGACGGCTTGAGCATTTGACTTCTCCGGCCGACGAACGGGGGGGCGGATCCCATCCGAAAGGATGAGCATGCAATACGTTCTGGGAGTGGACGGGGGTGCGAGCAAGACGCACGCACTGCTTGTAGAGGAGACCGGAAAGGTCCTGGGATTCGGGGGCGCCGGCACCGCCAACCATCAAGTGAGGGGGCTGGGGCCTGCGTTGCGCGAGATCGAACTCGCCATTACGCGGTGCCATGAAGACGCGGGAATGCATGCCAAGAGCGACCTGGGCATGTTCTGCCTTGCGGGCGCAGACCTCCCCGAGGATTACAGAATGCTATATGAGGCCTTGTCCTCTCGGAATCTGACCTCTAGGCTGATCGTAAAGAACGATACGCTCGCTGCCCTGCGGTCGGGCTTATCCAGGTCTTGGGGAGTGGTAGTCGTTTGCGGCACCGGGTTCAATGCCGCCGGTCGCGGACGAGACGCTCAAGAGATCGTGCTTCCGGGCCTGGGATCGATTTCCGGAGATTGGGGCGGCGGCTCTGCTTTGAGCCAGGAGATGATTCGCCTGGTCATGCGCGCTTGGGACGGGCGCTGTTCTCCCACGCTGCTGACCGATCTCATCTTGGAAGATCTGGAGGCTTATTCGGAGCAGGAACTCCTTTCCCGCTTGTACCATGGGGAGATCGGAGGCGACCGCCTCCTCAGCCTGGTGCCGCTGCTGTTCGATGCCGCCGAAATGGGCGACGCTGCCTCCCGAGAGCTGATTGTTCGCATGGGGAACGAAGTGGCCGTCACCGCCCTGGCGTTGATTCGCCGACTGGATCTGTTGGCGACCGATGTCGAGGTCGTTCTTGCCGGAAGTGTGTTCAAAGGCAAAGGCGACTTGCTGATCGATACTGTGAGCGATCTCATCCGGCAGGAAGCCCCCAAAGCACAGGTCATCAAGCCAAAGTTCGCACCTGTACTTGGAGCTGTCCTACTGGCTCTTGAGGCTCTCGGAACATCGGTCAATGAAAGGACGCAGCGAGCGCTTCGAGCGACGATGCCTGCCAGCCTGGCCGTGGAACCATGAACTCTAAAGTTCAGAGGACCCCCAATAGGGGAGATTTGGGGCCAGAGGTCGATCTTCTCAGTCGTACCCGAGAGATTCCCCCTCGGGATGCAACAAGACCTGGGGAGCACAGAGGCCAGAGAGAATTCACTTTAAGCGCCAGTATCGAGGAGATATCAGATGACCACACAGCGCAATACGGGCCTTTGGATCGGGGGTCAGGAAATACAGTCCGAGTCGAGAGAGGTTTTTCCTGTTCATGACCCGGGGAGAGCAAGCGTGCTGGGGACAGCTTCCCGGGGAAGGGAGGCTGATGTCGATTGCGCCGTCGGAGCTGCCCACTCAGCGCTGCGCAACCCAGACTGGGCATCCCTAGGCGGTCTTGGTCGCGGCCGACTCTTGATGGCTCTCGCCCATCGAATCCAGGATGAGAGACATGCTCTTGCCCGCCTGCTTTCCCTTGAAAACGGAAAACCCCTGCAGCAGGCATTGGACGAAGTTCATACGACCATGCGCAACTTCGAGTACTACGCTGGTTGGGCAGACAAGATACGGGGACGTATTCTGCCGGTACCTGATACGGTCTTCGACTATACGCTTCGTGAGCCCCTTGGGGTTGTGGCTCATATCATTCCCTGGAACTATCCTCTAGACATCTTTGCGAGAGGCGTTGCGCCTTGCCTCGCCGTCGGAAACACGGTCGTGGTTAAGCCCGCCGAGGAGACACCCTTCGGAGCGATTGAATTGGCCCGGCTGGCATCGGAGGCCGGCTTCCCCAACGGCGTGATCAACGTCGTGACCGGTTTCGGCGACGAAGCCGGCGCATCGCTCGCTGCCCACCCGCATATTCAAGGCATTGCTTTTTGCGGCTCGGTTGAAACAGGGAAGCAGGTGCTGGCAACTGCCGCCCCGAATATCACCCCCGTGATCTCCCTCGAATTGGGAGGCAAGTCCCCCTGTATCATCTTCCCGGATGGTAATCTTAAACGCGCGATCGAGGCCGTGGCGCGCGGTATCTGCTACAACGCGGGACAATCCTGTGGCGCACGATCTCGCCTCCTAGTCCCCCGAAGCTCCTTGCAGGAAGCGGCAGAAATCGCAACAGAGGTCATGAAAACCATCCAAATCGGCCACGGGCTGGATGATCCAGACATGGGGCCTTTGATCTCAGACGAACAGCTTCGGCGAGTGAAAGATTACGTGCATGTGGGGATGGAGGAGGGTGCCACGCTGGCGTACGGGGGTCATCGGCCGCGAGGAGAGGCCCTCGAATCCGGCTATTTCATCGAGCCCACAATCTTCTTGAATACTCAACCTGGTATGCGTATCGTTGAAGAGGAGATCTTCGGCCCAGTTCTGAGCGTGCTCACCTTCGATTCGGAGGAGGAGGCCATCCATGTCGCAAACGCAACGAAATATGGCCTTTCGGCCGAAATCTGGACCGACAATCTCTCCCGAGCTCATCGCGTCGCGGCTCAATTGGAGGCTACACACGTGACTGTCAACGGAACCGGGGGGTTCGGCATTGAGACCCCGTTCGGAGGCCTAAAGAAGAGCGGGTTCGGACGCGAGGGGGGCTGGGAGTCCATCCTGCAGTACTCGCGCGTCAAGAACGTATGGGTCAAGCTTGATCCGGCCCCTGAATCGGAGAAACGATGGGGTCAAATCTGAGCGCCAGCCTACTGCTATGCTGCGCGCTTCCTGCGCGAAACCATTGCGAAGAGAGCAAGATGGAAGGTAGCCAAGGCTCAGGATGAAAGGAAACGAGACGGGAATCTCCTATTTCGGGAACCGGATGACGCGGCATTTCGAGCGTGATCTGGAAGATATACTCGCGCACAACTGCACATTCGTCGTGCATACCTATAGCGAGAATGACCTGGCTTTCAATCAAGGGACCATGGAAGCCTTCTTTCGAAGCACACGCGACGCCGGTATGGATGTTTGGGCAGATCCATGGGGTGTTGCCGGGCTGTTTGGAGGCGAGGCCTTCTCAGCCCTCGTCGCTCGGGAACCCCAGGTTTGCCAGGTCATGAACACGGGTCAATCGGCGCCTGCCGCCTGCCCAAACCATCCCCGCACGAGGAGTTTCCTCCGGGAGTGGATCCGCGCCGCGTTGAGCGCCGGAGCAGATGCAATCTTCTGGGATGAACCACATTTTTACCTTGTCGATTGGGACCCTCAGTATGAGGGCGACCCCTACGCGTGGGCTTGTCGCTGCGATGGCTGCCAATCCCTCTACCGGAAGGAGTTCGGCGAGGCCATGCCAACAGCTCGCACCCCCGCGGTGGACGCCTTCCGAAAAGGCTCTCTGGTCAACTTCCTCAAGGATATGTCCGATGAGGTTCACTCCCAGGGGGGCTCCAACGCCGTATGCCTCCTGCCTTCAGATGAGGGGGATATGGAAGGGCTGTCTTGGAGCACGGTCGCGCACCTGCCTTCCATCGACATCTTCGGAACAGACCCCTACTGGCATATCCGCGGCCTTGAGCTGGAGCCCTTCGTCGCGGAGCAGTCGGACCGGGTTCTGGAGGTTTGTGAGCATGCGGGAAAAGAGGGGCATATTTGGGTCCCGGCGTTCAAACTGCCTTTAGGAAAGGAATATGAGTTGGCTGTTGCGATGCAAATCGCGACCCACCTCGGCATCAGGCGTATTGCTGCATGGGGCTTTCGTGGGAGTGAAGCCATGTCAAGCGTCAGTTGTGATCGTCCTGACCTGGTGTGGGAGATCATCGGAAAAACATACCAGAAATTGCATTCCTGAGGGCGCCCTCACTTTCGAGACAAGCATGCACATTGGGCAGAAAGACAGTGGCAGTGATGGAATCGGCATCCATCGAGGAGGCTTAGCATGGAATATCGGCACCTTGGATCATCCGGCCTTAGGTTGTCAGAACTCTCCCTTGGCTCATGGGTGACATTCGGCAATCAGATAGATGATGACTTAGCATATGAGTGCGCCCTGGCTGCGTATGATGGCGGGGTCAATTTCTTCGACACCGCCGAAGAATACGCCCATGGGAATGCGGAAAGCGTCTTGGGACGGATAATCAGGAGGGCTGGCTGGAAGCGTTCTGAGCTTGTGCTTTCCACCAAGATCTTCTGGGGAGGATCCGGCCCCAATGATGTGGGGCTCTCGCGTAAGCATATCGTAGAGGGGTTGCGAGCATCTTTGGCGAGGCTGCAGATGAATTACGTGGATCTCGTTTACTGCCACCGCTCGGATCCGCATACCCCCATTGAAGAGACGGTTCGGGCAATGAATTATGTGATCGAGGAAGGGATGGCTTTTTATTGGGGGACGAGTGAATGGAGCGCACAAGAAATCATGCAGGCGTTCGGAATAGCTCAGAGAGAGCATCTGCTCCCGCCCCAAATGGAACAGTCCGAATACAACATGTTCACACGGAACCGCGTAGAGCGCGAGTACGCCCCTCTCTGCACAGAAATAGGTCTGGGGTTGACGACATTCAGCCCGCTCGCCAGCGGCTTGCTAACCGGCAAGTACAACGCTGGCGTACCGGAGGGCACGCGCGCGACTCTCCCCGGATATGAGTGGTTCCGGGATAGCATCGATGAAGCTGAACGACGAGGCCGTCTCACAAAAGTCGAAGAACTGGCCTCCATCGCGGCCGAAATAGGGTGCACTATGGCCCAGCTTGCGATCGCGTGGTGCCTTCGCAACCATCATGTTAGCAGCGTCATCACCGGCGCATCCCGCCCAGAACAGGTGGCTGAGAATCTCGAGGCCACTGAGCTATCTCAGGACCTGACGGATGAGACAATGCACCGGTTGGAAGAAATCCTGGGGAACAAGCCAGAAGAATGGCAAGACGCTCGCGAGGAGACTTGATCAGATACTCTTCGCCGGAGGTATATCACCTTTGCCGACGAAGGGCTTTTCGCGGCACGATCTCAAGAGAGCAAGCAAGTCTCTTAGACCTTTGAGCTTATTTGGGAGAAGTACGACGAGCACATCCACATCCCTTGTGATCAGCTAGCCGTCACCACTGACCCCACACTTTAGGATCCTGCATCCTCGCCAACCCAACGTACCCAATCGGCACCAACTGCACGCGCACGTCTCGAAAACGGACCTTCGGCTGTCCATAGCGGCGCCTTCAACTCTTCCAGCCAGGCATCTACTCCCGCCCAGCTCCCCTGGTCCGCATAGTAGGCGGCCATCAAGCGCGCCAGTTCGTTTGCTTGTGCCACATCATCCGAAAGGACGCGGCGTCTCAATTGGGAGGCCGTCGAGATGCGGACTGATATGACCATGACGACCACGCCCAGGAGGATGACCCCCAGGAACACGCCCATGAGACGGCTCCACAGGCTGCGGCGCACCGTCCTCTACTCCTGCACGAAGCGGTAGCCCACACCTCGAACCGTCTCAATGAAGCGGGGGTCGCTCGAGTCATCACCGAGTTTCTTGCGCAGGTTCTTGATGTGAACATCGATCGTGCGCTCGTAACCGGCGTAGGCATCCTCTTGAATCTGCTCCAAGAGCTGAATGCGGGTGAACACTCTGCCTGGACGCGCGACGAGAAGAGCGAGCAAGTCGAACTCCATGGCCGTGAGGTCCAGCAGCCTTCCCGAGATCGTCGCTTCGCGGCGGGGCAAGTGGAGGGCGAGTCCCCTGCCAGTGATGACGTCGGGGCGGACGGGTTCGCTCTCAGTGCGCCGGAGAACGGCGCGAGCGCGGGCCACGACTTCGCGCGGGCTGAACGGTTTGACGATATAGTCATCCGCCCCCAACTCCAGGCCGATCAGCCGGTCGGTTTCCTCCAGGCGCGCAGTCAGCATGATGATGGGGACGTCCGAATCCCGACGCAGCGCACGACACACGTCCAGCCCATCCATGCCCGGAAGGTTCAGGTCCAGCATGATAAGATTGGGGGATTCGTGGCGGAATACGGCCAGCGCCTCCTGGCCATCGGTCGCGGTGACGACGAGGTAACCTGCCTTCTGAAGGTATGCGCGCACAAGCTTCATGATATCGAGTTCGTCTTCGACAATGAGGATCTTCTGAGCCATCTTATCCTTCCCCGATAAGTATAGCGCCTGAGGCTCCGCAGTGGTGATGCCCTGCCTCGGTGCCACGCCGGGAACGGCTTTGGGATCCCCACCCCGCCCGTTCAACGCATCAAGCTCCAGAAGCAAAAGGACAGGGAAACCGTGTCACCGGCAAGTCTCCGACGTCTTCGGAAGTGCTCCCCCGCGTCAAGATTTCGTAACGATGAATAAGATCACGCCAGTCATCGCGAGCAGGGTCTTCGTTGTGCATCTAATCGGCGGCGTATCTGACTCAGGCCAGCGCTGCCCCACACGAGGGACAGACATCCCAGTCCGCCTTGAGACCGCGGCCGCAAGTCGTGCACTTGCGAACATAGCCCGTTTGAGGAATGGGTGGGGTTGCCTCGTCCAGCCGCCTGGTTGGATTTCTCGGCTTGAACAGCCCCGCCAGGCCCCCGCCAGCGATGAGCGCGACGATCAGCAGCGGCACCGCAGCCACCAGGCAGAGAAGGAGCAGCATCAACGCCAGCCCCCTCCCATCATGGGCATCATGTCCCCGCCTCGCGATCGCCCATCGTGGAGGCAAGATCGGCCATCTCGCCCCGCGCCAAGACAGCCTCCATTTCAACCTCCTTGGCTTCAAGCTGGCTGGAAAGATCATCAAGCCGGAGCAGGTCATCCCTTAGAGATTGAGCCTGTCGTGTGAGACGCGCCAGGCTGGCTGAGATTTCCTCTCTCTCGGTCAGTCGCAGCCGGGCGGAGGCCTCGTCGCCTTCGTTCACCGCCAGGCGGGCAGTCTCTTCTTTATCGGCCTTCCTTTCTTCCATTTGAGCAATGCTGGCCTCCAGACCGGCAAGGACCTTCTCAGATCGCGATCGCGCCCCTGAAAGCTCTCTTTGCCGCGAGCGAATGCCTCGCAGCGCATTCTTCACTTCCCGATCCTTGCGTTGGGGCGGGTGTCTACGCGCTCTTGCCCTGTGTACAGCCAAGTCGGCTGAGCGTAATTTCCCTTGATCTGCCAAGTCCCGGAGCGCGCGGAACACTTCCTCGCTGATCTGCCCCTCCCCATGCATCTTGTACAACTGGGAGCGGAGATCTCCAGTGTCCAGCTCTTGCGCCTCCGGCCCCGCAATACGGGAGGCCGAAGGGGGAATAGGTGCGCGGGTCTGGACCAGGGCATCGGCCAGTATGAACAGGTCCCCCAACGCCGACCCGCAGCCCATGGCTAACCCCTCTTCTCGGCAACCTCGGACTTGAGCCGCTCCAGCTCGCTCTCCACGGCTGCCGCGCGCGACAGGCTGGCCAGTTCCCGGTCGATGTCATCGCCTTCCGGCGCCAGAGCGTCCTCAAGCGCTCCGGTTGCAATCAGGTCGTCAATCGCCTCCACACGGGACTGCATGGCGAATATGCGAGCCTCAGCGCGCTCGATGGCGTGCCCGGCGTCCGCCAAATCCCTGGAGATTCCACTGCCCGCTTCCTTGACCTGAAGCTGCGCCCGGGAGGAGTCGTAGAGCGCTTTCAACTCCTCCTTGCGAGCCTGAAAGATCTCGATCTTCTGGCGCAGGTTGGACTGGCTGGTCTTCAAGCTTTCGACTTGCGCCTCCAGGGAAACGACGCTGTCGTTCAGACCGTTCAAACGTTCCTGTGCGACGGCTCTTCGTTCCAGCGCCCGGGTGGCCAGATCTTCGCGATCGACACGGACTGCCTGGCGGGCCTGTTCTTCGGCCTTGTCGATGGCCTTTTGCGCCTGCGCCCGCTGGGCCTCCAGGCTCCGCCGCGAGGTGGAGACTTCGACCAGGCTGTCGCTGATTTGGCGCAGGCTGGCCTGCAGGCGGGTCAGGCTGTAGTCGAGGCTGGCGCGAGGGTCATCCATGCCTTCAATAGCCTGGTGGGCTTTGGCCCCGAACAGTGCTTTCAAGCGTGCGAAGAAACTCATCGGCTTGTCTCCTTTCCGTCAAAGAAACGACGTGTTCTATGGAAACTGAACGGCTAGGCTCTTACCAGTTCCGCCCCGCAGTAGGCGCAGTGCGTCCAACCGGTTTCGACCGCCCGGTGGCACTCCGGGCAGGCGGTTAACAGCTCAGCGCCGCAGCGCGGGCAGAACACGAAATCCTCCTGCACCGGCGCCCCACACTGCGGGCACGGCTTGGTCGCCTCCCGAGACTGGGCGGTCTCTATTGGCGCCTCCATGTTTCCTCGATGACCACGTTCATACATTCCGTGATTCCCTGGACCACACATCAGCGCTTCCTCCAATCCTTCCTGACTTCCCGTGGATGCTTCTCCATCGAGCCAACTCTATCGTCGAATTGTTGAAGAGGCATGGGGCTGCGATGGTCTATCCGTGGAGCAGCCTTCTAAAGCAATGAAGACATAAATGCCCAAACGCGCTATGCTTCAGCAAGGCCTGCCCCGCAATAAGGGCAATTGACCCAGTCGGATTGGACCTCGCGTCCGTAGCTCGGGCAGGTGCGCGCTGGGCGTTGAGGCCCGCCCTCCCCAGTGCCGATCGCTCGCATCAGCCAGACCACGCCCACCACCAGCAGGGCGATCAGGCTGATCGGGATCAGCCACATGAAGAGCGCCCCCAACCATCCGAAGGGTGCAACCCCCCAGCTTCCCATCATGCCGGGGCCCATCATCCCCCAGCCACTGTATGCCTGGCCTCGCCCGAGCAAGTTCACTCCCACGACAAAGACGACTAGAACGACAACCCCAAATACCGCGACCATCGTCCAATTGGTGCTTTTCATGTCAACCCTCCAGTTCCTGCATTTGAATGAAATCGCCGTGCCAGCGGTGATACCAGACCTGGCCGGTGTAACCGTTGACGCTGAGCATGCCCTTGACCTGCCCATCCCGCAGCACACGCATCGTATAGTAGCCATGGAAGACATCCGCCGCGTCGTCCGCAGCCGCACCGGACATGTAGAAATTCGACCACCGCTGGGCGATCTCACGGGCCTGATCGGGAGTCACCTGCATCACCTCAGTGGGCCGGACCCACCAGCCCCCCATGTGCCCATACTTCGTGTTCCACATCATGTTGGCTCCAGGCTCGGGATAGACCGCTCCGGTGCAGGGGTCCATCAGCAACTCGAAGGCATGGATACCCGTGCTGATTTCCGCCACATCGATATAGAAGCGGTTGGAGAACTCCATGAGTTCGGCCAATTCGAGGTTGGGGTCTCCAAGCGCGATGAGGTACTGCCTAGCCGCCTCAAGGGCCTGATCGGCGCTGAGGCGTTCGCCGCCGTATGACGATGCCCAGGGACCGCGGCCAAACCCGTGCATGCCCGTCCCCGCCATCCCCCAGCCGCCATATCCGGCCATCATGCCCGGCCCGAAGCCATCTCCGCGCGGCCATAGGGAAGGCACAGGAGTTTGTTCGCCGGTCAGCCCATATGCTGCGCCGCTGCGAACATCCGGGGGGATGCCGTACGGATCGGCCGTCGCGTGTGCCAGGAATTCCCCAGCGAGAGTATCGGCTGATTCCCCCCGAACGCCAGAGACAAGCACGATGGCCAATCCCGCCCCGACCAGGACCCCCAGGAGAACGACGAAAGCCCACTTGAGGCTCTCTTTCATGTCTTAGACTCCGAAAACGCGTATCCAACCAGCCTCAGCAGCGCAAATCGTGGCTATTCTCGCAACGAAATGTGAAGGGTGTGTGAAGCAGAGATGGATTTAGCGTGAAGCGAAAATCCAGGCCCAGGACAATGCTTGAGGGGCTGGGTGTTGGGGCGGGGCCTGGTTATGGGGCCAGAAGCTCATCCCGCGCTGCAGGAGAGCCGGGCTGCTCATTTGGCTGCTCATGTTGGTCTCTCATCATCCTGCTCACCAAGGCCTGTCTTTTCAAGAGAGGGGGCGATGGAATAGTAAACGCTTCGTCCTCGCCTTTCTGCGCGCGCAAGCCCCGCCTCCTTCAGCACCCGCAGGTGATGAGAGACCGTGGATTGAGGGCTCTCCAATCGCCGGGCGAGTTCGCCCACATGCTTCTCGCCTTCGGAGAGGAGCTTGACGATCTGGATGCGTGTCTCGTCGGAGAGGGCGCCGAAGACCCGCGCCGGCTGGTTCGCGTCCAGGGCATCCAGGTGCGAGGCGCGGTCGATCTCGACCATCATGCGGCAGCACGTCCTCCAAGGCCCTATGTCCTGGGGGGTATATGCCTCCATCGCGTGGCGCATGAAGGGCAGGCCGGCCCAAGTCCAAGACCCGGGCGGGTGGAAGGCCTTTCGTCCCGCGCCCTCATGCAGCGCCTGCAGCATATGCCGCAGGAAACGTTCCTGGCCCGGCAGGGGCATTTCCGAGAAGAGCCGCTCGACGAATTCGATCCGTTCGTCCTGGGTCATGCCCTCGATGGTCTTCTCGATCAACCGATCAAGAAGACGGATGGCAAGTTCGTCCATGTGCGTCCTTCGCAGGTTTGGGAGAAAGAGTGGAAACTCCCCCTCTCAGCCGGGCGGAAGGCGCTCCTGCGACTACCGACAAGCGCATCGGCAGCCGTTCCACCTGGCCCATCTGGACCCGGGGAAAGAGCGAAGTCCGCGGTGCGCCGGCCAAGGCCCGAAGCCCGAGCGCCCGCCCCAAAGAGCCTCCTCCAGCCGGTCCAGTCGCTCCTCGGTGGTCAGGCTTTCCTCTTGCGCTTGGGCGGCCCCTTGAATGAGCCGCTCCAGCAGCTCAAGCCGCTCTTCCTGGCTCAGACCCTCAAGGATTTTTTCTGCCTCCATCTGGTTCAATCTCCTTGGTGCATATACATCTATGCATTTGCATATATCGATGGTTCCTTATATAGTCTATGTAGATTTCGATCGATTGTCAAGAGGCACGGCAGGTCATGGCACGGCAGGTCAGGGCCGGAAGCGGGTTGGCAGCCTGCAGGGCCGAATTGCCTCAGCATGAGTGGCAATCTCCGAGCCCGTGAACGCTCGCGGCCGGCGTGTCGCAGCTGTTTCCACAGACTGGCATGAGATTGAGACATCAGGGCCTCCTTTTGGTCGAATTTCGTGACCTGTCACATATCCCGAAGGACACCGGGAAAGGCGCGCAGGAGCAGTCAGGTGTCTTGCTTTCCATGAGCGCCCTATTTACACACAAATGACTACACAATCGGCAAGAGCGTTTGGGATAATCCAAATCCTGGAACTACCCACAATGACGGTTCATCAGAAACATCACGGTTCATCCTCGAAGAACTCATCCTGCTGGAGTTTCATATCCGGGAGGAAGAGGGCCACCACGAAGGCCAACGCGGCGATGATGAGGCTCACCAGAAAGAGCTCGCCGATGCCGGTGGCCAGAGATTGGCGCACGGCGTCGATGAACTGGTGGTACAGGGCTGCACCTTGATCTCCGAAGGCGGCGAAGCGAGACTGGATGGCCGCCTGGGTCTGCGCATTGATCAGGCCCTGGGGGTTGGCGAGCGCTTGGCGCTGACCCGGCGGCAGCCGTTGGAGCGCGGCCTGCAGTTGGGCCGGCATGCGTTGCGCCAACTGGGTGGTGAAGACGTTGACCATCACCGTGCCCAAAATGGGTGCTACGATCACGCCTCCTAGCGAGCGAACAAACTGCTGCGTGGCGCTGACGACGCCCATCAATTTGTACGGAAAGGCGTTCTGCACAGCCACGTTCAAAATGGGCATCAGTGAGCCAATGCCCAGTCCCAGAACGATCATGTTCCGTATGACGGCACCAGACGATGTCCCGACACCCATGCGGCTAAATAGATACATGCCGCCCACCATGAACGCCAGGGCCGCTAACGTCGGGTGTTTGTACCGGCCGGTGCGTGTCATGATCTGCCCGCCGACAACGCCGCCCACCATGAAGCTCAACATCATCGGCGTGATGATCTGGCCCGACTGCTGGGCGCTCTGCCCCAGGACGCCCTGGACGAAGAGCGGCAGGAACATGATGCTGCCGAACATGCCCATGGAGGCCAGCAGCGCCACCAGGGTCGTGGAGGCGAAGACTCGGTTGTGGAAAAGCGTCGGCGAGAGGACTGGCTCCTCGGCTTTGCGCTCAACCAGGACAAACAGGGCCAGGAGGATAGCTGAGATGACGAATAAGCCTACAATCTCCAGCGATCCCCACGCATACTGGCTTCCTCCCCAGGTCAGGGCCAGCAGCATCGGGATGAGTCCGGCCACAAGCAGGGCGCTTCCCATCCAATCCAGCCTTACCCGCTCTTCCGTTTTGACCGAAGGCAGAGTGTAGGCCACCACCCCTAGGGCCAGGATCGCCACCGGCAAGTTGATGTAAAAGACCCACCGCCAGCCCCAGTTGTCGGTGATCCATCCACCCAGGGTGGGGCCGAGAATGCTGGCGGCCCCAAACATCACGGAAAGAACCCCCATCCAACGACCGCGTTCCTGGGGGTTGAAGATGTCGCCCACT
Organism: uncultured Anaerolineaceae bacterium; assembly: GCA_964388955.1. Lineage (GTDB taxonomy): Bacteria > Chloroflexota > Anaerolineae > Anaerolineales > E44-bin32 > CAYMCO01. Next base: position 92,477 of record CAYMCO010000014.1, on the reverse strand, counting down.
GTTATCCGGGGCATCGTCAGCATCGCGCCGGCTCCCAGGCCCTGGAGAGCCCGCGCCGCGATCAGTTGGTCCATGCTGTGGGCCATCCCTGAAATGGCGGAACCGATGATGAAGATCCCCAGGCCGAACACGTAGAAAGGCTTGCGGCCGTACACGTCCGACAGCTTGCCGTAGATGGGGACCGTCACCGCCGAGGCCATCATATAGGCGCTAAAGACCCAGGCATACAGTTCCAATCCCTTCAGGTCTCCGATGATCACCGGCATGGCGGTGGAGATGACCGTCTGGTCGAGGGAGGCGAAAAACATGGTGAGTAGCACCGCGCCCAAAGCCCACCACCGTCGGCTACCGGTGATGCGGTTGGTGGTCTGAACTTCTTTTCCCTCACCGGCGGCGGACAGGTCCTGCTCTCGAGGAATGCTCATTGTCTCGATTGAACTATCTTCTGAGTTCACTCTGTTTTCCCTTCTTCATCGAAGGCCTCGACCAACTTGCGCATCAGGCCGATCAGCGTTTCCTGCTCTTCAGGTGTAAGCACCTGCAGCAGCCTCTCGACCCGTTTGCGAATGAAGCCCTCAATCGTTCGATACATCTCCAGTCCCGTGTCCGTCAGGGTCACACGCACGACCCGGCGATCATCGGGGTCGGGGACGCGCTGGACGTAGCCATTCTCGACCAGCAAGTCCACGATGCGGGTGGCCGTGCTGAGCGGAACATCCAGAGCCTGACCAACTTCTCCCATCGTCATCGGTTCCTGCCAGATCGAGAGGAGAACACCCACGCGGTAGAGGAGATCGTAGTCGATCACGCCCCTCGCCTGCTCTTCTGGAGATAACTTCGTAAAGCGCGCCCTGGCTTGCGCCACATCCTCGGGCAGCACGGCCCGGAGTCGATGCCGAAGGCGGACAAACTGGCGAACGATTTCCATGAATTGAGTTGTGTGGGAAATGAGGACCGAATCAGACATTACATCGTTCCATAATGGGATATTTCCATATTGGCAGTAGCATATCACGCCAGTCTGTTTTTATCAAACCGGTGTACTCGTTCAATCGATATGAGACAGGAGGCCCCTTCGAGGCCATCTGGGGGAAGCTCTCCTGGCTTGCGTCTTGTCAAGTGGGGTACTTTGAGAGTGTTGAATAAGACATCGCGAATCTCCATTTGTGCGACGGGGTTTATATCTGCGGCGGCGTTTGGGAGGCTGATGGCATGAGTGGAGAACGGTTCAAAGAACAGGAAAAGGGCAGCTTCTTCGGCGACTTTCTCTACAGTCGTGTCGCACCCGAAGATCATTTTCTACGGCAGTTGGATGCGATCATCCCGTGGCAGCGCTTCAGCAAGAGACTGGTACGCCTTTACCGGGGGAAGGCTCGTCAAGGGCGTCCACCATACGACCCAGCCGTGATTCTGAAGATGCTGCTGGTGGCCTATCTCTACGACCTCTCGGAGCGGCAAGCGGAGGTTGTGGCCAACGACAGCCTCTCGATCAAGTGGTTTCTGGGATTGGCCGTAGATGAGCCTGCTCCGGATCACTCAACGCTGACGAGGTTTAAGAACCGGCTGATCAAGCGGGGCAAGCTGGAGGCAGTCGAAGGGCTGCTAGCCGAGATCATCGCCGTGGCGCAGGAGAAAGAGGTCCATTTTGGCAGCATCCAGGTGATGGACAGCGTGCACACTGTCGCCGCTGTGAACACAGAGAAGGAGAAAGTCGACCGCGACAAAGAGGACAAGCCCCCACGGGATGGAGATGCCCGCGGGGGCGTCAAGCGGTCTCGGCGGTTCCAGGATGCCAGCGGTAAGAAGGTCAAGCAGACGGAGTACTTCTTCGGATACCCTGGCCTAACCCGCAGGGCAGGCAAAGCCCATTGCAGCTTGAACACGGAAAGCGAACTCATCACCGGCGTGATTGCCACCCCGGGCAATACCCATGACGGTCAGATTCTGCCGGACCTGCTGGAAAAAGACCTGGCCCAGCAGGTGCCTGTGGGGATTGTGGCTGCTGATCGAGCCTACGACGATGGCAACAATCACTTCCTGCTGCAAAGCAAAGGGCTGCATTCCGCCATCCGGCTGAATGATTACCGCACGCAGAAGAAAGATGCCAACAAGGGGATCTGGCTGGATCTTCAGGCCACCCCGGAATATCAGCAGGGTTTGAGTGAGCGCTACCGGATCGAGCGCAAGTTCGGCGAAGGGAAGCAGGGCCACGGCCTCGCCAGGTGCCGGTATGTGGGGCTGCTGCGCTACGGACTTCAGGCGTTTCTGACCGCTATTGCTCTCAACCTAAAACGGCTGGTGAAGCTGTTGACCGGGGCCAATTTCAAAGGCAGAGCCAAGCTTGCGGCCTGTTGGGAAGGGTTTGGAAACAGGTAAGAAAGAGACAAAAGATAAGCAAAATGGGACTGAATTGAGGCCGCCATAGGAGCCGCACCTGCGGGCTCCTCCGCCGTTCCAGGCCCAAGAAGCTCGGAGCCCTCCTGGGGAGGGGGCCAGTTACCTTGTGGGCATAATTGTTCAACACCCTCTTGTGAATAGACGATGACCCTGGTCTCAGTCATACCGGCACCTCCCTTGGGGGAGCAATGATACCACCCCCATTCTAATCCGAGGTCAAAATCCAGAAGAGCGATTCCAAGTGCCGCGCATATATTTCCGTACCCACACTTCACCCGTTTAGCTACGGCGCAAATAACGCCACTGCGCCGAACGAAAACCAGAAATCGAGGAAGCCTTCCCTGCGCCAAGCGGGCGACAGCTACGCCTACCGGCAGCAATCCCACTGGTCGAACGCGGTGGCGGCGGAGGACATGCTCCTGGGAACCACCGACGTGGTGGAAACCGATTATCCAAAGAGGATTCTGTCGCCCATGGCCTGCAATCCAGCAGGTCCGGTCACAAACCAGCGCCAAAGCCAGTACTTCTCGATCAGCACCTTGACCCAATGCCAGCGGCGGGCCGGCGGGCGCAGCGAGACTGCGGGAGCCTCGGGATCATAGAAGTCCCCCTCGCCATAGCCGGCGCGGCCGTCGCCCAACTCGATGAAGCAGCCACCCAGGCCATCGAAAACCCGAGTGGCGCCCTCGCCTGTGATCTCGACCGCTATATTGTGCGCCAGGACCTCAGCCTGTTTGTGGGCGAAAATACCCGCCTTGGGGAGAACCAGCGGCTTGTCCAGGCTGAACCGACCTGGCAGCGGGATCGTCGTCACATCACCGATGGCATAAACCCCGCCGTAGCTTGTTGTGAAAGTGCGGGCGTCGGCAGGTATCCATCCCGCCTCGTTCGTCAGGCCCGCCTCCCGGACCACCCTGGTGGTGCGGTGCTGCGGCACGGCAACCAAAAGATCGAAGGGGACCCGCTCCCCGACCCCAGCACCAGCTCTTTCGCCTCAGCGTCGATCGCTCGCGTCTCAGTGAGCGGCCGGTAGGGGATGTCCCGTTCGGCCAGCAGCGACTTCACCGCCTCCGCCATGCCCGGGCCGGCGGTGCCCATGGGCATGCCTTCTGGGGAGATCATCCGGATTTCGGTCTGGTTTCGCAGCCCGCGCTCCCTCAGATGGGCGTCGATCATGATGGCCGCTTCATAGGGCGCCGCGGGGCACTTATATGGAAGGCCGGTGACGGCCACCACGACACAGCCCCCTCTAAACGCACGCAGGGCCTCGCGCAGGCGCGTGGCGCCCTCCAGGGTATAGGGTGTGTGTGCCCCTTCGGCGAAACCCGGCGTCAGCTCCGGAGCCGGCTGGGTGCCCAGCGCGACCACCACGAAGTCCCCCCCGTACTCCCCTTGCGATGTGCGGACTCGCCGGCCGGATGGATCGATAGCCTCCAGCTCGGCCTGGATGAACTCGATGCCCTTTCGCGCCAGCTTGCTCAGGTCGGCCTGAATATCCTCCGGCTTGCGCCGGCCGAGCATGAGCCAGAGCAGCGATGGGTTGTGCAGATGCTTGGCCTGGCGGTCGATTAGCAGGATGCGAAGGTCACGCGGCAAGTGCCTGCGCAGCTCATTGGCGGTCACCAGCCCCCCGACACCGCCGCCCAATATGAGAACAGTCTTTCCAGGCATTGATCGACCTCCTTGCGTTCTCGCGCTGTGATCTCGGCGCCATGTGCGACCCGACGCTCATCACCCTTTCTCGTTCATGCGGGCCAAATCGTCGGCGGCGCGGGAGCGGGCCGACAATCCAGCCCTTCCGCGCCAGCAGGCTCCTTGCACCTCACCGGCGTCCCGAAAGGTCTCCAAGGCGTCCTCCAGGGATGCGTAGTTCACTTTCTCCTTCAACCGACCTTCCCGTCCCTTGAAGGCGGTTGACCCTCGGCCAGCGCATTTGCGCTTTTGCGCAGCAATGCCAGGGCCCGATCTATCTCTTCCTCCGTGGTCCATCGCCCCAGGCTGAAACGCACAGCGCCGAGAGTCAGGTCCGGCGGCACCCCCATCGCCAGCAGCACCGCCGAAGGTTCCGCAAGCCCGGCGTGGCAAGCCGAGCCTGTAGAGGCAGCCAGCCGCGGTAACGCCGCCAGCAGAGCGCTACTGTCTACTCCTGTGAAGCTGACGTTGAGGGTGTTGGGAAGCCGCTCTGTGGGATGGCCGTTCAACTGGACCCCGGCTATATGGGTCACGATTCCCTGGTACAGCCGATCTCGCAAACTCTGTAGCCGCGCTGCTTCCCCATCCAGGTTCTCCCCGGCGATGCGGCAGGCTTCCCCCAGCCCCACGATCCCGGCCACGTTCTCGGTCCCGGCCCGCCTGCCGCCCTCATGGCCAGCTCCATGGATCAAAGGTTCCACCTGCAACCCCCGGCGGACGTACAGCGCCCCCACCCCCTTGGGGGCGTACAGCTTGTGTCCGGCCACCGTCAACAGGTCCACATGGAGCTGATCAACCCGCGCGGGGATCTTGCCCACAGATTGGGCCGCGTCGGTATGGAAGGGGATGCCGTGGGCGCGGGCAATGCGGCCAATGGCCCCGATGGGTTGGGTCGTCCCCACCTCGTTGTTGGCGTGCATAATCGTGATCAGGATGGTGCGCGAGGTGAGAGCCCGGGCGACATCGTTCGGATCCACCATTCCGTGACCGTCTACCGGCAGGTAGGTCACCCGAAAGCCTCTGCGCTCCAGGTAATGACATGTGTTCAACACAGCCGGATGTTCCACTTGAGAGGTGATGATGTGATCGCCGTGGTCATGATCAGCTTCAGCCACGCCTTTGATGGCCAGGTTGTCCGATTCACTCCCACCCCCTGTGAAGACGATCTCATTGGGAGCACAGTCCAGGAGCGCAGCCACCTGTTCACGGGCTCCCTCGACGCCGGCCCGTGCCTGCGCCCCGTATTCGTGGCTGCTAGACGGGTTGCCAAAATGCTCCCGCAGGTAGGGAAGCATCGCTGCCAAAACTCTCGCGTCCACGGGAGTGGTTGCATTGTAGTCCAGGTAGATTGGCTTCATCGGTAAGGCCCTCTTGCTCCTCTCTGGCCCGCCCGGGGCCACAGCGCTCAGCACACGCGCTTCCCCCTTGCCCGCCGCCGTCAGCGCTGCAGGCCCGTACCTCGCCAAGCAGATCCCGCTTCCGCCCACTCTGGCTGCGGTGGTGAGCGTTGGCAACCAGCTTCTGCTCCACGGTGGCAGTGATGTCCACCCAGGTGCCCGGTTTCCTCAGCGCCGAACAGATAGACCTCAGGCATTGGATACGCCTCCACGCCCTCGGCCAGCAGATCGGAATAGTAGTGCGGATTGCCAGCCGCGGGCACCGCGCCCAGCTTTGCCAAACCGGCGGCCCGGTGGTCGGGGTACAGTTGATAGCACTGCCAGGGATCCCAACACAATACCTGCGCCTGGCAAGCTCTGCGGATCAGCCGGGGTAACGCGCCCACGAGTTCGCGCTGCTCCTCCAGCGTGCCATCTGGATGATCTAAGAATGCGACCTCGGAGACGCCCGTGGTCTTGCCGCCCGCCCTTCGTTTGGCTTGCAGGCAGGCGATGTTTGCTCATGGCATATCCGAGATGAGGAACCTGGAATCAGAACACAATCACCTTGTCGGCAGCCAGCGTCCACTCGGTGGCAAGGTCCATATTCCCCAATTGCACCCCCTGGATCAAATCATCTGGCCCGAGCCCGCGGGCCTCACTGCAGGAACCTCAGACGGCCACCTCTCCTCGCCGACTGAGCGATGCCAGCATGCGCTCGATGTTGTAGTAACCCTGCGGGGTCGTCTGGCCGGCGCGGGCGCCGCTCACGCCATCACCGACCAGGAAGACGCGCACGTGCGCCTGCGGGCGCTTCGACAGATTCATCGCCAGGCGCAGGCCATTGTAGGCGCGCTCTGATCCGTAGGGGCCATCGTTGACGATGAAGAGATGCTCCAAAGGCGTTGGGTTTTCCATTCGTTCTCCCGTCACACCTTGAGACTATCCCGTTTGAGCTACGGAACGCTCTAGCTCATAACCCAGCAACCGCCATTCGATGACGCCTTCCTCCAAGCGCGCCACCCGCCAACCTCTTCGGGCGAGGATCTGCAAGGCCTCATCGGCCAGTACACAATGAGGACCCCGGCAATAGGCCACGATCTGCCGGTCATCAGGCAGATGTTTCAGAATCTCCTCCACCTCGCTTGCGGGAACTGAAATGGCGCCGGAAATGTGACCAGCCTGGTATTCTGCGGCCGGTCGTGCATCGATCAGGATCACATCGTCGTTTCGCAGGCGTCGGCGTAATTCCCGCGCCTCGATGCGTTCGAACTCATGGCGGCGGTCCCGGTAGGCATCCAGGGCATGCTCCACCTCGGCGAGCTGTCGCTGAGCCACCGAACGCAACGTGTACCATAGCCGGGCGACCTCCGGACTGGCGAGGCTGTAGCGCCTGAAGGTGCCCTCTCGCTCGACCTTGATCATGTGTGCCTGCTTCAGCCGCTGCAGGTGCTGCGAGGTATTGGCCACGCTCATCTGCGTCATGGAGGCCAACTCCTCCACCGTCTGTGGCGCCTGCGCCAGCAAATCAAGCAGTTCCAGCCGTCCTGAATTGGACAGCGCCTTGCCAATCTGGGCGAAGAGGCTGTAGAGGCGAGCCTTCTCTCGTCGTTTCGCTGTCAAACTGCGCTCCAATCCCGCGTATATTCAAGCATTCCATATAATATTTGAATATTACCTTCAAGAGAACGATATGTCAATCTGGACAGAACGTAGGGTGCGTTTCGTTCCGGGGGGCGCACTCGTTGGAAACGATCCCCACGGCGCATCCCACGCTTCGCTAGGCACGCCCTGCCCGCACTGGGCCGCAGGCACATGTGGCGGTCAGGCGAAGGGGCAGGCATCTCGATATACCTAGTGGCGGAAACCTGTACCGAGGCGCCGAGCTTGGCGAGGCGCGTTTCGAGAGGTGCGGCTTGAAATGGAAATCATCGCTCCAGGCATTTGACGGTGGAGTTGCAGTGCAAAGTTGCCCCCAAGTTGGAATGTTGGTATGTGTAGGGGAAGCCCGAGCTGGATCTGGGGGTGGGGGGGCCTTGAGTATACTGGCAGTACTCGGCCCCACTAACCGGGCAGGGCCGGGAGCCGGTCGTCGAGGGTGCGTGAGCTGCGAGCTCGTTGGAATGTATGTACCGGTTGACGAACAGCCCAGTTGTGCCCTTGACCACGAATAGGTGCCTGAACCGGTAATTCTCAGGCTCCCTCCCTCCCCCAATCCAAAAAAGGAGTGCTGCTATGATAACACGGTAATTTGGGCTGGATCTCCACAAGAACTATGTCGTTGTGGCTGCTGTTGATCGAGACCAGCGAGAGTTGATGGGAAAGCAGCGCATTCCCATGGATGGTTTTCCGCAGTGGGTTGAGGGGAACCTGACCAGGTTCGACGATGCAGCCCTTGAAGCAACAACCAACGCCTGGCCAATCGTGGATTTGATTCGAGCGCATGCGGGGCAGGTGGTGGTTGTCAATCCCTACAAGACGAAGCTGATTGCCGAAGCCCAGATCAAGAACGACAAAGTGGATGCTGAGGTGCTGGCAAAGCTGATGGCGGCCAATTTCATCTGCGAGGTATGGGTACCCACCAAGCGCGTGCGGCAGCAATGCTCACTCACCACCCATCGGGCGAAACTGCAGCAACAGCGCACAAAAATCAAGACCAGTCTGCACAGCAATCTGCACTGGCATAACCTGCGCTGCCCTGAGAGCTCGCTCTTCTCACAGGCCGGCCAGGGCTGGCTGAACTCCTGCCAGCTGCCTGAGCCGGAAGGGCTCCGTGCGCGGCATCTGCTCAGCCAGCTGGCCCTGCTGGAAGAGCAGCTGGAGGAAGCGGATCGCAAAGTGGCCCGTTGGGCAAGCCAGGACCCTCGCATCCCGATCCTGATGCAGATCACCGATATCGGCTACTTCTCCGCCTTCGCGATACTGGCGTTCATCGGCAACATTGAGCGCTTTCCGGCACCGGGTAAGCTTACTTCTTATGGTGGCCTGGTCCCGCGGGAAAGCCAATCCGGCCAGCATCACTATCGCGGCCGGATCACTAAAGCTGGACATCCACTCCTGCGCTGCCTGCCCTGGCGGGTCAGGCCAGGGAATCAGGGTCCAGGCCGCCCAAGCGGCGGTTCGCTGGAGCACTTATTGGCAGCGCATCTTTGATCGCATTGCTCACCGCCGCGGCATAGACATCGCCATCGTCGCTGTCGCTCGCAAGCTGCTGGCGCTCATATGGCAGCCGCTGACCCACAAGGCCCGCAATCGTCATCTGCGCGGACAAACCTACATCACCAAACTCCAGAATTGGGCCTACCGCATCGGACGCGAGCACCTGCAGGCTGCATCCTCAAAGGAGTTTGTCTACCAGGAATTGAGCGTAGTGGGCCTGCACGGCCTAAGGAGAAAGATTGTCTCAAAAACCAGAAATGGAAGACTACGCGTCGCTGCTGCGTAACTCCCCCAAGAACATAGGCGCACCCAGAACGTATGAGTGCGTTTCGTCCGATGAACGTGGGCTTGTCGCTCAGCGCTGGCACCACTTTCACCACCAAGTCGCAGGTTCGTACGGCGAACGGTTGGCCCTGGATGCATTCGCAGCCCGCCCAACCATACCTCTCGATGTAAGATCTTGCTCCGCTGATGAGGCGCAATCGCGCCCCCGGAGATCGGCATCGCGCGATGCTCGTGGCCCAATTTCCCCGCCCCCGCAATCAGATTTGAAGCTGTGCGCTTGATGGCGCCTCGCGGATCTCCCTCCATAATGTATCTTTGGGTTATTTCTCACGCAGTAAACCCTCTTTCCTATGCTGCGGGGACCTTCGACAAGGAGATGAACATGGTCATGCGAGTGGGATCCAGGGAGGCGCGCGACAATTTCGCCGATGCCGTCGGGCGGGGTCACTATGGGGGAGAGATCACCATCGTTGAGCGCTTCGGAAAGCCGATGGTGGCTGTGATACCTATTGATATGTACAACCGGTTGATCGCCGACCGGGAAGCCCGTTTTCGAATTCTGGAACACATCCGTCGCCGGCTGCCGGACGCATCATTGGAGGAAGTCCAGCGCGACGTGGCCGTATCTATCACCGCCGTGAGGGATTCCGGTGATTCGGGCCGTCCTTGACACCAACGTCCTTGTCAGCAGCCTGCTGGTCAAGGAGGGCCAGCCCTCACAGATATTGGACACCTGGCAGGAGCGGAGGTTTCTGCTCGCCGTCTCACCGCCACTCATACCTGAAATCCGATCCACCCTGAAGTATCCCCACATTCGCAGCAAGTATGGCGCAACGGACCTGATGTGGAGCAATTGATCACCCTCTTAGAACATGATGCCCTTGTTGTCCCTGTCACTGCTGAAGAGGTGTCCGGCGCTGTTCCCAACAACCCGGCCAATGAAATGGTTCTGGCATGCGCGATGTAGATCCAAGCCGACCTCATCCCCAGCGGCGATCGCCATCTCCTGGGCTTACACGAACACAAGGGTATTCCCATCCTCACCGTTCGAGAATTCCTCGAGCGCCTGGCAACCGGGCACGAGACTTAGGCGCTCTCTTGCCCATCGCCCCAGGAGTCAGTGAAATCATGGTTAATAGCGCAATCACAGTCCGGCCACAAAGGGAAGAGAGACCGAAACAGGTTCCCGGGTTGACTCGATTCCTCTCCAGCCTTGAGGGCCGCACGTGTCACGTCGCTGACGTGGTCCGCGCCGTAGCGACAAAGATGGCCTCCATCGGAAGCACTGCGCCCGTCGATGCCTCAAGATCCTCCCGTCAGGACTCCAATTGGGTCTGGCAACGTCATCCTACCTTCTCCGCTCGATTGTCCATCCCGCCGGGGAATGCTCCGCCCCGCTCCGCGATCTTGACAGGCGGAGACATCCAGATGTAGTCTCATGATGGGGGTCAATATTCGCACACACCAGCCTCGTTTCACCTGAGGATATTGCCCGAATCATGCACAAAGGAGCTGGTCACGGACACCTCGGAAAGTGAAAGTTCAGGAGAATTATCTCCTTGGTGGCGGAGGGGGGTTTTTTTTTCTCGTCCTGATCGTTGAATTCTCCTTTCTCATCTGGGTTTCGGCGAATACCCTCGTCAATAGAATCGGCCCTCCCATGCCCGAGCAGATTGTCGATGAATCGGGGAAAATTGTCTTCACAGGGGATGTTGTGCGGCAAGGACAGGGAGTGATCCTAAAGTATGCACTGATGGATAACGGAACCCTGTGGGGCCATGGGGCATATCTGGGGCCCGATTTTTCAGCAGACTACCTGCACCAGACCGCACTCCAGGTGCAGAGCGCGCTGTCGCAGCAATACCTCGGGCAGCCTGCATCAGCATTGAGCCCCCAGCAGCAAAGCAGTTTGCAGGGAGACGTCTGCGTGGGTGAGCAATGCCCAACGAAGGGCAGCCCCCTTGTCAATTAGTCGAAGGTAGTAGTCGACCAATTGCATTGATGTTATTGCTCTATGAATGTGTCTGTTCTTCTCGCTGCTCTGTAGCTCACCAAGCCTGACCCCGCTCCACGGATTTCGTCTGGTGTGGCGGCTTGACACCTACGGCCACATTTGTTATAAAATGCCCAACTGCATAATCGAAATGCTGTGAAGGGGAAATAGTAACCGCTGGTAGGTTGGCGCAGAAAGCGGGAGGCGGATGAGAATCCCGCCCACCGGCCAGTGGGGAATGGGCCCCGGAGCTGCAGGGCGAACGGCATAAGCCTGGTAGTCCGAGCCGGAGATGCCACCGTTATCAGGGCAAAGGGTATAAGCAACGTGGGCGTGACGTTGCCGTACCCCACAGAGTGAGGCTGGCCATTAATCACCGCCCGTCGCCATCACCGACGGGTGGTTTGGTTAATAGAAGCCCAGCCTAAGTTGGGTGGCACCACGGGAGCCCTCTCTCGTCCCAGAGAGAGGGCTCTTTTTGGTTCATCGCCATGCTTGGAGGTCTTATGGTCAAAGGGACATGCTCAAACGAAACTCTCGGAGTGAATTCTCCCAATCTGCTGACGGTTGTGCGCGAGATCCCCGCAGATCTGGAAACGCCTGTCTCCGTATATCTCAAGCTCGCCGGCGAGGCTCCCAGCTTCCTGCTCGAGTCTGTCACAGGTGGAGAACACGTCGCCCGCTACTCCTACATCGGGGTGAACCCTTCTGAAGCTTATGTGTTCGGCAAAGGGAGCGTGCAACACCACACCAACGAGGGGGTGGGCGAGATCCCACTTCCTTCAAACGGTGATCCGCTCGTGGTCCTCCGCGATGCGCTTTCTCGCTTCCGCCCGTCGCGAGCCAGCGGCTTGCCGCGCTTCTTCGGCGGATTGGTCGGGTACCTTGGCTATGAAGCCGTCGCACACTTCGAAACCCGCCTCCAACTCCAACCCCATTGCACAATCCCGGAGGCCGTATTCCTGCTGTGCGATTCTGTGGTCGCGTTCGACCATGCCTTCGGGCGGCTGGTCTTGATCATCAATAGGCAAGTCGAGGGGACCGAGGAGCAGACGCGCGCAGAAGCCGAGAAACAGCTTGACCGGCTGCAGGCGCGGCTTGCCAGACCCGTGTTCGACCAACCCGCGGATAAGGGCAGTCAGATGGTGGCGGAATTGCAGTCGAACATATCGCCGACTGCGTTCTGTTCCGCAGTGGAACGCGCTAAAGAACATATCGCCGCCGGCGACGTATTTCAGGTGGTGCTCTCCCAGCGTTTTTCGCGCCCGACGGACGCGGCCCCTTTTTCGATCTACCGCGCCCTGCGCCGTCTGAATCCGTCACCATATATGTTCTTCTTTGATTTCAAGCACCTCGCTGGAACGCCCCCATTGGGATTGATCGGCGCCTCCCCTGAGATGCACGTGCGCTTGGATGGGCGTCGCGCCGCCATGCGCCCCATTGCCGGCACAAGACCCCGGGGCCCAAGCGTCGAGGCTGACGCCGCCTTCGAGAAGGAGCTGCTTGCCGATCCCAAGGAAAGAGCGGAACACGTGATGCTCGTCGATTTGGCGCGCAACGACTTGGGGCGAGTATGCAGCTATGGCTCTGTGCAGGTTCCGATACAGATGATTGTGGAACGCTACTCCCACGTCATGCACATCGTCTCTCAGGTGGAAGGTGATCTGAGACCTGAATACGACGCCTTCGACCTCATGCGTGCCACCTTCCCCGCAGGGACGGTAAGCGGTGCCCCGAAGATCCGGGCCATGGAGATCATCTCGGAAATGGAACCGGAAGCCCGCGGCCCCTATGCGGGTGTGGTTGGCTTCTTCTCCTACGACGGCTCGCTGGATTCCTGTATCACCATCCGCACCCTGGTCATGCGGGGTCAGCAGGCAAGCGTGCAAGCCGGCGGAGGGATTGTGGCCGATTCGATGCCGGACCACGAATACAGGGAATCCTGCAACAAAGCGCAAGCCCTGGCCGTCGCACTTGAAATGGCCGAGAAAGGGATTTGACCATGATCTTGGTGATTGATAACTACGATTCTTTTACCTACAACCTGGTGCAGTATCTGGGTGAGCTCGGCGCAGAGATACAGGTCATACGCAACGATGCCATCAGCGTCGAAGAGCTCCAATGCCTGCACCCGAGCCACATCGTGATCTCGCCCGGTCCCGGCCAGCCCGCTCAGGCGGGGATCTCCAACCGGGTAATCCATGCGCTGGCGGCTACATGCCCTATCCTGGGTGTATGCCTGGGGCACCAATGCATCGGGGAGGTCTATGGTGGCAGAATCATCCGCGCCCCGCGCCTGAGGCATGGCAAGACGTCGGAAATCTATCATTTCGACCGCGGCTTGTTTCGAGGGCTGCCGAACCCTTTTGAGGCCGGCCGATACCACTCGCTGATCGTGGCTGAGCCGCTCCCTCCCGAGCTGCAGCTAAGCGCGTTCACGCGCGAGGGTGTGGTGATGGGTATCGCCCACAGAGATCATCCGGTGTACGGGGTCCAATTCCACCCCGAATCGATCCTGACCCCCCATGGCAAACAGATCCTCAACAACTTCCTGGCCGTGGGTCAGACCAAGAAACCTGTGAACAGAATGTCACAAGAAAGCCGATAGATCGCATTTCCAGGAGGACGTATCATGCTCAAACCGTACCTGGCCAAGGTGCTGGAGAGGCAAGATCTCTCCACAAAAGAGGCGGAGTGCGCCATGGAGGTGATCATGCGCGGCGAGGCCAGCGCGGCCCAGATCGGTGGCTTTCTGGTCGCACTGCGCATGAAAGGCGAAACGGTGGAAGAGATTGTCGGCAGCGCGTGCGCCATGCGCAGCCATGCCACCAAGGCCCCCATTCGGACGACCGGCGAGCCCTTATTCGACGTCGTGGGGACAGGGGGCGATGGGTCGCACACCTACAACATCTCAACGGCCGCCGCCTTCCTGGTTGCTGGAGCCGGTCGCAGAGTCGCGAAACACGGCAATCGTGCCGCCTCGTCGCGCTGTGGCAGCGCCGACGTTCTCGATGCCCTCGGCGTGCAGATCGATCTGGGCCCGGAGCAGGTGGCGCAGTGCATCGATCAGGTGGGCATCGGTTTTCTTTTCGCACCTCGGTTTCACCCTGCCATGAAACACGCCATCGGCCCTCGGCGGGAGCTGGGCCAACGGTCCATCTTCAACGTGCTCGGTCCGCTCACCAATCCGGCTGGCGCCACGCACATGCTGATTGGTGTGTACGACGGAAGAATGACCAGAACCATCGCGGAAGTGCTGGGAGCCCTGGGCGTGACGGCGGCCTTCGTGGTGCACGGCTACGGCGGTCTCGATGAGCTCAGCACGGCCGGGCCGAACATGGTGAGCCATCTGCAAAATCGCACGGTCCGCGATTTCCAGCTCGAGCCTGGCGCTTTGGGGCTTCGGCCGGCCCGTCTTGAGCAGATACAGGGCGGGGACCCGCAGGAAAATGCCCGAATCATGATTGACTTGCTGCGTGGGTCCGATACCAGTGTGCGCCGCGACGTTCTGCTGCTGAACGCCGGTGCCGCGCTCGCCGTCGAGACCGGTGACCTGCAGGCCGGCCTGGAGGAGGCCCGCCATTCACTGCAAAGCGGAGCCGCGCTTGGCAAGCTGGAGCAGCTCAGGGACTTCAGCCAGCGCATGGGCCATCCCGGGATGGAGCGTGCGCCGTGACCTTCCTGCAAGAGATTGTCGCCTCTCAACGCGCGCGCCTTGCATCGCTGCCGAAAAGCCGGCCGCTGGATACGCTGCTTGCGGAAATGGAAACCATGGAGCCTGCCAGAGACTTCACCGCCGCGCTGCGCGAGCACCCGTCACGGCCCGCCTTGGTTGCCGAGGTAAAGCGCGCCTCGCCCTCCCGGGGCCTGCTGGTGGAGCAATTCGACCCCGCCCATCTGGCCCGAACCTATCAGCAGAACGGCGCAGCCGCCATCAGCGTGCTCACTGAACCCAGGTATTTTCAAGGCGATCTTTCACATCTCGGAATCGTCGGTCGACAGCCGGCATGCCCGCCGGTATTGCGCAAGGACTTCATCCTGGATCCGTACCAGATCTATGAATCTCGTGCGGCTGGCGCCGATGCCGTGCTGCTCATCGTATCGATATTGACACCCAAACAGCTCTCAGAACTGCACGCGCTCACATGCCAGTTGGGAATGGCCGCTCTGGTGGAAGTGCATACGAAGCAAGAGCTCGATACAGCACTGGAAGTCGAGCCGAAACTGATCGGCGTCAACAATCGAAATCTGCGCTCGTTCGGCGTCGATCTCAAGGTTTCCCGCTGTCTGATACCACTGATACCGGGGGGAATCTGCACCATCGCTGAAAGTGGCATACGAACCCCTTCCGACGCTGAGGAGATGGCGCGCGCGGGGGCGGATGCAGTGCTGGTGGGAGAGGCGCTGGCATGCGCGGCGGACATCGGGGCGCAAGTGCGGGCGCTAGCGAAAGCGCGGCCACATGAAGATTAAGATCTGCGGCCTGACCAGGCTGGATGATGCGCTCGCAGCGGCTGAAGCCGGTGCGGATATGCTGGGGTTCAATTTCTTTCCAGGGAGCGCCCGCTACATTTCACCACAGGCATGCGCCGAACTCGTGCGGGGGCTTCGTACGTATAGGGTTCCCACGACGACCGTTGGGGTCTTTGTCAACATACCACCGGGCGAGGTTGCCAGCACATTGGAGATGTGCGGCCTGCATTTGGCGCAACTGCACGGTGACGAGCCGCCCTCCGATCTGGAACTGCTCAGGCGCCGTGCCTTCAAGGCCATCCGGCCTACCGGGTTGGCCGAGGCAAAGGCATCGGCGCGCCTGTATGCAGCTACGGGCCCTCTGGCGCCTGCGCTGCTGGTGGACGCACATACCCGCGGCATGTATGGTGGCACTGGCACCCAGGCGGACTGGACCATCGCTTCGGAGCTGGCCCGAGAGGTGCCGCTCTTGCTCGCCGGGGGTCTCACACCAGATAACGTGGCGGAAGCGATCACCAGCGTGTCCCCATGGGGGGTGGATGTGGCCTCGGGTGTCGAGAACGCTCCAGGCTGCAAGGACTGGCACAAAATGGCCGCATTCATTGAATGCGTGCGTGAGTTGGAAGAGGAGGTAGGTGATGCGGAATGAGATCAGACTCATGGGTCCAAAGTTCGGCGCCTACGGTGGACGGTTTGTGCCGGAGACGCTGATGTCCCCACTGGCAGAGCTCGAACAGGCCTTCAAGCTATCCTGGGGTGATGATGGTTTCCGTTCCGAGCTGGACCGCCTGCTGCGGACATATGCCGGGCGCCCTACCCCGCTCAGTCATGCCGCCCGCCTGTCCGAGCACCTGGGCGGCCCCCAGATCTATCTCAAGCGAGAGGATTTGGCCCACACTGGCGCCCACAAGATCAACAACGCCCTGGGGCAGGCGCTCCTCGCCAGGCGTATGGGGAAACAACGCATCATCGCCGAGACCGGAGCAGGACAACACGGCGTGGCCACAGCCACCGCGGCTGCACTCCTGGGGCTCGAATGCGTGATATACATGGGCACGCTGGACATCGAGCGGCAGCGCTCGAATGTGCACCGTATGCGCCTGCTGGGCGCCGAGGTGCGGCCGGTATCGTCGGGCAGCCGAACGCTGAAGGATGCCATCAACGAAGCCATCAGGGACTGGGTCACCAACGTGCGGACGACGCACTATCTGCTGGGCTCGGCCTTGGGGCCGCATCCCTATCCGGTGATGGTGCGCGAATTCCAATCCGTGATCGGATGCGAGGCGCGCCAGCAAATCCTGGAACTTGCAGGCAAATTGCCCGACGTATGCCTGGCCTGCGTCGGAGGCGGATCCAACGCCATCGGCCTGTTCTCTGCCTTCATCCCGGACCGGTCTGTCGCCCTTATCGGCGTGGAGGCAGGTGGGGAGGGTATCGAAACCGGGCGGCATGCCAGCCGGTTTTCCGATCCCAGACTCGGCCGGCCCGGCGTGCTCCATGGTACCTTTTCATTCGTGCTGCAAGATATGGATGGCCAAATCGCCGCCACGCATTCCATCTCTGCGGGTTTGGACTACCCTGCCGTGGGTCCCGAGCACGTCTATCTCCGCGAACTCGGGCGCGCCGAGTATACCTATGCCACGGACGACCAGGCACTGCGGGCATTTCACATGCTCGCTCGCACCGAGGGGATCCTGCCCGCGCTGGAATCGGCTCATGCCATCGCCGAGGCGATGCGACGCGCCCCACAAATGCGGCCGGAGCAAATCATGCTTGTCAATCTATCCGGACGGGGGGACAAGGATCTGGACACGGTTCTCGAAGCTTCAAGCCGAGAACTCCAGGAGGGGGGATCATGAACGGCTTGGCACATATCCATGAAGCTTTCGCGGATGCCCTGCCGCGGGCGTGCCTGATGCCCTACTTCACGCTCGGCTATCCGAGCGCGGGGCGCTCCTTGGACATCATCGAAGCGATGGCACATGCCGGGGCGGATCTGATCGAACTGGGCATCCCCTTTTCGGACCCCCTGGCGGATGGGCCGTCAATCCAGCACTCCACGCAAGCCGCCTTGCAGGCAGGCATCACGGTCGAAGGATGCTTGGAGCTCACCGCGCTGCTCCGGAAGAGGGGCGTGCAAATGCCTTTGCTGCTCATGGGCTATGTCAACCCGATTCTTTCATTCGGAATCAGGCACTTTGTCGCACGAGCGTGCGCCGCGGGAGCCGACGGATTCATTGTGCCCGACCTGCCCCCAGAGGAATCAGGCGATCTGGAAACGGTGTGCCAGGAGCACGGATGCGCGCTGGTTCACATGCTGGCCCCAACGTCCAGCTCAGCTCGCATCGCTCAAGCGGCAGCCCGGTCGCAGGGCTTTCTCTATTTGGTCTCTTTGGCCGGCACGACGGGGGCCCGGAGCAAGCTCTCTCAGGATCTGGAACCTTTCGTACACCGCGTACAGGGGCACACGGACTTGCCTTTGGCGGTGGGGTTTGGCATCTCGACACCTATCCAGGCGGCCGCCGTCGCCCGGATAGCAGACGGCGTGATCGTTGGCTCGGCCATCATCGATGCCGTACACCAAGCAGGCGACGATGGAGGGCCCAAAGCGGCGGCAAGCCTGTTGTCCGAGCTTCGGCAGGCACTGCGATGATCCGCTCATACGATCTCACCGAGTTGGTCAACGAAGCGCGCATGCGACTGTGGTCATCGATGGCAGTGATGAGAGTTCATTTCTCGCCGGCGCATGGAGACCATAAATGGGTGGAGCCGTCATGTTGAATCAGGGCGCCGACAAAGCTGGTAAGGACCTGCCGATCATGCACCCTGCGCTTCTTCCTGCGAGGCTTATGGCAGCCCAGCTTCTTGGCACGATCGATGATGGTATTCACCGATATGTCGATGCCCTGCTTGCGAAGCCGGTCCCGCAATGCAGAATAGTTGTAGGTCGAAATTGGGATTTCGGGGTTTTCGATCAGCTCCTTGTCCCGGAGCAGTTCGTCCTGGATGGCGATCTCCGCCTCTTCGGAAATGCGGCGGGGTGCTGGACGGTGGTATGCGACTGAGTAGCCATCAGGGTCAGCCCGGTACTGCTTCCAAAGCTCGAAGAAGCGTGTCTTGCCAATGTGGAGGGCATCTTGAACTTCCTGGCGGCTCAGCAGCCCTTGAGAATAGGATCGCATGAGAAAACCGACCTGCTCATGTGAGAAACGCTTGTGAAGCTGTGTCACGGCTACCTCCTGGTGGAAATTGAGGCAGTCAGTATGGGTGTTCGCTTTTCAATTGAAAAGAGTTCGCTTTTGAATCTTGGATTCAACTTCCAAGTTATCAAGAACAAGATCAATCAAGCCAGCTAGCTTCGCGCCGACCTTGTAGAGCTTTGGAAATGGGGGCAGGCAGAGACCCTGCCCCCTAATCCTTGTGTCTATTATTCGACCGGCTCAGCCCTCATCACCGGCCACCACTGCCAGTCCATCCCCCAGAATGAGCAGGGTTTTTCAGGGAAGACAAACCGGTCATTACGGTAGGCCTGGATAGCGTTCTCCCCTGCAAGCATGATGAACGGCCTCTCGCGATTGACAAGGTCTTCAAGCTGGTACAGCCGGGAAAGCCTGGTTTCCAGGTCGGGGGCGGTGAATTGCTGGTAGATCAGGTCGTCTAACTCAGGAGTGCAGAATCCTGAGTGGTTGATCCCGCCGGATTCCGCGGACCAGCAAGACAGTTCGAAATCCATCACCGCGGGATCTGGATCGCCGGCCCAGAAGTTGATCGCCATGTCGAAATCCCGATCCTCGCGCATGGCACTCGTCAACGTATTCAACTCCATGGCCTCGATATTGATGCTTATCCCGATTTCTGACAGCCAATCACCAATGAGCTCGGCCATGGTGACTTCAGAAGGGCGATCGGCGCGGATGAAGAACCGAAAGTCCATTGGCCGACCATCCGGGGTCTCCCGAACCCCATCGCCGTCATTATCGATATACCCAGCCTCATCGAGAATAGAGTTGGCCATTTCCGGGTCATATGGTGTAACAACCAGGGAGGGATCAAAGGACCATTCGAAAAGCGGCCCGCAGTTCCAATTGGTGGGGCAAGTAACACCATGTCCCTCTAGGGCAAGTTCGACTATGTTTTCCTTGTCAATAGCATAATCGATAGCTTCCCGGACACTGGCATCATCGATCGCAGGATGCTTCGTGCCACCGTCTTTCATGTTGAATACCAATTGGTAGTAATACGCCGGCGGCTCTTCAATAACCGTGATATTGGGTTGATTGGCAAGGGATTCATAGTACTGAGCGGGGACATTGCCTTCTGTGAGGTCAATCTCTCCTCCCTGTAGCGCCAGAACAATCGCGTCCCAATTCCCATACACTTGGTGCACAATGCGGTCGATTGGCGGCTTACCAAGGTAGTAGTCCGGTCTGGCATCGTAAACGAGATGGTCGCCCCGTTGCCATTCTGTTAGACTATAGGGGCCAGTGCCAATTGGATTGCTGTCCGCATCCACATCCCATACTGTGTCATCGGTGGTCTGGCCCCAGATCTGTGGAGCAAGGGGCCATTGCCAGACCGCATCATAGGAGGCCCAAGTTCCAATGGGCACGGAGGTCGTGAAACGGAAAGTAAGCTCGTCAACGGCATCCCAGGACTCGGAATAACGGGTTGGAGGGAACCAATCTGCCAGTTCTGTCGTCATGATCCAGTCCCAGTATTCCTTCAGCACATATGCGTCCAATGGCTGCCCATCTGTATAGGTTATCCCAGGCCTGAGAGTAATCGTCCAGGTCAATCCATCATCAGACATTTCCATCGATTGCGCCATACGAGGGCTGGGTTGGCAGCTCTCTCCCCAACCCACGAAACCTTCGTAGATCAAGTCGCCGAACCTCCAGAAGGTGGCACCCGCAAATGGGTGGAAAGTATCAGGCTCGAAGGTAACTCCCACCCGGAGCACAACCGGCTCCGCCGCTGTCTCGACCTGCTCCACGGTGGCAGTTGGCCCGGCACCGGTGGTTTCTGCAAGCCCTTGTGTTGGGACTGAGGTCTCCTCCGGGGGAGATTCGGTCCCGGGCGCACATGCAGCGAGCAGCAGCGCCGCAACGGTTACCAAGCCGAACCAAGAAAACAAGTGCTTACTCATCATCGATTCTCCTTTCGTTATTTTCGTTCCAAGTTTATGAATGATATGCATATTGTTCTGGTTCATTTCCTCCTTTTACGGTGAAGATGTTGCGGAGCGCAATCAGGAGCATTTGCATAATCTCGTAGTGATTCGACCGTCTTCTCGGACTCGCCGTGTCAATTCAAATGAGGATATTTCCATGACCTTGTCGCAAATCCCTTCCTTGGAAGCACATAGCTTTTCACATCACAGCTCCTGAAGTCAGTCAGCCCATGCACAGTACTGATGGGTGTCCTGGCATAGATTATTGATAAGTTGCAGTGCCACGGTTGGCAACGATCTTCTCTTCGTCAGTTAGATCCGGTAAACGCTCAAAGGCTTGCGTCTGGTGGTCCAATGGAACAGTCGCAGTGTTGACATCTTTGGCTTCCTCTTATCTCTGGCGCAGAAGTTCCATCCCTCCTCACAATTCGATCTCGATCATGCCAGATAGGTCAACATCTTCTCCTGTCAAAGTTCCCGCGGTAATAGAATCTAGGTTGAGGATTAGATACCTGCTCCACCACCAAGCCTTTCGGTCCCCTTAGAACAACAGCTATCATCCCAAGAGCCCCTGCGTCTCACACTCATACCTCCCGGCTGTCCCTCGCTATGCATTAACTGTGTCAGCAGTTCATGCTTGTCGGCGAAAGGTAGCCGAGGGAACCTGCTCCTCCCAGCCACAAGAAACAAGAGATATCCCTACGAGGGCCCAGCTCGTTCAATATCCTCGCTTTACCCAATCCTAGCGATAAATGGATGCCAGAATTCATTTATCACTGGACGCCATCAGTTGGAATCCTGGAATTTGCCCCTGTGGTCCGTAGACTAGTATCCGATGCCCAGATTAACTGCAGACATCATTGTCGATCCAGCCTGGCAAGGAGGTTATCCGCTCCCCCCTTGGAAATGTCCCAATCGAAACCAGCCGGCTCACTCCCATCTTTCTTGCTCCGTTTCTGGCCGGGGTATCTGGCTCCCTTCCAGGGAGTGTGAAATGCCTGGATCTCCAACAGCCAACGCAAGAGCTTCCCGTGTGAGCCTCAAGAAATGAAAAAGACCGATATTGATGATCGCATACTCAAATGCGATTTATTACAGCAATAATTGATCCAGATGGGGTGGTGCTCTTATGAGATTTCCAAGCAATCAGTCTTGGTATGCTTTTATCGGTCTCCAACCCAAGTATTCTGTTCCATCCTCATAATCAGGGCGTCTCGGTATGTGCCAATATGGTCTTTGAGGGTCTGGACGGCGCTTTCCGTGTCTCCACTTCGGATAGCGCGCGCAATCTCCCGATGATCAGGAGGGTTACCAACGTCATGGGGCCTTAGCTGATATACAGGATAACCACGAAGAATGAGGAATCTGAGCGACTGGAGGCTGGAATGCAGGTCAATCAAGAGTCGATTGCTGCCTAGACGGCATAATGACTTATGAAATGCGATATCGCTCTCTGCACTCTCGTACCTATTTGCTTGGCTCTGCTGAAGCTTGTCTGCTCGTCCTGCTACGCTCTCGAGGTGTTCTAGATCCTCATTTGGGAGCCCTTTATTGGACATTCCCAGCTCAATTGCATAAGTCTCAAGCTTGATCAAAATGCCGTAAAGATCCTTTGCGAGTTCTTCCGTCAACTCGACGACGAATGCGCCTCGATGTGGAATAATCTCGATGATTCTCTCTTTTTGGGTTTCTCTCAATGCTTCTCGAACAGTGAGTCTGGAAACATCAAGTCTCGTCGCCAGGTCCTGCTCGCGTAGAGGATCGCCAAGTTCTACTTGACCGGTTAGTATTAATTCCCTGATGGAATCCACAACCACTGCGCGAAGGGTAGGAGGTCGTTTCACAGATGTATTCATAACTGGTGGCTAAGCCTGCTAGATTGTCATATCGTATCACAGTATATCATAATACGATTCAATATAGCATGGGCCGCCAATTGAGTCAACACGTCTTCTGAGCTTCGGACTTAAGATCGGACATAATCAAGAACCAATAGTTTGAAGCGTCGAAGCACTTCGGAGACTATGCGTCTGATCTCATATTTGGCCAGCCTGATTTTGTGTTTCAGGAGCACGAACAGACCAGAGTAGCATTGCCATTTTCCGCTTCGCCGGCTGCCAGTATCCTTCTGCATGTCATCGGGAGGCCCGTACAGGCGGTCACGCAGCGCCTCTCCCACCATCAAGCCGATGCTGAAGGCGATCATGACCAGCGCCAGCATCTTCTCCATGTTCTCCTGTTTTTTTGTTCATGACTTTATCCATGCAGAGCAGACTCTTCAGATCCTTGAAGCTCTCCTCAATTTTCATGCGCTGCTGATATATGCACAGTCCTTCTTCCGGGTCCAAATTGGTGATGACCCACAGTGGTTCTTTGAGACCCTTACGCCACATGCCGGCCACATTGACCCGCACGTTACCTTTGTACCGCAGGCCCCGATAGCTGACTTGCTTCTGCCGGGTTACGTGCAGCTTCACTCGTCTATCCTCGTCATCGAGCAGCGTGGGCTGATGTCTGCCCAGATTGAGACGGATCACGAAGGCGATTTCCTCTTCGGCCAGCGCTTGCATGAGCACTTCATAGCTGAATCCCCGGTCCAGCACCAGGATCTTGCCCCCGATCAGCTCCTTCACCTGGCGCAGACATCGTCGGTGCTCCAGGTTGCGAGAACTGGCTTCCGTTTCCAGAGTGCGAGAGGAATAGCAGACAAAGCCGAAGGGCAAAGCCCGTCCCCGGAAAGGTGTGGCCAGGAGCAGCATCCACACCGTCCCGGGGTTCTGCCGGGAAAAGCCGCGCCTCTTGCCCTCCTGGATCCGCCCCACATAGGGGGTCGAGCGCGCCTGTGGGCGCTCGATTTCAGTCGGGTCGCCCAGCACAAAGGCTGCCTCTCCGTCGAACAGCCTTTGCAGAGCTTCACGTGGATCCACTCTGGCCAAGAAGCGCTGAACCATCTTGTAATTTGCGTCCGGGCTGGCGGGCAATTTGTGCGAAAGATCCGAGATGCGGGGGGAGCGAGCCTCAAGAATCGCTTCTATAATCAACGCTGCCTTGCGGACAATTTCCGGCTGATCAAAGAGGGTCTGGACGAATTCTTGCACCTTTATCAAGCGCAGCACATGATGAGCCTCCTTTCGTTATCTGGTCGCATTCCTTGCCTGTGCAAGGAACAGACCGAAAGGAGGCTCAACTCCTTCTGGTCCCGTATATCTCGCCCTCAAATCCGCCGGCCCCCTCTTACGAAACTTTGTAAGGGTTCCTTCGGAACCATTGTGCTGCTCCCATGCAACAGTTCCTTCACTTCCCCCATATCCGAGATGGCGTTGCCTTCGCTCACAACAATCCCAAACTATTCAAAGGACACCAACTTTCGAGTGGCCGGGCTTGAGCTTTCACGACTGGTTTCGACGTTGATAATCGACGGCTTCCCAGAAGCGTACCCGCGCCTTATCGCCGACCCAATGTCCTCCGGCCGTGTCACACGCTCCCCATACCCGTCCCACATGGCGACCATCTTTTCATAGGCGCGCATGGGGTGTAGATCCAACCCGACACAACCCGGCTCAACAAGATGCGGGTGAAAGATGCTCTGGCCGTACTTGATCATCCCCCACGCCGAATCGTTCGAAATCACGCACACCACCGGAACCCCGAAGCGGCAGAAGGTGTCAAACTCCATCGCATAGAAGCCGAAGCTGCCGTCTCCTGTGTAATACAGCACCGGCTTCCTGTTCGCCACCCAGGCGCCCAGTGCGAAGCCCGGCCCACAGCCCAACGTCCCATGAGGCCCCATGGTGATGATCTGGCCAGGGCGGCGGGCGGTTGCTGCTCTCCGCATCCACACGCCAGCATCGCCCCCGTCACAGACCACCGTCCAATCCCTGCCATCCGAATTCAAGAACTGGCTGACCTCATGCGCGCAGCGGCCCGGGTTCATCGGTATTTCGTCGCTGGTGTATGCATCTGTGAAGGGCCGCTCGACCTCTGCCACAAGCTCTCTGGCGGCCTTGACCCATTCGGTTGGGCCCCTCCTTGCGGCGCGCGATTTTACCGCGGCAAGGATTTGATGTGCCACCGGTCCAGCACCCCCGACAATCCCGATGTCCGCTGGGGCGTTGAAACCGATCTTCGAGGCATCCGGGTTGACCTGAATGAGCTTCACATCTTCTGCAAAGATCGGAGGCCGGCATTTATTTATCGTGAAATCATTCTCCACATGCAGCAGCAACGCGACGTCCGCGCCCGCCTGGGCACCCGCCATTCGGAAGAGCGCATTCTCTTCCTCGTCAGCGAATAGCCCCTTGCATGTCGTATGCACAGAAACCGGGATCTGGAGGTAGGTCGCCAGCTCCGCAACGTCTTGCTGATGGTGGCCGCTGAAACGCGCCCCAAAACCAATCATCATCACAGGGCGTTCGGCCGCGACTAATAGATCCGCCGCGGCCTCGGCCAGCCGCGGGTCCCCATAAGGTTCGGCCTCCGTTCGATATGCCTTGGGGAACCGCACATCCTGCGGCGAGACTTCCCCAAACATCAGATCCCGGCCCATTTCCAGAAAGACGGGCCCCTGCGTAGGGGTCAGTGCTTGCCGGTAGGCCATCGACACGTATTCGGGTACCCGGCGCGCGTGAGTGATGCGACGCGCCCATTTCGACACCGCCCCCATGAGGTCAAGGGAGTTGATATCCTGCTCCTCCCCTGTGTCCGCACGCGACAGGTGAGCCGCGCCTCCAATGTGAACCAGAGGCGTGCCGTGATAAAGGGCCTCGGCCATCGCCGATGAAGTATTGGCCACGCCGGGCCCCGCGGTCGTCACGGCCACTCCCGGCCTGCCTGAAACACGCGCATATGCATCCGCGGCAAAAACAGCCGTGGCCTCGTGCCGCACATCAATTACCGCAATCCCTTCATCCCGGCACCCATAGAAAATGGGCATGATGTGTCCCCCTGACAGAGAGAATATCTGCTCCACACCTTCCCGCATCAGGGCCTTGACGAACAACGTCCCCCCTGTCACATTTTCCATTTCATCATCTCCGATTAGTGTCCTCTCCAATGCTCACTGGCAAGGGACAATCGGCATGGTCTCCCGATAGCTTTGGCATGCGCGGCCTCCAGTCTTCCAAGCACTCTACGGCCCTTCGTAATCCGAAATGAGGGACCAGAGAGTTGGCTTGCAGCCGCCCATCATTGTCGCCGCCCTCTGCGGCCATGCTCGTCAGGCTCCCTCGGCAATGCCGAGCATCGTCCCCTCCGGAGGCACATGGACCGCGGAACGTTCCCCTGCAATGACCTCCCCTTTTGATCTCCCTTCCCTGGTGAGAATCGCACCTGAGCAAGCCGCTAATCCTGGCCGGGTGGTTCCACACGCACCCGCGAATAGCTCCACGACAGCGCGAGACTACCTGCCACCGTATTCTTCCTTCAGTGCCCTCAGGGCATCACTTGCGCGATCCAACGTAACTTCTATGTCCCTCTCCGTATGTGCAGCCGAGACAAGGAAACGTCGCGTAGAGATGATCCCCCGCGCCTTGAGCAGCTCGCCAAATCGCTTCGCCTTTACGGTGTCCGTGAATTCGCAGCCTTCAATATGGTTTTTGATCCTCTGCCTGTCAGTAAAGTTGATGTACAAGGCGCCAGGGTAACCTTGCAGGAGCAGATTCTGACCATGTTGCCGCGCGATCTCCTCCAGCCCCTCTTTCAGCATGCCACCCAACTTCTCAATGTGCCTGAATACCGCCCCATCGTCCTTCCGATACTCTTCGATGGCTGCACTCACCGCCGCCATTGCCAGAGGGTGGCCATTGAAGGTGCCACCCAGGATTGCGTCCGCCTTCGTGAGCGTGTCCATGACCTCCCGCTTGCCGCACACACTGGAAACCGGAAACCCCCCGCCGAGCGCCTTGGACAGAGTGGTTAGATCCGGCGTGACGCCGAAAAAACCTTGCGCGCCATTTAGCCCAATCCGGAATCCTGTCAAGACTTCATCAAAGATGAGCACTGCGCCATATTCATCGCAGAGGCGCCTCACGCCTTCCAGAAATCCTGGCTCCGGGAAACAGCCAAAATTGTTGGTCATCACCGGCTCCATGATAATAGCTGCGATGTCTGTGCCGAATCTATTAAGCAGCTTCTCCAGGGCCGGAATCTCGTTCCATTCAATCAGATAGCACTCTTGAAAAGCTTTGCTGTACCGGCCTTTTGTGTTGGCATATCTTGCATAGCGATCGTCCTCCCGCTCCCCTTCCACCGGTATGGGGGTTTCAGCATCAAGCACAATGCCGCCCAGGATATGATCCAGGCCGCCATGATAGTGGCCGTTGAACCGAACATACATGTCACGGCCGGTATACGCTCTCGCCACTCGCAAGGCCCCCCTGACGGCTTCCGTGCCCGAGCACGCAAAGCGGACAAGCTCCGCCGAAGGGATGACCTCAGTGAGCAGCTGAGCAGCCTTTATTTCCAGGTCATTGACATTCGGAACATAGAGACGGTCGATTTCATCATGGAGAGCTGCCCGCACATGCTCGTTGCTGTATCCCAGAACCCCGGGGCCGTAGCCGATGGCGAAGTCAATGTATTCGTTACCATCGACGTCGTATACGCGCCCCCCCTCGCCGTGTGTCAGGTACACAGGGTGGTAGTCCACCACTCGGCGCCAGTTGCTCATGGTCGCAGCCGGGATGACCTCCCGGCCGACCTTCGCCATCTCGTCCGATTTATTCGTATGAAACGTGCGCATACTCATTTCCCTCCTGCCTGGTACCAGCCTCCGCCAGCGATGCGTTCTGCACCGTCTCATTGCGTGATACCCACTCACAGCAGGCGATTCTCCGGCAAGCCCCCCGTTACCAAAGAGTAGCCATGCTGCCAATAAATGGGGCCCGTATCGAACGCTCCTACGGGCGCCTTTCAAATGTGACTCCCCTGACGGCTCGCTTCGAATGCTGATGCATCACTCATGGCCCTGCCAAGGCGAGCATGACAGCGCAGCTCCGGGCAAGGGAGAAAGCCGGTGAGACGCCGCATTCTCCAGTGCTTCGTCAGCGTTTTCTGACAGGTCCCGATCAAGGCACCCAACCGATGTAGCCAGAGCGCCAGCACTTGAATCGATGTCCCCCAGCGTCACGCCCTCTCTCGGTCCATCCGAGGCGTGGGAAAGCGGGATCGGCACCAGACCTCAAAGACATTCAGCGGACGACCTCCATGTTCGACAGGCCATAGAAATCCCACATGCCGTTCAGCGCGGAGCAGGTATCATGTGGGAATTCGAAACGGTCGCTGCGATAGGCCTGCAGATTCGTGGGGGCAGCCAGCAGGATCCACGGCCGATCGCGGTATAGGACCCCCTCGGCTTGATACATGATCGGCAGGCGATTCTCAAGTCCCACGGTCGCCATCTGTTCGTAGATGAGATCATCCAACTCCGGGTTGCAGTATCCCGAGTCGTTAAGCGCCCCCGTTCCCGCCTCTGCGGACCAGCAGGAGAACGTGAAGTCCATGTAGGAGGGGTCGAAGTCGCTGCCAAAGTAGCGCAGGATGATGTCAAAATCCCGCTCCCCTACCGCCGTCTGCCATAGCGTCCCCGACTCCATGGCCTCCGGAGTGACGGATATCCCAATCTGATCCAGCCACCCCTTGATCATGCTCGACATCGTGGCAGCTTCCGGCTGCTCTTCAGAGAAGTAGAAGCGCAGTCCCAACGCCTGTCCATCAGGGCTCTCCCTCACCCCATCCCCATCCGTGTCGAGATATCCGGCATCTCCCAGGATGGCCTTGGCCCGCTCGAGATCGAAGGAAGTCACAATCAAGGACGGGTCCAAGTACGGCTCAACGGAGGGTCCGCAGCCATAGCTGTTGGGGCATGTGTATCCGTGGCCTAGCAGAGCGACGTCGAGAATCTGCTGCTTGTCGATGGCATAGTCGATCGCCTCCCTGACCGCGGGATCCTCCACTGCAGGATGCTTGTTCGCTCCTTCAGCCAGGTTGAACGCCAGATAGTACCAGAAACCAGGGGGTGTCTCCACCAATGTCACGTTCTCACCGTTCTTCAGTGTGTCATAATACTGGGGAGACAATTGCGGATCCGTCAGGTCGATGTCGCCGGCCAGAAGAGCATGAATCACCGCATCCGGATTGGCATAGATCTGATAGACGATTCGATCTACTGCCGGTGCCCCTCCCCAATAATACGGGTTGGTGTCGTAAATGAGATATTCCCCTGAGGCCCATTCAGTGAGCATATACGGCCCGCTGCCGACAGGATTCTCATACCCCTCATCCCATAGGCTGTCATCATCAAGCTGAGCCCAAATACTCGGTGGCAGGGTCCATTGCCAGAATGCATCATAAGTCTCCCAACTTCCAATCGGCACGCCGGTGGTGAAGCTGAAGGTGTAGTCGTCCAACACCGCCGTGGAGACGGTCTCGCGCGTTGGTGGGTACCAGCTTCCCACCTCCACGCCA
Source organism: uncultured Anaerolineaceae bacterium (assembly GCA_964388955.1). Lineage (GTDB taxonomy): Bacteria > Chloroflexota > Anaerolineae > Anaerolineales > E44-bin32 > CAYMCO01. The sequence goes on along the minus strand of CAYMCO010000014.1, from coordinate 63,469 downwards.
GTCATCCAGTCCCAGAATTCCTTCACGGCATTCGCGTCGAGCGGATCGCCGTTGGAAAACCTGCCCCCTTGCCGAATCTTCATCGTCCAGGTCAGCCCATCCTCAGAGCTCTCCATGGATTCGGCCAGGCGGGGGGTTGGCTCGCAGTCCGGCCCATACCATGAGAAACCCTCGTAGATTGGATTGACAAAGAACCAGTGGTCCGAACATCCAAAGGGATGGAAGCAATCGGGTTCTGCGGTTCCGCCGATGCGCAGGACGGCCACTTCGGCTGCTTCCCCGGTAGCCTGTATCGCTTCTGTCGGTTGGATTTGCTCGGGTGCAGATGTGCCCTGCTCCGTATCGACCGCTGGCGCCGTCGACGTGGGAGCGGCACAGCTGGCAAGTAGCAACAGCAACAGGCCAAAAGAAATCGAGATGTACGGATACTTGACGCTCATGGGTGACATCCTCCTGTCCGTTTTCCCTTTCAAATAGCCAGCATTTTGCCTGCTGGTCAGACCTGCTCGCTTGCTCGAAAATGCCGGTCAAGGCGGCAGGATACCTGGCGTGGGCCGATCCGGCGCCGAGATTGCTGCGTTTTATCTATCTGCCTTTCGATGTCGCATCTGCATTTGATGGATAGGTCGCTCCTTTCACACGGCCACCCCTGCAATGCAGTCATCCGCTAGAGATATGCGGCTGCTGGAGGCAAACCCCCTCGATTCCCGGGCGCTCAGCAGAGCCCAATCCGCTCCCCAGCATATAGGCGCCGTCGTTTTCGCATTGTCCAGCCTCCCGCAGAGCCTGACATCTTCGGGGCTCACCGATTCCGATTGTTCACCTTGACAGCAATCTGGCAGGGTTCTTTACAGTTATTTGCCGGATATTGAAATCCGTTACCCCCACCTCGCGCAGCTTTGGCACAACATACTTGGTCAGGCGACAATACCCCTCCCCACCGTACCGGCGCACCAACATCTTGAGGAAACTATCCGTGCCAATGACGATTTGACTGCTGTAACCCGCCTCAATCAGGTGCACCAGGCCGGCCAGCCGCTGCCAGTCCGCTTCCAGCACCATGTCGCGCAATTCGTGATCCCACATCTGACCGAAGCAGTCGATGGCAATATTGGCGCCACGATCAAGGATCCTTTTGGGATCATCCACTTTGAGCCGATACGCCCCAGGACGGAGGATCAGTAGATTGACATCGTGCTCAACCAGCAGCCCGTCGACGTGAGCTATGATGATGCGCTCCGGTTCCATTCCCTCCTTCACAAGGATATCGAGTATGTACAGGCAATCTCCAATGCTGAGATTTTGATGGATGGTCGCCGACAGCCCGGTTTGGATTGAAACTCTGGCGACCGCCCGAAGCAGGCGCTCTTGGCGCTCGCTCAGGTCTGTGATGGCTGCCTTGAGATGGCCAGCCCGGATCCCAGTGTCTCCGATCCCCCCCTCAACCTCCTTCCTTATGTGCGCGGTCAGCTCCTCAACCGACAAACTCCTGATCGCCTCCGGCCATGATGGCTCGATATACAAGCCGGTTGTGGTGATGATGTGCACGCCGGTCTTCTGCGAGATGCGCCGGATGCCATCGATGCTCGATCTGAGGCCTGGCGGGCTCATGTCAATCATCGCAGAACCGCCCGAAGCCTTGAAATCTGCCACCTCGGCCGCCATCAGTTCCTCATCGTCGATAATAGTGTTATCGTTCGTGAGAAAGAAGTTGCGCCGGAGGAGACCAATATTCTCCAGCGAGACGGGTTCATCGGGATCGATGGAAGCATCCTTCGCCAACGCCCCGCCATAGACCTGGCGGAAAACGGATCCATTCAACAAGATGTGTTCGTGCATGGAGGTGAAGCCGAGTTCCTCCGTGGGAATAGGTCCCAGAACCGTCATCACTTGCTTCACTTCGTTTGCCTGCATCTCTCTCCCTCCAACTCCAATCTGCCATCCTGAGGTGGCATGCCCTTTACCATCGTCGAGCATGCAACTTGAGGCAGGCTAGAGCAAGCGCTTTCCCAACGCCCTTGACGACTTTTGGCCGGTGACGGTGGGCATGCCGTCTACATCGCCAGAAGCCGAGCCGGGTTCACCACGAGCATCCGGCGTATGTCGTATTCGGACACGCTCAGGTCTCTGAGCGTGGGAATGACGAAATCCGTGAGGCGACAATAGCCAAGCCCGCCGTAGCGACGGGCAAGCATCTTGATGAAAACGTCGTTCCCCAGAACGATTTGCTCCGAATACCCTTCCTCGATCAGAGCAACCAACCCGGCCATGCGCTGCCAATCCGAATCCATGACAACCCCGTTGAGCTCATGGTCCCAGCGGTGGCCAAAGCAGTCGATGCAGATTGTCGCACCGCTGGCCAGCACCTCCCGAGCGTAATCGAGGCGCAAGCCCCACGTGGTCGGATCACGGACCAATCGCCTCAATTCCAACTCAACGAAGAAGCCGCCCGTGTGGGCCAGGATCACCCGTTCAGGGTTCATCCCCTCTTCCGTGAGGATGCGAAGGATTCGTCTGCCGTCACTGCCAATACCGAACCCGGGATGAACCGTCAGTGAGGCGTTCGTTTCTTGAGAGACTCGCGCGGCTGCTCTCAGCGCCCTTTCCTGCCTCAGGCTGAGATCGGTGATGCCCAGCTTCATATGCCCGGCCCTTATGCCCGTATCTTCGATTCCCTCCCGGATCTCTTTCTGCATGTGGGCGCAAAGCTCATCGACCGACATCTCAAGAAAGGCTCCCGGCCACGAATCTTCCACGTAGAGACCCGTCGTGGCGATCACACGCACTCCGGTCGCCTGCGAGATGCGCTGGATGGCCTGCAAGTTGGAGCGCAATCCAGGCGCGCTCATCTCCACCATCGCCGAGCCCCCGGAGCGTTTAAAATCTTCGACTTCGGCTTGCATGATCTGCTCATCGTCAAGGGAAATGTTGTCGTCGATGAGATAGAAGGCCCGGCTCAGAACTCCGATGTTTGTCAGGCCGATTGATTCATGCCGCGATACCGGCGCGGGATCGGGGATGAATCGTTCGTACCGCCTGCGATAGACGCCTCCATCGCAAAGGATATGCTCATGCATCGAGGTGAGCCCCAGTTCATCTGGGGGAATAGGGCCCAATACCGTCATGATCTGCATGATATCCTCCATGGTGGTGTCCTTCACACTACATCCGTGAGAGCCCGCGCCTCATCTCGTGCCGTCCATCCGGCCTGTTCGCCCAGATATACCCATCGTTGACGCTACCCTCAAAGCCCGGTACGGATCTGCTGCTCTCTGACGCGCAAAGTCCTTGTCCTCCACTCAGAACCGACAATTCAGCGCGGAAAGGTCCCCTCGAGTGCGATTCTCAGCCCGGTCAGTATCGCCTCGATATCTGCATCGCTGTGCGCAGGTGAGATGAATGCCAAATGCAGGGGCGCGGGCACGAAGATCCCCTCCAACCGCAGCCGCAAGGCATACTCCGTAAGTGCTTGCTCGTCCTGCCGAATCATGTCTCGCGGCTTGGCAATCGGCGGCTCAGCCAGGATCACTTTCCACATCGACCCCACACCGTTCATTGTGGCCGGATAGCCATTCGACGTGGCGAACTCGTTGAAGCTCTGCCGCAGGTAAGCTCCTTTGGCTTCCATCTCGTCGTAAATCTGCGGGTTCGCCATCAAATAATCCAAGAACGCGTTTCCTGCTGCAAGCGTCATGGCGTTCCCGCTGAAAGTGCCTGCAACACTCAGCGGCGGATCCAGGGCAAGGGCCTGCTCAACCATCTCACGCTTACAGGCGACCGCACCGATGGGCATACCTCCGCCCAGCGCCTTGCCAAAAGTTGCCAGGTCAGGAGGCACGCCGAGGTACTCCTGCCCGCCTCCCAAAGCCAGACGAAAACCGGTGATGACCTCATCATAGAGCAGGAGGACGCCAGCTTTTTGTGTGACCGCGCGCAATTCCTGCAGGAACCCCTTGTCCACCTGAATCATGCCTGGGCCCATGACCGGTTCAATCATGATCAACGCCAGATCAGCCGCCTGTTCCTCAATGATGTTGAAGGCGTTGGGCTCAGCATAGGGCAGGATGACAATATTCTCCTTGTGCGCACGCGTCATGCCAGCGGCCTCCGGCACCGCTCTGGGTCGCTCCGCCGGGCCAATCAAATCGGGTTGCAGTCGTTTGCAGCTCCACATAGAGTACTCGTTGGAGCCATGGAACCCGCCCTCGAACTTGGCCACTTTCTCCTTGCCGGTAAAGGCACGCGCGAGCGTCACCGCCTTGTGGGTGGCCTCATTTCCCGAGTTGCACAATATCAGCGTTTCGGCGTTGGGCACGCATTGCATGAATTTCTCAGCGAAGTCAACCTCCTCGGCATGCGGTGCTCCGTAGTGCGTGCCCCGATCCAACTGAGCCTTCAACGCATCGATGATCGCCGGCGGGCGGTGGCCCAGCAGCAAAACCCCGTAGCACATGCAGCAGTCGACATAGCGATTGCCATCGACATCCCAGAGATAGGCGCCATCCCCCCGGCTGGCGTAGAAGGGCCAGGGGTCAAAACCGCGCGCTGCACTGACTTCACCCTGGGGATATACGCTCAAGGCGCGCCGGTATGCGTCTCCAGACCGGGGTGTGCGCTCGCGCACGGCGTCTTTCAATCGCAAGATGGTTTCTTCTCTCGACATAGCTCTTGACCTTGCCCTTTCGCAGACATACTCCGGTGCGACGCTACTCTGCCTCCAGCACCTCGACCGGTATCCATTCATGGATGTCCTTGACAACCAACGGGACGATCGAAGTCCGGGTTTTGGTAATTCCAGGTACCTGGGCCAGCTTTTGGATAACAAACTGGTATAGATCCGTCGAGGTCCTTGTCAGCACCTGGAATCCCACATCGTGGTCGCCGAAGGTGGTCTGTGCATAACGGATTTCCGGGAATCCTGCCACTCTGTGGACGATCTCCTCTATCTTGCCAAGCTCTGCCTCACAATAGATATCGGCCATCACTTCATAGCCAAATGCCTTGGGATTGATCACGCCGCGAACCGAGACCACATCGCTTTCAAGCAGGTTGTTCACCCGATAAACGACCTTACGCTCGCTCTCACCCACTTTGCGCGCCATCTCTGCACTGCTCACCCGGCCATCCCTCGCCAGCATCCCCAAGAGCTTCCGATCCAACTCGTCGGTCTTCATCAAAGGCCTCCCGATTGTGGGGTGAAACCCTACGAAACCTCTCGACAATTCATCCCCATCCCGCCTCCTGTCTCCATCGGATGGGAGCCCGCTTTCCTCGTCGTTTCTCCTCACCCGGATCAGATCTGAAGCCACTCACGAGCCTAGGCCTGGTCAGATGGGGTGCACGCGATCTCCCGGCTGGATATCAGAGCCTAACCACCTGCCCCGCGTTCTTCGGTTGGCCTTGACCGACTCGCAGAGAGGATCAGACAAGGGTTTGCCCCCCATCCACTACGATGGTCTGGCCGACGATGTAATCTGCGGCCGGTGACGCCAAGAAGACAATCAGTCCCTTCAAATCATCCTCCTGTCCTGCCCGGCCAAGAGGGTTGGAGATGGCCTCCCTCTCTCTCGCTGGTGTCTCCCAGTACCAGGCGGTCATCTCCGTGGGGAACAGGCCTGGTGCGATGCCATTGACGCGTATTCCGTACGGCGCCAGCTGCTTTCCCAACTCGCGCGTGAGGTTGAGCACAGCGGCTTTTGAAGCACAGTAAGCTGCAGAATCATCCATTGCGTCTGCGCGCAGGGCATGCACCGATGAGACATTGATGATATGGCCCTCGCCCTGGTCGATCATTACCCGACAAACGGCCTGCGTGCAGATCACAGTGCCGAATAGGTTGACTTCCACCACTCGCCGGAACTCCCTCAGGTCGAATTGGTCAATCCTTTTCTCGCCAATGCCGAGGCCCGCATTGTTCACAAGGATGTCGATTCGGCCAAACTCCCGCAACGCGGCGTTTACAAGGTTGTGCACCTGATCCGGACCTGTGATATCGGTTCTAACGGGCAGTGCCCGCACCCCCAGCTTGCGCAGATCCTCGGCGACTTGCCTGAGCGTCTGGGCCCTGCGCGCTGCCAGGACCAAATCAGCGCCGGCCTCTGCCAATCCACGGCTGAACCAGACCCCTAACCCCGATGAAGCCCCCGTCACAATCGCCACGCGGCCTGACAGGTCAAACAACTCATTTACGCGCGTTTCGGTCATCTCTGGCAAAGATCCACACGCCTGCGGGCATGAAGCGGCTGGGTTCGCCCGACATCCATGTGCGACCGCCGAGCCAGTATCGGAGCCTTGGCGGGGATCAGGCGCTCGCCGTGCGCCACTGACGCCTCACAGGACGAAGCGCGCCCTCGCCGGCGGCTACGAACCCCAGTCATGACGGACCACGATCTTCAGTTCGTCCCTTGGGTGCAGGAGTCTCTCGAAAGCCTGCGGCAACTCCTCGAGTGGGATCACCTGGGTCAGGAAATCCTGGCAGTCGACTTTCTTCCGGCGGATGATCTCCATACCTCCTTCGAAATCAATGTCGATGGCCCCATGCACCCGCAGCGCTTTGATCACCAGATTCCAAGAACTGATCTGGATCGGATGGAAATTGAGACCAAGCACACCAATCCTTCCGCGTGGAGCTGCCGCATCCAGCGCCAACTGGACCGCGCTCTGCGCACCGGCACACTCGAAGACAACTTGCGGGCCAACACCGTCGAAGAAGCGCGCCATTTCCTGCCGCACACCTGGATGCCGAGTATCGAGCACCAGATCCGCCCCCATTCTGCGAGCGTGCTGCGCACGTCCGTCCAACACCTCCGCGACGCAGGTCTTCCGGGCACCGGCCAATTGCGAGAGGCGTAGAACCCATAGCCCGATCGGTCCGGCGCCGATCACCAGCACGCTTTCGCCGATCATCAGCCCTGCCGCCTGAACCCCGGCCAGTGCTGTCCCCGCCGGATCCGCCATGACCGCCTCGATATCCGACACCGATTCGGGAACGCGCACGATCGAGTCTTGATGATAAACGGCGTACTCCCCGTAGCCGCCCAAGTCGGCAGCCGATGCCTCTCGCATGCGCGCTCCCAGATCCCACCCGTATTCTGGCTTCCATTCCCACCCCGGTTCGTGGAGTGTGCCGGGCCAGACGCGATCGCCAACGCTCCACTTGGTCACCCCTTCGCCCAGTTCAACGATGGAACCCACCCACTCGTGGCCCATAATGCTTCCTGGCGGTGTCATCTCTGATTCGAAGTAATGAAGGTCGCTCCCGCAGATGCCACAGTAGCCCATCTTAATGAGTACCTCGCGAGGGCCGGCTTCCGGCACTGCAACATCCTGCACAACAAGATTGCTTGGCCCCTGCAATACGGCCGCTTTCATGTCTCCCTCCATCGGGACATAGCGATTCAATTCCCTCTCGCCTTTCGAAGGGCCAATCCTTTGAGAACCTCGAGGTACAGCCGGCAAGCGCAAAGCGCGCCCACCCCCTTGTGATCGTAGGGAGGCCCGATGCACACCATGTCAAACCCGGACAATTCTGTATCCCTCGCCAAGACCAGAAGGGCATCCTTCACATCCGCCGCATCCAGCCCGAATGGGTCGGGGTACTTTTGCGCTGGAAAGGTCGCCGGATCCATCGAGTCCACGTCCAGACTGACATAGATGCGTTCCGTCCCTTTGCCAGCGATTTCTATCGCGCGCCCGATGACCTCGAGCATCCCGATTCTTCTAACATCAGCAATTGTGAAAACGGTGGCACCGATATCCTGGGTGACCTGATGCATCAAGGGCGTATTGTACGCACCTCCCTTGATGCCGATGATCACCAGGTTCTCGGGCTCGGCCTGGCAATCCTGCATGATCTTTCCAAAGGCGTTGCCGGCATTCAGGCGGCCGGCAAGGCCGATATCATAATGGCTGTCGAAGTTGATCACGCCAATCTTCCCCTGGGTGTTGTCGGAGATGGCCTTTACGATAGGGTACGGGGTCGAGTGATCCCCACCGAAGACCAACGGAACCGCCCCCGCCCTGACGATGTGGCCCACCTGTTCGACAGCCCTGCGTGTCGATTCCTCGACGTCCCAGTCCTTCACTTCCACGTCGCGGTAATCCAGGATGTTGAGATAGTCCACCAATCTGAAATCCGGACTGATTTCAGGGAAATATCCCCCGCCGATGGCCAGCGAATAGTGCACGGAGTATTTGCGCAGGTATTCGGGCGCCAGGTAGGCGCCGCTCTTCTGCACGATCGCATCCGGATCGGGCGGCCGTCTGCTGCCCTCGGCGAACATCGTCCCGCTGAGCTGAATCCCTCCTTCCCAAGGGAATCCAATGAAGACTACATCCGCCCCCTCCAAATCTGCGGGGTCATGCGCAATGCGGGCTTCAAGAAATGAAGGTGTGTCCCCATAGACGCGCGGCTGGCGGAACGCTGTGGCCATGTCAGAGAAATGGAACTCGGGGTTTTTTTCGGCCTCGATCCACATGCCTCTCGTCTTCTCATCCATTGCTGTCCTCCAGTTCGCCTTCCCCTTCCCAAAGGAAGGGTTGTTTGCCAATGCATACGCAGTCTCGACCGACACGTTGTAAGTTAGCGGTATCCTACAGTCTTCTTATCGGAATTGCGTATTCTCGCAATGCATTATACGGAAATTTGCTGAATGCGTCAATCCAAATCGCAGCCCCTCTGATGAGAGCTCCCTTGGGGTTGGCATTCCCGCCCGATCGTTGAGCTGCTGGGACCGGGGGGGACAAGGGGATATTGCTTCCGTGTTCACCACGGATGATTGGATACTGTGCAGCGCTATCTCCGCCCTCTTATTCGATCCATCCGAGGGAAAAGAAGGGAGCTCCCAGTGGAAGTCCTTTTCGCGTACTCCAGTGCAGCTCCGACCTGCAGCCTGCTATGCTTTGCGCCTTTTGCATCCGTACCTGAATCCAGATGGCGCTGATCCCCTGGCGATTCAGGTGAAATCTTGCACGCTCCATACAATGAAATCACAGCCGCTCGTAGGAATACCCTTGGCTTCCCCGCACTTCCGTGACTGGTCTTGTTCCATGCAGGTGGATGAATAAGATTACGTTCATCCGCTATTCGCCATCCGTCGATACCTCCTTGCCATCTATCTCTAGACCTCCGGGCAGGGCAAAACTGGTCAGCACGATGAATGGCAGCGTGCAGACTGCGAAGAGCATCGGCCAACCCGGGCTTCCCTCGTAAAGGTGTCCAGCAGCCAGTGGACCGATAGTCTGCGCCAGCCCAACCAGCGTGCTCTGCATTCCAAAGCCCAGGCCAGACAGTTTAGGATCTACCACGCGTCCGATGAGTGCATCGGTGAGCGGGAACGAAGCACCCATGCTCCCCATCATCAAGAAAGCGATCGGAAGGTAAGCGCCATGGGGTAGCCATAGGAGAATCGACATCGTTCCGAACATGAGTGCCAAAGCTCCTCGGAGCCCCCAATTCCCTGAGAGCCGTCCCAGCAGCAGGCTGAAGATCGCGCCCCCCAAGGAGAAGATGGACCCCATCTGGCCGATGGCCGATAGTCTCAACCCCACAACTTCCTTCAAATAGTTCGGAATCAGCGACACCCCTGTGAAAAAGATGAATAGCAGGCACAGGTTGAACGCTGCGGCCGCGGTGAACGGTCGTCCTCTGAGCAATTGACGATAATTGGTCTTCTCCCTTCCAATGTCAGCGGTTTGCTCTTGCAGGCCTAGTGTCGGGATCGCACTCAAGAGAAATACCACGGCTGTCAGAATGAATACTAGCTCCATACCATATCGTTCTGCGATCCCAGCTCCCACCGAGCGGAAGATGATATGACCAAGCATGTATGTGAAATTGGTTAGCCCCAATACTCGGCCTAGCTTCTCCCTTCCTGTCATGTGAAGGATATACGAGTTGAAAATCGGCGCTGAGGCAGCCTGAAGGTTGAACGGGATGAGCAGCAACAAGAGCATCTGCCAACTTGCAGCATTCGCAAGCAGAAGTGCGGGCACCACCGGAACGAGGGCAAAGAGCAGCAGTAATTTGCGTCTGCTCATCCATGTGGACAAATAACCCGCAAACGGAAATGCGAGAAGCATCGGAATGTAGCTTATCGAAAGTGTCAATCCGACTTGCGAGGGTGAGGCCCCTAGATCGCGAATATGAATAGGGAGGATGAAGAAATACAGCGCGAAAGCCACGCCGGATAAAAAAGTGTAAACAAGAACCAGATTCGTGTTGCGATCCGTCAACGCCATCATGGAATTGTCTGAACCGTTCCCATCGTGAGGGAGACAATCAAATGGGATTTCCTCATGCCCGAGGATGAAGAGTTTTGGGTGAACGTGTTCCCAGTCATGCTATGACCCACCTGTGATGGCCGAAAATGGACACCTGTTCTGCAATACTATCTGAAGCTCCTTCAAGAATGGGAAACATGCTTCGCATCCCTTGCGACTAGAAACCCGGCCAAAAACGGGGTCTTGAGATTGCCGTTGAAGGATAAGTGTCTGCCGATGAATGGATCCGAACACGAATGCAGAGCCCGCGCCTCTTGCAGCAGCCTCTCCAGCGGGTGCAGGCTCACCATCCTGCCCTTGCCCGGCCCCGCGCGCGTGCACCGCGCCCGCAGCTCGCAGGCGTCACACACCGCGCCATCAAGCTGGAAGGCCTGGCCTTTCTCGTACTCGCCCGTGCGCGGCTTGGTCCTGCTCACATTCACCAGCTTGTCCGTAGCCTGGCCTGCCGGGCAGGCGTAGATCATGGCCTCGAGGTCAATCTCAAGATCCTCCTTCGGAAAGAACCCTCGATTCGGTCGTTTGGGCACCTTGGCTACCAGCTTGCGTCCGGCCTGCTCAAGCTCCCCTCGGGTGATCCGGTCACCGAAAGCGCAGTTGGCTATCGTCTCCTCCACCTGCCTGCCGGTATTCTCTTCGCTCTGCTCCACCAACCCCAGGGCTGGCGCACTGTCAGCTGCATTTGCGGGCAAGACATCTACCGCCGTGATCAGATCGCGTTCCGGATCGGCGGCGATGGCCAGCTTGTTCCCTTCAAGACGATTGCTCACACTCTTGTGACCGGACCTCATCCCGGGGCCGTGGACAGACACGATGCGATCCTTGGCCACCCCCTCTTTCGAGCCTGGACCGTCATCGCCTTCCCGATCGATATCCTGGCAAAGCAGCTGCAGCAGCAAAGCGACCGCCAGCAGGCTGGGCGGCACGCTGCTGCGCCCGTTGTTCGGGCAATAGAGCATGGAGAAGTCTGCGTCACTGAAGAGCTCCGAGCGGTGCTGCGCCAGCCTGCCCTAGACGCAGTCCAGGGGAAGCCATAGAAGGTATCCCGCCCCACAAAGCCCAGGCACTCATAAAGTCGCCTTCAAACATACCCCGCTGCAGGGGCACTTTCCAAGCATCTCGGCCTCCCCCAGCTACATAATGAGGAGCCAAGCATACGTTGTCAATTAGCGCGAACTTTTCAGCCGCGTTTCTAGCCCTCACCGGTGGGCCCTGTCTTCCTGATTTCATCTCGCTAGCCAGCCAAGCGTCAGAACTCTAACGCTGCCTTGGCGATTTCGCAAATCCCGAATACCGTTGGAGGTAAGTGAGCCAATAGGCACTGGCAGATGCCGGCGCCCCTGGAATCGGGTGGCAACCTGTTCGGCTTTCCAGGTCTCCGCCTCTGTCGGTGAAGAGACCCGCCGCGTTTCCAGCGTACACCTTCATATCTGAGCGATCACTCAGCTCGACGCTGTAGACAATTGCGCCTTTCTCGTTGTCCAGTTCGACCTTCGCAACCGTCGTTCCAGGGTTGGCCGCGAAGGCAGCCGAACAAGACATGGCGACCTTGAAGCACGGATCAACGTAATAATGGGTCTACAGGGTTACGCGTAGGGGTCGAATACAGTTACAGCGTGCGATTTCAGTATGAGGCTTTTCGCTGGTCACGTTGGCAACGATGCAAAGAATTGCTCGGCAAACTGAGGCGCGCAAGGCGCCCCAGAACAACCCAGGCAGCTTCATAAGACTTGGGGTTGCTTCGAACAAAGACAGCATCCGGCAGAACCTATGCAGATCTATTGCCATGCCAAGAAAAGGGTACGGCCACCAGTTAAATGGTGCCCTGACGACGTTCTTTTGAGGGTGGTGGAGCCTGAGCATGTTCGTAGACTTGCAGGTTCCGGATTGAATATCCTCAGTGGACGATCCTGAGACGCCGCCCCATGGAGCGATCATGGTCGCAAACGCAAGCACGCCGGGCCCGTTCAGCGCTACGGTGCCGTAGCGTGGGTCCTCGATCGCCCGTTCGAGCGCGTTTTCCACCGTGGGCTCCAACCTCTTTTCATCGACAACAAATGTCACTGAAAGCGTCCCCCAGACTGTCGCGTTGAGAAAATCAACCGCATTTTCAATCAACTCCTGTGTAGAAGCGCCATCCAATGAGACCTCTCCGCAGGAGCCGGAGACCGATTCGCGCCGGTATCAGATGTCATCTGTAACCTCTGGGTCAAGATGCGGAATGACCAGCCAGGGCACATGATTCTCAAGTCCGCCACCGATCTCAATCGCTTCAGGGTGCGCTCTGACAAAGTCCTTCTGGGTCTTTGCTGACCCGGGGTAGTAGGCGCGGATCCGCACAACTTTTTAGAGGGCATCGACGAGTGCGTCTAGAAAAGCCTGGCGATGTTCCCACTGTTTGTGCAATATGAGCGCGCGCGGTGCAAAGCAGATATATCCTTCATGGCGCATCATCCAGGAGGCCATTTTGGCCGCCTGCTGCTCGATTTGCTTCAGGCTCCAACCGCCGGGTACGACGATCCACGGAGTGATGCAGCCCAGCGGTCCCAGACTTTTCGGAAATCTTGCCGGGCCTGTTGCATGGGTCTGATCTTATCGTCAACCGGTAGATCAACCCAAACCTGGCTGTTGTTTTTCAAGGCTACAAGCGCACGATCAAGATCCTCCTTGGGGGTGTGTGGGGGGCGATAAGCACCTGTTCGGAATGAAGCGTCCGTTTCAGCCATTAGGTCAGCCTCCTAGAATGCTGTATCAAGACAATGAGGCAGGATTAGATCGAAACACGTAAGGACTTACAGCGACCTACCGTTCTTCCCAATGAAACGCAATCATAGCCCTGCTTGCTTTGACAAAGCCCATAGCTGGTGTAATTTGCTTTCTGTAATAGTTGGTTGGTCAGATGTTGTCCTGTCGGAAGTTTGCAGACCGAAGAAAGGAGTCACCATGACCTAACAAGGCGATCGTACCTTACCGAATGATCTGCTGGAACAGCTCAGCGAGCAAGGACTTGACTCGCTGACCGACATGATCCGCATCTTGGTCAACGAAGCCATGCGCATTGCACGGCAGGCCTACCTTGGTGCCGGTCCCTACGAACGTATACCCGAACACGCGGTCGCGCCAACGGATACAAGACGAAGAAGGTCAAGACGCGCATAGGCGAGATATCATTCGATGTCCTGCAGGTTCGAGAGGGCGGCTTGTATCCCGGTGTGCTGGAGAAGGCTCTTCGCAGCGAACTCGCCCTGGTGCTCACGATGGCGGAGATGTATGTGAGGGCGTTTCCACCCGCAAGGTGGCCGCGATCACGGCGCGGTCTTGCGATTCGTCGGTTTCCTCCAACCGTATAAGCCGAGCTGCGGCGCCGCTCTATGAGGTGCTGGAAGCCTGGCGCCAGCTGCCCCTGCGAGAAGTGATCTTTCTCTATCTCGGTGCCATGTATGAGAAGGTGCGGTTGGATGGCCGGATCCATGATGCGGCGGTCTTGATCGCCAGCGGCGTGGAGAGACAGGTAAGAGGCAGATCCTGGGGGTCCCTGTTTCCCTGAGCGAAGCCGGAGCGCACTGGCGGGCCTTTCTCAAAGACCTGGCGGCCCGGGGCATGCAGGGTGTGCAGCTGGTGATCGGCGACGATCGCAATGGGTTGGAACTCGCACACCATTCGGTGTTGGGAGGCATACCCTAGCAGCGGGGCCAATTTCACCTTCAGCAGAACGCGGGCAACGCGGGTCGACCCTATACCGCAATGTTCGCCAATCACCGGGGCAACCATGGGGACTCGGAGGCCGCCCTGCAAGGGCTGGCCGAGCTAACGGGACAGTTGTACTCGCCCATCACGGCCGCGTGGTCGGCCGGCAAGAAGAACGACAAGGGAAGCCGCAGGCTGAGGCTTTTCCGAAGATGACCGAGAGGGAGGGAATCGTGCGAGGTCGCTATTTCGAGGACTCCTTTTCTGCGGACCGCACGAACACACGCCCCAAGCAGCATTCAAACAACGATCCCTATTCACAGGCGCTCGAGCTCATGCGCCAGCGCATGACCCGTCAGTTCGGACCGGATCAAACCCTCGATGCAGGGCCGAATGTCCCGGATGAGGCGGTCCGCATGCCTGCGGAGGTCTTTCGTTCCTACAACGATCAGGCATTGCGGGACAATCGACCGACGCTGGCCTACGACCCGGATATCTTCGTGCAGAAGATTCTGGCCGACATCCTGGGCATGGGCGCCCCCGAACCACTGTTGGCGGGCGGGAAAATCGAAGATACCGCCGTCAATGGCCCGAAGGGGGTCATGGTCTACCGCCACGGCAAATGGGAGGAGACCGGAATCGGCTTCGGATCCGCCTGCCGCCTGCTCAAACCTCTCAACCGCGGCATCGCCGGCTCCAACCGTCGGGCGAACATTGTCATGCCCATCGGCGACGCCGCCCTGCCCGGAGGTGAACGAATCGGCGTGGTCACCCACCCCGTCGCCACCCCGTGGCCGAGCGCGGTGATCCCCATCCCGCGCGCTCGCCATCTGACACTGGAGGACATGGTCCGGCCGATGGCGCCACACGAAGAGGATGGGCATGAGCCTCCATCTAACCTTCCCGACTGCCCGTCCTTGCTGGATGGGCCCCTCGCTGTCTCGGCCTATCTCCAGCGGTTCAAGCAGGCCGGGCTGGATCCTGCCCTGCATCCAGCTCGCTAACGGAGGACAAATGCTCACCAATCTCCTGCTGGGATTCATCACCGCAATGGGTTTCCTGCTCGTCTTCCTGGCGATCAGCAGCCAGCGCAAGCCATCAGGGTTTGAGCGCATCGAGCGGCTGTCGCAAGGCCACAGCGCTGCTGACGCCGCCCCCAGATTCTGATGATGCTTTCATGCGGACGCTGCGCAAGCGCGGCCTGGCAGCGGCCATCGCCCAGGCCGACCTGCCGGT
This sequence comes from uncultured Anaerolineaceae bacterium, assembly GCA_964388955.1. Classification (GTDB taxonomy): domain Bacteria; phylum Chloroflexota; class Anaerolineae; order Anaerolineales; family E44-bin32; genus CAYMCO01. Next base: position 48,268 of record CAYMCO010000014.1, on the reverse strand, counting down.
GACGCCGGTGGGTTTCCTCCGGGTTGGACTGGCCATCGCGCCGCTGATCTTCGTCGGGTTGCTGCGATTCTCAAGTCCCGCTATGGCGCGTGTGTATTCTTCATTTCTTGACCAGGTCATCCAGATGACGGCGTACGTGATCGCGCTGCTGGGCTTCGTCCTGGGAAAGCGGGCGCTGGCCGGCGTGGCCAGGGTGCTGGGAGTCGAGGAGGCCAACCGGGCGAAGATCAAGGTCACGCTGCTGACCTCGGTTGTGATCCTGCTGACTAGTCTGACGGTGACGATCGCGCCGACCCTCATACTTCTCACCAGAGAGGGAGTGAGTCGGCAGGCCATTGATTCGAGTTTGCGTCTCCATCCCAGGATGGGCCCTCGAGGTGTTCCCTGCTGAAGCGCCATCGATGACACGATTCCCCCGTCGCATCTCAGGCGAAGTTCATGAAACAGTTGAGGGCTTCTGAAGATCGAATCCAATCAGAGAATATGACACTATGGGAAGAATGGCAGGTGGCGATGTGTCACGCCAGAAACGGGGACTGTCGCGGCAATCGAGCGCCCGAATCAGCCCAGCGCTAACAGCCAGAGCCCGTGGATCGTCCGCTCCAGAGCGTCCATGATGACTCGATCCGCCTCGTCGTGGCTCATCCCGGAGGGCTTGTTTGTGAGGGTATAGAAATAGCCGGGGCTCCCGCACGCAAATTCCTAGCCAGGATGAGTGCTGTCTAATTCGGCTTGCGCCCTTGCGCAGTTGGCCTCCTGATCAAAGGTCGCGTCGATTTTGATTCCTCCTAAGAATATCTTGGCCTCCGGGCTCGCATCGGCCGGGAAACTCGCCCAAAAACAGCGCTGAGAGGCGCCTGCCTGATAGTTGAGCACCCCGGCGGCATCGGCCTCCACCAGGGTGCTGCCATCGATGAGGACCTTAATGAAAGGGAACCAGCTGGGCGTGCTATCCGGCAGGCTCAGGCAGAACTGTACCGTCGTTGAGCCCGCCGCCTTGTTCACCCGCGTCAGGGTCGGAGGTTAGGCCGCGCCCCCGACTGAGGCGACGGCTCCACCAGGATGCCTTGCCAACTACGACCGTCCCCCACACATCACTCCCGTCCACCGGGACTGCGTTTCCATCCGCTGACGCGAGTCCATGGTGCTCGGTATACACGCCTCCGGCTTTGGCAGCCTGAAGATCCATCAAGACCTGGATTTCCTTGCCGGGTGGCGCGTCCAAAGGCAGCGGAATAGAGCCGGCGCTGTTGAGGTTCTCCCCTTCTGGATTCTCGGTCATGGGATAAAGACCTTACCCCGTCGTCCAGGCCGTTCTTCCGGCGTTAGACAGATTCCAGGTCTCTGCAAACGACTCGCCGGCGTCCACGCGGGTACAGTCAGGGATCGTCTCTCCAATGAAGTGCGCCGACCCGGGGCTCGCTGTAGCGTATGTCGATTCAGGGAGGGCGGTTGATGCGCTTGTCATGGTTGCCGTGTAGGTCGGCACAGTTGGCGATGAAGCCGATGGCAGTGCGTCGGTTGCCGAAAGTACGAGCGACGCTTTCGGCGTGTCGCCTCCTTTCATCACGACGTTACCCGCAGTGCACGCTGCCACAAGCGCCGGCATAATGAGGGCCGGCCCATACCCGATGGCACGAAGTGCGACAAACGAGGCACCAATGAGGGAACTTTCCGGACCAGCTCAATCCAGCCGCACGACCCGGAAAAGCTGGTGTGGGCAACGCCCGGCCCGCCAACGGCCAATTGTCCCAGACATGCCAAAGCGCTCCGGCGGATCGCCGGAGCCCTCGCCCCTTTTTGCCCATCATTCTCTTCAACATGCACACCCCTTGGCTTGTGCCTTAACCATCGGCTGCCGATCTCAACCTCCACTCCCCCACAGCCCCCAAAGCACCTTCTAGGGCAGGTAGAGCCCTTCTAGATAACCGCGCAGAGCCGGGACTGAAAATGCCTGGCAAGTGTCGGGATTGACCAGAATGGTCCTGAGCTGGTCCGGATCCGATTCCAGCGTCGTCACACCCAACCATCCCGAGCGGCTCCAAAGGACCCGACCAACGCCGGTCATAACTCGATGCATGTCAGTGCCGTCCAGGCGAACCAGATACAGGCTGCTGTTATCCTTCCCCCGGTAGGCCAGCCACTGGCCGTCCGGAGAAATGGCCGGCGACAGGAACTTCGGCGTCCCATTCTCGATGGTGAACAGGTCCTTCCACTCTCCTGTGCCAACGTCGATCTGGCGCACCTGCCACGGGCTGCCGCCCGTGAAGGGGATGGTGACATACAAGTGGCTGCTGTCGGGTGACCAGCCAGCAATCGAGGTGTAGGCCTGATCGCTCACCTGCCGCTGGCCATCGCCCATTCCGATGGTGTACACGCCGTCCGCCGTATCGCTCACAAATGCGATCTGCTTGCCATCGGGCGACCAGCTCAGGTTGTATCCGTTGGCCCCTCCTTGGAGAATGCGCTCGGCTCGCGTGGCGAGATCCATCACGTGGATTCCATCCGAGGATGGGTAGGCCAGCTCCTTCCCGTCGGGGGACAACGTCCCCCACGTGCCGCCGGGGATTTGAAGCGACATTGTCGTGCCGTCTAGACGACGGAGCGCCAAGCCCCAAGTCGAAGCATCGAGCGGCTCATAGGTGAGGGCCAGGCCAGAGCTCAGGTTCGCAGGGGCAGGCGCCAGCTCATCGGGCGAGCCGGTGACGGCGCATGCGCCCGCCTCACTCGTCGCTGTCGGCGGCCAATCCATCCTCGGCGAAGAAGGGGTCCAGGTCCCGCGCCAGGTTTGAGTGTCGCCGATGACGGTCAGATTGGACACCGTAACCCGCAGACGGCCCGTGGGCCACTCTGCATAGGCCAGATCCGTCGAGAACTCCCCGCCCGAGAGACCTCCGCCGCCACCCCCTCCCCCACCGACCGGAGCGAGGCCATCGATGGCCACACCGGCTCCGAAAACCTCGGGGCCGGTGGCAAACCTGAAAGAAAAGCCCGGCCGAGGGTCAGCAGTCACCGAGACGATCGTCAGGTGGTATCCGCCCAGATCGAGCGGCCGGTTCAGTACCCACTCCTGGCCAGGCTGGGGATCCGCTCCAGCCTCGAACTCAAATGACGCTGCCGCAGACGGGTCGGCCGGCTGGATGATCCTGCCTGAAAATGCGACGGTGACGGGGAAGGTCAGATCTGCGCCGTTGAAGGCATACACGAACCCAAAACCTCCCGAGGTATCTTCGCCGTTGGATGGCTGGATGTCCGCTGGGCTGGTGTATGGGATCGGATGGCCGCTTGCATCACGTATCTGGACGCTGGTCACTTGCACCCAACTCCCCTCCGGTACGTCCGGCTGGAACCGGCCAATCAGGATGTAGCCATCGCTGGTTTCGACCACCCGATCGAAGCTCACGCCCTGCTCCTGTGGAGCATCGGGGGTGGCAGACACCTCGGCTGACGGAACGGGAGATGGTGACAGTTCCACAACCGGGAACACGGGCAGATTGCCCCGAGCGGGGACGAAGCTCAAGGGCAGCTCCCAGTCCTCGGGGGCCTTCCCCGGCAAGGTGTCCGGAAGGCACGGAAGTACGAGGACGGCTTCGTTCACATCCAAGGGCACGGGTGGGAAATCGCCGCTGCGTAGCAATCGCGTCCCGTTAGGCAGGCGCAGGTACGCCGGCTTGGAGCAGCCGGCTATGTCTTCCCGGTCCGGGTAGGCGGAGCGCGACACGCCGAAGCTACGGATATCAATATGCGTCCCATCGCCGGTGAGAACGGCCGAGGCGGCAGTCACGGTGACTCCCTGGCGGGTTTGGCTGACGGGCCCGGCGAGCACACGGATGGGCACGCTTTCGTCCACGATGCCAACACCGGGGATGTACCCGATCAGCCGGCCTATGGCGGCCATCACCCGCTGCGGGCCGATGGCTCCCAGGACGCCAAGCAGAAGTAGGACTATGGCAACCGCCACTAGCCGCGAGCGCCCTTGGAACAACGCCGGCAAGGAGAACCGCTTCGTGCGACGACGAGCGGCCCCGGGCTGACGTCCATCCATAGCTAGAAGTTGCCTCTCGATCCGATCAATCACGGCGGGAGAGGGACCAGGGACAGACAACGCGGCTCGGACCTTGTTCTCAAACGCTTCCGATGGGTAATACTCAGCCATGGTTGGCCTCCAGCTGGCTCTCCATCCGGGCCAGCAACCGGTAAAGGCGCTTCTTCGCGGCCCCTTCACTGATGCGCAGCACGACTGCAATCTCGCCGAAGCTGAGCTCAGCCACGAAGCGAAGACGCAGGAGGTCTTGTTCGACCTCCTCGAGCCCTTCGACAAGCCCTTTCAGGCTCTCTATCTCCTCTTTGCGAACCGTCTCCGTGAGAGGATCGTCTCGCGAGCTGAGAACTTCATCTACCCTATCGACGCCGCTTTCCATTGGTCGGCGGCGCCATTGGTTGAGCAGCCTGTGTCGGGCAATTGAAAACAGCCAAGCCCGAAATTCCCCCCGATGGCGGTAGCGATTGAGGCTTTCCAGAGCCTCCATGAATACCTGGGAGGTCAGGTCTTCGGCCTCGGCCTCATTGCCGAGACGACTGTACAGATAGCGAAAGACCGGGGTGACGTAGGCCCGGTAGAGAGGCGCAAATGCGGTGGGGTCCCTCCGGGCCGCCTCCACGGCGTTGGCTTGTTCATCAGACGTCAGCGATAGCTTCGCCACGTCCGTGTTGCTGAAATTGCCCATACACACCTCGCAGAGCGGGCGCTGATCTGTTGCAGAGTCGATGCGGACTGTGACTCGAACTGTTGTCACTATATACATCACATGTGCAGGAAAAAAGGGACGCTCCACTGTCACGATGCTTGGCCCCGGGGCCTCCCGGAATGCTCTTTTCCGTTGCTTGTGCGGACAGTCTTCTGCTGTCCGTCGCTCAATATGCGCGGATCTTGAAGCAGATTATTCACGATTCTGGAAGAGAGAGAGGCTATGCCTTTACAGCCTGCTTAATCCAAGCAACAAACGGTCAAGTCCAGCCTGGTCTTTCGCTCTCCTGACGTTGAATCTTATCCTCCTGGACGGCTTAATCGTGACAACAATGGTGAACCCCATACTTCTCTCCGGAGATAGGGTGGTAGGACATCGGGGGCGGGAGGACTCGTGGGCGCAAGCGGGAGATGGGCTGCTACACTTATCCTGATTGTCGTCTTCGCGGGCACATGCGGCCCCGGTCCGGCGCGCTGCACAGAGCAGGCGTTCATCCCAACCAGTCTTCCCGCCGAAGCAATTGTTGAGCTTCCCTTGTCGGCAGTCCTAGCGCCGGAGAAATGGTCGGTCCTAGCCCCCAGCTTTACGCCCGCGGGCGGCGCACAGCTCCGGGTGCTTCGGGTGCTGGAAGAGCCGCTCTCGATCCCTCTCGATCGTTTCCTAACTCACCGCTCCCCCTCCGGCGAGATCGTCTCACACCCCTTTGCGGGCGGGATCCGAGATGCTCTAGAAGGCAAGCAGGCCGCCGCACTGGCCGTCTATGTACGCGTCGAGGCCCCTGCGGGTACCTCCGCTCCCGACCCGCTGACCAGCCCTCTCGATGCGCGCTCGGACAGCCTCCGGCCCTGGACTCCCCTGAGCCCCGCCAGTGGAGTCGGACGACGACTCGCACCAGATCGAATCGCCCAAGCCCGCCTATTCTGCTGTGGATCCGGCGCTAGACGTGCGAGAGGTGCGAGAGGGCTGGCTACTCTGCCTGTCTCCTGCAGATCATTCCGATCTGAGAAGCGCGGCAAGCAGTGAAAGATTCCTGGGTAGTGTCTTTCATGCCCGGCGAGGGCCCGGGGATTGCCCGGCCGTCGCCGTCTTGTACTGGGATCGAGGCATCGACTGTCCCCCGATCGGGGATGACCGAAACGGCCGCCTTGTCATTCAGTTCATGTTCCCCCATTCCGAAAGGCCCAAGCCGAGTGGGACCACCTGGCGCTTGATGAGAAGCCTGATCTGGACCTGTATGTGCAGGATTGGCTGGACGGTCTTTTTGGGACGGCGGAAGGAATTGAAGTGCAATCTCGGGGAACCTGGGGCCAGGCCGATCTTCCCGGCGGAACCGTTGCCATCTGGGCGGCGTTGACATTGGACGGGCCAGCCCCCAGGCCTCCAGCCGGACCCCGGTGTGGGAGATCCCGCTCTACGACGCTGCGATTGGGCACGTGAACTCGCGCGAGGGGCTCTGCCTAGTTCAAGAATGCTTTGACGCGGACGGCGTCTCGCTTTCGCCGTCAGATCGGGCGGACCTTAGGTTGAATATGCCGATTCCCCTGCTGGCGCTGGGCGAATCGGGACAGGGATGACGCCCGGGCTTGTCCGGCGGATTTCCGGGCAGATCTTGGTCTGACAACCTGCATGGTCAGGACTTCCTCCCCGGGGAGTTCTCAGAGCCCTGGCTCTTGATCGACATCGCGACGGTGAACGACAGAGCACAGCGATCCTTCCTTGTCTACCCTGACGGATCTGGGGGATACGAGACCAGCCCGCTGGAGATGGTCCACTACTGCCAGGGATCTTCGGGGCCTCTTGTGGTGCCCGCGATGCGCACGCCGATGCACCTTGCCCGAGATTGCTGGCCAGCATGGCCCGGGTGCCGTTGCTGATCCTCAATGACTGGCTCCGCGATCCACTCTCGCCATCCCGGGCCCGTGATCGGCTGGAGGTTATCGATGATCGCTACGGCCGCTCCTCGACCCTGGTCGCTACCCAGGTGCCCGTGGGAGACCGAGAAACCCGATTTCCCGACCCCACTCTCGGTGGCGCATTCTCGATCGTCTCTTTGATGATACATATCAGCTGGAGCTGCGGGGGGAATCTATGCGGAAATCCAAACCAACATAGCTACATCAAACCGGCGGAGTATATGATATCTCAACCAGCGCCGCTCAGCACCTTGGATTGGAACAGGTCTCCATCGTCTCGCGGAACCGCTGTCCACCATTGTTCGGAACAGGTGTGCGTTTTCTTCGGAATACGCTCTTGATTATTGAAGCGACTTGACACTGGTCGGTGAGTGGAATATCAGAACCAGATGCAAGTGGAAGGTATGCTTCTCCGACGAATTCCCACGGCGGCCTGCTCACAACCTTTCTCCTGGCGCCATGCACTCAATTTCGTAGATGCGCATCCCGACACAGGTCTCAGTAACCAGGGATTTGTTTTGGGAAGTAGTCCTCCATCTCTCCCTCCCGATAGATATCCAGGGTAGTGCAGTGCAGACCTCCCCCGAAGGGGTTCACTTTGTCATAAGGAATAGGAATGACGTTGAATCCGAGCTTGTCCAGTTGCTCGCAATAGGCCGTTTCGCCAGCCTGCACGCAAACGGTGTCTGGCCCGAGAGAGAATGTGTTCATGGAGATCCATGAGGTCCCACCCTTGGGCATTATCGAGAGCGAGAGTTTATCATCATGGATTTGAACAGGTTCGGCCGCAGGTACAAGCTGCCAGTCGTTCTTCTCGAACAGGTCCACCATCTCCGACGTAAGAGGCGGCTCCTCGGGGCAGTACATGGCCAGACCGGGGCGGAGCGGCACCAGCGTCGCGTCTATGTGGCGCGGATGATGGGATCCCATCTTGTTGGAAGAAGGCATGGTCTCAAACATCGCGTAGTGGACGCGGATCCCCAATTCACCAAAGATCCGTTTCACCCAATCAATACCACTTCGATTGGTCACGCTCGAATGCTGAATCAGAAGGTCCTTGCCAAAACGCATAATGTCGGCAGCATCCCAAAGGGGTTCTTTCTCTGTCAATTGCCATTCTCCTCTGCGTGCCCGTCTCTCTTTCTCCTCATCGGTCCATATGTCATAAACGTAATGATAGTAGTTCTTTACGTAGCAATCGTCGGTCAGTCTCGGTTTGGGAGCCGAAATATGTATCGCCTCCGGATCCTGCTTGAAGTACTCTTCGAAAAGTGGTCTCAGGTTCAGATACTCATAATGACGGGATCGTTGGCTCCCCGCACTCTCAATGATATATCTGCCATGGCACAGGAACACGTCTCTTGGATTGTTGATTCCGTAAGCGTTGAGCTGGGTCCAGTCAGGCGTCGAGACAGGCTTGTCATACATGCAAGGATGCACAACTACCCTATCAACCGTTACCCCATGGTCCTTGAGAGTGTCAACGAAAAAATCCATCTGTTCGTTGGCCGCGTCCACCATCTCCGGCGGCATTGGTCCGCCAGTGCCAATGGGGTAGCCGCCTTCCGGCTGATCATATGCCCAAGCCGGCTCGGGAAATGGAATATTCGACCCTTCGGGTCTTCCAACAATGACACGCTTGAGTGGATCCCACTCGGTCCAAGAATTAACCACCTTCGGCATCCTAACACTCTCCTTCAAGATATGCTCTCAACAAGAGCGATTGTGTTTTGATGTATTGACCGATGCTCATCTGATGATCACCAGCCCCGTGCAAGTCTGAATTGTTTCGCCGAGCACACAAGAGATTGCATTGGAACGCGACATATGCAGCAGCTACACATGAGCAGCCTCAAGCTCTACGCGGCTCAGCCGGCCTTGAAGCCTCCTCGGCTTTGTCTCTATCCCTCAATCGCCATGCGAGCCTTAGCCACAATATCTGAGACAGAAAGGCCAAATGCATCCATCAGCGACTCTGGGTCGGGAGCAGTGCGAGCAAACGTGTCAGGGATACCCACCCTCTCCAGTTTCGTTGGCCTCCTCGAGCAGAGGGTCTCCGCAACCGCCCCTCCAAGACCTCCGATTACCGAATGTTCTTCCACAGTGACGATCGCACCTGTGGTCTCCGCCGCTTCTATGACGGCGTCGACATCAAGCGGTTTGAGCGTGTGCATCTCTATGACTTGCGCATAGATCCCGTCCTTCAGCAACTCATCGGCTGCCCGGAGGCTGCGCCCGACCATCGCGCCGTTCGCGAACAGAGTGACATCCTTGCCATCTCTCAACTTAATCGCCTTTCCAATCTGTGGTTCCACATCATCGTCATGCACAGGAATGGTCGCAGCTCTGCTTAATCGCAGAAAGACGGGGCCTTCGAATTCGGCAACAACTGGCACCCACTTGGCGGCTTCTGCCGCATCCGCAGGTACGATGATAGTCATGCCGGGAAGAGATCGCATGATGGCTAGATCGACAATGGCATGGTGGGTCGGCCCGTCCTTGTAGTCGGAGACCCCTGCGTACCCGGCCGCCAGCTTCACATTCGTACGTGCATAGCAGACGCAGGTCCTGACTTGCTCCAGCGCTCGTAGAGACAGCAGTGCAGAGAATGCATTGGCGAATGGGATCTTGCCGGCAAGAGCCAGGCCCACCGCCACATCCACCATGCATGGCTCGGCTATGCCAATGTTCATAAACCGATCAGGGAATTGCTCAGCAAACAGCTTGCTCATGGTGGAAGATGACGTATCTGCGTCCAGAACCACCACATCGCTATTCCTGGCGCCGTATTCGGCCAGCGCTCGGCCATACCCTTGCCTCATGGGGATTGCGCCCATCATTGGACCTCCCCCAGCTCAGTCATCGCCTGAAGGAATTCGGCGTCATCCGGAGGTACACCATGCCAATGTGCCTTGTTCTCCATGTATGAGACGCCGTTCCCCTTCGTTGTTCGAGCGATGATAACGGACGGCCGGTCATGAACTTGGTCTGTGATCTCCAGAGCATCAAGGATTTGTCGTAGGTTGTGGCCATTGATCTCGAAGATAGCCCAGTTGAAGCTCCGCCATTTGTCAGCCATCGGCTCATACGGCATGATGTCACACACGGGTCCATCAAGCTGCACCGCGTTGTAATCAAGAATCGCCACCAAGTTGGAGAGGCGGAATTTCGCCGCGGCCGCTACACCCTCCCATATGATGCCAGCCTGGCATTCACCGTCTCCCAGCACCACATACACGCGGCTCTTGCGCCCATCCATCCTAGCTGCCAATGCCAAACCTACACCGATCGCCACGCCATGGCCCAGCAGGCCCGTTGTCATTTCTATTCCGGGCGTTTTCAATCGATCTGGATGCCCTTGGAGGTGGCATTGCAGAGAACCCCAGTTCCGCAGGTCTTCGAGTGGAAAGAAGCCCTTCCGGGCTAGGGCTGCATAGAGGATCGCACTCGCATGGCCCTTGCTCAAAATAATCCGATCTCGCTCTGGCCAGTCAGGCCGATCGGGGTCAATCGCGATGTGGTGGAAGTACAGGGCAGCCACGATTTCAGCAATAGAAAGCGACCCTCCGGGATGGCCAGCTTTCCTCCTATGGATCATGGATAGGGCATCCACTCTCAATCTTCTTGCCACCTCTTCGAGTTCTTGGATCACCTCGTCGCTGTAACTCATTGTCCGCGCTCCGCAAATAGAGAATTCAGAGTCGTCGATACCAGAAGTGCATGCCAGCGCGCTGGGTTCGTTGTTGAATCTGAGGGCATTGCTCCAGCGTCCAAGCCTCCGTGGGAATCGGCTCAGTTCTCAACTCTTCGATTCTTGTTGGCTAGATCCCACCTCATATGAACCCGGATAGGCCGGAGGGGAGAAAACGAAGACCAGTTTCATGGGGACATCGGGGTGAATAGATAGTTGATGCTCAACACCTGGTGGAATGTAGGCCGCGCTACCGGGCCTTAATTGCTCTACCTTGTCGCCTATAGCGATCTCTCCCGTACCAGCAACAACATAAATGGCTTCTTCCTCTCTCTCATGCCTATGGCTGGGAATAGTGCGACCCTGTTCATAGATTCCCGTACTGAGCAGAAGGTTCCTTGCTCCCAAGTCATTCGTTATTAGAGGTCTGACAACGCGGCCTACCAGCTCGACCTTTCCTACATCATCCTCATGGATTGCATATGAATCACCCATACCGTCTTTGTCTCCTTCTTCTACTTGAAATGCTCATATTCGGGTTGGCCGCACGATCATGCACAGCTGTTTCCTCATGCCTCGGTTAAGGCGTAGCCATGCCCGCTGTTAAACATTCTCATTTGTTCTCCGGGAGAGAGCTGCTTCCTCCTGCGGAGAAAGGGACTCGGCGCAGCGTCCCATCATCAAGAGTGCCGCATAGTGCTGCGGCGAACGATCAAAACAGGCTCCAGGGTGGTGGTCATGAAGCGATGTCGTTCAGGGTCCTGTATCGCATTCAGCAACCTTTCCACAGCAATCTTGCCCATGACCCGAATATCCTGGGACACCGTCGCTAGCTGAGTGAAGCCGAGGGACGCAATGTCGATGTCATCGAACCCTATGACCGCAACATCATCGGGCACGGCATATCCCATATCCAGCAGCGAACTGAGGCACCCGAGCGCAACGACGTCATTTACCGCGAAAATCGCAGAAGGTGGCTCTGCCATGGACATCAGTTCCTCAGTGGCCTGTGCTCCGCTTTCAAATGAAAACGAATCGCACCTAATAACCAAGCTCGGATCAAACGCAATATTCGCATCTGCCAGTGCCAACCCATAGCCTTGCTCTCGCTGCTCGCTTACTATAACGTCTCGGGGGCCAGCCAAGTGTGCGATCCGTTTATGGCCGAGGTCTATGAGGTGCGAAACGGCTAGAACTCCCCCTTTCACATTATCCGTGATGACGCAATCGACCTCTTGAATGAGGCGAGGGGATCGGTTTACGAGAACTACGGGTACGCCGGACTCCAGTGCAATGGCGAGATACTCTTCGTCGGCACCTATCGAGGCGTGAATGATGCCGTCCACCCCCTGTGCAACCAGTCGGTTCATATATAGCCTCGAGAGTTCAGGATCATCCGAAGTGTTGCATAGCACAACCGTATAGCCTTCCGCATGCAGCGAGGTCTCGATCACCAATGCAAGCTGTGGGTAGAATGGATTGGAAATATCCGAAACCAACAGCCCAATGGTAGAGGTGACACCGGTCAGTAAGCTCCGCGCCAGGAGTGATGGGCGGTATCCAAGGTCCTTGCTGATTTGAATTACTCTCTCCCGGGTCTCCTCGTTGACATCTGGATGGTGCCTCAATGCCCTCGAGGCAGTGGAAACAGACACATCGGCCCTGGCAGCGACATCTTTGATCGTGACTCTCTTTTGCGAACTCATTTCATCTACACCGTTGTCTTGTTGGTCATCTGGAATCAGTGTGAACACATATCGCCAATTAGATCTCTGTCTCGCGGCCTACGCGCATCTAATGGCGGTTTCCCAGTTCTGCAGAGATACTCCAGACAATCGACATCTTGTTACGCCGACCAGTCCCCGCCGTTTGTCTCTTGTCCATGAGGGAGATGCCTCTTCACTTCGTTTCATCCACGATGTCCCACCATTTCTTGCGAATCGAATACCAGGGTCGCTCTGCGTAGTAATCCTTCTCCAAGTCGAAGCAAAGATGATGCAGTCTTTCCCTCACGACCGCTATCTCCCCTTCTTTAGCCCCAATTGCGTGCCAGATTCCCACCTCATCTCGCAGGTGCTTGAGGTTCAGCAGCACCGTCTTGCAAAGCCTCCAATCGCGTTCGAGTGCCTTACCGATTATCTCCGAATTGATTTGATAGGGCTCTGTGCCAATCTCAAGATCATTGAGCACGGCGCCGACATCCTTGATATCCTTGTACTCCATGGTCAAGATCGCCTTGCCCCGCCCAAATGGGGCGATCACCCTGGGCTCATGTTCGGGCGGGATCTCCCATTCTGAGATCTCTCTGATATATTGGGCCTTCGATATGATGAGATTCTCCAGCCCGATTGTATATCTATGGATTCTCGGAGCCGTGAAGCCATCATCGATTGGTATCTCATGACAGAAGTGGAGATCACCCACCACAATATCCAGCTTCTCAACAACCGGTAACCCTTCTTCATCTATGTCGCTAAAACCTGTAACACGAAAACGCTTTCCCGCTCGAAAGGTGTTGAATCGTCGATCTCCTTCAGTAACCCAGTGAAGAAACATGCTTCCAAATGCTTCGCCGGTGGCATTGAGGATGGCGAGGACAACTCTCCAATCGCTGTTTCGGGTGATTACATCAATGTCACCAATATTGCGGTGAAATGCGCTACTCGGATCATTGGCAGACGAGGACCAAAGCCTGAATCCCGCCCCACCGAATGCCAGCACAATTGGATCTTCCTTTCCTTCAAGATCGGGCAACTCATACCTGGTTTTCAGATTAGAGAGAAGGTTTGTCGCCGCAAGAATGCCGATGAGCTTTTTCATCTGAAAGTTCTCTCTATCGACAAAAGCAGGAATTGCCAAACCTTCGCTCAGTTCAGCGATATTAACGGAAGACTTCAGGGGAAGATCTATTACCAATTCCTGGCTCCCAATGAAGTCGAGTGGCACTCTGATACGGTTCATCGAACCTAGTCTCTCATGGCATTTAGCGCTCTTGAGAATCCTGCCTCCCCGATGCACTCGCTCTCAAGCTCGTCATACCCCCAAGGCGAGAAGTTGCCAAGTGCCTCAGGATTCCCTATCCGGCTGTCAGCATATAATTGGTCAATTCCCCATCGTCTATTTCCAGAATAACCCCATGGAGTATTCCCTCCGCGTATTCGCTCCCGGGGTTGAAGCACATCGTCTTGCCGATCCTGCAGAAACCACGTGATTCGTGAATGTGTCCGTGGAGGGAGGCAAGAGGCTGATACTTCTCAAGCGCGTCGCGCACCGCCGAGCTTCCCACATGCTCAAGCTCAGCCCCTCCCTTTGTCGGTCGCAACTCCCTATCCAGCCGAGGAGCCTTATCAAGCTCAGTCCCACGCGGAGGCACATGGATATTGAACAACGCACGTTCAATATCCTGGATGTCCCCCGCGAGACTGTCGATTTTCTCCCTCAACTGTTCCTCAGATACGTCACGAGGCGCGTTCCACGGGGTGATGTTTGAATTGCCCAGACATAGGATCTCGTGCTGTGGATCGATTCTCACCACGCGATTGTAGCAATTCATCACGGCCTGACTGCCTACCAGCGCTTCCTCGACCCCGACTGGATCGTCATTGCCCGGCATGATATAGCACTTCACTTCTGTACCTGCGAGACGTTTCTCCGCGAAACCCACCCATTCGGTCAGTTTCTCCTTCATCAATTGCATGAAGAGACTATCCACCGCCAGTTTATCCTCTTCCAGATCCACCATCTCCTTTTCGTCAGTCACAAAGGGATATTCGCCAGCCAACTTGATCTTTTCTTTGTGCTCTTCGAGTTGGTCCGCCTTGATTGGTGTGGCAACGCCCATGAATTGGCTCTGATAGCTTCCGTCCTTCTGTCTGATAATCGGGACGATGATCTTGCCAGTGAGATCTCCACCCAAGATGAGGGTATCTGCTTCATAGAATTTCCCCGCATTGATGAACTTCCGGAAGCATTTGTCCGAACCATGTAGGTCAGATGCATAGAATATCTTCATATGTGCCATGAGTATGCTCGAACGCCATCCAACTCTGTTGACTCTCACCCCATTCCAGAATCTCGGTTAGCTGGACCTCCCCAATCCCTATGGACGGGGGAAGTCCAGCATCTGCAATGTCATTCGGGAGGAATCTCCTTGAACACAAGATCCAAGTCAATCCCTTGACGCTTTCGAATTGCTTTCGAGATGTAGAAGATAACTGCGCCCAAGATCGGTACGCCAACCAACAACCCCCCCAATACCCCGGAATTCTCCCACATGCCAAACTCCGGAAAGTAAACATATGCGGCACACCACAAGATGGTGAACAGTGCGCCGACAACCCCGGTCAGCGTCGCCAATGGGACTCCAAAAGGCTTCTGCCGACTGGCGGGCGACCCCTCATAGAGCTCCTTCATCCGCGTTGGGAGCAAGGCGCACGAGATACACGCCACCAGCATGGAGTTGAGGGCCGTCCCGATGAAAGTCGCTGCAAAGATATACCAAATGTAGGGTGTGAACGATGTGATCGCTGCCACACCAATCACGAGCACGCACACGATGACGGTGAGCAATACGGGAGTGTTATAGCGAGCGCTTACTTCAGAGAGCCTGGTGGGAAAGATCCGGTCAAACGACCAGGCGAATACCGCTCGTATGCAGAAAACAGTGTAGCAAGGCAACAGCGGCCAAGCCCACATGATATAAAGCAAGACCGCGGCGGCAGCCAAAGGCAGGATTGTAGTGGAGATGCCGCTCAGCATCGTGACGTTGGATGCCAATCCTGCAAACGGCAAGACATCGGGATTCTCGAAACTGAGCTTGGTAACAGCGGCGATGAAGTCATAGCCGAAGGTCTTAATGAAGAGCCCCGTTCCAATCAGGAACACGCCCCCATTGACGATAACCGGCCAGAACATCATCTGGAGCTGCCGGCCAAAGTTGCTGGCTCCCTTGACCTCGCCCGATATATATGTCGACCAGAAAAACCATCCAGAGCCGAACATGCCGATCGCAAGCATCCCCCACAGCATGAGGAGAGGGTTGCGCGCTTGCAGGTTGGCCAAGTCGATCAGGCCCTGATAGGCATTGGGTCCCATGTCAGAGCCAGCAAGGCTATTGAAGCGCTGAACGAATTCGGCATTGGAAGTTGGAAGCAATATGGCAAAAATGAGCAGCAGACTGAGCATGCCTACTCCCCATACAACATCGTTGAACCTGAGTGTTTCCTGCGTTCCTCGTATCAGCAACGCTCCCAATAGCAGGATTATCGCCACCGCAGCTATGAAATCCCATGGCGGGCCGGCAAATCTCCCTCCCCATTCCATGAGCGTGCTATTGCCGGTCAGCACGCCCAAGACCGACAGTGCAGGGGAAATCCCCAGTTGCGCAAACATCACGGCGATCGAACCCGCACCGATGATCTGCCAAATAACCAGACCGAAGTTTGCCGCGAAGCCTATCGCCGGATGCAAGATGCGACTCACGAACACATAATCCCCACCGCTTCTTGGTGCCGCGCTCGTAAGTATCACGTAGCTATATACTACCGGTATGCTCCCAAGAATCGCTAGGCCGATGCCTAGCAACACGTTACCTTTATAGAATAGGAATCCAAGCACCACCGAATAGGCCAACACAAAGCCAACAGGCGCGTTCGACGAATTGAAGATGACGGCATCTAGTAGAGACACCTCTCTCACCAATCCCGTGGCTTCTCGCGCGAAAAGTCTCGCCTTGTCATTCATGGTCATTTCCTCCGTGACGGCAGCTTACAATATCAAGATTTCCCGGTCACCGCGAGCAACATTTCCAATCGTTGTCTCTGCCTCCTTTCCGCTCGGTTTGGATTGGGCACCAAGATAGCAGAACCCTCGCAACCTGAGTCTTGCAGCAAGTTCACTCAGGAATACTGGTGTCTATCCGAAATATCTCTACCGTGCAACGCTTCAAGTTCATCCTCCAAGGCCCAATCCGGCCACCTGAACCCCTGACTGCTGGCATTTTGCTGGTCAACCATCGCATCCTACAGTGCGCGTGCTCAGAGAGGATCTCCAACCTGAGCCGCAGCTCGAGATCGACGTCATCGGACGTCAGGTTCCAGACGAATCCCCACCAGCAATTTTGCTCTCTGGATTTATATATCGACGTCACTATACCTTCGCGGGCCCCTTCGATTGCCGGCGCAGCTCCCAACTCCAACAGGGCATCGACAATCCCCCCAACGGACACCTCGTGCAGATTCGATGACTTGGCAGCCATTGAGGCGAGTCGTCTGCCCTTTTCGCACGCATTACCTGCGAGATCCTTCTGGGGCAGACTCCCGACGGTCAGGAGCGTGCCGCCGCTAGCGATGAATTCGGTGAGATGGTCAAAGGCGCCTTCGTCCGCATAATCTGACCCCGCATAGATCAGCGTCTTGGCAACATCTGGTGGCGTTGTTGAAATATCGACCAGGTCGAAGCTCAGATTTGCCCCCACCATGCTCGTGAACACGGACCACCAATCCCCCAGTTCCTTGGGCGCCTCTAGTTCCCACCAAACGGCTGAGATAACCCTCCAATCCGGATAATTCTCTGTCAGCAATTCCTGATGGTGCGGCAGAGTCCAAGCCAACGCCAGATCAGCGACGAGCTCATCAGGGCCAAGCTCTTTGGCAATCGGCAGCACTTCTCGGAAGACATCGACAAGATTCTGCCGCATCTTGCCAATGCCTGTGATCGGGCTATAGTGCCAGTCATCCCGCTCGACGAACATAAAGAAGTTCATTCCCCGCAGGCCCATCGCTAGATTCGCCAGCAGGTTGTTGCGGTAATTGTCAGGCAAGAACACGGTGGTGTCCTGTGCCGTTTCAACCCATCTGCCGCACCAGTACTCGGGCGCCCAGGCGAACTTCGTCCGTGCTCTGGCCAGCTTATTCCACCAGATCGCGACCAACACTCTCTCAAAGGAATCAAGACGGTCCATATAGTTGTTCAGACCGACCCCATCAATTGCCTTTTCAATCGTCCGCCAATCGAGATAGGCCATTGACTGCTTGATATTGGAGTAGCACGGAATCTCGATACCTGCAGTGCGAAACTCGTCCTTCAGCCACCCGAGATACTCCGCTACCACATCCTGGACGAATTGCATTGAGACTAGTCGCTCAGAGAGGGAGATGGTCGCGAACTCAGGGGTCCCTTCGGTCGATATATCATCCAACACACCCAGAAGCTCCGGAGCGAGCGTTCCCCCTCCTTCCTCCTGCAAATTGATCCATTCCTGATAGGCATTGAGGACGAGATCCGGCTTATACGGAATATGAAAGCTGCTATCGGCCTCGGTCGCGCTCACATCGGTGCAGTGGGGGAAATAGACCTCATTATCCAGCTGCAGCATTACCACGGGCCCGCCTTGCGTGTATTGAAGATGCCTGATCGCACTAGCTAATGCATGCACATATTGTTGGCTGCGCGATCTGAATGCCCTCTCAATCCGATCGAGGTGCGCAACATCTGGAGCGGGTCCTCTTGTTGGCCACTCACTATCAATAATCGGCCCGGGGCGGAGAACGACTAGAAGCCCTTTCTCTTGGGCCAGTTTGATGAATCCCTGCAGGTCTCTTGACTGATTGGTGTGACCATCGAAATCGAATTCTCCCGGGCGAAGTTCATGGAAATCCCAGCAGACAAACGTAGATACGAGATCAAACCCGGCGGATTTGATCCCGTCAAGTATCACAGCCCAGTGAAGTGGATTGTGTCGCCAGAAGTCCATCCCAGCGACGAGCAAGGGGATTCGTCTGCCATCTATCGTCAGTCCCTCACCGCCCATTGACACGTCAGGCATTGAATTCCCTTTCTACTACCAGGCATAGGCCGCCGATCAGCGCGTTGGCCAGCAGCTCTCCTTTCCTTGGACTCGCAGAGCTGGCTTTGTGATACACGCCGCTTGGTGGAACTTGGGATTTGGGTATCGGGAGCACGTCATAAGGGAACGATTGCTCAGGCGCATCATCTACAATCGCATCGTCATCAACCAGCTCGGGATGGAAGTACTGCATCAGTGAAGTCTCCGCCGTGGCCGCGTGCTCGACCTCCCAGCCAGCAAAATCGAGCCCGAATACCTGATCGACTACTTCCTGGGGAATCAGTCTACCGGGATCGTCTACGATGACAACACTTGCTCCTTTCATCCCTGCCGCCCGGTACGCGTCCTCACAAGCTTCCCACAGAACTC
This sequence comes from uncultured Anaerolineaceae bacterium, assembly GCA_964388955.1. Taxonomy (GTDB): domain Bacteria; phylum Chloroflexota; class Anaerolineae; order Anaerolineales; family E44-bin32; genus CAYMCO01. The sequence goes on along the minus strand of CAYMCO010000014.1, from coordinate 29,701 downwards.
GGGAGTTCTCCCAATGCCAACTCAGGATCAGAAGATTCCTGAACCCACTATTCAGCAGCCCCGACGTAATATCGTGGAGCAATCCTTGGAGGGTAGAAAGATTCAGAGAAATCGTACCTACGAAGTCGGGCCCACCTCCGGTTCTGGGCATGGATTTGTACCCATACCATACCGGTGGCGCTACAAGCATTCCCGTCCGTCTTGCCACGCCATATGCGATCTCCAATGGAATATACAGATCAGTCCCAAGGGGTAGATGGGGTCCATGCTGTTCTGTCGCTCCCACGACCAGTATCACCCCACGCTGACGCGCAATCGGGTCCTCGAGGTCCGGCCATTTCATGTCCTGCATTGAGAGTTCCATTCTCATGCCTCCAGAATCGATGACGCCCGATGTCCCGCGGCGAACGACCATAACCTATTTCGAATCATGCCTCCTTTTCATTCCCGGTTTGATCCTCGTGTTTCTGGTACATCCTGGGCACCGAATACGAACCCTTGGGCAGTTACCTACCACCCAGCGCGCGGCGCGATCTATATGACGGTCCCCCCGTTCATCCCCAGCACCTGGCCAACGTAGAAATCACCCGCGGAGGATGCCAGAAACAAGATCGACTGGGCGACCTCCTGTGGCGTGCCAAATCGCCTAGCGGGAAGGCTCATGCGCGCCTCTTCGTTATATTCGTTCGGATTGCTCGTCAGCATCTGGGTGAGAATCGGCCCAGGCGCAACACTGTTCACCTTGACGCCTCTAGAGGCGACTTCTCGGCCAAGCGCTTTCGTGAAAGCAATCATGCCACCTTTGGCGGTGCAGTAATGCGTCATCCTTGCCCCGCCAGCGATCCCGAGATCAGAGGCCACGTTGACAATGCGGCCATATCCTTTGTCCAACATAGGCCCCAAGACGGCCCTGGTGCAATTGAACATGCCTTTGAGATGAACGGCTAGCAGCCTGTCCCACTGTTCCTCTGTGATTTCCAAGAAGTCGAGTACCGCATGCGTGCCGGCATTATTCACCAGTATGTCGACCGGGGCATAGTGCGCGACAAGTCTTTCAACCATCGTCATGACCTGGCTGCCGTCTGCCACATCCGCGTGCAAGGCTATGGCATCTCCACCTGAGCGGCGAATCTCCTGGACGGTATCGTTCGCATTTGAGGCCTCTTCGCTCCCAAAGTAGTTGACGCCGACCTTTATCCCTTCTTGTCCAAAGAGAACGGCAGTCGCCCTTCCAATGCCTCGACTGGACCCCGTCACGAGAGCGACCTTTCCTTTTAGTTCATTGCCAATTTGCATCCGCTTCTCCTCGGAGTTTCGGTATTCGACGATCCTGGTTGTCCAAGTCTCGGCTCATCCGCCTCAGTTCGGTTATCCAATGATCAACTCTGCCGCGCTTTCTTCAACAGCCGGTCTCAGCTCGATCAGTGCGTTGCGGAATCCTTCGACCAGCCGCTCGATCTCAGTCTCAGCCATTGGCGTCGAGATGCAGAACATGCCTCGGGGGGCGAGGAAGAGCCCTGCATCCATGAGATGCAAGTGGAGACACTCAAGGAGCTCTTTATCATCTCTTGCGGCAATCTCGGCGTTGGTGATTACATCCGGATTGGGGTGCAGATTCATGATGGACCCGATACCTGTCACCTGGATACTCACGCCCAATTCCTGAGAAACACTCAGGATCTCCCGGCATAGCCTCTCACCCATCCTGTTAATCTCATTGATGGCTTCCGTATCGAGTTGTCGAAGCGTAGCGATCCCCGCAGTCATGGTCACTGGGTTGGCATTGAACGTCCCGCTGTGGCCTAGATGGTCCGCCTTCTCGGGAGAGAATATGGACATGATCTCCGCTGCGCCGCCAAATGCGCCAACTGGGTAGCCGCCACCGATCACCTTCCCCAAGCAGGTCAAGTCAGGGCTTACCTGATACGCACTCTGCAGGCCGCCATAGTTCAGCCGGAACGTTTGCACCTCGTCCATGATGAGAAGCGCTCCACAGTCACGTGTCAGTGTCCGGAGCAACCGCAGATAGGATATGTCCAAGGGAATGCAGCCCCCGGAGCCCAAGAGCGGCTCCGCAATGACTCCTGCGATCTGCTCACCGTACTTGTCAAACACCCGGGTAATGCACTCCTGGTCATTTGCCGGCACGACCATTCTTTCATCCACGATAGGGGGAAACCCGCTGTCATCGAGTCCGAATTGGGGAAACACAAGCCGGCCAAGCCTCCGATTTGGTAGCCGCTCATCCTCAATGGAGTGGAGACTTCCATGATACCCGCCACCCATTGTGACGAGGATCCGACGCCCCGTGTAGACCCGTGCGGCCCTGACAGCGTGTAGAGTTGCCTCCGTCCCCGAATTGCAGAACCTCACCTGCTCGATAGAAGGCACTCTCTGACAAATCATTGCGGCCAATTCGTTCTGCAATGCGCAAGGAGCCGCGAACGCGCTTCCCAAATTGATCTGCTGGCGGACCGCCTCCAACACCTCAGAGGGGCAATGCCCAAGCACAAGACTGGTATAGTTGTTTACGAAATCAATGTATGAGAACCCGTCGACATCAACGATGTTGGAGCCATCCCCCGACTGCATGTACGCAGGGAATGGCCGGTAATAGAGGACGTTTCTGCTGTCTCCGCCGGGAAGGTATTGCTGCCCTTCTTCATGCAGCCGCTTCGAGTTCGGCCTCTTCGCTGCGAATCTGTGTTCCAGCTCTCTTGCTTTCTCTTCCAGTAGATCACCCATTCACTTCTGTACCTCCCTCTCGAAGCATCACGAAGTCCTCTTCCCACTGGCTCCACCGAATCGAAAGCACACCTCTGTGGAGCATGATGGGTCATGCTCCAGTGCATCACCGCCATGTGTGCGTGGCACGAATCAATTCCGCGTCTCCACTTGGCCGAAGTCTCCGATAGCCTTATTGGGGCGTGTCTGCAATCAATAGATACTACTCTCTACCGTGGACGGGCCGCAAACCTTGCCGGTAACGTTTGCATTCACCCCAGAATAGGCTATATTCGATGTCTACGCAACAGGCTACACATAGATCGGGATTTTAGACATGTCCGGCAAGGACCAATGTCACACTGCGCTGTTGCGCTGTGTTGGGGTTATCCCGAGATCGGGGATTTATAAGCCCTCAAGTAGCAACGTGTTTCAAACCTCTTCGGCGCATCATGACTTGATGCATCCAATTGCTTTGCCCGCGATTTGCCCCGGCGTCCAAGGAAAACCCCACGGGTTCAGCAGCCGAAGACAGACAGCATCTGATTGCGCGGTGTAAACGTGGGCTTGAAAAAGAGGCCTAAGTGTCCCTCGTTATCTTAGGAACGTACTTCTTCCGCCCGGGGAAGCGGCCTCGTCCGCGGGTCCCGCCCCAGCGGGAGCGGCAGCAAGCCTACCTCTCATACCTTGTCATCGATCTCCCGCCTGGCGTGCGCCAAGAACGCGCCCACATCCATGGCACCCAGATCCTCCTCCGAGCGCAGACGCAAGGAGACCTCATTCTCCTCCACCTCCCGATCCCCCACGATGAGCATGTAGGGAACCTTCTGAAGCTGCGCGGTCCGAATCTTGGCGTTCATCCGGTCGCCCCCGGCGTCCACCTCGACCCGCAGGCCCCCTTCGCGCAGGCGTTCGGCGACCTGCCGCGCATAATCGATGTGCCGGTCAGCGATTGGGATCAGGATTGCCTGCACCGGAGACAGCCACACGGGAAAGGCACCGCCGTAATGCTCGATCAGCGCCCCCATGAAACGCTCCATGGAACCCAGCAGCGCGCGGTGGATCATGTAGGGCCGGTGTTCCGCCCCATCTTCGCCCACGTAGGTCATGTCGAAGCGCTCAGGGAGGATGAAATCGAACTGGATGGTGGTCAACTGCCATTCGCGGCCCAGCGCGTCCTCCAGCTTGAGGTCGATCTTTGGCCCGTAGAACACCGCCTCGCCTTCATCTATTTGATAGGGAAGTCCTTCCCGCTCCAGCGCCATGCGCAGCGCCTCGGTGGGTTCCTCCCAATCGGTGGGGGCCCCGGCGAATTTCTCCGGGTTGCGCGTCGACAGGTAGGCGTTAATGTCCTTGAAGCCAAAACCGCGCAGCAAACGCAGGCTGAACTGCAGCACCCGGTCAATCTCATCCGGCATCTGGTCCGGCCGGCAGAACAAATGCGCGTCATCCTGCGTAAAGCCGCGCACCCGTAGCAATCCGTGCAGCACCCCACTCAGCTCATAGCGATACACCGTGCCCCATTCGGCGTACCGCAGCGGCAGATCGCGGTAGGAGCGCATGCGGCTCTTGTAGATCTGGATGTGGAAGGGACAGTTCATGGGCTTGATGAAGTACTCTTGGCCCTCCACTTCCATGGGCGCGAACATGCCATCCCGATACCAATCCAGGTGCCCACTGATCTCCCATAGGTTGCGCTTGCCGATATGCGGCGAATACACGAATTCGTATCCCCCGGCCTCATGTTCGGCGCGGCAGTAATCCTCCACCACCTTGCGGATCATGCCCCCTTTCGGATGCCATAAGATCAGGCCCGGCCCAACGTCCTCGTTGATGCTGAACAGATCCAACTCCTTGCCCAAACGACGGTGGTCCCGGCGTTGGGCCTCTTCGAGCCGCCACAGATACTGTTCCAGCTCTTCAGCCGATTCCCATGCCGTGCCGTAGATGCGCTGCAGCATGGGGCGGTTTTCGTCCCCGCGCCAGTAGGCCCCGGCTATGCTCAGCAGCTTGATCGCCTGGGGGTTGATCTCCCCCGTGCTCTGAACGTGCGGACCGCCGCACAGATCTGTGAAATCCCCATCTCGATAGATGGAGATCTCCGGGGCTCCTTCTATCGGCTCCCCGTGCTCGTCCTCTTCCCCCTGCTCCAGCCGGTCGATCAACTCCAGCTTGTACGGTTGATCCGAGAACATCTCGCGTGCCTCATCCGCGCTGACCACCCGCCGCTGAAAGGGCTGATCGGCGCAAATGATTTCGCGCATGCGTTTCTCGATCTTCTCCAGATCCTCCGGTGTCAAGCTACGGGGTAGATCGAAATCGTAGTAGAAGCCGGATTCGATGGGTGGCCCGATGGCGAGGCGCGCCTCGCCGGGGAACATCTCCATCACCGCCTGTGCCATGACATGCGACGCCGAGTGGCGTATCCGGTACAGCTTTGTGTCCTCATACCGTTTGCCGTTTCCTGGCGCCATCTCCAACCTCCTCTCTCGGCCCTGTTCAGCGGCCCGAAACGAAAATCGCCCCCGCCCCAGGGGCGAGAGCGAACGCTCACACGGTTCCACCCTGATTGGCCCGCAAGGAGAAATCCCCATCTCCCTCTGAGCCGCCTCAGCTGGCCGATAACGGGGCCATCCGTTTCCCTTACTCGGCGGCCGAATCAGCCGCCTTTCCGGTTCACGCTACCGGGGGGTTTTCATCAGAGCGCATCGCCGGGGAGTCTCAATCTACGCCCCCCGTTCCCTGTCAATGCGCGCGCCAACTACTCGTCCCGATCATCGCGCTCTTGCCTGAATTGTGTGGGCGGTATTGGACTCGAACCAACGACCTTTGCGATGTCAACGCAACGCTCTAACCAACTGAGCTAACCGCCCTCGTGTTTCCGATTATACCGATGGGCATTGCCCGGTGCAATGATGAATTGGCGGTCAGGTGTATTTCATCTCGGTGTGCGACCACCTTCGAAAGCTGATCGCCTTCCGCTAATCCAGCGCTTCGATCGCGTCCAACAGATCGCGCGTGACCGCATCGATCGCCCTATTCCCGTCGATGACTTGCAGCAGGCCGGCTTTCCGGTAGTAGTCGATCAGCGGGGCGGTCTGCTCATGATAGACCTGCAGCCGCTTTCGGACCGTCTCCGGCTTGTCATCCTCCCGCTGGTAGAGTTCCCCCCCGCACACATCACACACCCCCGGATGCTCGGGCGGATTGAAGCGCACATGATAGGGCGTCTGGCAGTTGCGGCAAATCCGGCGCCCGGATAGGCGGCTCACCAGTTCCTCCTCCGGCGCCGTGATATTGAACACCCCATCCAGCTGCCACCCTCGCTCGGAGAACACCCCCTTAAGCCCCTCTGCCTGCGGAACCGTCCTGGGAAAACCATCCAGAATCACGCCACGCCTGCAGTCGGGCGCCTGCAACCGCTCCCGCACCATGGCGATGGTGATATCATCCGGCACCAGTTCCCCCCGGTCCATATACTTCTGCGCCTGCCGGCCCAAAGCAGTGTCTTGCCTCAGATTCTCGCGAAACAGATCTCCGCTGGCGACATGGGGCACACCCAACGCCTTCTCCAATTGCTCCGCCTGCGTGCCCTTTCCAACTCCGGGTGGTCCCAAAAGCACTATTTGCATTCGTCACTTCCCTTTACATGCCTTGATCCGGCGCGCCAAACTGGCATCCTTCGGCCGCCAGTGGGCGTCCGCGGGCTGCGCCGCAATTGTACAGCAGAACCTGAATGCATACTCGCCGCGGCGGATCGAGGGTGCATCCGGGTTCTTGTTGTGCGGTGAGATCCCCCGGGCCGACGATATTCGACCACGGCGGGGCGATCCGGTTTCCTCGCAGACTCCGCGTCCGGCGATACCCTTGTTGCCAGACAGATAGACCCCCACGTACCACCATCGTCCTAGGGGGCCAATATGCCCCCGCGTGATATAATGCCGACCGTCGGGTAGCGGGATATGCGCGGCGGGTGTGGCGTTCCCCTTACATTCGTAGGGATCGGGGAGGTAGAACTTTGGAAGACACAATGCCAGAGGTCGAAGGGAAAGAGGAGGGTGGCTCCGGCGGCAACATTGTCATCCAGCGCAGCCACCTGCTCGGGTTCTTCTACGGGCTGCTGATCCCCTTTGCGTTGGGCTCAGGTGTCGCTATCGGGTATTTCATTTGGGGCCGGGACGCGAGCCCCAGCGCCATGCCCGAAACCTTGGCCGCAGCGCCCCCGGTTGGCACCCAGGCGCCCGATCAAGCGGCTGGCCAAGAGGGCTATCGAGTTGACGTGAGCGTGGACGACGATCCGGCCCTGGGGCCGGAAGACGCGCCCGTCACCATCGTCGAATTCAGCGACTACGTGTGCCCCTACTGCCGCCGCTTTCATATGGAGACCTTCGAGGACCTGTTGGCATCCTACCCGGATCAAATCCGATTCGTATACCGGGATTTCCCAATCGTCGGCGGCGGACAGACAGGTTACTTCGCTGCTCAAGCGGCCGATTGCGCGCTGGATCAGGACAAGTTCTGGGAATACCACGACGCTCTTTTCCAGGGAGAATACGGAAACGATCGGGATGCTTATCTCTCTATCGCAGAAGACCTAGGCCTGGATGTGACCAGCTTCACAACCTGCCTCGACGACGAGACCTATGCGCAGGAAGTCCAAGACGACCTGCAAGCGGGACGAGAATTGGGGGTCAGTGGAACGCCAACCTTCTTCATCAACGGCATCCCATTGGTTGGCGCCCAGCCCATATCCAATTTCAAACAGGTCATCGATTCCGAATTGAACCAATAGAACACCCGCAACGCCCGCCACTCTATCGGTAGAACTCCAGCAGCTCATCTGTTGGGAGCGTGATCAGCCCTTCTCCGGAATCCCCTACTTGGGTGACCCGGTCCGATTTCTCGCTCACCAAGCACGCCGTGTAGGCTGCAACCAGCGCATCCAACTCGTCATGGTCATACAAATCGGGCAGGGGGAGCCGGCTCTCTAGCAAATGATGGCGGGTGATCTCCTCCAAGGAGCGCATGGGATCCGGCACATCGATTCCTTCGAGATAGAGGATCAACTGGCGCTGCAGCCGCCCTTCGAGCGTGCTCTTGAGAAACGGCCGGCGACCCAAAATCACCGCGAAGCAGGCGTGAGGATGGACCTCGAGCAGGGCGCGCTGCCCGATCCCGCTTCCCCGTTCGAAGAGTTCAAATCCCAAACCTTTCAAGCGTCGGAACAGCGTGAAACCCATGCGAATCCAGCGTGGGGCCTCAGACGCATCGCGCGGTGTCCGGTAGAGACGGATATTTCGGCGCCGCAACTCGTACTCACAGACTTTCCATCCCGCCCAGGTGTCCCCGTTGGGAGGCAGCCCATATCCCTCCCGGACGCCGGGATCCGCCATCAGACCTTGGTTGGGGGATTGCGGCGCATCGATGGCTACAACGGCCCGATCCAGCCCCTGGATAAATTCCAGGACCGCTGGCAGATCCCCTTTCTTCAGGCTTCGAATGCGCAAATCCCCGTCCAAAGCGGCGTAATGCATCGGGCGAGATCCTGCGGTGGGGTCGATGCCCACGTACGTCATCTGGGTCTTGGACATGCTTCCTCTCCCCTGGAGCCGCCTCCATCCGCCCTGCGCCTCTGCACCAGGTTCTCAAAGGCTGCCCACATCGGCGCCTCGGTGTGATAGGGCGAGAGCCAGGGGGGCTTCTCAACCTCCCGCATGGTCGAAGCGATCGTCCAGCCCTCGTAGAGCAAGTAGGAGGCCAGCACCCATCGGGTTCGATGGAGAGTGAGGCTGCTGTGGATCATCGCCCGATAGCCTTGGGCGAGGCTGTCGGAAATATACCTTGCCGCCAGCCAGCGGGCTTCGAGATCCGCATCTTTCTCCGCCTCGATATCCAGCCACAGAAAAGCCCGCGGCGGCCCGCCAAGGAAAACCGTCGGGGCCTCCGGTCGCAGGTGCAGGACAGCCTGGATGCCCGTCTGATCGCTGAACGTCGCCCACGTGCTCGGAATATGGCCGCCTCCGGCGGCGTAGATCCGGGATTGCACCCAAGACATTGCACGTTCCCCTCTAGTATAGCCACGCCGGCCCTCACAGCCAATGGAGTATACTTGAATCGATTGTCAGAATAGTTCCCCTGAACGAGGATCAGAGCGAAAACGGAGGCTAATCCGATGACTGAAGGTTCGGTGGTTGAAGGCTCGGACACCCCGCAGAGCGAAGGCCGGGGGGAGTCAGAATTCAAGCTGAGCTACGCCACCATGTTCAACCCGCCGGAGCTGATGCACGACCGGTATGAGAGCGCCTTGGAGGACGTGAAATCCCGGATGGGCCAGGAACACGCCATGCTCATCGATGGACAGGAGGTTCGGTCCGACGAGAAGTTCGAGGATCTTTCCCCCATCGACCACGACTGGGTCCTGGGAAGGTTTCAAAAGGGTACGGCCGAGCACGCGGGACGAGCCCTGGCCGCGGCTCGCGGGGCCGCTCCGATGTGGTCCGGGATGCCCTGGCAAGAGCGGGTGCGCCTGCTTCGAAGGACGGCGAAGGCCATCGAAGCGCGCATCTATGAATTCGGGGCCGTGCTCTCCCTGGAGGTTGGCAAGAATCGCATGGAGGCCCTGGCCGACGCCCAAGAGGCAGCGGATCTCATCCGCTATGCTTGCGACACGCTGGAGGCCAACGAGGGCTTCATCGTCCCGATGGGGCAGGATCCACTGGAGGGCTACACGGTCGTCAACACCTCCGCCCTGCGGCCATACGGCGTGTGGGTGGTGATCAGCCCCTTCAACTTCCCCGCTGCACTGATGGGAGGTCCGATGGGCGCCGCGCTGGTCACGGGCAACACCGTCGTGATGAAACCCGCCAGCGACACTCCCTGGACCGGCCGCCTGCTGGCCGAATGCCTGCGGGATGCGGGGTTGCCGGACGGAGTTTTCAACTATGTGACCGGGGGCGGCGGACAAATCGGCGAGGCGCTCATCGAAAGTGAGGAGGTGGATGGCATCACGTTCACCGGTTCCTATGAAGTCGGGATGCACATCTACCGCCAGTTCGCCCAAGCCCCCTATCCGCGCCCGATCGTGCTGGAGATGGGGGGGAAGAACGCCAGCATCGTCTCCGCCAACGCCGATCTGGAACGTGCCGCCCAGGGGATCGTCCGCTCCGCCTTCGGCCTGCAGGGCCAGAAATGCTCCGCCAACTCACGCGTCCTGGTCGAAAAGCCCGTATACGACGATCTGGTCGACCGCCTCCTGGAGTTGACCGATGGGCTGAAGATTGGGGATCCGACGGAGCGAGAGGTATTCCTCGGCCCGGTCATCAACCATGGGGCCTACCAGCAGTATCAGCGCCACACGGAGGAGTTGAGCCAGGCCGGAATCATCCTTACCGGCGGCCACGTGCTCACCGAGAGCCCGCTCAACAGAGGATTCTATTGCGAGCCAACGGTGGTGGCGGATGTCCCCATCTCCCATGAGCTTTGGAGCTACGAAATGTTCCTCCCCATCACCATGGTGCATCCGGTGGACGGGCTGGAGCAGGCGATGGAGATCGCCAACAGCGTCGTCTACGGGCTGACCTCAGGATTCTATGGGACGGAGGAGGAGGCCCGTTGGTACTTCGACCACATTGAGGCGGGCGTGAACTACGCCAATCGGCCGCAAGGCTCCACCACCGGCGCCTGGCCCGGCTATCAACCCTTTGGCGGTTGGAAAGCTTCTGGATCCAGCGGCAAATTCGCCGGCGGACACTACTATCTGCAGTCCTATATGCACGAAAAGATCATGACCCTGGTCCGCTAGCCCCAAGCGCCGGCGCCCGCAACGGGCCCGCCTGACGGGAGCGTCAGCTGTTCACCAACGTGGCATTTTCCCCTCCACTCATGGGGCGGAGCATCCAGCACCGACCTGCACCTTGATCGCGGGCGTAACGGTGGATCATACATTCGATGTCATAGACCGTCGTAGGCAATCGCCAGTCAGTTTCGATCTCCGAGCGTTCGAAAGCGACACCATCAGGTCTTTCAACCGGCCGACGGGCGACCGCAGAAAGCCGAGAGCGGGTTCTTCCTGATCCCTGACCGGCGAGCCCTTTCCGCCCATCCCAACCCCTTCCTCTCACCTTCCCACCCCATCTGCATCGAGCCCTCGCAGCAGGTCCGACGGCGGTACTTGGTGTATCATTGCGGTGCGGAGCGGAAACAATTCTCATCGCCCAGAGGAGGGGACCATGGCGGACATCATTGACTACCGCATCTTTGGAGACGACCTTCAACTCGTCGAGATTGAACTCGACCCGGAAGAGGGCATTCGCGCCGAGGCCGGGACCATGACATATATGGAACCCGGAATCGAGATGCAGACCTCGACCGGAGGGGGGCTGTTTAGCGGCTTCAAACGCATGATCACCGGGGAATCGTTCTTCATCACCACTTTCTTGAACACCGGCAGCGGCAAATCACATGTGGCCTTTGCCGCGCCCTATCCCGGCAAGATCATCCCCATCGACATGCCGGAGTTTGACGGGCGGATCCTCTGCCAGAAGGACGCTTTCCTCTGCGCCGCAGAGGGCATCGGCATCGAGGTGGCTTTCTCAAAGAGGCTTGGGGCGGGCGTATTTGGTGGTGAGGGGTTCATCCTGCAGCGCCTGCAGGGAGATGGGATGGCATTCGTCCATGCCGGGGGCACCATCATCGAGAAGGACTTGGCGGAGCATGAGGTCCTGCGCGTGGACACCGGCTGTCTGGTGGCTTTCTCCGAGAGCGTCGATTATGACATCCAGTTCGTGGGGGGATTTGTCAACGCCCTCTTCGGCGGCGAAGGCCTGTTCTTGGCCAAGTTGGGCGGACCCGGCAAGGTGTATCTGCAGAGCCTGCCCTTCTCCCGGCTGGCGGACCGCATCCTGGCCGCAGCCCGGTTCAAGCAGACCGGTGAGAAGAAAGGGGTGGCAGGCCTCGGGGGCAATATCCTTGGGAATATCATCAGCGGCAACTAGGATCGGATCCATAGACGGCAGCACGGAGAGTGTGTAGCCGGGCGGCGCGTTCCTTGGCAGCGCTCCCGGCTCTGATCTACGAGGGTGGCGGGCATCAGGCGGCCCATGAAGAGGATGAGCGTGGCTGGATTGATCCACAAGACGGATGGTCAAAGCGGAGGCGATGACCCCCTCGCCCAGGCGAGGCACAATTGGGAAGCCAGCATGGCTCGGCGACTTGACTCACTGAGGGAAGACTTGGCCCTAAGGGATCCAAAAATGATCGCGCATGCCAGCGCTCTCTCTTGGGGAGAAGGGCATTTCGAGTTTCAATACTGGGGAACGCCCGTGAAGCTGCACTGGCCGAATCTGCTCGCGGAGTACGCGCACGGAGAGACATGCTCAACCCTCGATACGGCCATGCTGCTCTATTACCTGACTACCGCAGATGGCTCGCCGCTGGCTGATCGTTGGATCAGTTTTCGAGAGCTTCCCGGGGGAGTGTTCTACAATCAAGCCTTTCAAGGGTACAGCGGCGACCGAATCGCCGCGGCATTTGGCGACAGCCCACAGGGGCTGATTGAGGCCGCTCGCCGGCTCGGCGGCCTCCGCCTTCCGGCGCTTTCAGATTATGGCTTCGCCTTCCGGCCGCTGCCTCGCATCCGCCTGGCATCGGTGCTTTGGTTGGGGGACGAGGATTTTGCCACCCGGGGCTCCGTGCTCTTTGACGCCGCCAGCCCCCACTATATGATCACCGATGGGCTCGCATTGCTCGGGAGCGATCTCGTCGGCCGGCTGATTCACGCCCGCGAGCGGGCCAGCTGAGACGCATCCCTTTCCTCCAACCACGCCGCTATATCGTCACCACCTTGTCCGCCCCCCAAATGGCAGTGATGATATCTCCCATGCCACCCACAACACCCACTTGAACCGAATCCAGCAGTTGGAAGACTCTCAGGCACGTGCTGCAGACCACCAGCCGGACCCCTCTCTGCTCCAGCGCATGTAGCTGGCCCAGAACGGGGGACCCCGTGCACACCAGCTTCACGCCATCCGTGTAGAAACAGATCACGCGAACGAGGGGCTCCATTTCCTCGAGCAGTGTGAAGAACTTCGCCACAAGCAGGCGGGGCAGATTGGGGTCTTCACTGCTTCCCATGCCCTCGCTGGTGATCAGCAGGACGACGGCCTCTTGACCCGACATATCGCCCATCCTTGTTTGGTCGATCCACCTTGACCGGGGAGGTTCGCAGACATTCTACTTCATTCGCCCAACCGGGAAGAGTTCTCTCTGGTGCCACAAGCCCACAGAGCCTTTCGGTGGCCACCGGCTCCGCGGGTTCAAGCTGGTACAATGGGCAGAGCGGCCCAGGCGCTCTTATTTCCGGACGGTGTAAATTGCGGACGCGGCACAAGGAGGATCAGCAAATCCCTGCGGAGGCGGTGGAGGAGATTCACGCGCATCTCGCCTTTCTATACGGTGCGGACCAGGCATCACAGACGAAAAAGGAGGTAGAGAACCTTCTCCGGGAGCAGCTTGAACTCTGCCCCGGCCCTCCGCAACACGCTGGCCCTCTGGCCGAGACCGACGTCGTGCTCATCACCTACGGTGATCAGCTGCGGGAGGAGCGTGAAATGCCTCTCCAAACCCTGGACCGCTTCATGCGGCAGTATATTCGGGATATCTTCTCCGGTGTTCACATCCTGCCCTTCTTCCCCTATTCCTCTGACGAGGGATTTTCCGTCGTCGACTACAGACGGGTGAACCCTGGTCTGGGGGCCTGGGAGCAGATTGAAGGTGTCGCCTCCCACTTCAGGCTGATGGTGGATGCGGTGATCAACCATACTTCCGCTCACAGCGCCTGGTTTCAGGGCTTCCTGCAGGATAGGTCGCCTTATGACCAGTATTTCATCCGGGTTGATCCGCAAACGGACCTCTCCAGCATCATCCGCCCGCGCGACCGCCCGCCCCTGACGCCGGTGGAGACGCGGCGCGGGAAAATGTACGTCTGGACGACTTTCAGCCCCGACCAGGTCGACCTGAACTTTCAGAATCCGCGTGTGCTGCTCGAGTTCATTGATATTCTCCTGACCTACATTCGCCATGGAGCGCAATTCATCCGCCTGGACGCGATTGCTTTCCTATGGAAGGTTCCCGGCACCACCAGCATCCACCTGCCGCAGACCCACACCGTTGTGAAATTGCTGCGCGCCGTGGTTGATGCCGTCGCCCCGTGGGTCCGGCTGATCACCGAGACCAACGTGCCGCATGCCGAGAACGTCACGTACTTCGGCTCCGGGGAGGACGAGGCTCACCTGGTCTATAATTTCGCTCTTCCGTCGCTTGTCCTGCACACCCTGTTGGAGGGGGATGCAACCCGGCTGACTGAGTGGGCTTCCCGCCTGGCCACGCCTTCGGGCGAAGCAACTTTCTTCAACTTTCTCGCTTCCCACGACGGCATTGGCCTTCGCCCTGTCGAGGGCCTGCTCACCCAGCGGGAGATTGAGATCCTGGTGCAGACCGCCAAGCAGCGAGGAGGCCGTGTTTCCTACCGCGGGCTGCCTGACGGCGTCCAGCTGCCTTATGAGATCAATATCACCTATACGGACGCGCTGGCCTCGCCCGAAGAGTGGAGGGACCCGCGGAGCCCTGCCGTGGACCGGTTCATGTGTTCGCAGACCGTCATGCTCTCCTTGCGCGGTCTGCCTGCCATTTATTTCCACAGCCTGGTCGGTTCGCGAAATGACGTCGAAGCTGTTCAGGAGACGGGGAGAGCTCGCGCCATCAACCGGAAGCGGCTGCGCTATGCGGAGTTGAAGTCAGAGCTCGAAAACCCAGGTTCCAGTCGGGCGCGCATTTTCAGCGCTTATCGACGCTTGCTGCTGGCGCGTCGGAGCCTGCCGGCGTTTGACCCTCACGGGAAGCAGCGCATTCTCGACCTCGTCCCGAACGTTTTCGCGCTGCTTCGCACGGCTCCCGACGGGGCCCAGCGGGTGCTCTGCCTGCATGAGATCGCGGGCCGGCCGACCCGGTTCACGTGTGCAGACGCCCTGGGGGAGGCGGTTGCGGGTACGGACCATCTCTCCGGTGGATACCTTTCCTCGGGGCCGGTCCCCATGGAGCCGTACCAGTGCCGCTGGATCGAGCTTGAGGGAACGTCGGGATGAGGATCTGCCTGCTGCACTTCAGCGGCCCACCCACCATCGGGGGCGTCGAGCAGACCCTCTACTTTCACGCACGAATCCTCGCCGATCTCGGTCACCAGCCAACGCTGCTCGTCGGCGAGGGAGAGCCTTTCGACGAATGCATCCCTGTCCAGGTGGTTCCCGAGATGTATTCGAAGCACCCGATGGCCCTGCGGGCCAAGGCGAGTCTCGATCGGGGCGAACTGAACTCCACCTTCGATGCCCTCACGGCAACACTTCAGGAGCGCGTGGGCTCAGCGCTCACCGGCACGGAGGCCTGCATCGTCCACAACGCGCTCACACTTCACAAGAACCTGGCCCTCACAGCCGCCCTGTGGAACCTGCTGGACTATGGAGCGCTGCCCCGGACCGTGATTGGTTGGCATCACGACTTCGCCTGGGCCCGGCCCGACTACGCCTCCGACCTCCATCCGGGCTTTCCGTGGGATCTGCTCCGGCGACCGTGGCCGGGAGTCGGCAATGTGGTGGTTTCGCATGCGCAGCGCCAGCGGCTGGCACGGCTGTATAGGGTGAAGGAGAATTCGATCCACGTCATTCACCCTGGTGTCGATCCCGCCCAAACCGGACGCTGGACTGAAACCACCCGACGCTTGGTCTCCGACCTGGGGTTGATGCGAGCGGACGCCGTCCTATTCCTCCCCGCGCGAGTTACGCGCCGGAAGAATATCCGCTTCGCCATCGAAATCCTCGCCGCACTGAGAAGGAAGAGCGACTTGGATGTGCGAGTTCTGGTGAGCGGCCCCCCGGGGCCGCATAATCCCGCGAACGCAGCGTACCTGGACGAGCTGCTCGCACTCCGGGATCGAATGGGCCTGGCGGAGTACTTCCACTTTGCCTACCAACTCGGGAAGGATGGGCCGCTTCTTCTGGACGACGATACGATGGCCAACCTGTACTCCTTCTGCGACGCCCTGCTGTTTCCCAGCGTGAATGAAGGCTTCGGCATCCCCTTGCTGGAGGCTGGCCTGAGCCGAATGCCGGTGTTCTGCAGTGATATCCCCCCCTTCCATGAGAGCGGCGAGGAACAGGTGCACTATTTCAATCCCGGGGGCTCCTCTCAAGCCGCCGCCGATTTGATCGCAGCGCGCCTATTCTCCGATCCAGCATGGATCTTGCGAAGGCGGGCCCTGACATGTTACACATGGAAGCGGATTGTGGAGGACCAAGTATTGCCCCTATTGGGGAGATAATCTGATGACCCGTAGCCCCACTGCCGACGCCACTTTCTTCTCTCGCAGACCCAAGCGGGCCGGGAGAATACTGGTTCCGGTGCTCGATGATCAACCTGGAGATCCGCTTGTTCAGGCCGCCCAGGCGTTGAGCAGAGGGCGGGAGGTGGTCGTGCAGGGCTATGTACAGGTGCCGGCGGGCGAATCGCTCAGCGGGGCGGCCGGCCAGGCGCGCCAACTGCGCGAGGAACTCGCCCCGATTGCTGAGCAATATGGGGTCGAGCTTCTTCCCAAGATCACAGTCTCCCATCACGTATCCCACGAGATAACCGCATTTGCCGCCGACGAAGCCATCAACCTGGTCGTGCTCCCCTGCCCTGCGCCCGATTGGCACTCCGCTGACGAGATCACACATGCGCTCTCATTCTATCCCTTCGACGTCGCCCTGCTTCGCGGGCCGCAACCGCAGCCCGGGGGGCGCGTGCTGCTCATCCTGCGTCCCGGCCCCAACAGCGAACTGGCACTCAGGCTCGGGCTCCGGCTGGCGCGCTCCGGAGAAGGATACACTCTCACCGCCCTGCGCCCTGCAGATCTAAGCGACAAGCGCGCAGCGGTGAGCGCCTTTGAAGCGCTGGATCAGGTCCTGGATCATATGCCCGAGATTGACGACACCATTCTCATATCCGATGATCCGTTGCGGGCAGCCATCGAGCAGTCGGCCCACTTCGATGTGGTGATCATCGGCCCCACGTGCGAGGAGGAAGAGGGTGGGGTGATCTTTGACGACCTGACGCAGTCGTTGCTGGAGAGCAACATACGCTCCCTGGTGATCACTTGCGCTCGATCGGAAACGCGGAAAGCCCTGCCCAGCGCCGTCTCCGGCACAGAGGCAATATCCATCCTGGTGGACAAATGGTTCGCAGAGAACAGCTTTCACTCCAGTGAATTCGCCGATCTGTGCCAGCTTCAATCGCTGAAGGAAGAACAGGGGCTGACCATCAGCCTCGCCCTTCCTGCGCTGAACGAAGAGCAGACCGTGGCGAAGGTGATCCTGACCCTTCGCTCGGCGCTCATGGACAAGATAAGTCTGCTGGATGAGATTGTGCTGATCGATTCCAATTCCACCGACCGCACCCGCCAGATCGCTGAGAGCCTGGACATTCCCGTCTTCATCCACCAGGAGGTGCTTCCCCAATATGGCTACCGTGAGGGGAAGGGCGAGGCGTTGTGGAAAAGCCTGTATCTGACCGCGGGTGATCTCATCCTGTGGGTGGACACGGATATCGTCAACATCCACCCGCGCTTCGTGTATGGCTTGATCGGCCCGCTGCTGCAGCGACCCGATTTGATGTACATCAAGGGCTTTTATCTGCGGCCAATCAAGGTGGGCGACCACGTTCAAGCCGGCGGTGGCGGCCGGGTCACCGAATTGACCGCTCGGCCGCTCCTGAACCTATTCTACCCCGCCCTCTCGGGGTTCATTCAGCCGCTATCGGGGGAATACGGCGGCCGGAGAGAAGCCCTCGAACGGATCCCTTTTTCGAGCGGCTACGGCGTCGAAATCGGCATGTTGATTGACATGCTGGAGCGCTTTGGCATCGACGCCATGGGACAGGTGGACTTGCTCCGCCGGATCCATCATAACCAGCCCCTGGCCGCGCTCAGCCAGATGTCCTTCGCCATCATACAAACCCTGATACGCAAGATCGACAGACGCAATGATCTATCCCTGCTGAAGGATGTCAACCGCACTATGAAGATCGTCGCCCGGGAAGAGGGGCGCTTCTTCCTGGATGTGGTCGAGATTGCAGAATTGCAGCGCCCCCCCATCGCCAGCCTGCCAGAATACCGCCAGCGGTTTGGCCAGTGACGTGAGTGATCCGACCAGATGACAGAGCTGATCCTTATCCGGCACGGGCAGACCGATTGGAACGTGGAGGGCCGCTACCAGGGACAATCGGACGTGCCATTGAACGAGCATGGCCGCGAACAGGCCCGCCGCTTGGCGTCCAAACTGCAGAGCATCCAGTTGGCAGCGATCTACAGCAGCGACCTGGCGCGCGCCCGAGAGACGGCGGAAATCCTTTCCGAGGCGACAGGAACACCACTGTTCCTCGACCCACGACTCCGCGAGATACACCAGGGTCTCTGGGAGGGCATGCTCTTGAAAGACATCCGGCGGAAATATGCGCGCGCGTTCCAACTCCGCAGGGATGATCCGCTCGAAGTTGCCCCCCCAGAGGGCGAGACTGTGGGTCAGCTTCGCCGCCGAGTGTTGGCTGCCCTCGAAGCGATACTCCAGGCCTACCCTCACAACCAGGTGGCCATCGTCTCCCACGGGCTGGCTTTGGCCATCATGCGGGTGGCGGTTGACGATCTTCCCGTACAGCACGTGTGGGACTATATCCCTCGTAATGCGGAGCCACAATTCATCACGGCGGAGGTCGCATGAAAGAATGGCCGTGGAATATCGGTTTTGTGTCAACCCGGCTTTCTGGCACGGACGGCGTTTCGCTTGAGTCGGCCAAGTGGGAGGATATGCTCACCAAGCTGGGCTATCAGTGCTTCTACTTTGTTGGGGAGAGCGACCGGCCTGAAAAGACCACATACCTCGTTGAGGAGGCGCATTTCAAGCATCCCGACGTGCTAAAGCTGAACCAGGATCTGTTCGACGACTGCATTCGCTCAGTGGACACGTCGGAGCGCGTTAACCGGCTGAAATTACATCTGAAGGGCCATTTGCACCGATTTGTCGAACAGTTCGACATTGACCTTATCATCATCGAGAACGCCCTTTCCCTCCCCATGAACGTACCCCTCGGCCTGGCAATCACCGAGTTCATAGCGGAGACCGAAATCCCCACCGTCGCCCACCATCACGACTTCTCATGGGAGCGAAACCGGTACTCCATCAGCGCCGCTGACGACT
Organism: uncultured Anaerolineaceae bacterium; assembly: GCA_964388955.1. GTDB lineage: Bacteria > Chloroflexota > Anaerolineae > Anaerolineales > E44-bin32 > CAYMCO01. The sequence goes on along the minus strand of CAYMCO010000014.1, from coordinate 10,700 downwards.
ATCTGCGGGCGGCCTTCCCACCCACCCTGTCCTCCGTCCAGCATGTGGTAATCAACTCCTTCGCTGGGCGCCAGCTCGCTTTGCGCACCGGAGCCAGTTCCCTTCTGATTCCCAATGTGATGGATTTCAGCCAGCCGGCGCCTCGCCTCGACGAATACGCGAAGGAATTCCGCTCCAGCCTTGGGATCGGGCAGGATACTAGGCTGCTGTTCCAGCCCACACGCATCGTGCCGCGCAAACGGATCGAGATCGCTATCGAGCTTACCCGACGGTTGGGCAGGGATGCGGCCCTTGTTATCTCGCACGGCTCCGGCGATGAGGGCACGGCCTACCAGGAGTATCTGCATAGATACGCCAGGCTGTTGGGCGTCCATGTGATCTATGCCTCCGGGATCATCAATCACGCGCGAGGGAGAACGGACGATGGCAGGAAGGTATTCGCACTGGCTGATGCCTACCCCCAGGTCGACCTGGCAACCTATCCCTCCGCCATCGAAGGCTTCGGCAACGCCTTCCTCGAAGTGATGTATTACAAACGCCCCATCGTGATCAACAACTACGAGATCTTTCGCACGGACATCGCTCCAAAGGGTTTCCGGGTGATTGGATTCGACGGGTTCGTCACAGAGGCTACGGTCGAAGAAACGCTGGAAGTGCTCGATAATCCCGAGTTGGACCGCGAGATGACGGAACACAATTTCAATGTTGCCCGCCAATGCTATTCCTTCTATACCCTGGAGAAGAAACTCGTGGCTCTGATGAGCGCTTACACCACGCCTTGACGCTCGCTTGCACGCCACTTCACAGGCCGGAGGACCATCAATGAACGCTGAACCTGAAATCCCACAAGAGCCGCAAGAACCGAGAGGCATCGCGCGCATCTTCTGGTCGCCCGCGGAAAGACGGCTGCGGGCCGGCTGGCGGCTGACGCTGCAAGGCTTGCTGCTGATCACGCTGCTGGTCATCTTCTCCGTTGTGGGGGCAATCATGGCATACCTCTGGGGGGGACTCGACCTCTCCACCCTGAATGTGTCCTCCCCCATCGCATATGTGATCTCACTGCCGGCGATTCTGCTTTCCACGTGGATCGCCCGCCGTGTCCTCGACCGCCGCAGCTTCGTATCCTTGGGCCTTCAGCCTCAGGGCGCCCCCCTCCGCGATCTGGTTTTCGGCATCCTGCTGACCGCCGCCATGATGGGTCTGATCTTCCTCCTGGAAGCGGGGCTTGGATGGCTCCACGTGAGCAGCTTCGCGTGGGAAGGGGGCGCGGCCTCCGGCTGGCCAAGGCAGCTTCTCGGCGTCCTCGCCGCCTTCGTGATCGTCGGCTTCCAGGAGGAATTGCTCAGCCGGGGTTATCAGCTGCAGAACCTGGTCGATGGCCTGAATCTACCATGGGGTGTCGTGATCTCCGCTATTCTCTTCGCCCTGTTCCATTCCTACAACCCCGGAGCGGGCCTCGTCCCATTGGTGGGCCTGTTTCTGTCCGGGCTCTTTCTGGCATATGGTTGGGTGACCACCCGCCAGCTCTGGCTCCCCATCGGCCTTCATATCGGTTGGAATATCTTCGAGGGGCCGGTGTTTGGATTTGCCGTCAGCGGCAACCAGACCTTCCGCCTCATCCAGCAGTCCGTCAGCGGCCCGGGCTGGGCCACCGGCGGCGCGTTTGGGCCGGAGGGCGGAGCGATGCTGCTCCCAGCCCTCATCGTGGGCGCAGCAGGGATCTGGCTTTACACTCGGGACCGGCATCCAGAGTGAGCCGCCGCCAAATCCGACAGGTGCTCATTTTCCGGGCGTGTTAACTCGGGGTTCGGAGAATATAATCCATCTCGAGGAGACAAGGGAAATCCAAAGGAGGTAGATGCATATGATGCTCGGCGGCGGTATGTTCATCGGCTTGATACTGCTCATGCTCTTCCTGATCCTGATCGGCGCGGCGGTGCTCGGAGGGATTTGGTTGTTGCGGCGTGCGGAGCAAGGCGGAGAGGCGGCATTCGCGAGACCCGCCCGGGGGCCGGGTGACGACCCCCTGGAGATCCTGAAACGTCGCTACGCTCGGGGCGAGATCAGTCGCGAGGAATATGAGACCATGCGGGCTGACCTGAAAAGCTGATGTATGCATCTCAGCTTCTTGAGGTTCCTGACCAACCCTGCTTTCATCGCTGCATGGTAGGGCATTCCGCTGTTGGCGGCGCTTTGGATCACATGCGCTATGCTCTAGATCAATATCCATGTGAACCAGGCGCTGAAGACGGGTCGGCCGGTCATAGCGACTTTCCTCTCGGCTACCGGCCCGGGCCTGTGTTGCATGGCGTGCGGCCCCCTTTGATCGGTGAGAAGCGCGGCGAGGCGGCCCACCGGGCGCATCCCAGTTTGTCAAAGCCCGGTGGAAGATGGGGCTCATCGTGCGATTTGCCGGCCCGGCCGTTGTCGGGCTCAGCCCCAAGCCCGGCGCCGCCGCGTCCCGGGGCTTTTCCTCCCTGGGGCTGTTCGTCGGGGGCCTATTCACCCATCCGATATACTTTTGGCTGGTCTCGACCGGCTGGAAACGCGGCATGCCCTGAAGGGGATCCCCTCCTTCCAGATAGCCCACCTTGGTGGCGCTTATCAGCTTGTACTCCCCGCTGCAATCGCAATACCGCCAATCGCCGCCTCCCACCCCTCTCTCCGTTCATCTGCCTCTCCACTGATTATTGAGAACTAATCCCTAATCACTCGCGTTCCCAATTTGCCTCTTGACTCTGAAGAACACTTGTTCTATACTGCTGCATATCGAACATGCGTTCTATATGGAGGTGAAACATGTCCGCAGTCACTTCGCACCAGCGAGTCGATCTCTCCAAGCTGCTTTTCTCCGGCAAGCGCCTATGGCGCACCGTCCCCCTACCCCGGTCCACCACCTCATGGCTCATCATACTGCTGGCCTTGATCGCCTTCGAGATCTTCAACTTCAGCACGACCGAGTTCGCACTCACCGACGTACTCGGGGATCTCAGCTTCGCCGGCTGGCACTGGGCCACCATCCTGGCGGTAGCCTTCTGCGCCATGGATTTCGCAGGCATCGCCCGCCTCTTCGGCTCCCCACAAGGCAAAGACCAGCCGGCTGAACTCTGGTACCTCCTCGGAGCCTGGCTGCTAGCTGCGACCATGAACGCGATTCTGACCTGGTGGGCCGTATCCTTGGCCTTGCTCGAGCATGCCCAGTTGGGCAACGAGATCCTCGCCCGGGAGACTCTCATCCGGGGCGTGCCCATATTTGTCGCCATTCTCGTCTGGCTGCTGCGGGTGCTGCTCATCGGCACATTCTCCCTCTCGATGCACCCCAAGCACTCGACCGTGCAGCCAATCAAGGGCCGGCCTGGAAGTCCGTCCCCCAATGAAAGACATGCCGCCGGCACCGCCCGCGATAAAAAGTCTGAACGGGCGTCGCGACCCGTTCGGCCCGCGCCAAAGCCCGGCCCCTCAGCCCCCTTGGAACCGGAATACCAGCCCGCGCTGGCTCGCCCCCATGGCATGCGCCAATAACGATAGCATTCAGCTGCGTAGACCATGATCTCCTCTGCCCATCGTCCCCCACCGAAGCCAGCGGGTCGCTCCATCTCCCGGACAAGCCAGCAGAATCCGGTGCGCCTCCGGCGCACCGGATTCCTCCCCGTCGCCCGCTGGCTTCCGGTGGGTCTCAGCTTTTCCATCACCGCCCTGGCCCTGGGTTGGCTCCTGTTCGGAACCCGTCCGGCCACACCAGCATCCGCCCCTCACAGGGCGCTACCGACAGCGGTTGCCGACACAAGCCGCATCCCAAGCCCCTCCCCCCTGCTCGATCAGCTCCCGCCAGATCGCGTCGCCCCCATTTTCTCCTCCAGCGTCATGTTCTGGGCCCCCGACATCGAACGCTGGTCCGTGGAAAACGGCCTCAATCCAAATCTCATCGCCACGGTCATCCAGATCGAGTCGTGCGGTCACCCGGCGATCCGATCTCCCTCGGGTGCCATAGGCTTGTTCCAGGTCATGCCGTATCATTTCGCCAGCGGAGAACACCCTTTCGATCCGGAGAACAACGCGGCCCGCGGCCTCGCGTACCTGGTCCGCAGCTACGAACTGGCGGACGGTCGCCTTCCGCTGGCGCTGGCTGGGTACAATGGGGGTCACGGAGTCATCGGATTACCCCGCAGCCAATGGGGCCAGGAGACGCGTCGCTATGTGCGCTGGGGGATGGGAATCCTGAAGGACATCGCCGCAGGCCTTGACCAGAGCCCTACGCTGCAATCTTGGATGCATCATGGCGGTGAGCGCCTGTGCCGATTGGCGGCAAACGAGCTCGCACTCCAGCCTTGATACCACCCACCCGCCGCTTCGGGCAAGCTCAATGCCGGGGCTGATCAGGTTGCGGGGAAACCGTGGGATTTCAATCCCATCAGATGAACCACAAACCTACCAAACTCGGTGCGCGCCAGCTTCAATCCTTTGAGGGGCGAGATCGCTCAAGGCGGTCCCCCGGCTTCCATATTCGTCTCGCCCTCCTCGCGCGCCTCAGGCCTCCCACATCCCTCCCCCAGGCGAGGCAAGATCACGATGAAGGTGGTCCCTTTCCCAACCTCCGATTCCACCTCGATGTGCCCACCATGACTGCGGGTGATCCAGTAGGCGATGGGGAGGCCCAACCCTGCGCCGCCGTCCCTGGACCGTTTGCGGGAAGGATCCCTGCGATAGAAACGCGCAAAAATGCGCGGGATCTCGTCCTTTGGAATCCCCTCCCCTTGGTCCGCAACAGAGAGGCGCGCTACGCCCGGATCGCATCGCAATGACATCGTCACTTGTCCCCCCTGCGGAGAGTGTTCGATCGCGTTGGCGACCAGATTCAGCAGCACCTGTTTCAGCCGATCTCGATCCCCGATGGTCCGCGCCTGATCTTCCTCTCCAAGACGGAGTTCGACTCTTCCTTGCGTGAGAATCTTGGCCTGATGGAAGACCTCGAGCAGCAGCGTATCCAATTCCACCACCTCGTGCGCCAGCGGCAAGTGGCCCGACTCCGCCTTTGCCAGCAGAAGGAGATCCTGGACCATGCGCGTCATCCGGTCCACTTCGCCGGTGATCGCCTCCAGCGAGTCGGCGTCCACTTCTCCCATCCGCCGCATCAGATCCGCGTTTCCTCGGATCGTTGTCAAGGGCGTCCGCAATTCGTGCGACACATCGGCCAGCAGCCGTCGCTGGGCCTCGAACAAGTTCTCCAATCGTTCCAGAGTCTGGTTAAAGGCCAGGATCAGCCGCCCCACCTCCCCGCCAGGCGGGACGTTCAACGGGAGGCGGCGAGAGAGATCATCCGCCCGGGTGATGCGCTCGGCGGCCTCCGTCACCTCGTCCAGCGGCCGGAGCGCGGCTCTTGCCGCTCCCCATCCGACAAACGCCGCCGTGCCGGTAGCCAGCAGCCCCCCACCGACCAGTACGTAGAGCAGCATCTGCTTGGCCTGGTCCACACTGTCGAGCGGCGCCGCCACCTGCAGGTAGCCGGCGACCGCCCCCTGATCCCCGGAAACCAAGGGCACCGTCAACACCCGCAAATGATATTCGCCGATGCGGCTGCTGGTGAAGACATTCTCCCGCGCATTCAGCGCTCCCGCGTCGAAGCCTTCCCTGGCTGGCAGATCTGTGGACTGCCAAACCAAAGCCCGCTCACCCGTCTCCGATACCCTCCACACCTGCACAAACACGTTGCTGGTCAGCCCGACGCCGCGCAGGGTGATGGCGAGGGTCTCGGGCATCCCGCTGGCAAGCAAGATATTGTCAGCCGTATTCGTCAGCGATCCTTCGATTTGGGCGGTCATGCTGAAGGAAAGCGAGATGAAGACGAGTGCCCCGAAGGCGATGAGAACCACCGCCAGCACCAGTGTGTACCCCAGAGTAAGACGGGTTCTAAGCCTCATTCTCCCTCACGGAGCACGTACCCCACACCTCGCACGGTGTGAATTAAGCGGGGTAAGCCGTTGATCTCCGTCTTCTGTCTGAGGTAGCGAACATAGACCTCAATAATGTTGCTCTCGCCAGCAAAATCGTAACCCCACACCCGATCATAGATCACATCGCGCGTCAGCACCTGGCGCGGATTGCGCATGAATAATTCCAGCAGCTCATACTCCTTCGCAGTCAGGTCAATGACGTCGTCCCCTCGATACGCCTGGCGTGTTCCAGTATCGAGCCGCAAGTCGCTGAAGGTCAGCACCTCCGGCATGGCGCTGGTGGCCCTTCGCATCAACGCACGGATACGGGCGAGGAGTTCGTCGAACTCAAATGGTTTGATGAGATAATCATCCGCACCCGCGTCCAGTCCCTGCACGCGATCCGGAACCGAATCCTTGGCGGTAAGCATGATGATCGGGACATCTCCCGCGCACCGCAACCGCCGGCAAACCTCCAATCCATCCATGCCGGGGAGCATCCAATCCAAAATGACCAGATCGGGCGGCCGGTCTCGGGCGATCCGCAGCCCCGCTTTTCCCTCCGTGGCGGTGTCCACTTCGTATCCTTCGTAGATCAACCCACGGCGAAGGAACTGCAGGATGCGCTCCTCGTCCTCGATGATTAGAATCCTTTCGCGCATGTTTTACTCTCCGCGCCCAATATACCATAGGCAGTTCGGCGGAATAAGAGCGACGGGGCAGCCAAACCACGGCCACCCCGTATCCTGCAGTTTCCAGGGCGAATCAGTCTCTGAAGATGCGGTTTCCCCCGCCAATGATCCAGCGAGCTCTACTCCAGCGCCACGGTGGCACCCGCAGCCTCGAGCTTGCTCTTCGCATCCTCGGCGGCCTCCTTGCCCACCGCCTCCAGCACCTTCGCGTCCGCCGTCTCGGCCAGGTCCTTGGCATCCTTGAGTCCCAGGGTGGTCAGCTGCCGGATCGCCTTGATGACGTCGATCTTCTTCGGACCCAACTCCTTGATCACCACGTCGAACTCGGTCTTCTCCTCCTCTTCCTCGACCGCCGCAGCAGTGGGAACCGCAGCCATGGCCACGGGCGCAGCCGCCGAGACGCCCCACTTTTCCTCCAACATCTTTGTCAACTCCGCCGCTTCCAGCACGGTAAGCTCGCTGAGTTGTTCCACTATCTTCTCTAGATCAGCCATCGCAGTATTGCTCCTTGATTATTCATTCTGAAGACTTCAGTCTATTCGCAGGCCGCCTTAGCCTGCGGCGGCGCCAGTGGGCTCGGCTTCCTTGTTCGCGTACGCGTTGGTCACATTGATAACCTGTCGAACTGAGCTCGCCAAGGCCGATGCGACGTGCCGAGCAGGCGTTTGAATCAGGCCGATTATCTGGGCCTGCAGGGTTGCAAGCGGCGGAAGCTCGGCGAGACTCACGACTTGAGCCCCATCGATCACCTCGCCCTCCAGCACACCCACCTTGATGGTCAGCGCCTCCGACTCTTTCGACAGATCAACGATCGCCTTCGCCAGCGCCGGGATATCTTCGTTGGCAAATCCGATGGCCGTGGTGCCCAGCAGGAACTTCTCGGGGATCTCCAAGCCAGCTTGATCAAAGGCCAACTTTGCCAGCGTGTTCTTCACAATGTGGAACTCGCCTCCCATTTCCCGGATCTTGCCCCGCAGATCCTCAGCTTGCTTGACGCTTAGGCCGGAGAAGCCGGTCAGTATGATGCCCACATTCCCCGCGATCAGATCGGTGTACTGTTGAATCAGTCCTTCCTTGCGCTCCTTGGTGATAGCCAATTGGATACTCACCTCCTCCTACAAAGAAATTTGCTCCGCTTGAGACAGCGAAGCAAAGCCGGTGCCCATCCCCACGGGATGAAAGCTTTCCGCATGCTTCCGCCTCGGCAGGTAATTAAGCCGCATGCTCGCGGCGCCGGCTATCTCAGGCGGTATGCGATTCGTTAGGTTGCCAGGCGTTATTATACTGTGTTTTGTGACTCCTTTGGCTCAATCTTCCAGCGTCAATGCCGCGAAGGCGTCCACCCGAACCCCGGGGCCCATGGTGCTGGAAACCGACACTTTGCGGATATAGGTTCCCTTGGCAGATGCCGGACGCGCTCTGCGCACCACCTCCATCAACGCGACCATATTCTCACGCAGCTCCGAGATCTCAAAGGACACTTTGCCGATCGGGACGTGCAGATTACCGGTCTTATCAACCCGAAACTCCACCCGCCCTGCCTTGAGCTCCTCGATCACCCGCTCCAGGTCATCCTCGGGCACGACCGTGCCTGCTTTCGGATTGGGCATAAGCCCTCGCGGGCCCAGCAAGCGCCCCAACCGGCCGACCTTGCCCATCATGTCGGGGGTCGCCACCGCAACATCGAAATCAAACCAGCCGTCCTGGATCTTCTGGATGGTCTCCTCGTCGCCGATAAAATCCGCCCCGGCTTCGCGCGCCGCGCGTTCGCCATCCCCCTCCGCGAACACCAGCACCCGCACCGCTTTGCCCGTCCCGTTGGGGAGTTGCACCGTATCCCTGATTTGCTGATCCGCGTGCCGGGGGTCGACACCCAAACGGATGTGCACCTCCACCGTCTCATCGAAATTTGCGTATGCAAGCGCCTTGACCAGCTCCAGCGCCTCCCGCGGCGAGTAGTCCCTGCTTCGATCGATCTTCTCGAAAGCCTCCTGGTACTTCTTTCCATGAGCGCTCATGACTTCTCCTTGTGGTGCGAGCGGACCGGAAAAGGCCCTCCCACTTTTCGTTATTGCTCTTTGATCACGATGCCCATATTGCGGGCCGTGCCCTCGATCTGCCGCATGGCGCCCTCAATATCGATGGCATTCAGATCCTTCATCTTCGTCTCGGCGATCTCGCGCACCTGCTCGCGGGTGACCGTTCCCACCTTTTCACGATTCGGCTCTCCCGATCCCTTCTCCACTCCGGCCGCCTTCCGCAGCAGATGCGCAGTCGGCGGGGTCTTGAGGACAAAGCTGAACGATCCGTCGGTGTAGATACTGATCTCCGCAGGAATCACCTCCCCCATCTTGCTGGAGGTGCGGGCGTTGTATTCCTTGCAGAACTGCATCAGGTTGATGCCATGCGGCGCCAGTGCTGGGCCGATCGGCGGCGCGGGATTGGCCTTGCCCGCCTCGATTTGCAGACGCACGACTGTCTTTAGCTTCTTCGCCACAACTCAGCTCCTTTCGTGGTAATGGCGGGCGAATTCATCGCCCTCCCACAGGGGCGTTTTCCCCTTGTCTATGCCTTCTCGACTTGCAGGAAGTCCAGCTCAACCGGAGTTTCGCGCCCAAAGAATGAAACCATCACACGCACCTTCGCCCGATCCATGTCGATATCATCCACCGTGCCGATGAAATCGTTGAATGGACCGTCGATAATACGCACTTTCTGTCCCAGTTTGTATGTCACCTTGATACGCGGCGCCTCCGCCTCCATCCGCTTGATGATCTGGGAAACCTCCTCCGGCCTGAGGGGCGTGGGCTCATTTCCCATGCCTACGAATCCCGTCACGCCAGGCGTGTTGCGCACCACGTACCAGGAGTCCTCATCCATGATCATTTGAACCAGAATATAGCCGGGGAAGACCCTGCGCTCCACGGTCCGGCGCTTGCCCTCCTTGACCTCCATCTCCTCCTCAGTGGGGACGACGATATCGAAAATGCGGTCCTTCATGCCCATAGTTTCGATGCGCTGCTCGAGGTTGTGCTGGACCTTGTTTTCGTAGCCTGAATAGCAGTGAACGACATACCACTTCCGGTCGTCGTCTTCCTCTTGGTCTTCTTCCGCCGCATCCCCCTCCGCCTCAGCTTCCGCTTCGAGGGCGGCCTTCGCCTCCGAAGTCGTCTCGGCCTTCGTCTCCTGCATCTCCACGGCGTCGGCGTCTCCCGCAGCTTCCTCCGCTTCGGTCTCCACCGCGATACCGGCTTCCGCCTCCTCCGATTGCAGATCACCGGCGGCCTCCGGATCCCGCGCCTCCGACTCATTCGTCATCGCCGGATCCGCCTCAGGCTTGGTCTCCGCTCGATCCGACTCGGGCAGGTCCGCGCTCTGGTCCAATTCTGGTTCACTCTGCTCATTCACAAGCTTATCTCTTCCCTAGTCCGCCTCGTATCCCCTCACGCAAGTCCGATGATGAAGCGGAACAACTGCGAGAAGAGGAAATCCAGGAATCCCAGCAGCGCGCTCATGGTGAACACAACCACCAGCACGATGCCGGTCAGCCGGAGCGCCTCCTCCCTTGTCGGCCAGTTCACCTTGCTCAGCTCGGCGCTGGTCTCGCGTAGATAGCGCGCCACCGCGTTGCCTTTCTTTCTGGTCTTGGCTCTTGACTTCGCCACGTGCTTCTCCTCACTCAAACGCCGCCGACGATTGCGGCGGCGCGGCTTGCGTCAGGCAGGCCAGGCAGGAATCGAACCCACAACCCCCGGTTTTGGAGACCGGTGCTCTACCTAGTTGAGCTACTGGCCTGTAGGGCGACAACGCGCCCCTATTTTGTCTCTCGATGCAGCGTATGCCGCTGGCATCGAGGGCAATACTTCTGCAGCTCGATCCGTCCCGGATCGTTCCGTCGGTTCTTCTCGGTAGTATAGTTCCGCTCTTGACACTCGGTGCATTCGAGTGTGATTACCGGCCGAATATCTCTCTTTGCCATCGCGTTTTCCCGCTGCCAGATCCCGATGACACTGGCAACCGCTGGTTACTCCAAGATCTCCGTGATCACGCCCGCGCCGACCGTCAGCCCGCCTTCCCG
>CAYMCO010000013.1:0-111598 GCA_964388955.1 uncultured Anaerolineaceae bacterium | reverse complement strand
ATCGTCCCCACGTTCATGTGCGGCTTCGTGCGTGCAAATGTCTCCTTCGCCATATTCCCAGTCTCCTTAGGCCTCAAATCCGAAAGATGATTTCTCTCGCGCCTCGAGAGCCCTCAAGGGGACTTGAACCCCTGACCCCGTTCTTACCAAGAACGTGCTCTACCACTGAGCTATGAGGGCGCTTTTCTTCTCCCATAGATCCGGGAGCGAATCCCTTGCCGACGGAAGAGGATGACGACTGAACTGTGGGCGGTGAAGGATTCGAACCTCCGAAGGCGAAGCCAGCTGATTTACAGTCAGCCCCCTTTGTCCACTTGGGTAACCGCCCGCTAATCGACAAAGCGCTTATTGGCCGCCAAGTCTCTTCCCTCATGATCCCGATCGTATCGCCAAATCAAGCCGACGACGGGGATCGAACCCGTAACCTACCGCTTACAAGGCGGTTGCTCTCCCGTTGAGCTACGTCGGCGCGACGATAAAAACGCGCCCATAGAGCTCGGCGCGGTTGAATTATACCAGAGCCATCTGGCGCCGACAATGCTCGTCGAGTCTATCAAAGGTTATGGGGAGCGTCAATCAATTCCCGAAATGGCCTTCTTGACTTCGCCGATGGCGCGCGTGACTTTGATGTCCCGCGGGCAGGCCGAGGTGCAGTTAAAAATCGTGCGGCAGCGCCAAACCCCCCAATCTTGGCCCAGAATTCGGAATCGTTCTCCGGCCCCCTGATCGCGGCTGTCGAAAATGAAGCGGTGTGCCTGCACAATGGCCGCGGGGCCGACAAACCCGGAATCCGCCCAGAAGGAAGGGCAGGATGTTGTGCATGCGGCACACAGAATGCATTTGGTCGTATCGTCGTATCGCTCCCGCTGCGCCGGGCTTTGAAGCCGCTCCTTCTCTGGCGCTTCGTCCTCGCTGATAAGATATGGCAGCACAGATCGATACTGCTCAAAGAAGGGTTCCAGATCTACGATCATATCCTTCAAGACCTTGAACCCCAGCAGCGGCTCCACCATGATCTCTTCGCCAACGTCCTGCACCAACACCTTGCAGGCCAGCCGGTTGACCCCGTTGATCCGCATCGCATCCGAACCGCAGATCCCATGCGCGCAAGATCGCCGGTAGGCAAGGCTGCCGTCTTGATACCACTTCACCTGATTGAGCAGATCAAGAATCCGATCCGTCGGCTGCGCCTGCACCTCGTACGTCTCAACGTGCGGCTCCTGATCGACCTCTGGATCATAGCGGCGGATTCTCAAACGCACGTCCATCGTTGCTCCCATCCGTGCTCCGACATCGGTTGTCTACAGGCCCTTTCGCGCACGCTGCATCCCACCTCCACGGCCCATTCTCGCTCCCGGCGAGGGGGACCCATCAATATTCCCTCGCCTCCGGGGCGTAGTCCGTGATGGCCACCGGCTTGTATTGCAGATCCACCTTGGCCTCCCGCAGATATGCAAGGGTGTGCTTAAGCCAGTGCTCATCGTCCCGCCCCGAATAATCGTCCCGCGCGTGCGCACCCCGGCTCTCCGTGCGCACCAGCGCGGAGGCGGCCGTCACCTCGGCGATATCCAGCATACAGCCCAGCTCCCAGGCCTCAAGCAAATCCGTGTTGAAGACCTTTCCCGCGTCATCCACGCGGAGGCCGGCGTAGCGGCGCTTGAGGGCCCTGACCTTGTCCAGCGCCTCTTGCATACCCTCGTCGGTTCGAAAGACTCCGACGTGGTCGAACATCACATGTTGCATTTCACTACGCAGATCGGCGGCGCGAATCTCGGTCGAGCCCTGGTGCAACGCCTCTATCGCCTGCCGGGCCCTGGCCTCCGGATCGGGCGGCAGCGGGGAGTAGCCCCTGCCCTTGACAAACGCTGCGGCTCGGTTCCCCGCCTCGCGGCCGAACACCACGATGTCCAGCAGGGAATTGGTGCCCAGGCGGTTGGCGCCGTGCACAGACACGCAGGCCACTTCCCCCGCCGCGTACAGGCCCGGCACTATGGTGTTCTCCGGCCCGTCCACCACCTCGGTGCGCATATTGGTAGGGATTCCCCCCATGGCGTAATGTGCAGTGGGCTGCACGGGCATCGGCTCCTTGACCGGGTCAATGCCCATGTATGTGCGGCTGAAGTCGAGGATCTCCGGCAGCTTCTTGGTGATGTCCTCCTCGGTCAGCTCATAAGGTGTCCCGTCTGGGTTGGTGCGGCCATCCTCCTTCGCGTACCGATTTACCGTTTCCGGGCGTACATCGAGGTACAGATACCGCTTCCCCCCGATCCCTCGCCCCGCCTTCATCTCAAGATACATCGCCCGACTGACCACATCCCGGGAGGCCAGGTCCTTGATATGCGGCGCGTAGCGCTCCATGAATCGCTCGCCTTCGTCGTTCAACAGAACGCCGCCCTCCCCCCGGACCCCTTCGGTGATCAATATCCCCATCTTATAGATACCGGTGGGATGAAACTGGAAAAACTCCATATCCTCCGCCGGGATTCCCACCCGCAGGGCCAGGGCCACGCCGTCTCCTGTGGAGGCATGCGCGTTTGAGGTAATCTCCCAGACCCGTCCCCAACCGCCAGTGCACAGGACGACGGCCTTGGCGTGAAAGACGTGTAGTTCCCCGGAGGCCAGCTCCAGGGCGACGCAACCTCGCACCTCCCCCTCGTGCATTATGAGATCCAACACCTGGAACTCGTCGTAGAACAGCACCTCGTTCTTGATGCACTGCTGATACAGGGTTTGCAGGATCATATGGCCCGTGCGATCTGCAGCATAGCAGGCTCGCCGCACGGGCTCCCCCGTCTCGTTGTTCGTATGCCCGCCAAAGCGCCGCTGATCAATCCTCCCCTCCTCCGTCCGGCTGAAGGGCAACCCCATATGCTCTAGTTCGTAAACGGTGGACACCGCCTGGCCGCACATGAACTCGATCGCATCCTGATCCCCCAGGTAATCCGAACCCTTGACCGTATCGTATGTATGCCACTTCGGGTGGTCCTCCTCGACGCTCCCCAGCGCCGCCCCTACGCCTCCTTGCGCGGCACCGGTGTGGGACCTCACCGGATAGAGCTTGCTGATTACCGCCGTATCCACTTCCCGCGAGGCGTACAGCGCCGCCATCAGGCCCGCGCCCCCTCCACCCACTATGATCACCTCATGCTGGTGGTGAGTTGTCATCCCGCATCTCCTATCGTCTCTTCAGGCGCCAGCCGAGCCGCGAATTGCGGATCGTACCGCTGACGATCCGCAGCAATACCACCACGCCAAGCCTACAACGCCCGTACCCCACCGACCACCGCTGCCGCACCAATCGCGCTCAGCAGAATCCATGCCGCGATCAAACCGCGGTCCAAGATCGCCCGATGGCTCTCCCGATGGAGGTAGTCCCTGACCACGGTGCGAAGTCCGTTCATCCCATGGGCAAACGCAAAGGCCAGCAGCGCGAAGTCATAGACACGCCAGCCCAACATCGCCCAGCGCAATGCCACATAGTCCAGGTTGATGGAATGCACCCCGATCAAGACATCGTTCAACAACACGTGCACCCACACCAGGGGGATCAGCAGGATTGCTGACCAGCGCATATACAGCCACAGCCACGCCTCTACCGGGCGTCCCTGCCGGCTCTTTGGGCGCGCGAAGACGCCCATCCTTGACAGAATGATCAGGGCCACCAAGAAGAGCAAGCCGATTGAAATGTCCGCCCACAGCGGCAGCGCGAACGAGCCGCCCCCTTCCTGCGCGCACCGACAGATGTTGTTGATGTAGAGCGCTCGGCCCATGAGCCCGGCAGCGGGCAGCCAAAGAATCAGGCTCACCAGCAGCACTGTTCGCACACCCTGGCGCTCGAGATTCGGCCGGTAGAAATCTGGGTTGAGGTCAAATAGCGCGATCTTCAATCCATTCAGCCCATGCACGATCACTGCGCCAACCAGAATAATCTCGCCGACCATGAAGACCGAAGAGCGATAGATTCCGATCGCATGTTGATACAGATCCGGGAAGAAGTACACTGTGGAAGTATCCAGTATATGGATCGCGAGGAAGAGCAGGACGCCAAGCCCGCTGAGTCGATGGATATAGTAGCTCCATTGGCCTTCATTGCCGCGATAACGCAGCCCACCTTCAATCGTATTGTTCCACGCCGACATGCCGCACTCCTTCCTGGGTCTGGCCGGCGGCCGGTTGCTCAGCGGGAAACTTGCGCCCTACGAGGGAGCGCCAGCCACTTGACCGCCTGTGGGCACCGACCTTGCGAGTTTAAGCATCATGCCGACGGAAGACTTTGTCAACCTGCAGATCTTAAATTGACAGTATCTATCTACTTTGATAAGATTACTCCAGATTATATGGGGCGCAGGGGAGCCGCACAATCGACCGACGGATGAGCCATGTGGGGAGGGCCTTCAATGGACCAGACCACTGACACCAAGCTCGACATTTCCCTGACGGACCGGGCATTGGACAGGCTGCAGAAGCTGATAGAGGAGCATGATGCCGCAGATCATGCCCTGCGCGTATTCGTCTCCCGCGGGGGATGCTCCGGCTTGCAGTATGGGATGGCGCTGGACAACCAAGTCGGCAAGCGCGATCTGCGAACCAGCTTCAAGGGCATCGATGTCGTCGTGGATGAGAATTCCTTCTCATACTTGAACGGCGCCACAATTGATTTCGTAGACGATCTGATGTCCGGGGGGTTCCGGATCGACAACCCGAACGCAATTTCCCGCTGCGGTTGCGGCCACTCGTTCCGCACCGAACGGCGCCAGGCGAGCGCGGCCACTCGGAACTGCGGCTGTCATTAGCGCACTTCCTGCCCGCTGATTCGCCCAGCCCCTCTCCGCAACCGGATAATGCCTTCCCGCTCTGATGAGTTTGATCCCCGCTCATGGCCAAGTGCTCGTCGGCCGTACCTGAGCGCGTATCGCCTCGCACGGCGCCGATGGGCTTAGCACGA
Organism: uncultured Anaerolineaceae bacterium; assembly: GCA_964388955.1. Lineage (GTDB taxonomy): Bacteria > Chloroflexota > Anaerolineae > Anaerolineales > E44-bin32 > CAYMCO01. The sequence goes on along the minus strand of CAYMCO010000013.1, from coordinate 106,653 downwards.
TCTCGCATAGCCTCGCGCACGCCAGATCTCGTACAGCATAATCGAGCCCGCCACAGAGGCGTTCAGTGAATCGACCGCGCCCCGCATAGGCAGGCGTGCGAGAAAATCACAGGATTCCCGCACCAGCCGGCGCATCCCTGAGCCTTCGCTTCCGACCACCAGGGCAGCCCCGCCCCCCAGGTCAAGCGCCTGGAATGGCTGCGCCTCATGCCCCACCTCCAGGCCAATTACCCAAACCCGCTCTCCCTTCAGCGCCTCGATCGCCTGAGCCAGATTGTGGATCGCCACCGGCAGATGCTCCGTCGCTCCCGCTGAGGCGTTGACCACGGCCGGCGTGACATGCACCGCACGCCGATGGGGCAGGATCACGCCATGCACCCCCACGGCCTCCGCGGTTCTCAGCAAGGTGCCGAAATTCTGCGGATCTTGGATAAGGTCTAGCAGCAGGACAAAGGGAGCTTCTTCGAGAGCCCGGGCTCGATCCAGAATGTCCGCCAATTTACGATAGTGGTACGGGCTGACCTGTGCCGCGACGCCTTGATGCCCAGAGGCGAGGGTATCGAGCTTGCTGCGCGGGACGGTTTCGATTGGAATGCCGGATGTCCGCGCCATATCCAGGACTTCGTCCAGCGTCCCCTTCTCCTGGACGCCCTCGGCCATCCACAATCGACGGACCTGACGGGAACCTGCTCGCAATACCTCGCGCACAGGATTTCGGCCATAGACAACTTCCGTTTTTTTTCTAGCCACCGTGGAATCGGACCCTGCAAGTGAATTGATCGAACGTGCGCCGTCTTCTCCCGTCACGCACGCGCCTTAAGCGCTCCGCCAGTAGGTGCCGTCTTTGTTGTCCTCCAGGGCGATCCCCAGATCGGACAGCCGGTTCCGAATCAGATCGGCCAACTGCCATTGCCTCTCCGATCGCAGCTCCTCCCTGACCTGGATGAGCAGTTCGATAAAAGGCTCAGCCTCGCGCGGCGCACGGCGTTCTTCCTTCAGGTCCAACCCCAGGACGCCGGCCAAATCCGCGAGCGCCTCTTGGGCGCCGCTTACCCCCGCTTCACCTACCCCGGCATCCCGCGCCTGATTGATCGCACGCACCAAGTCGAACAGCGCGCCCAGCGCTCCCGCAGTGTTGAAATCATCGTCCATGGCGGCGTCGAACCGAGTGTGTGTTTCCGCCACAAGCTCCCCCAGATCCCGCTCGGCCGCCGGGTCCACATCCTCAGCGGGTATTGCAGGCCGGAAGGCGCTTCTCATCCGCTCCAGCGCGCTTTCCGCCTGCCTCACCACCTCGTCGTTGAATGTGAGCGGGCCACGATACTGGCTGTTCAGCACCAGCATACGGAAGGCATCCGCGTCGTGCTCGGCGAGGAATTCTTCCACCGCGATCAGATTTCCCAAAGATTTGGACATCTTTTCGCCGCGCAGCTGCAGCATGCCGTTGTGAATCCAATAGCGTACAAATGGCTTCCCGGTCAGACTCTCGGTCTGGGCGAGTTCATTCTCATGGTGGGGAAAGATCAAGTCCACCCCGCCCCCGTGGATATCAATCTGCTCCCCCAAATAGCGCAGGTTCATCGCCGAGCACTCGATATGCCAACCGGGGCGCCCCTGGCCCCACGGGCTCTCCCAGGAAGGCTCCCCCTCCTTTGCCGCCTTCCAAAGGGCAAAGTCAGCCGGATCCTCCTTGCGCTGGTCAATGTCCAGACGCGCCCCGGCCCGCATATCTTGCTTCCGCCTGCCCGACAGCTTTCCGTAGTCCTCGTCCTTTTCGACCCGAAAGAAGACATCGCCCTCTCGCTCATAGGCGTATCCCTTTTCCACTAACCCCTCAACCATCTCGATGATGGTGTCCATCTCCTCTGATGCACGGGGCGTCTCATGGGGGGGCAGCACGTTCAAATCGATCAGATGACGGTCGTAATCCCTCAGATACCTCTCGGCCAAATCCAGCGGCTCCACACCCAAGTCTTTCGCCCGCAGGATGACTTTGTCCTCCACATCCGTGTAGTTCATCACATGGTGAACGTCGTAGCCCCGGTACTCGAGGTACCGCCTGATCACATCGTATACCACGGTGGACATGGCATGGCCGACATGGGCGCGATCGTATACCGTGGGGCCGCATACATACATGCGTACCCGCCCGGGCTCGATGGTCTCAAAGGGCTCCTTCTCGCGAGTGAGCGTGTTGTACACCCGAATTGTCATTGCTCATTGCTCCGTGACTTGTTCACCTTGACTCTTGTACTCCGGCTTGGCGAAAATCATGCGACCCGCCGCAGTCTGCAGAACCTTTGTCACCATGACTTCGATGCTGCTGCCAATGTGATCCTTGCCGTTCTCGATCACGACCATTGTCCCATCTTCGAGGTATCCAACCCCTTGGCCGGGCTCTTTGCCCTCCTGGATGATATCCACCTCCAGGCTCTCCCCGGGAAGGAATACGACCTTCACCGCGTTGGCAAGTTCGTTGATGTTCAGCACCCTGACCCCTTGCAGTTCGGCCACGCGGTTCAGATTGTAGTCGTTCGTCACCACAGGCGCTCGCAACTGTTTGGCGAGGACCACCAGCTTCTCGTCAACATTGCGCACACCCTCCACGTCCAGATCCGTGATCCGCAGGGGGATCTTGCTGTCCTTCTGCAGACGGTTGAGGATATCGAGGCCCCGTCGGCCGCGCTGCCGCCGGAGCGGATCGGAGGAGTCCGCGACTTGTTGGAGTTCCACCAGCACGAACGACGGCACCAGCATCGACCCAAAAATGAAGCCCGTGCGAGCGATATCCAGAATACGTCCGTCAATAATCACGCTGGTGTCCAGCAGCACGTTGCGGCCCGGTTCCGAGAGTCGAACCGAGGATTCACCGCTCGACTCCGGAAAACGGGCGCGAATCAAGTTGGTCACGTCGTGTTCCCTCATGACGGCGATCGCAGTGCCGAGATATCCGAAGAGCACCGCCCCGATGAAAGGCATCAGCTTGCCGAAGGGACTCGGCAACAACGAGAGCGGAAAGGCCAGCAGCGCGGCGATCACCAAGCCGACGATGAAACCCAACACACCCGCCACCATCCGGCGCGCCGATAGACCCGCCATGGCCACCTTCACCGCGCGAATCGGCCTGGTCGTGACATAAGGGGTAACAACGAGGCCGACCAGTGCCCCCAGCAGGCCGAATACGATCGCCCAGAACTCCGCATCGCCTCCGGCGAGATCGCTCAGGAAGACCCCGAGGTAGATTCCGGCCACCACCAAGACCGCCATGCCGACAATTCGAACGATGAATTCCGAACTCATGATCTCATGCCTCCAAACGCAAACAGGGCGTATGCCTGGCTTCGGCATCCGCCCTGGGACGGTGACACTCTTACTACCTGCTTCTTGCGTGGCAGACTGTTTTCTTGAGATTGCTCTCCGCCACGGCCCGGAAGATAAGAGAGAATGAATAATAAGAGATGAGTCCGAAACTAGGCCGAGCGCGGTGTGCTATGACCGCACTATGATTCCTTGAGGAATGATAACACGATTTGCCGTCCCCCGCCAACTTGCGGGAGGGCCGGGCGCCCATGTTTAGGGGCGAGGCCCTCCGGGGTGCGCTTGAGCCAGATGCCATCCAATTCGGGGATCCACACCGTGCATCCCCAGGCAAGTCACGATTCCGCAGGCGGCCTTAATCTGTGACCGTATATGTGAAGTCGCTCGAGACGTCCAGCCCGTATTCCTCCAGTAAGACTTCCAGATCGCAATTCAGCAACTGCAGATCATAGTTTCCCGCGACCAATTGAAACGACCGCGCCGCCCCGGGATCGATGATCTCCTCGGACCCGAGGCGATCACCTCCCCAGTTCTGGGCCTGTGAGGGAGAAATACGCACAAAGCACACCGTCAGGCTGGATTGATTCTGCAGTTCGAACGTGACCGGGCTCCGGTTGCCGCCCACATAGATCGCTCCAGAAGCGAACGACTCGGCCTCCACCTCCAACACCAGCTCGTATAGGCCATCCGTGAGCCCTTCATCATTGTAGGTACACACCCACCAGTTCCCGCTCGCACCCCCGTCCCATGTCTGGTCTACCAGGCTTCCCCCCTCGCTCAACTCGCCGTCAACGAACCAGTATGCCGACCAACTCATCCCATCGGCCATGCCTTCGTAGTCCCAGAATGCGCATAAATCCGTTGCGCCTGTCGCCAGGCTGTCGACCAACTGGGTGGGACGATCATCCTGGGTTACTCCGCCGGCAAACTGCAGCCCATAGAAGGTGCTATCCGTCAGATCAAATCCACCGGGAGGTGGGCCGACGGGCTGTTCGCCCGCCGAATACTGCTGGCCTGACATCGCGGCCTGGATGAGCGGCTGGGCCAGATTGACCGGGCGCAGGCCGTTGATGAAGCCACCAATGGGCACACAAGTATCATTCTCATCCACATACCCGTCCCGGTTCGTGTCCGCCACGGGCCGGCAGTCGACAATACTGTCCGTCTCGGCCCCCGAGGCCGCCAGTGTCGGCACTCCAACCAGTTCTCCCGCGTCATTCACTCCCATCCCGCCGCTGTTCCCCCCGGAAATCTGGGCGTCCGTCTTGATCCACGCTCGACCGGGCACTCCCCGCTCCGAAGTGAACCCGCTCAATACCCCTTCGGTGAATGTGATCGTCGAGCCGCCGATGACCGGGTAGCCGAGGATCCTCAACTCATCTCCAATCTCCACGTGATCGGAATCCCCGATGGCGACGAAAGGCAGATTAAGGTCCACGGCATTCCCGTCCAGATCGGAAACGATGCGGATAACGGCCAAATCCAGGGCGTAGTCCACAGCGGAGATTTCCGCCAAATAGAGCAGCTCCGGGGGCTGGTCGGTCTGATCCGTCACCCCGACGCCAAGATATGTGTACTCGTCATAGCGATCGTCCACCACATGCCCGTTGGTCAAGATCAGCCCATCCGGAGAAATCAGGCTCCCCGATCCCACCCAAACATCGTACAGGCTTCCATCCTGCTCCAATAGGGCGAATATCTTTACCGCGGCGCGCGCCAGGTCGGCCGTGTTGTTCCCCACCCTTTCCGGCCCATCGGCACCCGGCTCATCGGGGGCCGGCGTGGCCTGGATAGGGGGTGCCTGTGTGACTTCCGGCCTCTCAGGCTGCGAGCCACCACAGGCCAGCGTCACAATCAGCACTGAGCTCATAAACAGGGCCACAGCCAGATCACTTGTGCGGGGTCTTCGCCTCATCTGTATCACTCCTTGTGGGAATGTCTTGGGCGGCGAACTCCGTTCGCCGATCGCGCTCAAAAATACTCCAGAGAGGGGGCATTTTCAAGTGAAGCTGTGGTAGCATCTTGCGATGCCGTGCAGTGTCAGCGTTCAGGGAAACGATCGTGCATATCCTTTTGACCGATGACGTCGGGGTGAGCGCGCCCGGTTTGGCCGCTCTGGCCCGGGCGCTCAACCCTTTAGGGAGACTGAGCATCCTCCCCGCTGAACGGCAGTGTGCCGTATCTCCCGCTGGAGCAGATCAGGCGCATCACCTTCACCGGATCGCTATGTGCTGACCGCCTCAAGGGGTTCAAGCCGCACCGCAGACACCTTATATTCCGGTATCTTGGCCACCGGGTCGACATTCCCCGCCGTCAGCAAATTCGCCGCCGCCTCCGCATAGTGAAATGTCATGAACACCGTCCCAGAGGGGGATCGATCGGTGATGTGCGCCTTTGCGACCACCTGGTCCCGGCGCGAACGGACCCTTACCTGCTCCCCCTCCCCGATTCCCAAACGTCGCGCATCGTCAGGCGCGATCTCGACCTTCGCCTCTGGCGCCAGCGCGTCGAGCCCCGGCGAACGGCGCGAAAGGGTCCCCCCATGCCAATGGTAGAGGATCCGGCCGGTGGAGAGCACGAGGGGGAATTCCTCATTCGGGAGCTCCAAGGGGGGCGCGTAGTCCACAGCGCTGAACAAACCCGGCCCGCGCACGAATTTTCCTTGGTGCAGGACGCGCGTCCCGGGATGATCGGGCGTCGGGCAGGGCCATTGCAGGCCGCCGCCTTCCAAACGCTCGTGAGACATGCCCGCATATTGGGGGGTCAGGGCGGCGATCTCGTCGAATATCTCGGCGGCGGAGCGGTACTCCCAATTCGCATCCATCTCATTGGCCAACGAGGTGATGATCTGCCAATCCGGCCGGGAGTCTCCCGTTGGCGGGATGGCGGGGCGAACCAACTGGACACGCCGCTCCGTGCTGGTGAAGGTGCCCGATTTTTCGGCGAAACTGGCCCCAGGGAGAATGACGTCCGCCAGCCGGCCGGTCTCATTGATGAACAGATCCTGCACAGCCAGGAACTCCACCTGTCGCAGAGCCCGGGCCACATGGTTCAGATCAGGGTCGGAAAGCATGGGGTTTTCGCCCATGACATAGATCGCCTTCACTTTGCCCTCGAGGACGCCATCCATGACCTCTGTGACCGTCAACCCCGGGGTGGGGCTGAGATCCTCGACGGGAACATCCCACGCGTTTGCGAATTTGCGGCGCACTCCTTCATCCGCCACTCTCTGGTATCCCGGAAAGACATTCACCAGCCCGCCCATGTCGCATGCACCCTGTACGTTGTTCTGGCCGCGCAGCGGGTTGAGACCCGTCCCCGGCCGTCCCACGTTCCCGGTCAGCAGAGCCAGGTTGGCCAGCGCTTTCACATTGTCCGTACCGGCCACATGCTGGGTGATCCCCATGGCCCAGAATATCGATGCCGCATTGGCGCTCCCATACAGCCGCGCCGCCGCGCGGATATCAGCGGCCGCCACACCGCTGATCTCCGCCGCCCTTTCGGGAGCCCAGCCTTGCACCACACGTTCGAAGGCGGAGAAACCCTCGCAACGCTCGGAGATGAATTCTCGATCCTCGAGGCCCTCCTCCAGGATCACATGCGCCATGGCGTTGATCACCGCCACATCCGATCCCGGTCGATGGCGCAGATGCAGATGCGCGAAATCCGCCAGCTCGATCCTGCGAGGATCCAGGAGGATCAGTTTCGCGCCGCACTGGCGCACGGCTTTCTTCATCTGCAGCGAAAGGACGGGATGCGCCTCCGTGGTGTTGCTGCCGGTCACGAGCATCACATCGGCATCCGCAATATCGCTGATGGAATTCGTCATGGCCCCGGACCCCAACGTAGTGGCCAGACCGGCCACGCTGCTGGAGTGTCAAAGGCGGGCGCAGTGGTCGATGTTGTTCGTCCCGATCACCCCGCGCGCGAATTTCTGCATCAGGTAGTTTTCTTCATTCGTGCATTTGGCGGAGGTCAGCACCGCCACGCTGTCAGGCCCGTACTCATCCTTGAATCCGGCCAGCCGGGAGGCCACCTCGCTCAGCGCCCCCTCCCAGCTCACGGGCCGAAACGCCTCCTGCCGCCGGTCACGGATCAGCGGGGTCCGCACCCGGTCAGCGGCATACACAAAATCCGTCCCGAAGCGGCCCTTTACGCACAGCTGCCCGTAGTTGACTTGGTTGTCAAAACGCCCGCTGATGCGGTAGATCACCTCATCGCGCATATGCATATCGATCTGGCAACCCACCCCACAGTAAGGGCATGTGGTATGCACCGTCCGTTCGGCTTCTATCACGTCAGGCTCCTTCCCCTTGCGCTCACCTGCCTCAACTTCCGGAATCGCTCCGGCGAAGTCTTCCCAGGCGGGTGACCTGAAACAAGTCCTCCAGCGGAACCCCCTGCTCCATCAGATACTCTCGCTTGCCCTCCAATGCGCCTGTCGGACAAACACCCACGCAGTTGCCGCAGAACACGCAGGTCGTCTCCGGCATCGGCTTGTGCTCGAACGTCCCAATTCCTGTGTGGAAACCTCGCCCGTCGAATGTGAGTGCGTATGTGTACTGCACATCCTCGGCGCACACCTGCACACAGCGCCAGCAAAGCACACACTGGCTATAGTCCCGGACATACATGGGATTATCATCGATCACCGGCGGGTCTCGCTTGACCGCCAGCGGGAAACGGCTGGGTCGGCTCGAGTATTCTTCCAGCATTTCGAGCAGGTCTGGACTCTGCGACAGATCCACAGAAGCCGCCAGCATCTCCAGGATGGTCTTCCGTGCCCGGTCCACCCTCTCCGACCGAGTGTGCACCACCGCGCCCGGCTGACATTGTGTGACACAGGCTGCCTGGAGAGACTTGAGGCCTTCGATTTCCACGACGCACAACCGGCAGAGTCCATTTGCGGTGAGCGGTTCGAAATAGCACAAGCGCGGGATATCTATACCCGCCGCCTCCGCCGCCTTCAAGACGCTGGTTCCGGCCTCCACCGTGACTTGATCCCCATCAATCGCTAGTTCCACTGGATCGACCATCGGTTTGCGGACTCTCCTTCCCCTATGTCCCATGATCCTCGACGGCGCCGACCACCGCCGGAAGAGTGACTTCCGGGCTCAGCCCCAGGCGTTCTGGGTGGCTGTACACACGCATCCGGTTCCCGCGCGCGTATCCCACGAGCGTGATGCCCCATGCCCTGGCCATCCGCACCGACATCGACGTCGGGGAGGTGAGGGAACACATCATGGAACACCCCATGCGGGCGCCCTTGCGCATCATATCCGAGGATATCCGGCCCGTCGAAAGCACGATGCAGTTGCGCGTTTCAATGCCCCGCAGCAGACAGGCGCCGGCCAGACGGTCGATCGTGTTGTGCCGCCCTACATCCTCGACCGTCAAGAGCACCCGCTGCCCGTCCGCAAGGCCTGCTGTGTGAACTCCCCCTGCCCGGGCGTGCAACCCCTCAGGAAGGTACAGACTGCGCTGAAGTGCAAACAGGGTCTCCGGATCGATGCGCAGATCATCATCAACCGGCTCATGGGCTTCGGTCAGGCGTTCAAAAGTCATTCCTCCACCACATCCAGAGGTGATCACAAATCGCTCCGGCTTGGTGACAGCCTTGTCGAGCCAGATATCCACACAGCAATCATTCCTGCTCGTCGTTGCGATGCTGACCTCATCCAAGCGATCGATGAAGCCCTCGTTCTTCAGGAAGCCGAGGCCCAACTCGATCTGATCCCCAGGCGAACTCATGAAGCTGGCGAATTCGACGCCGTTGACGTAGATCGAGATTGAGACCTCTTCTATCACTTCCCCTTGCTCTCTCGTCCACCCGCCTCTATATTCGAACCACTCCGTCCCTACCGCGCCATCTCCCACGCTACCACCTCTCGCCCATACCCCCGGTGCGCCATCCGATCCGGTGCTAGCCCAACGCCCCCGGAAACTTGTCCAGAGCGGAGAGAATAGCCGCTCCCGCCGTCATTCCCAACCCGCAGATGGATGCATTGGTCATGGTGAAAATCACGTCTCTCAGCGCTTCCAGATCGGCTTCGCTCGCTTCCCCCTTGGCCAATGCCTCGATGATCTCCAGTTGCCGCTGCGTCCCAAGTTGGCAGGGAAGACACTTCCCGCATGATTCGTGAGCAAAGAACCGCGCCAACTCAAGCAGGGACTGCCGCAGGTCTCGCTCGCTATTCATGACCATGATCGCCCCGGAACCCAGTGACAACCCGGCGCCTTTCATCGCCTCAAAACTCAGCCCCACGTCCAGCTCCCCCGGCCCCGCAAACACGCCTGCGGCTCCGCCGAGCAGCACGGCCTGAATCTCCCCTCGAGGTCCCCCGGCCATCTCAACGATCTCCTTGACGGAGATTCCAAACGGCGCCTCATAGACGCCGGGCCTCCGCACATCTCCGGAGAGGCAGAACATCTTCACTCCGGGGGACTCTTCCGTGCCCACGGATCTGTACGCCTGCGCCCCATGGCTGATGATCCAGACAGCTGCGCAGAGCGTCTCTACGTTATTTATGGCGGTCGGCTTGTCAAACAAACCGTTCGTCGTCGGGTAAGGAGGCTTGAGACGTGGAAAGCCCCGTTTTCCTTCGATGGATTCAAACAGGGCGGTCTCCTCCCCGCACACGTATGCCCCGGCACCCGAGCGGAGCTCAACGTCGAATGAGAAATCGGTCCCCAGGATCCCCTCTCCGAGGCGACCGGACCCCTGCGCCCGCCGGATGGCCTCCCGCATGATGCGCTGTGCCCGCCCGTATTCGCCGCGAATATACAGGTATCCTCGCTGGGCGCCGACGGCATACCCGGCCAACGCGACCCCCTCCAAGACAGCGTAGGGGTCATATTCCATCAGCACCCTGTCCTTGAATGTGCCCGGCTCAGACTCATCGCCGTTGGCCACCACGATCGGGGGACCGCCCTCCGCCGAACGGGTGAACTGCCACTTCAGCCCTGTGGGGAAGGCCGCGCCTCCGCGCCCGACAAGCCCGGAGGCCTTCATCTCCTCCACCACTTCTTCCGGCGCCATCTCCGCGATCGCCCGGCGGAGCGCATCAAATCCCCCTTGCGCCTCGTAGGCCGCCAAATCTGTGGGCGCAATCTTCCCACAGCGGGCGGTCAACCAGCGCGGCTCCCCGCCCACATATCCCTTGGAAGCCTCCTGGGGCGAGTGAATCCACCCTTCCGGCGAAACCACATCGATTTCTCCTACGGGGATATCTCCCACCAGCGCAGCGGGGGCTTGATCGCACAGACACAGGCAGGGAACCTCTTCGAGCATGTATTTCCCATCTTCGGTCACCTCCCCGGGGGCGATGCCCAGCGCCTCGCCAGCCTGCTCCACCGCCTGCCGGCTGCCCAGTTCAGCGCATCGGGGCCCGGTGCACACCCGAATGATCGTGCTGCCTGTCGGTTGATCGTAGAGCATGGTATAGAACTGCAGCACGCCATGGATTTCCGCCAAAGGGATGTGTAGGGCGCTGCCGATCTCGATGAGCGCCGGTTCGGAGAGATAACCAAGTGCGCTCTGCGTCTCGAGCAAAACTGGCAGAAGCTGCTCCCGTCCCGCCGGCGCTCGATCGGCAAGAATGGGGCGCAGTGCGTCAAGATTGGCGGTGCCGATTTCATCCATAGCTTGTACCTTCTCCTGTCGGGCGGATAAAGAGATCCTGGTTCACCAGATGGAGCCGTGGTCAGTCCCCGGGGTTATTATACAACCGGCCCGATTGCCGCTCCTCTCTACCGCCCGTCGGCGGATTATCCCGTGATTTGCTGCAGAGACATCGGCCTCATATCTCAGAGGCTGTGCCCCGGGGCGCAGAGAGGAAGTTGAGTATGCATCCGCTCGGCGCACTTCCCGGGCGCTCTCACACCCCCAGGTGCGTGAGCACCCCCGGTCCTCTCTTGACCGCTGTTGCCTGGCCAGCCCGCCGCGCATCCGCGGTATCATTCAGCAGGCGCACGCTGATGCAGGGGCTGGTGAACCGTATGCAGGTGCTCACGATAGATATCGGGACAGGTACCCAGGACATCTTCGTCTTTCGATCTGGGGTCGCCGTCGAGAATGGCTTCAAGTTGGTCATGCCCTCCCCGACCATGATCATGCGGGCACGCATTCGGGAGGCGACCTCCCGGCGTGAGGCCCTGTTGCTTACAGGGGTGACCATGGGGGGCGGCCCATGCCATTGGGCAGCGCGCGACCATGTGAAAGCCGGCCTCGCGGTATTTGCCACGCCGGAGGCGGCCAGGACCTTCAACGATGACCTCGAATGGGTTCAGTCCGAGATGGGAGTGGTGGTCGTGAGCGAGGATGAGGCGCTGCGATTGGAGAACGCGGTGCGCGTCGAACTGCGGGACTTCGATTATGGGGCGGTGATGGATGCGCTGGCAGAATTCGGGCTCCGACTGCGCCCCGCGGCCGTCGGCGTAGCGGTATTCGATCACGGCGCCGCTCCTCCGGATGTGTCGGACCGCCAGTTTCGCTTCGACTATCTGAAGGACTGCATCCGGACTTCGCCGCAGCTATCCAGCTTCGCCTTTCGCGCCGCGGAGGTGCCAGGCTTTCTCACCCGCATGCGCGCCGTGGCAAGAAGCGCAGCGGGTCTTGATGCCCCCCTGGTGCTCATGGATACCGCCCCCGCCGCGGTGCTCGGCGCCACCTTCGACCCGCGCATCTCAGCGGAGCGGCGCAGAATCATCGCCAACATCGGGAATTTCCACGCCCTGGCGTTCCGCCTCGGGCCGCAGGGCATTGATGGGCTGTTCGAACACCACACCGGCTTGATCAATCGAACCAAGTTCGAAAGCTTGCTGCTCGCGCTCGCGGAGGGGACGATCACAAATGAAGCTGTCTTCAAGGACGAGGGGCACGGCGCCTTTGTGACCCGCAAGGATCCCCTTCCGCTGAGCGAAGGCGGGGAGCCGATCGCGGTGACCGGGCCGCGGCGAGATATGATGGCGGGCTCCCCCCTTCCGGTCTATTACGCGGTCCCCTTTGGCGACATGATGCTCTCGGGATGTTTCGGGCTGCTGTCTGCCGTGGCCGGCCTGCTGCCAGGAACCGCCCCAGCTATCACCTCGGCCGTGGCCGGAGAATATTCCAGCGTGGCACCCTGGGATGCGGATGAGCCTTGAAAGATCCTTCAGAGGCTCGTCGACTCGACCCTGAGATTCGCAATTCGTTGTGGTTTCTGGTCAGGACCAGCTCTTCTACCGACCTCAGCGAACGACCTGCACAATGCGGCGTTCGCTCTCCGCCAAGTTCCCCGCCTTATCGAAGGCGCGGGCGAACACCGCCACCTCCCCCACGTGTTCGGGATTCCAGTGGGCCGAGAAGGGTTCGCTCTCGCGCACTGCGATTCTCCGCCCATCCACGTAGAATTCGACCCGGGATAGAGCGATGGAGTCGCTCACCTGGGCTTCGATCACCAACTCCCGATCATCGCCCAGCCGAATGGCTTCCCCCTGCTCGGGGGAAACGAGCTTGATGCTGGGCGGTTGGTTGTCGATCGTCACCGGAACAGCGGCCATGCGGACCCGTCCGCCGTCCAGCACGGCGATGAGTTGAAGCGTGTAGAGGCCGTCCAGATCCCTGGCATCCCACAGACCAAGCGGCCCACCAACCACCGGCGCGCGTAGTTCCGGGCCCACCTGGATCCAGCGAGTGGGATTGAGGCCGCGCCCATACTGCAGACGAAAGTAGCTCAGCGGGCTCACCCGCACATCCCCCCGGACCCACACCCACCCGCGCAGGTATGAGAACGGCGCGGGCGAGGTGATCGCCAGATCGGGATCCTCCGGGAGGTCCTCTCGATATGCGTCGTATTCTTGTGGGGGGCTCTCGATGCCCGCGCTCCGGGCCCATTCGCCGGCATCGGGTGGAGGGATCAAGTAGACGCGTTCCTCCACGAGTTCCAATGGGGTAAACAAAGTGGCCAGGTGCCCGGTTTCTCTGTCCACCAGGAAAGGGCGATACAAGTTGTCGAATGCAGTTGGCTCGGTCCCGCGAATGAATGGCTCCTTGTTCACCAAGGGGCAGTACTCGGTGGGCAGCAGCCCGGAGGGGAAACAGACCTCCACCCGCGTGATGCCGGCCGGCACCTCCCAGTCTTGGACGGGCGTATCGCGGACCGCGTAGGCCAGCAGCGCTTTCCCAAGTGCGCTCCCACGGACAGCGGGCGAAGGTGCCGAACTCCCGCCCCCGGCATTCTCCAGCCAAACAGCCGCAACCTTTCCCGGTGTGTAGCTTACCGCCCAATCATCCCCCGACTCTGGGTGAGATGTGGCGTAGAGGGCCGCCGGCCGGCCGACGTCCACCTCCACGCCAGCACCTGTCGAGAGCGCCATTGCCTCGGGATCCGACAGCACATCTGTGACCAAATATGCCAGTTCCGGGCTCACGATTGAGCGCTCGCGGGGTGCGGATGAGAACAACTCCTCCCCTCCCGGTCCCACGATTCGCGTGACGGAAATTGGCCCCAGGGCGGACAAGGGGTCAGTCGCGCCGCCCCCTGCCGCCATCCCTCCAACCATCCGCCCCGTGTTGGCCAGGACCGCATGCGCGTGCGCCAAATCGAGAAGCGTCATCCTCACCTCGCCGCCGACGATCGCTTGCGGATTGATGGTCGCGCCCTGAGATAACGTTTGGAAGCCCATGCCCCGCAGGATCCGCAGCGCTTGGTCCTCGCCCACGATCTCCAGAGTATTCTCCGCAGCTCCCGCGTAAGCGTTTGCCAGCGCTCTGCGCATGCTCGTGGGTCCGTGATACAAACCCCAATCGGTCTCAGCTTGTCCCGACCGAGCCACCGGAGCGTAGGCGTCTGAAAGCGGAATGTCCAGTACCATGCTGCCGGGAGAATAGCCGCGCGAGAAAGCGGTGAGATATAGAAAAGGCAGCGCCATATCCCCGCCCGGTTTGGGGGAAGTGGCCTGCAGCTGTGCCTCACTCACCCATCCCGGGGCGGAGGGGCGATCGACCATCGCCAGCACTTCGCCGGTGGCGGCATCCATGACTACCGCCGCAGCCCCTTCGATGCGAAGATCGCTCTCAATATCCCCAGGCCGCAGCGGAGGTAGCAGCTCGTTCAGAAGGCAGCCCCCACCCTCCCGCGAGGTGCCGCTTTGGCCCCATTCGCCCCCCGCCCGATCCAAGAAATACTCCAAGCCGCATTCCGCCTGGGCTTGCAGCTCCGAATCGAGGCTGGTCTTCACCCGGTACCCGCTCCACCGGATGAAATCCGGGCCCAATATCTCGCGCAGGCTGTTGGCGACGTAGCGCTCGAAGGCGCCGACACTCAACCCATCCCGCACAGCCTGGGCGGATCGCAGATCCAGGGGCGCGGCGAGCGCCCGATCCGCTTGCGCTTGGGAGATCCGCCCCCTCTGCAACAATACGAGCAGAGTCTGGACCTGCCGCTGCCTGGCAGCCTCCGGAGAGTCGATGGGGTTGAGGTCCGGCGCGCGGGGGATCGGCGCCAGCATGGCGCTCTCCGCAAGGCTGAGATCCGAAGCGTGCTTCTCAAAATAGACCAGCGCAGCGGCATCCACGCCGTACGCCAGGTTCCCGAAGTAGGCGCTGTTGAGATACCATTCCAGCAAGCGCGTCTTCGGATAGCTCGCTTCCAGTTGGCCGGCCAGAATGGATGTCTGCAGGTAATACTCCGCCGGATCAATGGCGGGATGTCCGTGGAGCCCGATCACCCCTCCCGCCAATTGCTGGCTGATCCCCTGCGGGGCGGGCATCCCCCTTTCGGGGAAGAACAACGCCGCCGCCTCTCGCACGCGCTGCATGGCCGTACGGCCGGTCTCCTCCCAATAGCCAGGATCGTGAAAGGCGATCACGGCGTCTACAAGCGATTGAGGGGCCGCAAAATCCGATCCTGGGTTCAGGCTGACCCAGCGGCGATCCTGTGCCAGCGGATGCACTGCATCACGGAGCGCGTGCTGCCCGGTGCGATCATACAGGCGCGTGGTCAGCAGAACCGTCTCCCCTCCCTGCTCCACGAACTGGGATTCGATGAGTTGGGCGGGCGGGAGTCCCCTCGAAATCGCCACATATCGGCGGCTCACGGAGATCAGCAGGAGTCCGAAAACCACAATCGCGGTCCCCAGGACCACGAGTACCAGCAGGCCCAGTTGAAAGGCGCTGCGGGTTCGACGATCCCTCTTCCGGCGGGCAGTCAGAATACTCATGACCGACGGCATGCGATCAGTCTCCGTCCAATGTCATACCGGCTCCTACGCGTGCAACAAACATGCCGCTCAAGACATGCCTATGATATAACACAGCCATAGAGATGTCAGTCACCCGTCCGCCCCGGGACCATTGGCTTCGCCTTATCGCTCCATGGTGGATCGGAACAACCTCATGAAATCCGATGCGGAAAAGACTTGCCGGGCGCATTGGTTGGGACAGGTGCCCTATGCGGCCGCGTGGTCGCTGCAGAGAGCCCTCGCCGGCCAGATCGCCGCCGGGAAGAGGCCGCCCAGTCTGCTGCTGCTCGAGCATCCCCATACCTATACCTTCGGGAGGCGGGGGCACGTGGAGAATCTGCTCTGGTCCCGCGCCGAGCTGAAGGAACGCGGCGTGAGCGTCCACTGGGTGGATCGGGGCGGAGACGTCACCTACCATGGCCCCGGCCAGTTGGTCGCCTATCCGATACTCCCGCTCGGCCGTATACGGCCCGACGGCCGGCTGCCGCAGGCGGACTATCTTTCCTACCTGCGACAGTTGGAAGAGGTGATCATCCGCATGCTGCTTCGTTTTGGCGTCGCGAGCGGGCAATTGAACGGCAAGACGGGGGTCTGGGTCCAGCCGGACGTCGCCTCCCGGTGTCCCGGCTGCCCGCCCGCAGCCCGGCGGAAGCCATCCAAGATTGCCTCTATTGGGGTGAAGGTCACGGCGCAGGGCATCAGCCAGCACGGGCTTTCCATCAATGTGAATCCAGATATGCACTTCTGGCAGGGCATCATCCCCTGCGGGCTGAGCGGCACGCCCTCTATCTCGCTCGCGGATCTGGTCGCAGAGCCCCCGGAAATGGCGGCTGTCGTGGAGGCCTTTCTCACCGCCTTCCAGTTGGTCTTCCCCTACATCCTGGAAAGGGTGCCCCTGACCGTCCCCTGAATGCAGGTGCGCTACCGGCACAACTCGTGCAACAGAAGACCCCGAGGGAATCTGGAGCGCAGGAGGATGGCCCGGTGAAACGCATATTGAGCGTCGATGGCGGCGGGGTGCGCGGCATTATCCCACTGGCCTGCCTGGTGCGGCTCGAATCGGCGGAGGCCAAGCCCAGCCGGGAGATCTTCGACATGGTCGCGGGCACCTCGACCGGGGCGATCATCGCCGCCTGTGTCGCCCTGGGCATCAGCGCGCGAGGCATCCTCTCGCTGTATCGCAACCTGGCCCAGCAGGCCTTTCGGCGCCTGCCCTGGTGGGAAATCCTGCTGAACAAGGGAAACCACCGATACAGCAATGAGTTCATCGCCTATACTCTCGACGAACTGGGGGCGGATGCCCCCCTCAACAGCCTGCCCATCGATGTGATGATCACAGCCAAGAATCTGGATACCAGCCGCACAGATTTCTTTGTCCGGGACAACCCCGGCAACGCCAGGCGGTGGGGGCGCATGCTCCTGCGAGACGCCGTCCTGGCCAGCATCGCTGCGCCGACCTATTTTCCTGCCCATACCGCAACCGTGCGTGGCGCGGAGTATACGTGGGTCGATGGCGGCGTGGGGGTCGCGGGCAATCCCTCCTATCAGGCTGCCGTGGAGGCGGTGCATTACTCCAATGGCGTGTACGTGCCCGGGCAGATCCAGATGCTTTCCTTCGGCACCGGTCGCACAGCCCACGACATCGACGCCCACAAAGCCAGTCTGCTTGATTGGGGATTGTGGGTGTTGGCGGAGCTGCTGGAAGATACCGGGGACTGGCAGACCTATGTCACCCGCCGCGAATATGGTGGGACCGGAAGGCTTGACTTCCGCCGTTATCAACTGGATCTGGCGGCCGACGTTCTGGACTATCTGGGCGTGAATGTCCCCCCGGGCACGGACCTGGAGGACCTCGGCCTCGACGCCGTGGATGCGATCGATCTGCTGCTGGATATCGGACACGCCTTCGCTGCCAAGATCGACTTCAGCGCGCCGGATGGGCTCGAGATCTTTTCCACCCTGTGAGATCCCTCCGGCAGCTCTTCTAGGCAGGGCGCCTGACGTATCGTCCCTTGGGAGAGCGCGCTCGGCCGCGACTTGCACCCTTCCAGCCGCTGCATCTGCGCCTTCCAGTCGATCCTGCGCACCGAACCAGTGCGGCGCCAACCGCGATGCAGTCGCATGCCGTGCGGGCACCGGCCCTCCCCACCAGTACAATTGCCGGTGGAGAAGCGACCGGCCGATTGGGGCAAGCCGCTAGTCTTCCTCCTCTTCTTTCTCGTATCCCAGGATGCGGTCGATGCGATCCAAGATGGCGGGGGACAGCATGTCCGGCACCTCAAGAGCGCCCAGGTTATCCTTCAGATGATCCAGCTTCGACGCCCCGGTGATCACGCTGGTCACCTGAGGCATCCTGAGCAGCCAACCGATGGCCAACTGGGGAAGCGAGACCCCGAGGTCGGCGGCCACTCCGTCCAACTCTCGGACGGTCTGCAGGTTCTTCTCCGTCAGCAGATCCCGCAGCCACTCGTGCTCGTCCAAACGGGTCCCCTCGGGTATTCCGGCGGCATACTTGCCGCTCAAGAGCCCAGAGCGCAGCGGGCTCCAAGTCACCAAACCGACGCCTAGATCATCGACGGCCGGCGCGATTTCCCGCTCCACCACCTGCCGCACCAGCATGTTGTAGTGCGGCTGTTCCACCATAGGGGGGTAGAGGCCCCACTGGCGGGCGATGCCGTGGGCGTTTGTGATCCGGCTTGCCCCCCATTGCGAGGTGCCCCAGTACAGAACCTTGCCTTGATGGATCAGATCGTCCATGGCGCGCACTACTTCATCCACAGGCGTCTCGGGGTCGTAGCGGTGGCAGAAATAGAGGTCCACATAGTCGAGATCCAGGCGCCGCAGGGAGGCCTCACAGGACTCCATAATATGCTTGCGGGACAAACCACGCCCGTTCGGGCCCTCGAATGTCTGCCAGAAGACCTTGCTCGAGACAATGACGCTTTCGCGCGGTAGCTCCTTCAGGATCCTTCCCATCACGCGCTCCGCTTGTCCATGGGCATAAGCGTCAGCGTTGTCGAAGAAGTTCACGCCCTGGTCGTAGGCATGCAGCATCAAATCGCGGGCGGTACCATCGTCGATCCCCTCGCCAAAGGTGAGCCAAGCCCCCAAGGAAATCTCGCTCATCTTCAGGCCGGTGCTGCCCATGCGCCGATAGTTCATCAATCGTCATGCCCCTTGCGCACTATCTTGCGTTCATAGCTCGTCCGATCATGGTCATTATAGCGCGCGCAGGCCGGGGCACCTTCGTGCTATACTCTCTCGCAGTCCTCGCTCGCCCGAAGAAGGAGGCAGAGGGACAGTGCGCGGGAAGATGAAGGCCGTTGTGAAGGCTCGTCCGGGTCCCGGGCTGGAGACAGTGGAAGTCCCAATCCCCTCCTACGGGCGCCATGAGGTGCTGGTCAAGGTGAGGGCGGCATCCATCTGCGGGACTGACCTCCACATATACCGTTGGGATCCTTGGGCCGAGAGCCGTCTTCACCCACCTCTCATCGTCGGTCACGAGGTGTGCGGAGAGGTGATCGCGAAAGGCGATGATGTGGAGGAATTGGAGGTTGGATCCTTCGTCTCCCTTGAGTCCCATGTGATCTGCAACACCTGTGCCTTCTGCAGGACCGGCCAGGGCCACATTTGCGAGAATACGAGCCTGATCGGGGTGGACCGTGACGGCGGCTTTGCCGAATACATCGCCATTGACGCGCAGAATGCGTGGCCCAACCCCCCCGGCACCCCTTTGGAAGTCGCGGTCATCCAAGAGAACTTCGGCAACGCCGTTCACACCGCCTTCTCCGTCGATTTGCGTGCGATGAAGGTCCTCGTCACCGGCTGCGGACCGGTGGGCCTGATGACCATCGCCGTGGCGCGCGCTATCGGCGCGCGCGCGATCTACGCCACGGACATCCACCAATACCGGATCGATTTCGCCCGTCGCATGGGCGCGGATCTTGCACTTCACGCTACAGACGATCCGGTGATCGAGGAGATTCTGGGTGCCACAGACGGGGAGGGGGTGGACGTGCTCCTGGAGATGTCCGGCGCCCCTGCCGCGATCGATCAGGGATTCACGTTGCTGAAGCCGGGCGGCTATGCCAGCCTGCTGGGTGTGACCTCCGGACCGATCGAGTTCGACTGGGATCACCACCTCGTGTTCAAGGGGGCGCGCGTGGTGGGGATCACGGGCCGCCGCCTGTGGCAGACCTGGTACCAGGCCCGCGGACTGATTCGCTCCGGGGCGGTGGACCTGACGCCTCTGGTCACCCACCACTTCAAGCTGGAGGAATTCGACCAAGCTTTCGAGGTGATGGCCTCCGGCGAATCCGGCAAAGTCATGCTTACACCTGAATAGGGGAGGCGAGCCCATGCGAAAACTCCGAATGGTTCTGACGGTGGCGTTGGGGGGCCTGATGATTGGCCTTGCCGCGTGCACACGCGCCGCGTCGACCCCCCAGCAAGCCCAGCTATCGACCGTGGTGGCGGAGACACTGGCGGCCCGGCCGACCCAGATTCCCTCGGAAACCCCGAGCCCGCAGCCCAGCCGCACCCCGCTTCCACTCGCCACCGAAACCGCCACACCCCCTCCCAGCGCCTCATCCACCGCCACCGCCACCGAGCCGCCCTTCGACGATCCGCGGGAAGGGCGCCAATTGGCCCCCGCGGATTACCATGACGATTTCGATCCTCCTGTGGCATGGTTTACGTTCAGCAACAGCGACGCCTCCGTCGAACCCCAAGACGGACAGTTGGCCGCCACAGACGAACGGGCCGATTTCCTGGTCTGGTGGAGCATCTCCGACCAGACGGGGGACGATTCATATGTAGAAGTCACGGCGCGATTCGGCGAATGTGCGGGCAAAGACGCCGCGGGCGTCGCCCTGCGGGTGAACGGGAGTCAAGGGTACGTCATCCAATATGCCTGCGACGCCTCCTTCCAAGTGCGGAAGTTTCGGGCGGGGCGTCTCCCCGACGTGCTGTTGGATTGGACCCCCACTCCCGGAATCCACAGCGGATCCATGGCCATCAACCGCCTGGGCGTAATGATGGAGGGGGATCAGATGTGGGTGTTTGCCAACGGCAATCTGCTCACGGAGGACCCGATCACCGACGAGGGCTTTGAGTCGGGCGCCTTCGCGCTCTTCGCCAGCGCAGCGGAGACCCCTGGCTTCACAGTCACATTCGACAAATTCGACTACTGGGACCTATCCCCTTAGGAGGCTGGAGAGCAGGAGCCTGCATTGCGGTCCGGCGCCCGCCGGCGCCCCAGCGTGGGCCCCTGCAGTCCGCTATCCCGATGTTTCTCCCCGGGCGCAAGCATCTCAGGCGACATCGGTGGGCGGCCGAAGTCGGCGGCCACCGCGCGAGCCGTTGGAGGGGCCTTGTGGCCTGCACGGCGCTTTTGTGCGCGGCCGCCGCGGGCTGCGCGGTGCGGACGCCGGTACCAACCCCCACAACATGGCCAACCCAGCCTGCGCCCGTTCCCACCCCGAGCCTCGCTTTCCCCACCCTGCAGCCCACTCCGACCTGGACTCCCCTCCCCTTGCCCTCCCCCGCCACAACTGCTGGCCTGGACTTGGGTGCGTCGCTGTACTCAGACGACTTCAGCCAGGTGGGAGATTGGGACCTCGGGGAGGACCCGAGCGGTGCCACCAGCATCACCAATGGGCAACTCACGCTCGCAGTGCGCCAGGCGGGGGCCTTCCGGCTCGCCAAGAGCCCAGCGCGGCCAAGCGCGGACTTCTTCCTCCAGGTTACGCTGCACCCCGAGTTGTGCAGCCCGGGGGATGTGTTCGGCGTCGCCTTCCGCATTGGCACCAATGATCAGCATTACCGCTTCGGCCTGACCTGCGAGGGCGGAGCGCAGGTTTTCCGCTTCTCAAACGGAATCCTGGTCTCTCTGGGTTCCCTGGCTGCGAGCAACGCCGTCATCCCTGGCCCGGACGTCAGCAACCGGATGGGAGTGGCGATGGAGGGCGAGCGCCTACGCCTTTTCGTGAATGACATCCAGGTCGTCTCCACCCACGATGCCTCCCTGGCCCAAGGAGGCTTCGGGCTCTTCGCACGCGCTGCCGGGGGACAGCAGTTGACGGTATCCTTTGACGACCTGGAAATCTGGCATCTGGCCTCCCCGGCTGCGTCCACACCTACTGCCAATGAAAGGTAGTCGATGGCGAGCAAGAGGAAATTCCGAAATCGCCTGAACGACCTCAGCACCAAGGAGTGGCTGCAGTTCCAGAAGTCGTGGTTCATCCACCGGTCGCCGCCGCGACGCAAGGACGTCCTGCTGCACCCAGCCAAGTTTCCGGAGACACTGGCGGGGGAGTTCATCGAGTTCTTCACGAAATCCGGAGGCTGGGTGCTTGACCCCATGATCGGTACCGGGTCAACAGCCGTCGCCGCGCTGCGGGCGGGCCGCAACTCGGTGGGGGTTGAGCTCAACGCAGAATATGCCTCCATCGCCCGGCAGGTGATCGACGACGAGCTTGCGTCGCTCGGAAAGGCGGCGCAAGGCATTGAGGCCCGCGTTGTGACCGCCGACGCGGCCGGCCTCGCCGAGCTGGATCTGCCCAACATCGATTATGTCCTCACCTCGCCGCCCTATTGGGACATGCTCCACGCTCATGGTGCGGAAACCCAGCGCGAACGCAGGGGGGATCCGGATCTGGACGTGGTCTACTCCGACGACCCGGCGGATCTGGGGAACATCTCCGATTACGATGAGTTCCTGGAGCGGCTGATCGCCATCTATGCCTCGCTGGAGGAGGTGATTCGCCCGGGCGCCTATATTACGATCATCGTGAAGAACATCAAGAAGGGCGGGAAGATCTACCCCTTGGCCTGGGATCTGGGGAAGGGGCTGGGACGCTATTTCACGCTCAAGGACGAGCGCATTTGGTGCCAGGACGACGTCCGGCTGGCGCCTTACGGCATGGGCAACGCCTGGGTGAGCAACACCGTGCACCACTACTGCCTGCAGTTTCGGCATGAGGGGTGATTGTAGGATGTCGAATATAGTGAGACTGGTGCAATGAATATCGAGAATGGGTTTACATAAGTGCTGATGAGCTGCTGTGAAGCCGAGCGCCCGGAAGATACACTCTTCCCAAGCGCGACGAAAGTTAGAACACAGATCCCCGTCGTTGAGAGGGGTGTACGGCATTGAGGTCTATAGCCTTGATCAGCCAGACCCTCAATTTGCCATTGGGAAGGATGATTACGTCATCAGGTACTCTGGAGCGAGACGATAGAGTCCTGATCGGCACCTACGCGCTCGATCCACACTGACGAACAAGTTCAACCTTTGGGCTGTTGCTCCGGCGTATGGTTGCGTTTGATTGAAGACATTGCATCATTCGGTGGTGCCGCTAACGCTGATAATCAAACGCAGTAGTGAATTCGGCTGAGGGATTGCCAGATGTGGGCGGAGGGAAGAGGAGCTGGCATAGAGCAGACTCAACTGCACGAAACGGGAAATCTAATTGTCGTTAATGGGAAAGAATAGTTGACGTCAAACAGGAGGAATGCCGGCACCTACGGATAGGACACTCGTTGCTCCCCCTCCACGTGGGGACCTGTGATCCAGACGAGAAGTGATCGAGCTGCGGCCGAAGAACTTCGGGTCAGCTTAGACTACTCGAATTTTGCCGAGCCGCATTGCTCTCAATCGAGGGGATCTTCTCTTCATCAGACTGTTTCTTGTGCATCTTGCGCCGGATATTGCGAACCGTCGCGTCGGCAGATGCCTTCTTCGACATAGCGTTCTCCTCCAAAATGCCGGGAAAGCCTCTCCTAATTCTACGCCCTGACTTGTCTCACAAGCTTTGACACGCAACACCCTACATGAATTAGTATCTCTGCCAATAGAGGCCAGTTAGCTTGTTCAGCACGCCGATGGCAATCTTAAGCATAACCACCCGCAATGCGATGATCGCCCTGTAAACTCAAAGAGTGGATTCGCGAATCTGTCGCGGACTGCACCGTAAAACACCACCACGCATCGCTTGACAATCTCACGCCAGAAGATGTCTACTTTGGGAGAGAGAAGAAGATCCAGGCGAGAGGGGAGGAGATCAAGCGAGCAACGCCAAGACACCGAAGAAGATGGAACCCGGGGGTTCCATGGACATTGGTCGTGGACCATTAGTGCAAAGGGGAACATACTTGCTTATTGATCGCTCAATTATGTCCCAAATGCTCTGAGAACATACATTCTAGGACATATCGCATGTGCACTATTACTTGATGGGTCCCTATTCTCGAGCACCACACCCCCCGACAAGATCGGTGAGTTGTCTAAAGGCAATTACTTCTAACTCATATTCATCAACTTGGCAGGGTTGTCCTGCAGCATTTTTGCCACATACTCTTCAGGTACCCCTTCTTGGAGAAATGCTGCAACTACCATCCGAATACCTTCCGGTGCCGGCGGACCGTAGACTTGTCCCAAATCAGATCCTAAGGTAAGCTGCTCACCTTTGAATTCCATGATCCACTCGCAAAATTCTGAAAGTTGTTGCTCATGAAAGACTGGAGAGAGAAGGGTCAAGGCGACATATTCGATATATGCCCCTTTGGCCATCAGCTTCTTCTGATCATCCAGAGATAGTTTCGTCAACGCCCAGTTTGCGTGTGTGACTGAAATCTTAGTCACATTACGTTTTACAGCCTCGTCCACGAGTGCAAAGATTTCCTCGCGGGAGAGGTGGCCGGTACCCAGGCAGATATCTGCCTCAGCTATTAGATCAAGAATCTTCAGCACTTCAGGTTTCACTTTGCCATTTTCATCAAGAATGGTGATTCCCTCGCCACTGAGCTGTTTGCTGGCACGCTTGAGACCGGGATAGTCCGAGGTCTTAAAATAACCTTCGTGCCATCTAGAGTGATTGGTTGGCATGAACACCATCTTGGCACCATAAATAATCGCTGCGTCAACAACGTATGGATTCAACCCCCCAATCGATCGATTGAGAATCACAGAACCGATGCTTTTGACACCAGGAACGAGTTTGTTCGCATAGTACGCCCTGCCACAGGTGATCATATCGTGGTCTTTCAACACAACCCCCCGCATATCGTAATCAACTGCGACTCTGGCCAATTGCACATCGTCCAGTAGACGATTGAAAATGGCCGGGGACGTATGACAATGCAGATCAATTGCAGCGTGCATCAAATCGCGATCTCTTGACATGATTCAATTCCTCTTATAAGGCGTAGGATGCAAAAGCTCCATCAGGGATATTTGCTCAAGCAGATTATGCAAGGATAAGTCCCATTAGCTGTCTGAGGTAGAATGATACCTCATGCCAATTGAAAACCAAATTCAGATGCAATGGTCATTCGAGCACACATGCATTTGCTGTATGGCCTGCTAGCCAGTAGAAACATGCGGATGAAAGTCCTGTATGGAACGGACTAATCGAACCTACCTGATCGATGGTTCTCTCAAATGAAAATGCTGCCGAGGGAATCATGTCTGCCTATAGGAGAATGACTGTCGATGAACGTCGCAAATATCCCAGGAAGATCCAAGCCAGAAGGGAGGAGATCAAGCGAGCAACCTTGAGACATCGGAGGAAATGGAACATCGGCGCCCATGGCCACTGGCCATGGCCATTAACGCAGAGGGAGGAATATCTTCTTAGCAAGCACGCAATTATGTCCCATATGCTCTCAGGACGAACATTCTCAAATGCATCGCATGGCGTCTTAAATCAACTTCGTCGGAAGAAGGCGTACAAGCAGTTTCACCCCAAGATGAAGGACTCTTTTCTGTTGTCCGTTGAGGGGAACGTAGAGACATTTGGAGTAACGGCCAAAGAAAAGTAAGATTGGCTAGAGAAGAGGGCTCAAGCAACCTTGGAACACATCTTCACCGGGGTTCTTGGCAGATCGATGGTGGCTGAACTCGAGACTCTGCAAGTGTGAGATTGAGGTTCATGGGCCCAGGCAAGCGCACACGCCTCCCACTTGTGCGCAAATCACTTTGTCAGGCTAAGTGCAGGCGGCATATCGAAATTCTCGCCAGCGTTGTAATTGATATCGATGGCTGCGGTGCCGGACATTTTCACCGTGTCACAGATCACTTGCGAGTTCAGCCCCAGCCCATCTCCCGTCCCTCTCAACGAGCACTCGGATGAGATGGCGAATATTGTTCCTAAATAGGTGGAATCTGACGTTCCTGTTATGATAATGGGTTGAGAGTTGTAGTAGGGATCTGCATAGATCAACATCCCCTTCCAGTCACTGTGCGAGGGGTCGACGAGAACGCCGCTACTCTGCTCTGCTCCCAGATGAACCGTCGAATTTCCCCCGAGATCGAAGTCGCCTTGTTGCAGATATATCATTATGCCAGCGCCGGTCAGGGTTCCGCCTGACCCCTTGAAACCATCGAGGCCATAAATGCAATACATCCCCGCATTCATAGTGATCGTGGCACCTGAGCCGAACGAGACGCTTTGATATTTCCCGGGCTGAAGCGTGGTTGTTGCATGAGAACCAATTGAAATTGGGCCGAAATCCGCAAGTGAAGAACAGTCCGGGACCGGAACAGGGGGAAGATCCTGGGTTGGCACACCCTCAATAGGGGGCGGGCTCACACCTCCACTGCCCCCTCCCCCAAATGTCCCGACCACTCGAACGCTATGAGGAGCTGGCCCAACAATCACTCTTGCTGATCCATCCTGCCTCCCTGATTGGCAATCCGTTGGGTACGCATCCGAGTTCGAAAATACATCCCCGCCATCTACGGTGGTATCGGACGTGCCAGCAAACCAGAGGGCCTTGCATCCGTGCTCCGATGCGGCATGGATTGCGTTGCCGGGGGAGATGTTCTGGCGAGGCAGCGTTTCGGCAACGGCCTCAACAGTTGTAGTCAACGGACCGTTGAGAACAAGCTGAGCAAAAGATGTCTGCACATCGGAGGTCATTTCAACGCGGATATGGGACGCGCGTCCGGCGTACTCGCCCCCCCTGGGTGGATTGCTCACGACGGCTTGCCAAGATGAGCCTCCCCCGAGCACGCAATCAGCTCCAGCCGGATCGCATGCCCCAGGGGAGGTCGGATATCCATTGCTGGCCATTCTGTCGAAAGCGGCAGCGGATAAGTCCTGCCCATTGATCTTCGCAAGAGCTGCTGCCAGCGCAGCCGCATCGGCCGTGTTCTGCAACCTGCGTCGTTCCGCATAGACTGCACCTCCATCAATCGCCAATGCCGCAAACCCGAATAGGGCAATCGAGGCCATCGCCAGTAGGACGATGATCTGCCCCGATTGGTGACTCCTCTCGCTCACTCTGGTGTTCATGGCAAAGCATGTTCCTCCAGGGCTCCTGATCTCAGCATGGTGGCGTAAGGATTGTGTCCGTTGCTTCCGCTGAAAGCGGGATGGTAATGCCATGGATAAACGGAGCGATGAAATGGAAATCATATCTGAGCCGGACAGTGACGCAGTTTCCAGAGCATGCCGGGCCAGTGACTTGTACTTCAATTTGAGAATCGGCAAACGCAGCGAAGTCAATCGGATCACTGGATGTCTGGCGTACCCTCTCCTGTATTTCATGCAGCGAGGTTGGAGCTATTGATGCATAACTGGCTCCCTCTTGAGCGGCGTCTCGCAAAGAGAGGAGGCTGGTATAGAGTCTGCCAAGATCAAGCACCCCAGACAACAAGACCAAAACGACCATCATGGCTGCGGAAAATCCCACCAGGTTCTGCCCTCGCTCTGCGGGAAGAAATGACCGGGCGCAAGCACCGCTTCGTCTGGTCCGCCCTAGAGCCCCCGATCCTTTCAGAGTCCTATGTGTAATGCTCAGCATCTCAAGCCCCTGTGTAGATTCGTTGATCCTCCGCTATTTGATATACACGTTCATGACTACGGTTCGGGATGTTTCCAAAATCAAGGGAATGGATGGCAATTTGAAGAAGATCTGGGATACCAGCGGCTCATACAATGAGTGCAAATGCACAGTTATCTGCCCTGCGAGGGAAACATCAATAGGGTCAACGCCCTTCTCAGGCTGGCAATATTCGGCCGCTGGCAGGGGCCCGGCCCATCAGGATCGTATTCGATCGCGATGACTGGAAGCGCGAAGAGTGTCAACGCCCTTGCCCTATCGCGGATGCCAGTGCAATCCTGGAAATGGAATATCCCAGATGCTGTCTCACCTGCCGATGCGGCATAGCGTGCGGCATCTCGGCTCGCGGTTGAGAGAGAGCTATCCGCAACCATCAGAAGGGCAAAATCGATGAGCGCCAGCATCATGAAAAGCATGACTGGCAGCGTGAGCGCGAGTTCAACGAGTCCCTGACCGGAGTGCCGCTGCGATTGGGGGGATACTCTCAGGCTCCTATTTCTGTCTTCTTGTGCCACGTCTATCTCCAACATGTCGATCGGCTCCGGAGCCAGCCGTGCCCCGCCGCTACCTGTTCTCATGGCCTGGGATCGCGGCACAGCTTGCGCCCTGCAATTCTGCCCAAGGGCTGGCAGGCTTTCCCGGTTGGAATGACGGTCGATCCACAGATATATGGGCAGTCATCTCCTGCTCTAGATCGGAGAGCCTGCGATGCAGATCTTGCCTCCCTATCCGCTGTTCGCGCATGCTCGTCCTTAGAGCAATGGAACCGCGTCACCAGCCTCAAGTGTCACAGCCCAGCTTGGCTACTTCCCTCTCCTGCTTTGCTTGCCTGCGACTACATCACTCATGGCGCAGGATGGGAAGTCCTGCACTGGATTCGGTTCTGGATCCTTCCCGGATGCGCCTATCCAGCAAGCCGCACTAATGCTATGCTAATTCTAGAGCAATTATAGTACTGATGGCTCCCTTAGGCATGCCTAATCTGTCCCGGCACGTGCATTGGTAAATCGCTTCTTGTGGTCGACCTCTTGGTGCTGCAGAGAATGAACAGATCCAGCGTGGGTTTCTCCCCAGCACATTGTAGGATAGACTAGCAACAACCTCAGGAAACCCTTTCAGAAATTTAGAGGAATGGAGATTCAAATGGCGCAATTTGATATTGATGCCTATGTTCCAGCCCAGATGGCTGTACGTGTAGAGGAGGCAGGGATTGCGAAAGGCAATAGAGATTTCCTCTCTACTTTTACACTTGCCATGATGGCCGGGCTGTTTATTGGTTTGGGGGCCGCGTTCTTTACGTATGTAATCCATGACTCTACATTGAGTGATGGGATGACTAAGCTTATTGGTGGTTTTGTCTTCAGTTTAGGTTTGATTCTGGTAATTATCACTGGTGCCGAGCTATTTACCGGGAACAACCTGATTGTGATGGCTTACGTCAGTCGAAAGATAACTTTCGGACAGCTTCTACACAATTGGGGCATCGTTTTTGTGGGCAACCTTGTAGGCTCAATGATCGTCGTGTTCTTGATTTTCCTGAGCGGGCAATGGACAGCTGGAGGCGGATCTGTTGGTGTGAAAGCGCTGATGATTGCGAACGGAAAGGTAAATCTGACATTCCTTGAGGCAGTATCAAGGGGGATCCTCTGCAATATTCTAGTATGTTTGGCAGTGTATCTTTGCTTCAGCGGGCGATCAGTTACGGATAAGATCCTAGCCATCCTATTCCCAATCACTGCTTTCGTTGCCTTGGGTTTCGAACACTCTATTGCCAATATGTACTTCATTCCAGCTGGTCTTCTTCTGGAACAGAACCATCAGGTCTTGGCTACTGCCAAGGAGATACTTGGCGGGGCTCCAAATCTGAATAACCTATCGATATACGGGTTCATTATGAACAACCTGTTACCTGTTACCTTCGGGAACATTATTGGGGGCACCATTTTCGTTGGAATTGTGCATTGGTTCCTATTCCTGAGACCCGCTGCTGTTGAACCCATGCGGAAGATAATGACAAGTGGTCCACCTATCGTTGACCCCAATACTGCTGTCGCAGAAGTTGTACAGATCATGAAGCAGCAAGGGTCTGGTAGCGTTCTGGTTGGGGAACCAGGAAACACGAAGGGTATTATTAGTGAGGCAGATATCGTCCGCAAGGTCGTGTCCCTTGAGAAGGATCCGGCCGTAATGAAGGCAGATCAAATCATGACATCACCTTTGATTTCAGTGGATATCACGACACCAGTCTATGAAGTTTATCGGACAATGGCAGACAAACACATCCGTCACATAGTCATCACCGACAGCGGGAAACAAGTCGGGTTCATATCTGTGAAGGATTTGATTGCCAAACCAATATCCTAACGCGTAGGGCGCAAGTACTCTATCCAGAGAGTGTTACTTGAGAGAATGAGACGCAAACCAACCTCGTTCGCTTTCTAATGAGAAAAGCTCGCCCTTCAATTAGCTCCCAAAATCCAGATGGTTTGGTTGATTCTGGCACGATTGGGAGGTGCACCCTTACTTGGCAGCTGACAATTCTCGGCTATCACATCCTGCCGAATACCCGTGGAGGCTCAGTCCGAAAGGGGAAATACACTCATAGTCTACGCTCGATTTTGGCACGTCGCCCAGATGCGCTCTACTCGCTTGTGGTTGACTAGCCAGCCTTCCTGGCGCAGTAACACAGTCACCCGCCGATACCCGTAGCGATCATACTCACTGGCCAGTGCCACGATACACTGAGTGAGCATTTTTTCGTTATCCGCTTTCCGCATTCGGTAGCGCTGGGTTGAACGTGGTTGTCCGATCACCCGGCAGGCGCGCGAGTGGCCACTGGCGAGCCCGGAGCCGGAAGCAAAGACAGCATGCTCAGGCTCATTCTCTGACTGAGGAGCAATTGGTCTGCTGTGAGGCTACGTAGGGCTGAGGCGTAGATGAATTAAACCCTAGCGAAGCATCTTCCATATTGTGGGCTGGCAGCAGTAGCTGTGATGCAGAAGAGGCGGCTACCAGTGATTTTGCCTATATCCTCTCTTCACGGCATAGCGCCTTCTCTACACCCCCCTCACTTTCTCGGCCCGCGCTAGTGTCGCGGACGAGACAACCATGCGATCATGGTTCGGGCACCGGCTCATATCCCATCTCAGCTAGCAACCCGGCGGTAAATTCGCCGGCGAGACGAGAGGGATGCTCGCCATCGCTTACTATATATCCCTTCTGCCTCGGATCTTCGTCATGATTCGGACCATCGAATGCATCCAGGCGGCTGAGGAATGGTATTCCATAAGCCTCCGCTGCCAGTCGGGCCGCGTTCGACATGTTCTCCCAGCACTCCGTGCAGGCATCATATACGTCATGCTCGTTCCAGGGGCTGACAAGAGGATTGTAAAGATCTGTGGCTCGGAGGATGATTGGTTGGCCACTGCGAAGTGCGAAGATTTCAGCCCATATTGCTTCCAAATCAGATGTCCATCTTTCGAAGGCTTCGGGGCCACAAGGGCCTGGAGGGCTGGAAACAAAGCATCCGTCCAGATCCAGTGGCTTCTCAGGATCGACGGAATCTACTGGGTTGACGAACATGACCACGACTTCAGCATCCTTGAGCGCGGCAGGCAATCCCTCTAACAGGAATCTCGCTGATTTCCCGGTTCTAATTGCCTCGAGAACTTCTCCGGCGCTCAAGCTTGGCAGCACGAAGCTCTCTAGAACCACATCAACACCCACATCATTCTCAATCTGGGAAGCGTAAGCCTCACCCAACTCCCACATGCTAGAATCACCGATGATCACCAGATGCCAGACGGCACCCGAACCCCGAGGCAGCTCGGCTGCAGGGGCACAACTGCTCAGGAACAACATACAGGCGAGGGCGGTGCATACGTGCCGGGAATGGATTCTGATGGGCATTTAGATTTCCTCCTTCGGGCGGATTGCTTTGGACCCCGGTCCCGTGTCAATATTGGATTGACGGCAGTGCAGTGTTCGGAGCGACCTTCACAGTCTGGGCTAAGACATGCGAGATGGGCTGCACGGGAACGGCCCATCTCTCAGCATCCATGCCGCCTCCGAGGCGTTCTTTCGGGGTGTCAACGACACCCAGTTTCCAAGTGGAGGTGTCGCCCGACACAGAGGAGACAGGGTCCAAGCGATGCCTGCTCACGGCATCAGGCATCGAGACGTATGAAGATACTGTTGGCATTCCTCCAACGTCAGTGTGCGGGTTGCACGGGAACTGGCCTGACGGATCAACGTTTCGATATCCAGACAGAATCCGCGCGCCATCATTTCGGCAATCGAGATCGTCATCAGGCCTTTTCCATCTGGTGTGAACTCAACCCACAGACCAGGAAGGCTGAGCAAAGGCTGCCCGGAGGTTGCATCCCATACCATCGCGCTCCCATCGGCGCTGCCCGCCGCGAGGTGCGTCCCATCTGGGCTGAAGCTCAATCCGAAAACAGTGCTCGTGTGACTTCTCAGGGTGAGCGACTCCACTCCCGTCTCAACGTCCCATAGTCTGGCGGTGGCATCGCCGCTAGCGGTCAATAGGCGTCGGCCATCTGGACTGAATACGACGTTGCTCAGACGCGCCTGGTGACCAGAGAAGACGTGCAGCAGTTCACCCGTCTTAGCATCCCATACGCGGGCAGCACCATCAAAACCAGCAGCTGCAATTCGGGAGCCATCTCCACTCTTGGAGCGACCATGATCAATTCTGGTGGAATCTCTGACAATCTGCCTAGATCCTCCTTGTCCCTGACAAGATTTTCAATCAAGATGGCATGCAGGATGCTCTCATCCTCTCCTCAATCTACCTCTCCTTCAGCTGGTGTCGGAATCCACCATTCCTCGCCCCGGATCGTCGATATGTATTCTGGCCATCGCAGATCCACCGGCGGAGGCGTGTCTGCCGGCAGGAGAGGTCCTATCCATCTGCTGCCTCCAATGCCTCCACCCGTTCTCTCGTTAAATTCCTCCCGGCATTTTTGCAGCTCATTCGGGTCCATCAGCAATTCCACCAGGCTGGCTCCGACCACCTTCGCAGCCACGAAGATTGACGGGTCAATCGTCGCCCGCATGCCTGCTATCGCATTCTCCGTCCAAGATGGATACACATATCCGGGAGCAGGCGGCTTCAAGATCGCAGATGAGATCAGCAATTTGGTCGTCGGCGCATACCATGTGTATTCCATCGCATCATCTGAGGAGAACCTCTTCTGCCAGGGAGGTAGACTAGCACGAATTTTCGCCTCCGTCTCTTTAACTGGGACGATCATCTCACACACTTCATCCAAAGGCTCTTCCATCGGCTCCAACCCGCAATTCTCCTGCATCTTCCTGGCAATCTTTCTCGCTTCCTCTCCATATTTCGGAGGGCCCACCCTCTCCAAGTTCCGATACACGAGGTTCGTCAGTGCCATGTTGGGCACGCCCGGCCGCACCTTCGATACCCAGCGAATCCCCAACCTGCAATGGGTGATTTCTGCAACGTGCTTTGCGTTATTCTCCAGCACGCGATAGATCTGCTCTTGGATGGATAGATCTGGAGAGCGCCAGGAGTACTGTATTTGACCAATGCGTGGCGGCAAGTTATCCGATGTGCATTGCCCTCCAACCATGATGAACTCGTTGAGCGTCCACAGGGCCGTATTGGGAAACATCGCCTCCTTCGTGTACTTGGTCGTCGTGTACATCAAACAGACCGCATCTGTGGCCCCGGGCGCCCTTGCCGCAGCATGGGGGTGCCTATGCAAATCTGCAATCCCTGGCCTCATCCAAGATTCGGGTTCCAAGCATTCGAATGTGAACACCGCGCTCCAGTAGGAGCCGCTTTCCGTCTCCCCACGTAAAGTATTGCCGATTCCGTACCACGAAGGATGATAGTGTACAAAGGCATCAAACCCTTCGTAATACCCTCGCAGAGCGTGAATGGGCTTGGAACCACAGACTTTCTCTGCGGGCTCACCGAACAACTTGAGCGTGCCCTTCAGGTTATGCTCTTCCATCGCGGATTTTGCCGCCAGAATCCCACCCAATGCGGCAACACCCAATGCGGAATGTGGATCCGTATGGCCTGCAGCCCATCGATGAAGACCATCCCGTGGTGACTCATAAGGCACCGCTTTCTGAGAGTTACCCGGCACGGCATCATATTCGGCAAAGGATCCGAGAACTGGCCGGCCCTCACCGAAAGTCGCCAAGAATGCCGTTGGCATATCTCCAGAGCCTTCTTCAACCTCGAAGCCTTCGTCCTTGAGAAGCTCAACATAGGCCCTTACGGATTTGTACTCCCTGAAGGCTGGTTCAGCATGATTCCAAATCAGTTGATGAAAGTCGGAAAGTCTCTCCTCGTTGTCCTGTACCCAATCAAGAGCCTTTTGTTTCACTCGCGATATCCCGCTCATTGTTCTTGCTCCTCTATGTAGAAAGGTAATTCCGTGTTCTTCTCATGGCTGCTCCAATGGTTTCTCACCTCGAAGAAGATCCATCATCTTCGAGGTAAGACAAGCTGGCCGAAATCCTCAAGAGGCCAAATCCTGAATTCTCATATCCGATGTATGACTAGCATAGCAGATCTGACGATCTGCATTGTGAATCGCTATAAACGGTCAACTTGGATATAGTATTTGGGGATGGATATAGAAGCAACTTCAGGATGAACTGCTCTCCGATTCCCGGCAAACGTGTTTCAAGTAAGGAATGTTCTTGGCTTCCCCGGTCGCTATGTCTTTGATATCCTTCATTCTTGGTAATACAAGGCATCAGGGATGACACGAGAATTA
Organism: uncultured Anaerolineaceae bacterium; assembly: GCA_964388955.1. Lineage (GTDB taxonomy): Bacteria > Chloroflexota > Anaerolineae > Anaerolineales > E44-bin32 > CAYMCO01. The sequence continues at coordinate 72,484 of CAYMCO010000013.1, read as the reverse complement.
CGCATAATGGGACTATCTGCTCTTGCCTGGGGGATTGGAGAAGGGATGTTCATATACTTCCTCCCAATCTATTTGCAGGAACTTGGAGCAGACCCTTTACAAATCGGAGGAATCCTCGGTTTAGGCGCACTGGTCATGACTGTGGTCCAAATTCCTGCGGGAATATTCGCTGATACCAAAGGCGCAAAAATCATCATGCTTGCTAGTGGGCTAATTGCAGTGATAGCAGCAGGCACAATGTTCATAGCAACCAATCTGATCGTCTTTGCCATTGGGATTTGTCTTTACTTCTTCTCCGGATTAATGATGACGCCGATGGCAAGGTACATATCAGCAATTGAAAGTAATTGGACCTTTACAAGATCTCTAGCCACTAATTCGGCCCTCTATAGCACCGGGATTTTCATCGGGCCATCACTCAGCGGTCAGGTTGCAGCTGCATACGGGTTGAGGATGATCTTCGTAGCGGCCCTCATCTTTTTTATCATCTCAACTACGATTTTGATTTTCGCAAGCCCTCAGCCCGTCCAACCTTCCCAAGGTAGAGGAAGATACCATAACCTTATCAAGAATCAAGAAGTCAGGAAGTTTTTGATTGTTGTATCCTTTTCATTGTTCGCTATGTACATTAGCTGGCCGCTCACTCCCATTTTTCTACAAGAGATACGCGCAGTCTCTATCAGCACGATAGGTCTACTGGGATCCATCAATGCAGGAGGTTTCATTGTTCTTAGTCTTATCTTGGGAAGATTGAAAGCACGATGGGGAATGCTCTTCTCTCAGTTTCTAGTGGGTATATCGGTAGTTCTGCTTTGGATCGCAGTTGGGACACATTGGTATGCCATAGGTTTCTTCCTCGCGGCAGGATATCGTATTACTCGCATAACGGTCACAGGTCATATTGAGACTCTGGTCCATGCCTCTGAAAGCGGCTTGGCATATGGTATAGCCGAAACGATCGGTGCTGGGATCATGCTGATTGCTTCTCCCCTCGCTGGCTATCTCTATGGCATAAAGCCTGATCTTCCCTTTTCAGTTAGCTTGGCTTTGATAGGAATTACGCTTATACCCATTTCAATTGTTTTGACACAATCTCAAGCACATGCACCGAGGTCACAATCATCGAAAGATTCAGCTGCGAAGTAGGAAGAAGAAGGAATGTCATCATTACTTGATTCGTGTGAGGGCCGATAATATATATACCGTTCGAGTATATGGGCATAAATACTCCTTGCGGCACTATCATGGTCAAGAATTCCTGATGGGAAAGGCAGATCATATCTTTAGCTTGGAAAGGCCAAGATTTGGCCATGTAGGATATTCTCAATATCTTTGACGTGTAATTAGGCTAGTTTCACATAATTTGACAACCAGTCTCAATAACTCTGACAATGAGGCCCGTTTTTGGCTTTCCCAGTCTCACTATCTTCGAAATCCTACAGTGATGTGAGAAATCGAGCAAAACGAGATTGCTTTTCGTTCCTTGATTCACGATCGGGGCAGGAAGATCACGAACGGCTTCCACGCCGTCTTCAAGTCTGAAGGCATCCACATCATCCCGACACCCAATTGTGCTCCAAATGCGAATCCCTATGCCGAACGTCGGGTGGGGACGGTTCGCACAGAGTGTCTGGCCAGATGCTCAGCCATCCAGACCAGATTGGGTTGCAGCCGCTCTGCACACAGGTAGTCGAAGCTCTCGCTTATCACCTCGAGCGCCCGCTGCACTTCAAGACCATAGGTGCGACCTCGCTGCCCGGTTCGCCGCTTGCGGGCCAGGTCGCCGTTCATGAGCCGAGTCAGGCTCTTGCGGTGCGGTTCCGTGACCGCTTGCGTTTCGCCCAGCAGTCGACTGCTCTCCGGGCGGGTGGCCGACCGATAGCGCTTCTGCATCCTTCAAAGGTACTTGCGTCGCTCATCAATGCTCATCTTCTCATCGTCGGACATGGCTCCCTCGGTGGCATTTTCAAATGAGAGAACCATACCGCGCTTGTAACATTATTGATGAATGAATACGCACTATTGACTCCACATTGGGCCAGTATTATGCTGGTGTTTGGCGGATTGAGGGGGCCCAGAGAGCAGCCCATTCCAATACCAATGGATTTACGGAATCCGGCGCTCTGATCGTCTCCCGAACGCAAAGCATACTCTGGTGCCCCTTTGCCAAAGGAAAAACTCAGCCCAATCAAATAGGTTGAAATCCGCTCCCTTTCAACAATCTGAAGCGACAGGGGCGCAGCTGAGGCGCTCCTCACCAGCATGCAGTCTTGAACCTCGTCCGCGCTGACGAATGCCCTTTCTCAGCCAGAAGCCGGCTGTCAGTGTTGTGTCCCCATCAACCAGGGCTCCATTGCGCAAGAGGCCTTCCTCGCGAGGAGAAGTGTCAATGGCCAGACCCAAGAACGACGACTCTTCCGGTATCCCACCCATCGACTCGATCGCCATCTCCCAGGATTTCGCCAAATCTGATGATGCACTCACAATAATGCTGAAAGGGGTATCAGGGGGGCGCGCCCGATTCTCGATCCCGGGGATCCCGGGAGCGGTCGATGTGCCCATGGTCGAGGATCCATCCAAACCAGGCGTGTATCGCGGCGATTACACTGTCGAACCGGGCGATGACGTGGCGCAGACGCCCATCTCAGCAGTGATTACCGCTCCGGATGGGCGCATTGCCACCCATGACTCGGAGGGGCGCATCACGATCATCACTGTCCCGCCAAGGATTGACGAGGCGAGTGCCACGCACAAAGTGATCAGCAACGGGCACTCCTTCACCCTGAAGGTGTCCGCTGCAAAGGGATGTACAGTGGTCGCCCGGCTGTCGAATCTGGACACGAGGAAAGAAACGATCACGCTCATCGAGCGCCCGGAGGGCTCTGGCGCCTATCGCGCGCGCATCGCGGTGAGCAAGCTCAATACGGCCGCCAACGGAGTAAAAGAGATCCAAATCTCCGCCTCTGACCCCGCAGGCAACCTCAGCGCTCCTGCAGCCATCCATATCGAACTGAGAAACCCCGAGCTTGGCGCCCTACCGTCATTGAGCAGCGACGCGGCGCTGGCACTCCAGGGCGCAGGGGTTGTGACCCTGGCGGACTTACGGCGCATCGACCCGGGCAAGCTCGCTGAGGAAACCGACCTTGATGTGGCATCGCTTGAAAGGTACAGGACGGCAGCCCGATTCTCGGCGATAGGTCTCGGACCAGACGTGGCAGATGCCCTCATCGAGGGCGGTGATATCGGCAGCATCTCCGAATTGCTGTTGACAGATCCGGATCGAATCGTGACGATCCTCAGCGACGCCGCAGAATCGGGGAAGTTGGTCCCCCGAAAAGAGAGCATCGCTGAAATCGCTGCCCGCACGGTGGGATCCGCTTATGCGGCGACTGGCCGGGCGCTGGACCTGTATCGAGCGGAAATCTGGACCAGCGTCAATACCTGCCGATCGGATTGTAAGGATGAGCTATCGGTATTGAGCTGTTACGCCTATCTCCTGGAGCTGGTTGAGATCACGGGACTGACCTGGGCCGAGCTGGAGCAGCGCTTCAAGCAAGATTTCCTCGGCGTCGATACGCTCCCCACAACCCGCATCGATATTGCCATCGCCGTGCTGGAGAAAGCCATCCGCGAAGATCTCGGAAACCAAGCGCCGCGCTCCGATGACTGGATCGACTACGAGAGAGCGCTCAACCCCTTGCTGGTGCGTATTCTGGCGGAGGCCCTGGATCGTTCGACTTCTGACTTGGCCAAGAGCTATCCAAACGCCCTTGCATCAGGTCGATCGCTGGATCAGCGCAACCGATCGCTCGAGAACATACTCGCCGGGCTGAATGGTGCAAGCGGGTACAACTCGGCCCTGGTGGAGCTATTGCAGGAGCGCACCGGCCTGGCCCAGGCAGCTCTGGAGGCCAAGTACCCACAAGCATTCGATCAAACCCTCACTATCCGGCAGAGAAACGAGGCGCTGGAGAAATTGCTGGGGCTGAAGCCGGTCGTCAAGCGCGTTGCGCAGGCGAAGGGCGGCATCGCCGGCTTGGAGCTCAAGGCGCTCATCGCCCAATCTCGGCATACGGAGGCATGGCTCCGAGAGAAATACTGCATTTCTTTCTCCCAGGAGAGCTGTTCCGGCACCACGAGCTGCCGCCAGGCGATCCTCACGCTGCAGGAGTATCTGGCCAAGCAGGCGTACATTGACGCCAAATACGCATATCCGACATTCGATGAGTGGCGTCTTGAGCAGATCGAGGAGCATTATCCGGAGAACGTCTACACCCATGAATTCAAGCGTTCCCTCATTGGGGGCAACCGCGCCCTGCTGGCCAAACACCTGGCGAAAGCGCGCTCCATTCTGGACACGGTCCGGGTGTCCGTGGGGAAGCAGCGGCCACAGAAAGACGATCTCCTGAGTTCCTTCGACTGGCGAAATCCGTACTATGGAAATCTCAAAACCGGCATCCAACTGCTCCAGGACTGCTACGATATCGATGACCTGATGGTCAAGGGCCACCGCGCCTATTTCAACGAAGAGTACGCCCAGGCACGACAGCACTACCTGGAGGCTGCCCGAAAAGTCCAGTCGACAAGCAAAGCCGTCAGCAAGGCCATGGGGGATGCCCTTCTCCCCCTCTGGGCGCCCGATAAGAAGGACTGCTACTTCCGGCGCGGGCCCAAGGCGGCCGCAAAGGCAGCCAAGGGCTTTTTCGACAAGACGCTGCTTTCGTTTTCGGAGAAGAACAAGCCAGGCGTGCAGCTGGCAGCGGGGCAGGTCGCCCTGAAGGGAGTAGATGCTCAAGGGACATTCACCCCGATGGCCAAGAGCGGCCTGAACACGGGTGTATGGCAGCAGACGGACATCACGAAGGACATGAACACCACACCAAACGTGACCGTGACCTCTTCTGGTGCGCTCGTGTTCAAGGGCAAGGGGGAGGGCGCATATGCCACCCAGCTTGTCTATAAGCCAGGCGCGCAATGGACGGATGTGGCCATCGAGGTCGACGTCAAAGGCGAATACATCCTTGGCACGGGCTTCCGCTATGCCGGTTCTGCGGGATGGGTATATGTGCAGAACTTTGAATTCGACACCTTCCAGTATGCCGCCTTCTACATGGATGGGCCAAGCACACACGAAAAGAAGGAAATCACCTGGAAGGGGAATGTACCCTACCGCATTCGTGTTGAAGTGAAGGGGAAGGCAGCCAGAGCAACGCTGAAATGGTGGAACTCCGGCAGCGGAAAATGGGAACCCGTCGTTTCGATTCCCGCCAGCGCCAGCTCCAACCCGATTTCCATCTCAGGCCTGCCCACCAAGGGCACCCTGGCCTTGTATGCCAACAGTGGATCTGACCTGGCTCAACCAAGCATCACTCGGCTCGCAGTGTGGGATCTCAGCCCGTCGGCGGGCGCCGTCTCGGATCGGGCTTTCTTCTTGAAACCTCGCTCCTCGTTGTATACGAGCGTGGCAAAATCCCTGTATCTGATCTATTATCTGCGACCCTTCGATTTGGGGACAGACCCGAGGAAGTTGGCCAGCGCGCTCTCGGTCACCTACGATGAGTACAGCTGGATTGTCGCCGCCCCTGAAGTTGATGAGGACTCGCTGGATCCAACCCTTTCGAGAGACAAAGGCTTCTTCGACGCCTTTTACCAGGAGACGGGCACGGCCCTCACCGGTCTCTGGTACGACCAGGGGGATGCGCGTCTGAACAGAACAAACCTGCGTGACCTGCTCGATGGCATGGTTATGCTCCTCTGCCATCAATACTTCCTCCTCCTTCCGATATGCTTGGGAGACGTGGCCAATGCGCTCGGACAGTTCCACGAAGCGCGCCAGTGGTATCGGCTCGTTTACGATGAGCGGAAGGCATCCAAGCAACGGCCGGTGTATCCCTACCTGCGGCCGGGTTGTGAGGATGAGATGCTGCGCATCCGGCACGCTCGCAACTACCTGGAGTGGGCGGATTTCTCTTTCAACCAGAACACGGAGGAAAGCATCCAGGAGGCCAGACGGTTATACATCCTTGCGCTGCGGACCATGGAAACCGAACGCTGCTGCCAGTCCCAGAGTCAGGTTGCCGATTACATGGCAGATCTTGGACGGGCGCTCTCGCCCGTCGGCGCGCTCCAGCCTGAATTCGCCGGCCATGTGTTTCAAACCGTCGCCAATGCCGCGTTCAAGGCAGGCACATTCGAGGACATCAAGAGTGTCATCGGAGGCATCGTCGAAGTGACGGACGGAGACCAGAGCGTGGAAGAGAAGGCCGCCCAGATCAACTCGCTCCTCTCCGAGAGAATGCCCTCGGTTGTCGCCCCTCCCAATCTTACTCAAGTGGTCCGAAATGAAACTGAACTGAGACAGAAACTTCTCACCATCGAGGATGGAGCTGTTGCGGTTCTGGACGGCATGGAACAGGCCTTTCGCGCGCAGAAGGTTTCAAGGCTGGCGCCGGCTGTGCCGGAAGAGAGCGGGGTAGCTTCCACCGGCCCGGCAGCCGCGACCGCCTTCCTCGAAATTGCGTCCGAAACGGATCTGGTGCCAGTCGCCGAGGTGAACGCTCCACCGGCCCCGTATGGAAGCATCGGCAGCGAGAGCCCGTTCTTTGTCCCGTATGAAGCCTTTCAGGCCTCGGATGCCAAGGCGAAATACGAGCAGATCGGCCCGCTGGTCGGCCTGGGGAGCGCGCTGGCCCCGGAGATTCCCGCCGGCCCATGGACGATTGACCCCTCGCAGGTGAAGCGGGCATTGCCTGACTGGGTGAAGAACGATCTCTGCGTCCCCCGGAATCCGGTGATTGACTCGTTGACGTGCCGCGCCTGCCTGGGGATCTATCATATCGACCATTGCTTCAACGCCCTGGGGTTTCCACAGGAGGATGTGTCTTTCTACCGCTTCGAGTACTTGGTCGCCATGGCGAAGAACTTCGCACAGATGGCGCTGGCGGCCGAGAAGGATTTCATCCAGTTCAAGAACCAGTTCGAAAAGGAGAATCTGGAGTTGATGAACGCTTCACAGGCGGCAGCCATCTCGCAGGCCGGGGTGCAGCTGGCGCAGTTGCGCCTCAAGGAGGCTCTCGACCAGGTGGAGGGCGCGTATATGGGAATTGAGAAGGTGAATGCCCAGGCAGCCTCCATCGAGAAGCGGATCGACGAACTGGGAAGCGTTTTCTCGGTGATGGGAATTATCTTCGGCGGGGCGGCGTCGGCGGCGGCGTCAAGCAACATCGGGGCGGGCTTGTTGAGCGGAACAGGCTCGTGGCTCAGCTACATGGGCGGGCTGGAGGAGAATGAGGAGAACCTGCGCATGCAACTGCAGGTGCTGCGGACGGCCGAGTACAACGCTGCCCGTCTCAACCTCATTGGCGCGCTGAGCGCCCACCAGTCCGCAAGGCAGCAGTCCCTGATCGCCGGGCTAGAATCGAGCTTCGCCGCTGAGAAAGCCAAGCTCCTGGAGACCGAGTTCTTCAATCCGCAGCTCTGGAACCTCCTGGCGCAGGAAGTCAAGAAGAACTATCGCCTCTACCTCACCTACGGCACGATCGCTGCATGGCTGGCCCAGCGTGCACTCGAGTTTGAGCGCGGCGTTCAACCCCGGCGAAGGTTTGCGCCCTCGGGGCCAGGCTCTCCGGGCTCGGGTGTGAGCATTGTGCGTTTCGACTACTTCCAGCCTTCTCAGCAAGGGCTGCTCGGCGCGGACACGCTGCTGCGGGATATCGCCACGCTCGAGAATGAAAAATACCTGCACGAGCAGCGCAAACTGCACATCACGAAAGTGATCTCTCTTGCCGCTGAGCATCCCTTCCTGTTCGCCCGCTTCCTTGAGACCGGCGCCCTGCCCTTTGCCACCACACTCGAATCATTCGACCAGGACTACCCCGGGCACTACCAGCGCCGGATACGGTCGGTGGGGGTGAATCTGACGGGATTGATCGGGCAGGAAGGGATCAAGGCGACCCTGTCTTGCCTGGGCAGCTCCCAGGTTGTCACCAAGGAGACCGTTGAGGATCAGGGGAAGCTGGTGAGCAATTTCGCCACAACAACCTTGCGCCACCCGCCTGAGGCGGTCGCCTTGACCAATCCCCAGGGCGGCGGGCTCACCAAAACGGTTCCCCTGGCTTCCCAATCGTCGATGCTGAATCCGTTCGAAGGCCAGGGAGTTGCCGCACAATGGATGTTCGAGATGCCCAAGTATGCAAACCGCATTGACTACGATACGATCTCTGATGTCCAGATCCTGATTGACTACACCGCGCTGATGGACCACGAATACTATCAGGATGTGCTGAAGAGGCTGTCCAGACGCCGGCGCGCCATGCGAGCCTTCTCGTTCCGCATGGATTTCCCGGACGCGCTCTTCCACCTCAAGGATGCCCCCCTGCCGCTCGATATGATAGAGACCGCCGACGGCACCACAGGGGCGTATACGATCATGCTGGAAACCACGGGAAGCGATTTTGGGTATAACGAATCGGATCGCAAGCTCCAGAACGTCGGCCTCTATATCCGCTCGAAGAACGATGAACTGACCAGCTTGAAGGTGCGAATCGCATCCAAGAGCTGGCTCCAGAGTCAAAATGTGAACTGGCAGGAGGCCGATCTGGTGCCGGCGAGTCTCAAGGAACTTGATACCCCCGCCGCCAATTCATCCGACTATGCGGCGCTGAAGCCCCACTACCTCGGCGCGCTCAAGAGCAGTCAGGATGGCATCACACAAAGCCTAACAGATCGCTGGTACCTCTACTTCTCGCCTGACGACAACCCGTCCTTTTTGAAGATGGATGGCAACCAGCCCCTGCTCATAAATGGGCACAAGGTCTTCGACTTTGCTGCGATCAAGGACGTGATCTTCGGCTTGAACTATACCTACATTGCCCCCTTGCCCAAACCCTAGAGGAAGGACAAATGGCGGCAAGCAAATCGGGCGTCTCAGCGCAGATTCTGCCGCTGCCGAAAGGCGGCGGGGCTATCCGCGGGATGGGGGAGAAGTTCCAACCCGATCTGCATACAGGCACGGGCAATCTGCACCTTCCCATCAGCACACCCCCTGGGCGGGAAGATTTGCAGCCAGCTCTGGCCCTCGACTACAGCACAGCCGCTGGAAACGGGCCCTTCGGTGTGGGGTGGCGCCTCTCCATTCCTTGTGTGCAGCGGAAGATTGAGAAAGGCATACCGCTGTACGATGACCGGCACGACGCCCAGGGGAACCCGATATGGCACACAGACGAGGACGTATTCGTCATTTCCGAGACGCAGGATCTGGTCCACGTCGGGCATGGCAGATATCGTCCCCTTGTCGAAGGCAGCTTCTCCCGCATCCGGAAGGTTCGGGCCGGCGACGGCCAGCTTTCCTGGGAGATCGATTCCAAAAACGGGCTGCGCAGCACCTTTGGGCCGAGCGGTGAAAGCCGGATCTTCGTCACCGAGGGCGGTGCCACGAAGATCTTCCGCTGGCTGCTCCAGGAAACCAGGGATCCTCATGGGAACAGAATCGTCTATTCGTACGCGAGGGATCGTGGCGTGGATCTGCAGGCGGATCTTGGCACCTACCGGGAGGAGAGGCACCATGACTACAACCAGGTCTATCTGAAGTCCATTGCATACTGTGAATACCACGAGCCGGCCGTGAACGCCGACCGCTATCTGTGGCGCATTGACTTTGACTACGGCGAGTACAATGCCGACGGGGTTCTCTCCGGGACATGGCAAGTGAGGCCGGACCCCTTTTCCACCTATCGCGGCGGATTCGAGCTTCGGACCGCAAGGCGGTGCAGACGTATTCTGATAAAGCGGCGCCTTCCCGGTGTTGCGGACCAATACGAGCTGATTCGGAGCTACGTACTATCCTATCGACAGGCTCAATACAGCGGCCACTCCCTGCTGACACAAGTCCTGCACCGCGGCCACAAGGGGGCGGAAACCCAATCCTTCCCCCCCGTGTCGCTGGCGTACTCGGAGTTCGACCCCACCCATCGGCATTACCGGACTTTCCGCGCGCCATGCGACTATCTCCCGGAAAGGTCCCTAGCGGACGCCAACTACGAAATCATAGACCTCGATGGCTACGGCCTGCCGGGGGTGATGCACACCAGCCCTACCGGCTACCGCTATTGGCGAAACCTGGGCGACATGCGCTTTGCAGCTCCGCGGCCGCTGAAGCATGTGCCTGCCGGCATCACATTGGCCGATAGTGGGGTTCAGCTTGCGGATATGGAGGGCAATGGTACGGCCGACATGTTGGTGACATTGGGCACCTCCAGCGGCCACTTCACCAATGACTTCTCGGGCGAATGGCGGCGCTTTCGCGCCTACCGTCAGGCGCCTTCCTTCGACCTGAAGGATCCCAACGTGCGTCTTGTCGACCTGGATGGTGACGGGGTCGTTGACGTGTTGAGTACCCAGCCTCACCATTTCCTCTATATTCGGAACATGTGCCGCGACGGCCGGGTTGGCTTTGACGATCCGGTCGCCGTCCCCCGGAAGCACGATGCGGCGCTGTTTCCCGACGTCTTTTTCGGCGCGCCGGAAGGGCGGGTGCGGCTTGCAGATATGACCGGAGACGGATCCCAGGATATCGTCGAGGTGCACAGCCGTAGAATCAGCTACTGGCCCAACCTGGGCCACGGCCGGTTCGGGAGGCGCTTGACAATGGTGCAGGCTCCCTCCCTGCCCCATCGCTATGATCCCGGGAGGTTGTTCCTGTCCGACTGCGACGGCGATGGCGCCGCTGATCTCATCTATATCGATTTCAACACTGTGCTCCTGTGGATCAACCAAGGGGGCAACCGGTGGAGCCCCCCCATCCGGATCGAAGGCACGCCGCCGGTATCAGACGTGGACTCGGTGCGTGCGGCCGATATGGGGGGCACCGGCACTCAGGGGATTCTCTGGAGCTATGATTTCGCCCAGCACAGGGGGCGGAACTACAAATACCTGGATTTCACGGGCGGGATCAAGCCGTTGCTGCTGGCCTCGATCGACAACAATATGGGCGCCACGACCGAGATCACCTACCGGCCCTCAACCGATTTTCTCCTCGCAGATCACCGCGCCGGCAAGCCGTGGAAAACCAAACTTCCCTTCACGGTACAGGTTGTGTCTCGCGTGGTGGTCAGCGAACCCTTCTCGTCCACACGCCTGGTCACAGAGTACGAATACCATCATGGATATTGGGACGGAACGGAGCGGGAATTTAGGGGCTTCGGCAGGGTAGACCAGCGGGACACCGAATTCAAGGAAGTGTTGAATCAGCCGGCGTCTCATTCACCTCCCGTAGAGACGCGCACGTGGTTCCATCAGGGAGGGGTTATCGACGAGCGCGGCGATCCACAAGAGCTCGATCTCACAATGGAATATTGGGATGGCGATCCCAACATGCTCTCCCGCCCCCTTTCCATGGTCGCGCTGCTGCAAAATCTGCCGCGCAAGGGGCGGCGGCTTGCCCTGCGCGCGCTGCGGGGCAAGGTTCTGCGCAGCGAGATCTACTGCATGGATGGTACGGAGCGCCAGACCAAACCCTACACGGTGACGGAGCACCTGTATGGGCTCTCCCCGCTGCCAGTGGGCTCCGCCCTTCCCCCAGGTCCGCCTGCCTGGCAGGAAAGGATTTTCTTCCCCCACACGCTGGCTCAACGAGTGACCCAGTGGGAACGGGGCAGCGACCCCATGACCCAGTTCACGTTGGTGGACGAATATGACCAATATGGGCAGCCGCGCAAGCAGGTGAAGATCGCCTGCCCACGAGGCTGGAGAGCCTTGGCCGACACGCCGGGCGATCCCTTCATCGCCACCTGTAGCTGGACGGCATTCGCCCAGCGTGAGGATGCGGGCGTGTATATCGTCGACCGTGTGGCCAGCACGACTTCCTACAGCATCCAGAACGACGGCTCCATGCCGGTCCTGAGCTTGAGGGCCACTGGCGAGGGCGACGCCAGCCTGGAAGTCATCGGGCAGACCATCAACTACTACGACGGACCCGCGTTCCAGGGACTGCCCTTCGGCCAAATGGGCGTTTTCGGGGCCCCCGTACGGAGCGAGACGCTGATCCTGACCAGGGAGATCCTGCAGGACGCGTATCGCAGCGGGCCGGCAGTGGCTGTGCCGCCTGAGATGCCGCCCTATCTTGATCCGGCCGGCGGTCCAAATTGGACCGCCGAGTACCCGCAGGCGTTCCGAAGCAGCCTGGCGCCTTTGGCCGGCTACAGATACTACTCCGGAGTCGCCGGTGACGAGCATGTTGCGGGTTACTTCACATCGACAACGCACAAATATGACTTTCACGACTCGCCGGCTCAGGGGCGCGGCTTGGTGAAAGTGACCCGCGACTCGCTGAAGAAAGACACGCTGCTCGACTATGACGGATATGAACTGATGGTCACCAGAGTGACCGACCCCGCCAACCTGACCACTGCGGCCACGTACGATTACCGCGCCTTTCAGCCTCGGGAGGTGACTGGACCCAACAAGAACCGCACACATTACAGCTTCACACCTCTCGGGTTGGTCGAGAGCACCTCATCGATGGGGAGGGTCGGCGAGAATGTGGGCGATGATGCGGCCCACCCGGGTGTCCGTTTCGATTATGCGCTGGACGCGTTCGTGTCCTCCGCACAGCCCATCTCGGTGCGAACGCGCCAGCGAGTTCACCATTTCCACGATAGTCACATTCCACTGCCAGACCGGGATGCTGAAATGGAGATGCTGGAGTACACAGACGGCTTCGGACGGCTCCTTCAAAGCCGGACGCGCGCCGAGGCGGTCGGCCTCGGGAAATTGCCGTTCGATGACGCTGGTCTGCCGGCCGACCAGACGGCAGCCGATCAGGACGCCGTCGAGCAGGCCGCCTGCCCTCCCGGGAAGGGTCGCGTGATCGTCAGCGGCTGGCAGACCTATGACAACAAAGGCCGGGTCGTTGAAAAGTTCGGGCCTTTTTTCGACTGCGGATGGGACTATACTCCCCCGGCCGCAAACCAACGCCGGCAGAAGACCACATTCTTCTATGATCCTCGAGGCCAGGTCACGCGCACACTCCATCCCGATGGGTCCGAGCAGAGAGTGGTCTTCGGAGTCCCCGGCACTCTGGCTCTCCCCGACCTGGGGACGCCGGATGCCTTCGCGCCCACACCCTGGGAGTCATACACGTACGACCAACTCGACAACGCCGGTCGGACACATCCAGCCATGTCCGCGCAATATATGCAGCACTTGAACACGCCGATGAGCGCCACGGTCGACGCGCTGGGCCGGGTTGTGAAGATCGTCTCGCGCAATCGAAACCCGCTACCCGGCGGCGCCTGGTCCGCGATAGAAGAACTCGAAACAGAACTCACCTACGACGCACAGGGCAACCTCGTCAAGGTGATAGACCCTCTCGGCCGGACTGCGGTCAAGTACGTTTACGATCTGACCCCCAGCAGCAGCGCTGGAAGTGAGCAACCCGCACCCGACGATGGGGCGCGGTTGCTACGAATCGAACAGTTGGATGCTGGTGTGCGGCGCTTTGTACTTGACGCCGTGGGAAACGAGATTGAACGGCGGGACGGGAAGGGTTCCCTCATCCTGAACGCGCATGACGATCTTGGGAGGCGGACGGCGAGTTGGGCACGGGACAGCGGCGTAGAAAGCGTCACGATGAGGGAACGCCTGATTTATGGGACCGATCCTGGGGCCGCCCTCCCCCAGGGTCAAGCCCTTTCTGCAAATCTCATCGGACGCCTCTACCGACACTACGATGAGGCGGGGCTGCATACCTTCGACAGATATGACATCCATGGAAACGCCCTGGAGGAGATCCGCCAGCCCATTGCCGACCCGCCGATCCTCGGTGTTTTCAATCCACCTCCCGCGAACTGGCAAGTCATCGCATTTCATGTCGACTGGCAACCGCCGCCGGGTGTCGCCTTTGCCGCGCATGCCGCGGCTCTCCTGGATGCGGTGTCCTACAGGGTGTCGGCAGAGTTCGATGCGGTGGGTCACATGAGGCAACTCAAGTACCCGCAGGATGTGAGCGGGCAGCGGAAGAGCCTGGTCCTGCAATACGATATCTCAGGTAAGTTGGTCAGCCTGTCGCTGAATGGAGGAGCGTTCGTTGACAGGATCGCGTACAACGCGCTCGGCCAACGGATCCTGATCGCGTACGGCAACGGCGTCATGACGCGCTACGCATATGACGATGAGAGCAGCCGCCTCCTCAGGATGCGCTCTGAACGCTTCACTCAGCCTGCCGAGGGAACATACCATGCCGTCGGTCTCCCCTTGCAGGATTACGCCTATTCCTACGATCTGGCGGCGAATGTGCTCGCCATCGATGATCGCGTCCCGGGCGATGGCGTCGCCGGAAGCACCGTGGGATCGGATCGGCTGCTGCGCAAGTTCGCCTATGATCCGCTCTACCGCCTGCGGACGGCCACCGGGCGGGAATGCGACGGCCCGGCGGCCGCTCCACCCTGGTCAGATTCCGCCAAGTGTTTGGCGGCCAACCAGACACACGAATATGCGCAAGTCTATGACTATGATCGAGTGGGGAACCTGGGGCGTCTGGATCACGTAGCCGGAGCAGCAAGCTACAGCCGCGAATACCGCCTGATGGCCAACAGCAACCGGCTCCAGGCGATGGTCATCGGAAACAGCAGCTACGGCTACCAATACGATGCAAACGGTAATTTGACACGCGAGGGGGGCGATCGACATTTCGAGTGGGATCACAGCGATCGGCTGAAGGCCTTCCGGGCGCAAACCGGCAGCCAACCGCCCGCAGAATTTGCACAGTATCTCTACGACGCGGCTGGCCACAGGGTCAAGAAAGTCGTGCGCAAGCAAAACGGGGATTTGGAGATCTCCACGGTCATCAACGGCGTTTTCGCGCATCAGCGCCGGGTCAGCGGCGGCGTGCAGCAGGAGACCAACTACCTCCATGTTCTGGATGGCACGCGGCGCATCGCCCTCGTGCGCATTGGCGGCCCCCTGTTTGCTGACGACGCCAGCCCCGCCATTCAGTTCCACCTGGGAGATCACCTCGAGAGCAGCAACCTTGTCGTCGACGACAGCGGTGCCTGGATCAACCGGGAGGAATATACGCCGTTCGGGGAGACCACCTTTGGCAGCTTCGCCCACAAGCGCTTCCGGCTGACCGGGAAGGAACGCGCGGAGGAGAGCTCGCTTATCGATTTCGGCGCCCGCCAATACGCACCGTGGCTGGGGCGGTGGTTGACCTGCGATCCCATATCCCTTCAAGGGGATCAGCGCAGCGTACGCACGCCGCCTCTGAACCCATATGCATATGTGGACAACCGGCCCATGATCGCCATTGACCCCGACGGTCGGGTGATATGGTTCCTCGTCATTGCCGCGATCGCCATCACCGGGCTGACCGCGACCAGCGCGGCCAACGCTCCGACGAGCAAGGACAGCCGGCTCTATTCTCGTGTGTCCCACGCAGAGCACGCCGCCAACATCGCCCTATTTATCGTGACCAGCGGAGCTGGGCTGAAACTGGCGAACAACGTGCTGCGATATTCGGGCAGCAGGGTGCTCGCCTCTACTGTGGGCTCCCTGGGAGCGGCGCTCCCCCAGGCGTTTGGCTCTGTGGCGATCCATGACGTCGCGCAGGGAAGACTGAGTCCTCTCGACACCTATCTCACCACTGCCGGCTACGCGGCCGGGGGCGCATTCGTGTTCGGCGTGGGCGGGGGTCTGCTTTCCCGCTTTGGTCAGTATCTCAGATGGGGGCGGCATAACAGCCTGGTGATCAGGGCGCTCAAGCAGGGGGATTTGCCGCTCAAGAGGGTGGCGGTGAGCCGGCTGGGGCCCACGCTGCGCGAGATGGGTGAAATCACCCTGGCTACGGACCGGGAGGTCCTGCTGTATACCGTGGGCCGCCAGCAGTTCCTGCGGCTGGGCCGAGCCGGCTCGGTTTCAGCGAGGGGAGCAACAGGGGTAATAGCCCATACCCACCCTCCCGGCTTCACAGGAATCATCATGCGCAAAACGGTGGGCATTCAGAAGCCTGCCCTCAGTCGAGCGGACATTCGCACGATCAGCGATTTCGTCAAGCAATCGGGAGGCTCCGGGACGCACATCATCATCGTGCCCACTGAGTTGAACCCGGGCAATTCGGCCGCGCTGAACATCCCGCAAATTGCCATCACGAAGTAGCCGCCGCCATGTTTGATATGGGCGTTGGCCATTCGCCAAACTGAAAGCTCGAAGCCCGCCAAGGAGGAGAATAATGAATGCGTTGACGCGAGATATCTCTGAGATTTCGCCCGAGGTGGCCGGTGATGCCACTGCCTTGCTCGTTCAGGTGGAGGCCGGACAGGGTTTTGCCCGGCCCTACAATACGGAGCCCGCGAACCTGCTTGTCGTCGTAACAGATCCCCGGACCGGCGTGGCTGTCACGGGCTTGAGGGAAGAGCACTTCACTGTCATCAATCACTTCTCGATACCCGGGCAGGCCTGCGGCTTTAGCAACACCATCGTATTCTTCAATGATGTCATGACCGGCGCATATCATATTCAGGTGGGGCTGACGGACGATGTCCCTGGGTGCACCTGGGTGTGGGGCGATTACCTGCTGCAGGTGATCGTGGCTGCTGGACAGCGTTCTGGTCAAGGCACCGCCACGCTCAGAATACGCTGACGCCACTTCCCACGGGAGCCCGTGCATAACCGGAAGAGAGTGCCCGGGCTTCATTCTGCAGTCGGCGCATCTATGTGAGGGCTGCCGAGGACGAGGGCGCTAGCCGCTTGAATAAGAGGTATATCGTGATAGGTTGATCTTGGATTCCTGCCCGGAGCCCAGATACGAAAGTGGTTGCCAATGATATGATCAATGAAAGCAGGGGAATATAGGTGTAGTAGACAAAGAATCAAAATCGTTCCGGCGTCTTCATCTGTGACATTTTTCGCAAAACGAGGTCTCTTCCTTTGCCTAGCCCGCTGAAAAGCGTTCAGAGAAGCTCCCTGAAAGCCGAGGGAAAACTCTTGCCTGACAACGGGTTGAGATACCGCCGTTCATTCAAACGAATTCTGGCCCTGGTTCTACTCGCCATCTTGCTTGGTTGCGCGAGCACTGTGGCCATTGTTGAAATCCGGCCTGCTTTCGGAGCCCGGGTCGCCAACCATATGCGCAATCTCCTAGGACCCCAGGCAGTAGCCCAGATCGAGACCATCATATTCCAGATGCAGGACACAGCAAAACATTGGCTGTACCGATACGGCTTCGAACAGGTCGAGGCTCCTTGGGGAAGCGGTACCTCCCCGTTGGTACTGACTCCTCTCGCTGAAGCCTCTATCGGAGGCCCATCCTCTACCCCAGAACCCGCACAACTCACTCCTACGCCCTCTGCCGCCGCTGAAACACCTGCCTCCATGGAGCAGCCAGAGGATCCTCAGGATCAGCTCCCCGAAAAGGCTTCCAGCCCCACACCGACGCCAACTCCATACGTATGGCAGCTTTCCACACTGCTCCCGTTTGGCTCAATGGAGGCCGAAGGGGTCTGGCTGCCCTACCTGTACGACCGGGATGGTCACGTCGTGGCTGCTCGCACATTTCTGCAGCCGGACCCAGAGCGTCCCTATGCGATCGTGGCAGTCGTTGCATTTGATTTGACCCGTACCCGACTGCACTTCATTTTAGGTTTCAGCGAGCCCTCCCTGCCTGACGGGCCTAAGGGTGACGGTTTGATCCCTGATAAGGACCGAGAGGCGGGCATCCTGCTGGCCGCGTTCAATGGTGGATTCAGAGCGGCCAACGGCCAGTTTGGTGCAATGGTGGATGGCATCGTAGCCCTGCCGCCGAAGAGCGAAATGGCAACCGTTGGGATCTACCGCAGCGGAGAGGTCCGGATCGGAAGTTGGGGAGAGGATATTAACGATACCCCGCATCTACAAGCATGGCGCCAGAACTGCCGCTTAATCATTCAAGAGGAGGAAATATCGCCCAGGGTGTACAACAATTCGATCACGGATTGGGGCGGATCGATCAGCAGCGAGATCGTCACCTGGCGCTCCAGCCTGGGCCTGGATCGCGACGCAAAGACCCTGTATTATTTCGCCGGTCCGAGCATGAGCATGCCCGCCCTGGCAGATGCTATGCTGGCTGCGGGCGTGCACCAAGGGATGCTGCTGGATATCAATGATTTTTGGGTTCATTTCACGGCCATCCAATCCGAAGGTGGCAAGCTGGTTGTGGAACCGCTGCTACCAAACGATATGAAAGACCAAATCAATCGCTATTTGGGTCCGTCTCCGGTCGATTTCTTCTACATCACTGCAAAGTAGAGGCACCCGGCATAATCCCTCATTCAAACTCGTGTTGACGGGCGCAACTAGGCTCACCGCAAGCATTAGGCAGCCCTATTAATGGATCATTCGCTGGGTGATGAGGGAAGCTCTTCTGCGGCGCAGGGTCATGAGGGTAAGCGGGATCGTTTTGGCTCCCGTGCTTCATCCCCGGGTGCTCTACCAACTCACCGATGGTATCTGCGGAACGCTCATAGCCTGAGATCTGGGCGTTTGCATGCGCTCACTCGGCCTCTAATGCTACCCTCTTCAGGTTCCTAATCGAATTTGAAGCGCCAAATCGCCACAGCCAGGAACACGCCGGCGAAACCAAGCAACGCAGCGAGATTAGGAAGCAGCCGGGGCAGATCGGCGCCATAGATCATCAAATCATAGTATCCACGGATCGCATGGGCATGCGGGGTGAGCTGGGACACATAGGCCCTCAGCCCTTCAACGGGCACATTGAACTGGATCGCCCCGCCACTCAGATCGATACTGAAGCGGGTGAAACCACTGGCAAACCAGAGCCCAAAACCCAGCAAGATCCCGATACTTCCCGCTTCCTTGCTGGTGCGTGCGAGCGACCCCAACAGCATGCCCAAGCCCGTTGCTGCCAGTGACAGCGCCAGGGTGAGTGCCAGCAGCCCCAGGGGATCCCCGAGTGGCATATCGAACAAGGAGCTGCAGATGCCAAATAGGACCAACATCTGCAAGAAGACCACCCCGATAAAGGCCACCAGCTTGCCGACGATGACGGTGCCCGGGTGGATCGGCGCCGCCAACAACCGGCGGAAAGAACCGGCTTCCTTTTCTTTCAGGATTGACTCGGACATGATGCCAACCATAAAAAAGGCGAACATCGTGGAAAACAAGGGCATAATAAACCCGAACACGACCCCACTGGCCGTGAGCACTCGCTCCTCCCCGGCGAGATCCTTACGATCGACAAGGATGGCAGGGTTTTGCCGGATCTCCTGCACCGCCGTCCAGACGACCCCCATCGTTTGTGCCTGCACCGCACGTGCTGTTTCCGGGTCCGCCCCATGAAGCGCGCCCGTCCTGGCGTAGACTGCACGGATGCCGTACTCGATCTCCGCTCGAATGCTCAGCTCGGTCAGCACCTCTTTCAGTATCCCGGCAACGACCTGGGCTTCTGCCTGCCGGGCCGGGTCTTTGATAAGTCGGAGCCGGGTCGGTTGGTTGGCTTCGATAGTGGCGCTGAAATCGGACGGGATGACGATCGCGACCGGCGCATCCCCGTCGGCTACCTTTCGATCAGCCAGGCTGCTGGAAGCAATGGTTCGGATCTGCAGTGGTTGAATATCACGCAACACTTCTTCCATCTGGGCCCCGAGTAAGCCCCGGTCCTCATTCACCAGGATGGCGTTGATCGATAGCTTGGCCTCCCCGCTTGCGCTTACCAGATTCTTCGCACCTGCATGAGGGCCGCCAAGCATCAAGGAGAAAACCAGCGGGAGCACAAACAGCACGACCAGCTGCCCGCGATCCTTGAAGAGCGCCTTCAGGTCTTTCTTGGCCAGTATCAGAGAGTCTCGCATGTAGTTCATGATCCGTTTCCTCTTTCGTTCTGCTCAGCGATAGTCAAATCGCCAGAGTCCGACGGCGAAAAACACCAGCGAAAATCCGCACAAGACCAATAGGCTGGGCATGATCTCAACCAGTCCCTGACCGCGTATGGTCAGGTCTAGGAAAGCCCCATTCGCCCACGTATGCGGAATCAGTTTGCTGATGATGTCAAACGGCGAAATTCGCGCGAACTTGTCCAGCCAGATGGCGGCGAATCCGAAGATCCAGAGGACGACCTGGCTGAAGGCGCTGATCTGAGCCTTGGTGCGCGCAATCCCGGCGATAAGCACGCCGAGGCTCGAGGAGCAAAGCAGTACGGCGAAGCAAACCAGGGCGAACGCCAGGAAATCGTTCCCAAGCGTCATGTGGTCGAGTCCGATCACGGGGAAGAGATAGACCCCGGCGCCGAAGAGCACGATGATCTGTGTCAGACCGGCAATGAAGTTTGGTGCCATTTTGCCGATTGCGACCGTGAGTTTGTTGATGGGGGCCGCCAGCAGCCGGCGGAAGCTACCGATCTCCTTTTCCTCGTAGATCGACTGAGCGGTTGTCTGGGCGGTAAGGAAGATGAAAAGTACAGCGAAACCGGGCACATACACATTGAGAGGGTTGATGTCATTCTCATCCCCCTCCAACAAGTGCTGCGCCCAGCTTTCCTGCACACCCAGCAACGGCTCTGTCCTTGATCGCTCGAACTGGCTTTGCGCCTGATCGATGATGATCTCGGTGGTAAAGGCTTGCTGTTCCTGGGATGACCCTGCCTGCATGTCGGCCATCTGCCGGAAGCTGCGGATCAACTGGGACTGGAGCGATAGATCTGCGGTCACACCGGCGACCACTCGGTGCACGGCTTCGCTCCTGGTATAACTGGCATCGGATGCATTCACCAACTGCAGCGTTACTTCATGACCAGCCTCCAGATCAGCGCTGTAGTTGGCTGGGATCGTGAGCAAGCGTTTGATCGTTCCTTTGGCGAAGGCGGCTCTGGCCTTTGTTTCTTCATAGAGGTCACATCGGATGCTTCCGCCCTGATTAAGTGCCTGAATTAGTGTTTGCGATGCCTCGCTCCCTGCATCGAGGTTTACAACGGGCAGGTGGATCGCGGTAGCTTCTGGGGGTTCCCTCAGACCGTAGGTTCCGCCGAGGGCCAGGATGAAGAGCAGGGGAAGTACGAACAAGTACATCAGCGTACCACGCTCCTGTAACAGGATCTTCATATCCTTTCGGGCAACACTGCGTATAACGGACAAGCTTGATCTTTTCATGATCATCCCCCTATTCCCTCAGCTTCCTTCCTGTCAGATGCAGGAAGACACTCTCCAGGTTGGGTTCCCACTTTTCCATATCCGTGATTCGCACGTCGAGTCGATTGGTGATATCGAGGATGCTCATCAGCGCTTCCTGGAATTGATTGGTCTCGATCTTGAAATGCCCGTCATCACGCGTAAGGGATTTGACCGAGGGCAGCTCGCTAGTCCTATCGACTGCTGCCTGCACTTGACCATTGGGAAGTCCAGCCTCAGGATCTTCTAAGCCAAGCACCAGGATGCCGCCCCCCAGGCTCTTGATGAGCGCATGCGGCGTATCGAGGGCAATGATCTGCCCATCGTCGATGATCGCAACTCGGTGGCACAAGCGCTGCGCTTCTTCCATGTAATGTGTGGTGTAGATCACCGTCATCCCGGCGCGATTGAGCGCTTCAACCGCCTCGAAGATGGCGTTGCGGCTTTGGGGATCAACGCCAACAGTAGGTTCGTCCAGGAACAAGACTTCAGGTTGGTGCAGCAAACCCGCTGCGATGTTCACCCGGCGCTTCATACCGCCTGAGTAGGTCTGAACCGGTTCTCCAGCGCGCTCGGTCAGCTCGACCATCGCCAGCATGGCCTCGACGCGTTCCCGGAGTTGCCTGCCCCCCAGGCCGTAGATACTGCCGAAGAAGCTCAGGTTCTCCCGCGCCGAGAGTGTGGGGTAGAGCGCCAGTTCCTGCGGCACGAGCCCCAACCTGGCTTTGACCGCGTTGGGCTCGGTCTGTACGTCCAGGCCTCCCACAATGATGCTGCCGTCATCCGGCTTGAGAAGCCCGGTTATCATTGAGATGATCGTGGTTTTGCCGGCCCCATTCGGCCCAAGCAGGCCGAAGATTTCCCCCTTTCGAATGGCGAGATTGACATTGTCGACGGCGGCCAGATCGCCATATCGCTTGACCAAATCTCTGGCTTCCAGAATCGTCTCGTTCATGTCGTCTCCTTTCTTTGATAGATCGCCCGTCTTGTGACGGATCTAAACTCAGTGTAGCCGCCGATAGGGGAGCGGTAATGTGCGGCAGGTCATTCCCCGGGTCACATTTCAGTACGTGACCGGGTCACACGTCTGACCGTGACTTAAACCAAAAACAGCGGCCCGTCTTAGGTCGCTGTCGAAGTTCTCACGGATCCGGTTATAGGAGACCCAGGTCCCTCGCCTTTATCACAGCCTGCGTGCGATCGCGCACGCCCAGCTTCCCCAGGATGTTCGTCATGTGGTTTTTCACCGTGCCTTGGGCGATGAATAACTGCTTGGCGACCTCCTTGTTGCTGGCGCCGCGGGCGATCAGCTGCAGTATTTCCAGCTCACGTTGCGACAACGGCTCGACCAACTCCTCCATTTGTAACGGCGGGACCATGCTCGAAACCCGTTTGAATTCGGTGATCACCTTTGCAGCGACCGAGGGCCCGAGGATTGATTCGCCCCTTGCAGAAGCACGGATCGCCTCGACCAATTGCGCGGATGCTACATCTTTCAATAGGTATCCCACCGCGCCCATGCGCAGGGCATCGAAAATGTATTCATCGTCATCGAAGGTAGTGAGCACGATCACCTTGCACTCAGGTTGAGCATCGCTTAGCAGACGGGTAGCCCGGACGCCATCCATGATCGGCATGCGGATATCCATCAGGACCACGTCCGGTCGAACTTTAGTTGCGACCTCGACGCATTCCTGGCCGTCCCCCGCATGGCCGACGACCCGGATGTCGTCATGGACCGATAACAAGGTCTCCAGGCCTTCCCGGAAAAGGGCTTGATCATCGACCAGCATCACACGGATCGCCATTCTACACCTCTGGTTCGATCAAACGGCCCGTTGGCGACACGGGCACGCATGCATATAGACGGAATCCTTTTCCCGTCCCTGTATCTATCTCCAGACTCCCACCCAGCAATTGCATCCGCTCACGGATGCCCAGGAGGCCGAATCCCTCCCTAATCTGCCCTGCGCCCACACCGTTGTCTTTCACCTCTAGGCGGACCTCGTCGAGCCGAAATTCCAGATTGACGTCGATACGTGACGCACGCGAGTGACGGCAGACATTCGTCAGGGCTTCTTGAGCAGCTCTATACAGCGCCAGAGCGACCTTGTGGTCCACCGTGAATGGCTCACCGGTCACCCGGAAGCCGGTCACGATGCCGCTGCTCTCGACCGCCTGGGTCAAATCCTCAATGGCATTGTCCAAAGACCGGTTGTTGACTGGAGACTCGCGCAGTGCGCTCACGGACTCGCGCACTCGGATGAGCCCCTCCTGCGCCAGGTTCTGGGCTTTCTTCATTGCATCGAGCGCGCGACCGGGATCGGATCCCATCACCGCCTTGGCGGCCTCAATCTGCACGTTGACGATCGTGAGTGTGTGGCCAAGGTTGTCGTGGATCTCGCGTGCCACGCGATTGCGTTCTTGCGTCATCGCCAGTTCTTCAGCCTGCGTCGCGTATGCGGCTAGTTGTGTGTTTGCTCGCTCCAATTCCAGCGTCAATTGTTCTGCGCGCTCCCGAGCCTTCTGCTCGTTCAAGCGCATTTGTGCGAAGATGGCCACGAAGATGACTGCCGTGCCCGTCGTGACGGAATTGACAAGTGCACTGATCCAGTTCCCCTCGCGTAGCCCGAGCGGCAAGACCGCACAAGCCACCACGCCGATGTACACCGCCCAGCGCCGTTCAGGTTCGAGCATCTCCACGGCAAAGCCGGCGAGCGGTATGCCCATCAACCAGCTGCCCCCGACCCCCAACGTAAGGCCGACGCCAAAGATCAACCCGCACTGCACCAGGAAGAAGAGCATTTCCGCCCATCCAGCGGGCAAAAGCTCAAAGAACGGGCGGTCGTTCAGACCTACCGCCAGGTAGATCAGGCCAAAGGCGATTCCCAAGATGAGTTCCCAAGGGCTCAGCGGAGGCACATCCCGGCCTGAGCGCATAACGAAGGTGATGATGAATCCAACGATGACCATGACCGTAAAGAGCCTCTTGACCTGTTTGTCAGCGGTGAGAAGTGCACGGTGTTGAATCCCGCTGAAACTCTGAGGTGATGTTGACATGGGAAGCCCTTTGTCTCCCATTGTTCCTCTATGAACAACTCATATCCGCATCCCATTGCCAAAGCCGCTCCGGGGGGAGATCTGGGTCAGCGGCTTCAAAGCGGACCTCTTTCGGCTTCTATGTCGAATGGGAGCGCGACATCCGACCGGATTACACCGGCGAGACACTCCGTCTGGTCGAAAGAACCAGTATGTTCATCGAGACACATTTCTTCGTTGAGCTCGGGATTGTTATCATCATATCATAGAGTTGCGGGCTCACTCCGCTGTCGCCCTAGCGGGTCTTGGCTTCTGGCCCACTTGTCTCTGCGCTTGACCCAGCGAACGGCGCAGCAGCTCTTGAGGAAATCGAGATTGCCGACAGTATGTCGAGGCTCACTTTCAGAACTCATTAGGCGAATCGGGGCCCAGAATTGAGAGAGGCTTTCCCACCGATTCGGGGGAAATGATCATGTCCAAAACGGCATTCACTGAAGCGACGGCTCGCAACATACATCGCGAAGAATGCAAAGAATAGCCGGCTGGTGAGAGGGTCCCCATAGTCATCGAAGGCTTGTGGGGCAAGCATTCCGCCAGTGAACTTCGGCGGAAGGAAGGGATCGCTGATACCGTCGGCCATCGCTGGAGTAATGACTTCCTAGAAGCGGGAGAAACTCGCCTGCGGATCACCAATATTCATCATATACACGGGGATGATGAACGGATGGCCGCCTTCGGCAGTCACACTCCATCTCTCTTCAGGAGTGAACCTCACGTCCTTGGGCGCTCAACAGGCTGCTCGCGTGGACCGCCGGTATTCGATCATTCCAGGGCATCGCCGCTTCAAAGGCGCTGGCGATGCGGATAAGCACCCCCTCATCGCCAAATCGGGAAACAAACTGAATGCCAATCGGCAAGCCGGATTCGCTTTCCATGAGCGGCAGGGAGATGGCGGGATTCCCGGTGACGTTGAAGAGCCCAGTGAAGGGCCATGCTTGACCTTCCTGGATCAGCCACTCTTCGTAGGTGATATCCTGATTGGTGGATGCAAAGCTCTTTTCCACAGCGGGCCCGTTTATCGTCGGTGTGATCAAGACATCGTGGTGGGTGAAGAGCTGCCCGACCTTGCGCCTTACTCCGTTCCAGGATGCGAGCGCGGCGAGAAGCTCTGCCGCTGTGGCGCGCTTTGCCTGGCGATACGCCCGCAAATTCACTGCGTCCAGCGTTTCAGCGGAGATCTGGCGATGCATTTCGTCCGCAAGCCGATCACAGGAATCCGCCATTGAAGCACTCCAAATCACGTCTATGTTCTGATCATAGATGTTCTCATCGAAGTGCAAAGAACTCTCCTCAACTTGATGGCCCATGCCTTCGCAGGCGGCAGCGATCCGCTTCACACCTGCCACGGCCTCTTGATCGACTTCCACTCCGGTCCAACTCTCGGTCGTAAACGCAATATGCAGAGGCTCAACCGGCGCGCCAATTTGGCCCGAGAATGGAGTTTCCGGCTGAGCGATAACAAAGGGGTCGCCGGGGGCCGGTCGGCAGACGATGTCGAGCAAGGCCGCCGTGTCACGGACGGATCGGCTGAGGGCAAATTCGACCACCAATCCGAACATGCTCTCGTCCCGCAGTGGCCCCAGCGTGATACGACCCCGAGAAGGCTTCAATCCCACCAGACCGCATGAAGCGGCCGGAATGCGAATGGACCCGCCTCCATCAGAACCGTGTGAAAGCGGCAGGATCCCGGAAGCGACCGCGGCAGCCGTGCCGCCGCTGGATCCACCTGGGCTGCGTGTCACATCCCAAGGATTGCGTGTCCTCCCCATCAGTGCCGAGTCTGTATTGCCCGATTGGCCGAATTCTGAAGTGGTCGTGCGGCCCATGACGTTGAAGCCGGCCTGTTTGAATCGCTCAGTCAGATATGTCGTCACTCCGGCCACGCGCCCTTTGCATAGCCGGCTACCTAGTTCCTGCTTTCGACCGGCATCACTGGCGCCCAGATCCTTGAGGAATATCGGAACGCCTGCAAACGGGCCGTCTGGGTTCAAGCCTTCGTCCGGTGTTTCGACACGGTCCTCGAAAACCTCGATAACCGCGTTGATTTCCGGGTTGAGTCTTTCGACTCCCGCTGATACCAGCTCTGCAACCTCGGTCGCGGTGATTTCCTTCTTCCGTATCAACTCGGCCAGGCCAAGGCCATCGTAGTTGGCGTATTCATCCAGTCTCATTGTGCCTCCTCGTGACCACACTGGCCGCCGATCCCGAGAGCTTATCCGCGACCCAGACCAGTCCGAGTTCCTCCAGCTTCCCCCGCTCGGGAGTGCCGGTGGCGTTATCCCAACCCGCCAATTCATAATACAGGTCCTTGGCCTTCTCCACCTCATCCACGGTCACAAAATACCCGTCGGTGTCGCCCCCCTTCAAGGGTCGGGTAAGCTTTTCCGGCAGCGCGTCATCATCGCGGTCGAACCCCGCCAACGCGTTGAATGCCCGCATCATATTGAGGCGCCGCTCTCCCACGCGCAACAGCTCGTCCACCGTCACATCCCAACCGGTGACGGCGCGCAATGCATCTCCTAGCTGCCGCATGCTGTATAGTTGCCAGGCCGGCCCGTAAAGGAATTGGCAGACGTTGAGCGAATCCATACAGGAGTATGCCCATTGCCCGGTGAGAGCGTAGCGCACGATCTCCTTGTTGAGGCCCTCGGCTTGGTCCGCATTGGTCAGCCCGATCTCCGCCATACGTTCCGGGTAGGCTGCGTAGCTTGGATCATGCTGGTGTGATTCGTGATCCGCGCCAAAGGGATTGACGGAATAGATCAATGCCAAGCTGCGCTTCGCCTGGGGCATGTGGGCCGGATACTCCTGCTTCTTAGCGGTGACCACCAGATCTTTGGCGCCGCCCCCGAGCGTGGCTGCCGCGCGTGCGGAACCCTCAGCCAGCAAGTTGCCAAGGCCTTCGCGCATGGCGATCATTTCGGTCAGCTCGACCATGGCGCCCGCGTTTCCGAAATTGAGCTCAAGGCCGCCGGTATCGTCTTTGGTGAGGATGCCGTGTTCATAGCAGTCCATCGCCCAGGCGATGGTCGCACCGCAGGAGATGGTATCCATGCCGTACATATTGCAGAGCTGATTGGCGTAGGCAATCGCCGCCAGGTCGTCGACGCCGCAGTATGATCCGAATGCAGCCAGCGTCTCGTACTCCGGCCCGCCGTAGTGTGGATCGACGACGTAGGGCCCCTCGGTGATCTCCACCACCCGCTTGCAGCGCACCGTGCATGCATAGCAGGTGTCGTCGTGCTTCAAGATGGTGTCGCTAATTGCCGGTCCGCTGATCGCCTCTGCCCCCTCGAAGGTGCCGCTTGACCAATTACGTGTGGGCAGGCCTCCCCCCTTGTTGAGGCTCAGCAATATTCCGGCTGTGCCATTCAAGCGCAGACCATAAATATCGGACTCCTCGAAGTTGTCCGCACCCCAACGAGCCAGGTCGATCAACGCCCGGCGATCGACCATCTCAGGCTTATTCATGCCGCGTACAGCTATGGCTTTGAGGTTCTTGCTGCCCATCACCGCGCCCATGCCGGTGCGGCCGTTCGCCCGGTTCGACATATTGATCAAGCTGGCGAAGCGGACGCCCAACTCGCCGGCCGGTCCGACTTGCATGACTTCAATGTGGTCGTCGCCGAGCTCTTCCTGGATGGCGGCCTCGACTTCTCTGGTGAGCTTTCCCCACAAGTGTTCCGCCGGGCGCAGCTCGGCCTCACCGTCTTTCAGCCAGAGATAGACCGGCTTCTCGACTCGACCCCGAACAACCACGGCGTCGAAGCCCGAAAACTTCATCTCTGCAGGGAAGAACCCGCCGCTCTGGGCATCGCCGATCGCGCCGGTGAGCGGAGACTTGGCGGTGGCAGTCAGGCGGCTCTGGCCAGAGATCGGGCAGCCCGTCAGCACACCCACAGATAGCACAAGCACATTCTCTGGGCTGAACGGGGCGGCGCCGGCAGGCATCTTGTTGAGCACATAGTGCATCCCCATTGCGCTGCCCCCCAGGTACTTGCGGTAGAAGGCTTCATCCGGGGTTTCCACCTCCAGAGAACCCTCGTCGAGATCGACGTGCAAGACGCGCCCCGCGTACCCGTACGGCATTGTGCCCTCCCGGCTGTCGTGATGAGCGGCACGCGTCGCGTTCAAGCTACGTGCCTGGAAGACGCCGCGCTTGGATCCCGGCATGAGGCAAATCCGTCTGAGAGTACACGCTGTTCTGATCTGAGTCAATTGAGAGCGTCAGAGGGGTGTGTTCCATTTCAGGGGGCGCGGCTGCTTGAGAGTGAATGTACGGCGCTCCTCTCGATACCCCTCGTAGTTTCACCACTCGGCACTCGAGATGCGCCTCCCCACGATCGCAACGTGCGAAGCAGGCCGCATCTCGAGCAGCGGCGAGCGGAGCGAGGCGTGTATCGAGAGGCCTGGCCTGTGTTGTTGACAGGGTGCGGCAGAAACGAGTCTGCCGTGTCGGATCGCCCTCCAGGATGGAACGCACCCCGTCAGAGTGTACGAAATGGAAGGCCGCGATTCTCCATTTGCCCGAAGATGTTCGAACCCGTTGAGCTGTTTGAACTGGCAGAGAATCGTAGAGGCCGGGGCCATGAGTGGAACGATCGCGCCAGGGGAGTACCTCACCTTCACCTTCTTGATCACTTATTCTGCCAGCATCCGCGTCAGGATGGCATTGCCCGGCGACAAACCGGCCGCGAGCCTGTGCAGGCACGCGTTCTCTTATTCAGATCTGCCCAATTCCTTCGACCGGGCCTTCCTCCAGCCACAACGCCCATCAAATTACAGGCATTATCAGGCAGCAATGGTTAATTGGACGCTGTCTGTTCTTCAATATTTGTGCCTATGGGCAAAAACATGTATCATTCTATTATTGGATGGGGCGCGAATTCATAATCGCTACTGATTTCGAATAGAAAGGACCCGCAGCGCGTGCCGGGATCAGATCCCAGGCTGTGTCTCTTGCAATGCGGCCTTTGACGCCGACGATTTGAGTGCCTCAGGGGCCTTGAGTGGAAGGAGGTGCACGGGGACCCGACTGTCAAGACAGGCCATCCTTGTCGGATTCCGGAAGCAGATGAAGGAGGAGTGAAATGACCAAGAAGGCCAGAGTGATGTTTGGCGCCCTTGTTGCGCTGTCGTTGTTGGTCGGAGCCTGTGGTCCGGCCGCCACCCCTACTGTCGAGGAGCCCTCGGCAGAGCAACCGCCCTCCGCCACGAGTGTGCCCGTCGAGGAGCCGACCGAGGCACAACCCACGGAAGAGCAACCGGTGGCAGAGGAACCGGTTGTGCTGCGTGTCGGAGGCGTAAAGGACGTTGACTGCTGGAACCCCTGGTCTTGCTCGCAGATCTATTACTTCCTTGGGGAATATGTCAATGAACCGATTCTAAGCCCGGGCAAGGATTACCCCTGCAGCGGCGGATCGCTTCTGGCAGAATCGATAGAGATATCGGATGATGGCAAGACCCAGACCTGGCACCTGCAGGAGGGAGTGACATTTACAGATGGGACGCCGTTCACTGCCCAAGACCACGCCGACTATCTGAAATGGATCAATGCAAACGAGGACCTGAAATCGTGGTGGAACTTTACGCTCTATATGACATCCGTCGAGGCCCTCGATGATCTGACTCTGCAGATAACCACCGAGTATCCGCTATTCAGCTTCACACAAGGTGACGCGTACTGGGATTATATCTATCCCGCGCATGTTTGGACGGGCCTCGGGCCGGATGAAGTGTATACCTATGAGAATTACCCTCCGGTCGGAACCGGTCCTTTCACGGTAGGGGAGTGGCAACCGGGGGAATACCTCATCTACGAAGCAAACGATGCCTATTGGCAGGGCAAGCCCCCGGTTGATCGGGTTGTATACCAGATATATGCCAACTTCGACGCTCTGGTCCAGGCGTTTCTGGCAGGCGAGGTCGATGTAATCAACAACGATCCGCCGATCCCACCTGTCTACTACGACACGCTGGCAAACGCTGAGGACACAACCGTGATTGACTACCCGCCCGGCCCGTATTACTACATCGCTTTCAACCTGGCCGAAGGCGGCACCAAGAATCCCGCCATCGAGGACGTGGTGGTTCGACATGCAATCGATTCCGCAATCGACAAGCAGCGGCTGGTGGATGTGGCTTTGCTTGGCCATGGGATTACGTGCCCAACGAGCTGGGCCTGCGGCCCGGCGCACGAGGATGAGATCGATCCTGCATTGACTGTCACCCCCTATGACCCGGCAGAAGCCAGGAGCATGCTTGAGGACGCTGGGTATGTCGATACCGATGGAGACGGAGTGCGAGAGGGGCCGGATGGCACACCCATGAACCTTCGATTGAGCATCACCCAGGAGAATCCGGTTCATCTCGCGGTCGCCGATTCGCTGAAGGGATGGCTGGGGGATGTGGGAATCGAAGTCGAAGTGATGCCCATGGAAATCGGAACCCAATTCAGTGTCGTACTGACCGAAAGGGACTTCGACATGGTGCTGTTTGGGTTCTCACAGGAATTCTCTCCGGCAGCCATGGAATTCTATTATTCTTGCTGGGCTGCAGAAGCGGCGGGCTATGCGTGGAACTTCTCCGGTTACTGCAATCCCGAGCTGGACGATCTGATGTTCCGGATTGTCACTGCCCCCTCAGAGGAGGAACTCCTGGCCGTATCTTTCGATTTCCAAGAGATGCTAAATCAGGAGCTCCCGCGCCTGACTCTCTTCGGACAGACCAATACACAGGCGTTTCACACGGACAGATTCGAGTTTGACACCGACATCTGCTTCAGCGGCCAAGGTGTATGGGATGCGGAGAACCTCATGAATCTGAAGGTGAAGTAGGAGCAGAATGGCCATAGGGGGCTGCCCCTCCCGGAGCAGCCCCCCAATCTCCGAATAACGCTCGGCCGCGGTTCTTGGTTCTGCGAAGCCCGACAAGCAGTGGCCCGACATTTATTGCCGGGCCGCCGCTTCGCTTCCTGCAATAGGAGGGGGAAGCCGCGCTTGCCTGCGGAGTGGCTTGCAGACCCGCCAAAACCGGAGGCCTACTGAGCATCTTGTCGACCGGTTCTCAGTCAGCCATTCCCACAATTGATGTCGGAATCCACCACTCCTCCCCCCGGACCGTAGTGATGTATTCGGGCCAGCGCAAATCCACGGGGGGCGCGGTGCCCGGCGGTAACAGGGGCCCGATCCATTTGCGGCCACCAACCCCACCCCCTGTTCTCTCCTCGAATTCCTCCTGACATTCCCGCAGCTTATCGGAGTCGATCAGCAATTCAACCAGGCTGGCCCCGACCACCTTCGCAGCCACAAAGATCGACGGGTCAATCGTGGCCCGTATGCCTCCAATTGCATTGCGCGTCCAGGCGGGGTAGACATATCCCGGAGTGGGAGGCTTCAACACCGCGTAGGATGTCATCAGCTTAGTCATCGGCGCGTACCATGAATACTCCATCGCATCATCCGAGGAGAAACGTGCCTGCCAGGGCGGGACATTGGCGCGAAACGTCGCCTCAGTTTCCTCGACCGGGACGATCTGCTCACATACCTCGTCCAGCGGATCTGCCATAGGCACCAAGCCGCAGTTTTCCTGCATCTTCCTGGCGATCTCTCTGGCCTCATCACCGTATCGCGGAGGGCCCACCAGTTCCAGGTTCCGGTATACAAGATCCGTCAGGGCCAGGTTGGGCACGCCTGGCCGCACCTTTGAGACCCAACGAATCGACAGCCGGCAGTGTGTGATTTCTGCCACGTGCCTGGCGTTGTGCTCGAGAATTCGATAGATCTGTTCTTGGATCGCCAAATCCGGGGAGCGCCAGGAGTACTGAATTTGCCCGATGCGTGGCGGCGAGTTATCCGCTGTGCTTTGCCCTCCCGTCATGATGAACTCGTTCAGCGTCCACAGGGAGGTATTGGGGAACATCGCTTCCTTTGTGTACTTGGTGGTGGTATACATCAGGCAAACGGCATCCGTCGCCCCGGGTGCTCTTGCCGCCGCATGCACATGCCCCTTCACAACGGAAAGCTCGCGGTTGATCCAGGTTTCCGGCTCCAGGCATTCGAACGTGAAGACTGCGCTCCAATAGGATCCGCTAACCGTCTCGCCTCGCAGCGTATTTCCGAAGCCGGAATACGACGGATGATAGAGGACAAAGGCATCGATTCCGTCGTAGTAGCCCAGGAGCGCGTGGATAGGCTTCGAGCCGCAGACCTTCTCTGCGGGCTCGCCGAAGAGCTTGAGCGTGCCTCTTAGGTTGTGCTCCTCAATCGCCGCCTTTGCCCCCAGAACCCCGCCGAGCGCGCCAACCCCGAGTGCGGAATGTGGATCGGTATGGCCTGCAGCCCACCGGTGAAGGTCATCTCGCGGGGCCTGATATGGGACCGCTTTCTGCGAGTTGCCCGGCGTGGCGTCATACTCTGCAGAAGCACCCAGGACGGGCTTCCCCTCCCCGAAAGTCGCCACGAAAGCCGTCGGCATTCCCCCGGAGCCCTCTTCCACCTCGAAGCCTTCGTTCTTCAGCAACTCAATATATGCCCGGGCGGATTTGTACTCCCTGAACGCCGGTTCAGCATAATTCCAGATCAGTTGGTGAAAATCGGAAAGCCTGGCTTCGTTGTCTTGGACCCATTTGACGGCGGTCTGCTGCTGTGGTGAAAGTGCGGCCATATTATCGCTCTCCCTTTGTGGCTACTGGAGGGGTATCCCCTGTCTTTGCTGACGGCCAACCGGGCAAGGTGGGGCATCTCCACCGACAACAGGCCCTTCTCATTGGGGCGTCTCAAGCTGCGCTCAAAGCCCCGATATCCGCTGGCCTTTACCTCTTCAAACTCGGTAACGAATCGCTGCACCGTCGCTCGTTCGGAGTGGAGAATCATGTCCGCCGAGCCAATCCGTGTATGGTACAGGGGAAGGGAACTCCCGGCAACCATCCGCGTGGGTAAGGGTGTGTTCCATTCCAGAGGGCGCGGCTGCTTGAGAGTGAATGTACGGCGCCCCCCTCGATACACCTCGTGGTTTCACCACTCGGCACTCGAGAAGCGCCTCCCCACAATCGGGACGCGCGAAGCAGGCTGCATCTCGACCAGCGGCGAGCGGAGCGAGGCGTGTATCGAGAGGTTTGGCCTGTGTTGTTGACAGGGTGCGGCAGGTACAAGTCTGCCGTGTCAGATCGCCCTCCAGGATGGAACGCACCCGTGGGTGATGCCCCGCCGCGCTACTACTGCAACCCAAAGGCGGATTCAAGGATCCAATCGTGGTGGAAGTAGGTCTGGAACTCAACCGTAATTTGATCTGGATGACGTATGCGGTATATATATATTGAAAGCATCGCTCAATCTGACGCCATTTGGAAATATGGAAGCCAGGTGAAAGGAGAGAACATACCGTCGCAGCAGTGATCGTATTCTTGGGCGAATGAACGCAAGCTCCGATAACTCGCCGCCACCTCAAGGGGAACGACGCCATGCATGAGAAATTAAGCAACAAACAAGCCATTCTTCGCGACTGCCATCCGGAGCTCGCCGCTCCTTTTTCGCTGCAAGAGTACCAGGATCGGCTCGACCGAGTGCGTGAGAGGATGGCTCAGGAGAATATCGACCTGCTTTACTTGAGTGCGCCGGAAAGCGTGTGCTATGTTAGCGGCTATGCAGCCTCGTGGTACGCCAGCAACGGCAATAAGGATTGGCTGCCCATCAGCGGCATCGCGATACATGTCGATCACGACAGATTCATATTGTTCGAGGCATCCGACGAGCTGATCCTGGCGCGCAACACATCGGTGGCCACAGATATCCGGGTCATTCCCCGGTCGAATGGGGAAAACGTGGTTGCAGCGCTCAAGGGGGAGGGCTGGTTGGGAGGCACCGCTGGGTTGGAGTTGTGGAGCTACCGGCCCAATCCAGCCGTCAGCGATCTGTTCCGAGGTCTGCTTGAACGCGAAGGATGCACGGTTGTCGACGGCACGGACGTCGTCCGAGATGTTCGCGCCGTCAAATCACCTCAAGAATTGTCCTGCATCGAAACCGCGGCCCGCATCGCCGATATCGGGATGCAGGCGGCCATCGACCACGCCCGGCCGGGAATGACCGAAATCGAAGTGCACGCCGAGGTGCTCTACGCGATGGCCAAGGCCGGTGGGGAGCTGAACGCCATTCCGGGCCTGGTCAATTCCGGGCCCCGGACTTGCAGCCACGGGCTCACTTCGCGGCGCCGCATCATGCCAGGAGATCTCGTGACCCTCGACATCTGCGGCGTCTACAATCGCTATCACGCCAATGTCTCCCGTACACTCTCCATGGGCCGGCCCTCGCCCGCCGTTGCCAAACAGATAGAGCTGTCATCGAAATCGGTGGACGTATTGAGATCGACCATCCGCCCCTATCTACCCGTGGCGGACCTGAACAAGGTGATGAAAGACTACTTCGTGAACGTTGGGATCTGGGAGGATCGTTGGTGGGTCGGCGGCTATGAGTTCGGCATCGCCTTTGCGCCCGATTGGGTCGGCGCATTTGTATTCGATCCCGACGACGACCCCGGAGATCGGGTGTTCCGGCCGGGCGAGGTGGTCAATTTCGAGAGCATGTTCTACCTACCGGAGAACGCGGGCGTATCATGGCTGATCAACAGCATCATGTACAAGCAGACCGAAGCCAAGCTGTTGAGTGAGATCCCCAGCGAACTGGTCGAAATCGAATGAGGCGGTAGGTTGTGCCGTATCGGCCGGGTTGCGCACCAAACAGGTGCCCGGTATCCCACCCGCCGAGATGAGGGGCCGAAGGCGTGGTGTCTCACAGGCGACGGCATCTCGCCTGTGGAGAGGCGCGAGAGATATGGCCTCGATTTGCCCGGAAGCGTCCGGGGGCCGGCACGGCCAATCTGCCGGCGGGGTGGGAGGGAAAATGGGGGTGGCGTCCGGTGCGGGATGCCAAGGCCTGCAGCAACCCGCTCGGAAACGGAACTTCCGCTCGAATCGCAGAATCGAAAATGCAGGGGGCCCTGGATAAGAATCCCATAGCGCCACAATCGCATGATAACGAATCCGATTCTTCAACGTCGTGTATCAGCTGAGACTGAAGAAACTTCGCCATTCCATTGCGAATCTCGCAGAATCTTGTTGACTTCTCAGATTCATTCACATAAAATGAATTCGTCCGCCCAAGAGGACTCTTGAGACATCGAAGGAGCAACCCCGAACTCAAGACGGCGGGCCATCGGATCACGGACCAGCTCGATGCATATGTCTTAAAGGAGGACAAAATGCCTGAGGAGAATGTTCCATTCTCTGTCGAGGAATATCGGGATCGCCTGAATCGGCTTCGGCAGCGCATGGCGGATGAGGGGATCGATCTGCTCTATCTCTCGGCACCGGAAAGCATGTGCTATCTTCACGGCTACACGGCGCGCTGGTACCGGGCGAATTCAACGACAGCCTGGCCCCCGCTCGCCGGTACGGCTGTGCATGTCGACCACGAGAACTTCATCCACTTCGACTCACGGGCGGAGGATGTTCTCCTGAAACGAACGTCGATCGCCCAGGACAGGCGCTACTTTCCCGCCACAGA
Source organism: uncultured Anaerolineaceae bacterium (assembly GCA_964388955.1). Classification (GTDB taxonomy): domain Bacteria; phylum Chloroflexota; class Anaerolineae; order Anaerolineales; family E44-bin32; genus CAYMCO01. The sequence continues at coordinate 36,678 of CAYMCO010000013.1, read as the reverse complement.
GAACCTCGTTTCGGGCCTGCCCTTCATCATTCAGGAGTTGAAGGCCGAGGGGTGGTTGGGCGGGACGGTGGGTATGGAGTTTTGGAGCCATATCCCCAACCGCGTGGTGAGCGCCGCTTTTGAGCAAGCCTTCCTGGACAGTGGTTGCGAGGCAGTTGTCGACGCGACGAAACCGATACGCGCAATACGGCGCATAAAATCGAAAAAGGAAATCGAGTACGTTGAACGGGCTGCCCAGATCTGCGACGCCGCCCTGCGCACGATCGCTGAGACGCTTCGCCCTGGGATGACCGAGATAGAGGTCTACGGTGAAATGGCACGCGCCATGGCACGTGCCGGGGGAGAGATTTCGGGCATCGTCAGCCTGATCTCGTCCGGGCCATATACGGCCGGCCATGGGCTGCCCACCCGCCGCGTGATCGAGGCCGGAGATCACGTCATGGCGGACTTGAGCGGGGTCTTCAATCGCTATCATGCCAACATTGAGCGCGGATTCTTCCTGGGAAAGCCGCCCAAGGAATTGGTCGAGCGATACGAGAAGTCCGGGAAGGCCTTCGACGTGCTCTCGGAGGCGGCCAAACCCGGCACCCGGATCGCTGACGTCAACCGCCGGATGCTGCAGTATTACAGATCTGCAGAGATATGGGACGTCCCGGACAAGCGCTGGGTGGGCGGATATGAGCTTGGCATTAGTTTCTACCCCGACTGGGTGGGTGAATTCGTGTTCCAGGTGGATCAGGAGAACCCGGAAGGCGTGTTCGAAGAGGGCATGGTGACCAATTTCGAGAGCACCACCGGACCCTACCTGATCGATACTTTCGTCTACGAAGCCGACGGGGCGCGCAGGCTCTCCGGACTCGCGCCCGAGTTGATCATCGTCGATATCTAGCGGGCGTGAGGGGCTTCCACCAAGGGCCCTGCGGATCGGGCGATGACACCTAGCGTTGAAGAGGGCGTTGATCATGCGGAGCGTAGAGCGCGCCCGGTTTTCGGGCGATCAGACGGCGGGTGAGCGCAATAGGCGGGTGTTTGATGGGCTAATTCCGCCTCCTGATCCACCGTTCACCTTGAAGGAGTACGCAGAACGCTTGCAGCGCATGCGCGAGCAGATGGCCCGGGAAGGGATCGACCTGCTCTACTTGATGTCCCCGGCTGCCATGAACTACTTTCATGGCTATAAAGCGCGCTGGTACCGGGAAGAATCCTCCACAAAATGGCCGGCGCTCGCAGGCACGGCGATCCATGTGAACCATGACCGGCTGATCCATTTTGACTATCCCAGAGAGAAGCGCCTGTTGGAAGGCACTTCGGTCGCAGAGCACGTGCGTTTTCTGCCCTATGAAGGCATTCCCGCCACGGGCCTTGAGACCATTATGAGGGAACTGGGTGCCGAGGGTTGGTTGGGCGGCGTCGTGGGGATGGAATTTCATTGCCGGCTGCCAAACCGAGCGCTGAGCCAGATCATTGAGTCCGCGTTCATACATAATGGTTGCCGGAGGGTGATTGATGCGACAATCCCCATCCGCTCTGTGCGGCGAGTGAAATCCCCCCAAGAGATCGCCTATATCGAGCAAGCGGCGCATATTTGCCGGGTTGCCCATGAGACGGTGCGGGATGTATTGCGGTCTGGGATGACCGAATTGGAGGTATATGGCGAAGCGGTGCGAGCGATGTCGCGGGCGGGGGGCGAGACATCCGCAATTGAGAGCAGTGTTTCCTCAGGACCCTCCGCCACGGCACACGCCATGACCAGCAGAAGGGTGATCCAGAAGGGAGACCTGGTATTCTTCAGTCCCTCCGGTGTCTACAACCGCTATCATGCCAATGTGGCGAGAGGCTACTTCGTGGGAGATCCGCCTAGCGACTTGATCGAGCGGTATCGAACATCTGCGGCCTCATACGCGCTGCTGATGGACCACGCCAAACCTGGCGAATCCACGGCCAAAGTATGTCGAACGCTGAAGCAATACTACCGGGATACCGGGATTTGGCATCTGCATGGTTTTGTCGGTGGATATGAGATTGGGATCGCCTTTCCTCCGGACTGGGTCGGCGAGTTCTATTTCGACGTGGATCAGGAAACGGAAGGTGTGTTCTTGGAAAATGAGGTGACGAGCTACGAGAGCGGGGTGGGTACGGCACTGATTGACACTTTCGTGTATGAGGCCAACGGCCCCAGGCGACTGTCAGAATTTCCTGCCGAACTGATTGCCGTGGACAACTGACCCGCCGATCCTGACCCATACCAGGGTTGATGTGCGGGCGGGCTGCGCGGGCTTAAGCAAGTTCATCTCTGGCAGCAAAAGGATGATCGAGCGCTACAAGCGCGCTGGCGGTGTCTGTGATGCGATCCAAAGGGATCTGCGGGCGTGCCTGACGGTCAGGGAAGTCGATGAGTGCTTCAGCGGTACTATGCGTCCGTGGGCCTCTCGGATGCAGAGGGCCGGGCGCTTGGATATGTGTCTACCTCAGGCACAAGACTCATCTTTTCAAGACCAAACCGAGGCGCAAAGGGCAGGGAACGGACATTGAGTCCACTCCACCGGAGCTGGAGCGACTAGCAATATCGAAGAGGGAAACAATGGCCGGAAGAATGAGCAATCGAGAAGCGATCCAGCAGCACTGCCACCCCGAGCTGGACGCGCCTTTCTCCCTCCAAGAGTATTCGGACCGGCTCAATCGGATCCGTGACAGGATGGCCCGCGAGGATATCGACCTGCTGTACCTCAGCGACCCCGAGAGTATCTACTATGTCAGCGGCTACCGCGCGGCCGCGTATGCCAGCAACGGCCCCAAGGAATGGCAGCCGATGGGAGGCATCGCGGTTCACGCCGACCACGATAGGTTCATTCTCTTCGAGGGGCCGGACGAGTTGATCCTGGCGCGCAACACTTCGGTGGCCAGGGACATACGCATCTTTGAATCGCTGGCGAAAACAGAACGAGTCGTGGCAGCGCTCAAGTCGGAGGGCTGGTTGGCGGGCACCGTTGGACTGGAGATGTGGAGTTTCCGCCCCAACCGGGCGGTCAGCGAGCAGTTCCAAGAGCTGCTCGAGGGGGAAGGGTGCAGGGTGATCGACGGGACGGACATCGTCCGCGATGTGCGCGCGATCAAATCCCCGCAAGAACTGTCGTACATTGAAACGGCAGGCCGCATCGCCGACATCGGGATGCAGGCGGCAATCGACAAGGCGCGATCGGGGATGACAGAGATCGAACTGCACGCCGAGATGACCTACGCCATGGCGAAGGCCGGTGGCGAGCTCAATGCTCTGCCAGGCATGGTCAATGCCGGTCCTCGCAGCTGCAGCCTTGGAACCGCCTCGCGGCGCCGCATCATGCCGGGAGATCTCGTAGTCCTGGATACTTGTGGTGTCTACAATTGCTATCACGCGGACGTCGCCCGGACATTCTCCATAGGCAAGCCGTCACCTGCGGTTGCCCGGCAGATTGAGCTGTCCTCCAGATCTGTGGAGGTCTTGAAATCGACGATACGACCCCATATCCCGGTGTCCGAACTGAACTCCGTTATGAAGGACTACTACGTAAAGGCCGGAATCTGGGAGGATCGCTGGTGGGTCGGCGGCTACGAGTTCGGCATTGCCTTTGCTCCCGATTGGGTTGGATATCATGTGTACGATCCCGACTATGATGCCGGGGAACGCGTATTCCGTCCCGGAGAGGTGGTCAATTTCGAGAGCATGTTCTATCTGCCGGATAATGCAGGCGTCTCATGGCTGATCAACACCATCATGTTCAAAGATGCCGAAGCCGAACTGTTGAGCGAGATCACCAGTGATCTGATCGTGATCGAATAGGATAGAGCCGGGCCTCCATGATCGAGCGCCTCCAGGCCCGCTTCAACTGCAGCAGCGATTTCCGGGAGACCGGCGACGGCAACATGCATCGCGACCGCCAGACGCTTGACAACGCCTCGCCACAGGATTTTTGCTGAGAGGGAGATGAAGCTCAGGCGAGGATGGAGAGGATCGATCAGAAGGCGCCATGCCATCACAGACGTGGGAAGCCAAGCTGGTGTGGATAGGCCTGTGAACCATCAATTCGAAAGTGCGAATCCTTTATTCACTGCGATAGGAATCGCTCTCAAATCTTTGGGACATACGTGAGTCAGGTCGCGAGCGATGGAGGCCGGAAATATGTCAGAATCTGCTTCCGAACAAACCGAGCTCAGAAACATGGTTGCGGCCATGGACGCGATTCTGCGCTTAGAAGCATCGTTGTACATGCACATGGCAGAAGCGAGCCTGGACCATTTCGCCAAACTCGGCGAGAAGTCTGTGCGGGGGGCGCTGCGCGCTTTTGGCAAGCGCCGGGGCCTCGAAATGCGACAAGCTCATATGGCGATGGGATGGCCGGTCAACATGGAAACCCTCATGCGCCATTGGGACGCGGCAAGCACATATATCGAGCAAGACACGATGGATCAGGGTTTCTATTCCCCCCGTCTGGTCACACACGAAGTGGCCTTTTGTCCCGCTTCTGAAGTCTGGAAAGCGGCGAAATTCGATCGATGGGGACATGTGTTCTGTGATGAGTTTCATCAAGCCTGTGTGTCTGCATACCACCCGCATGGGCACGTGGTGATTCCTGAGAACATGATGAAGTGTGGAGATCCCGTGTGTAGATTCCGCTGGGTGATGCCTCCAAGTGATGGTGAGATAGACCTAGGAGAAAGGACGGAACTGGGTGAGCGCCTGGCCGGAGACTATTCCGCAGACACACCCATAGCAACATGCCGTCAAGCCGTCAAGAGGACGCTGCGAATCATCGGCATCCTCTATGAAGCCTTCCTGATCCGGCTTAGGCAGGATTGGGGAGAGGAAGGGGAACTGGCATTCGTCGACGGCCTTCGGCGCTGGGGAGCGGAAAGAGGCCGGCTGCTGTCAAGAGCGCATCAGGACTTGGGGATTATTCGAGAACCGGCGAACGTGATTCGCATGTCCGATTTGGGTTACCAGTATGTCTGCGAAGTCGACGAGCTCGAGGCCGATACAAGGACATACCGCTTTCAAATCGTATACTCACCTTTCGTCGAAGCGCTTTCCGACACTGGCCACATAGAGGAGGCTCACCTGTATTTCGAGAATGTCTTCGATGCTTTGGTTTCTACCTATCTATCTTCGAATTCGTCTGCCGCCTTTGAGGGAATGAGCGAGCGAGGCCCAGTGATCTCGATTGCGCTCTAGATCGACATTTGGACCCCCATGGGGATCGAGGTTGCCCAAGTGCCGAAAAGGAGGTCAACCGAAGTTATCGACCTGTGGAATAATGGCCAATTCGAATAACCCTGCTGACCTCACCGGGGTAGAAGATCCGCAATCGAATGCCTCCCAGACCAATAAGATCAGGAATGAGTGTCGACCCCCCTCCCAAAACCATGCGTTCCATATGGCAGCCTTTCATCCCATCAGCGACGGTCCTTGCCCGCAGGCCCAAACCGCCGTGTGTGGCCTCGATTTGTCTGTTGTTATGAGCCTTGGGGTGCCGACCCTCCCCGTGTGACTTCGCGGGATAACAAGCACGAATGACCGCAGCGGCGTGGCCGAGATTTGCTGAGAGAATGTATCAACGGTCATGCGTCCAGGAAGCGTCGATCTGGCGCCCCGCTGGGCGGTATGCTGCTGCGCCCATTGTTCGCGCAGTAGCGCATGGAAAGATCTCTGTCATTGGAGAGCTCAGAATGGTTCTGCGCGAGAAAGCTATGGAAAGTGTCCCACCCCACGCCGTCCAGGTGCATATGGCCGGCTACGAATATGAATCGTTGCGGGGAGCGCTTTCCAAGCGTCTCGGTCTCCTCCAGCTACATAATGAGGAGCCTGGCGCTGATCGTGAATTCACGCGAGCCTTTCGGCCGGGTTTCTGGGATCTCACATACAGTGCCGACTCCAAGCTATCTCCGCGGAATCTGACCCTGGTGAGCGAGGATTCCAATCAGGCTGAGAACAATCCGCGCAGCAACCTGCGCGGTCAATCCACCGACATCCAGGTAAGGCACAACCTCGACATAGTCAAGGCCAACAACCTCTCCCTTTTGAGCAATCCCTCTCATGAGGTCTAGGATTTGATAATAGGTGATCCCACCAGGTGCGGGAGGTCCGAAAACTCCTGGTGAGAGGCTTGGGTCAAGACCATCCGCATCCAGGGTTATGTAGTATTTGTCCGCCGGTGGAACCGCTGCGAGAACCTGTTCTACTCCGAGGTTATGTACTTGTTCCGCACTAACCAGAACGCTCCCATAGTCGAGCGCTGCATCCACGTCTTCTCGTCTTGCACTGCCCGTCCCTCTCAGTCCTATCTGAATCATTGAGGCAACCCAAGGCATCTCCGATGCGCGTCTCATCGGACTGCTAAGCCCTTCCTTATTCCCACAGATTTCATCTCGCCAATCAAGATGCGCATCAATCTGAACAACACAGATAGAACGAGAATCACTATACGCCCGCAGAACCGGAATGCTTGTCGCGTGATCACCACCTAACACAATGGGTAATGCACCCGCGTCCAAGAGCATCCGAACCGCCACTTCAGCATTCTCCCGATCCTTCTTATCACCCCCAGGGGAGATCTTGATATCACCACAGTCGAGTATCCCGATTTCGCGCCCAGCAAAGAGGTCTCCGCCGAGGTCAAAGTCATGGTTGTTAAGAGCGCCTCGATACCTAGAAGAATGTTCACGTATTGCCGATGGGGCGGTTCGTGAATTCCCACCTGCCCCAATCAGTTTTAGGTCGATTTCCGACTTAGTACCGTAGTATGAAATCGGATCCGGGGTTGAATATGGAATTCCCAGTATCGCAATATCCGCATGGCACTCTTCAAGCTTCTGGCACCTAGGAAAACCAGCAAACGTCGCATTATTATCCACGGATACACATGTGTCATCTGCCATTGTGAAATCTCCTCAACGTGTAACGCCAATCACGTTGTTTGCAGCGCGAGTCTCCCTTCCTCCCATCTAGGGTTATAGCCTCAGGCAATCCGAAGGTTGTCTCACTCCTTTCAGCATTTCATCAATATCATTCAGATCAGAACCAACAATTTCCATGCATTGGGTTGGGGCGCTCTCATGAGTTCATTTTGCCGCACTACGCTGGAGCACAGAGAAATCGCATGTAGGCGATTCGCGCAACTGGCCGAAGCTTCGAGCAAGCGCCGACCATAGGCCAAGCACTTGAATATGACGAATGGTCTGAAGCGGGGGCGAACAACCCTGGTACGGATAAGCCTCTCGCATGTCGAGCTCATATCGACCTGATCCAGCCTAACAGACCGCGATTGAAATCCAACGCCTATCTGAGATCACGAGAGCCTTCCCCGCCCGCCCGCAATAGTTCGCACACCGGAGCCAGGGAATCTTCATCTTGCAGATTCACTACACGGGCCAGCAATTTCTCGATCTGACCCGCTGTCAGAACGGTTTGACTGACCCGACGGAATTTCGCCAACAAGCCTCTATTTGGCAGAGGATTCGAAGGAGATCCTCTGGCAACAGGTACCATGGCGCTGAAACAAGCCCCTCCACGCGTTGTGATGATTACCTTCGCGGCATACAGTTGCTCATCCTGATATATACGGTTCATTTCATTAGTGGTACGCAACTTGACCAGGGAGCAAAGGCGCCGGACTTCGGGATCCACCATCCGTTTCTCAGCAAACCAATCAGGACCTGGTGGGATACGCAGAAGGGCCATAGCAATCGTGTAGGGAATGCTGAATTCGGCATCAACGAGATTAGTCGGAGCATAGTCCATAAACTGATAGTCCTCCAGCAAATGAGAGGCCTCGAGTTCGACCGCTGCAATGTCGTTCACGTCAATCGGATCCCTCTGCAGAATGATACCGACCGCGTCCAGGGCTGCATGGAACCATCGGCAAGCAGGATAGGGCTTGAACGATGTTTCCAGAATCTTGAAATCAGTGCCCAGTCCAGCGGTTAGTATCTCGGGGTCGAACTGATCAGATCCACTCATCCTCCAGAAGCCATTCGGTCCATCCAACACGGATCGCGGACCAATGAATCCTGCTTGTGCCATTCGGGCCGCGCTCACGCCAGACCAAGCTGGCCAATGAACCGCATCCTTATGCCAAGAGAGGGGCCGCCTTTCGAAATTCCAACACAAACCGGACGGAAGCGGAGCGCTGACTCCTGCCAATCCGAACGCGTGCAAGAAATCGTGACCATCCAGCCCCATCAGTCTTGAGGCCGCAACGGCCGCGCCAAACACCTGATGTGTACCCACACCCCACACCTCCCCGAACCGTTGAAAAGAGGGATTGATGGCTTCCCCGACACGAGTAGTAACATCATAGGCTGCCACAACCGCAGTGATAATTGCTTGCCCGCTGGCCTCCATTTCTTCTCCGACTGCGAGGGCAGCAGGCACGATGGTCGATGCAGGGTGGCCATAAAGATCGTCATCTTCAAAATCAAGGGCATTTGCCGCCGCGGCATTTCGGAATGCGCACCAAGTCGGGCTGTTTCTCTCAGCCTTCCCGATCAGTGTGCAGATTGGATTTCCTCCCTCTCGACCAATGACCGCATCGATGGCTCTAACGAGCTCCGTTTGCGATCCAGCCAGAGCACATCCGATGGTGTCCAGAATAATGCGTTTGGCCTTATCCGTCACCACCGGAGGGAGGTCCCCATAACTCAATTCTTGTGCATATTCAACCAAGGCCAAAGTTGTCACGATGGTGGCCTCTTCAATTCTGTATTTCGGCATTTTCGGGCAATCATGCAATCAATACCCTGATATTTGCTTCGGGAAGTAATCTTCCAGGTCCCCCTCACGATAGATGTCCAAAGTTGTGCAATGAAGTAGACCACCGAATGGATATACATGGTCATACGGGACTTCAACCACCTCAAAGCCAAGTTTCGTCAGCTGATCGATATACCTCAACTCGTGCGATTCAACACATACCTTGTTCGGTCCAAGGGAGAGCGTGTTCATATTGTTCTGCTGAGGGCCTTCCATCTTCTTGTTGAGAATATTCAGGGAATCCTTATAATGGTGGGTCGGTTGAGCTGCCGGGATCAACTCCCAATCGTTGATTTCGAACAGCTCCTTGAGCTCCTGAGTAAGTGGATACCACTTCTGATTGTACAGGGCCAAGCCTGGCCGAAGTGCGACCATAAGATAGTCAATGTGCCACGGCAAGAGATCACCGTAGAATTGCACCGGATGTATTCGAATCCCGCGAGTGGCAAAATGCCGTTTCACCCAGTCCAGACCGCTGTGATTGGTGACCGCTGAGCAATTCCAGAATATGTCTCTACCGCAACGCAGTGCATCGGCGGCGTCCCATAAAGGCTCCTTTTCTGTCAGTTGAAATCTCCATTCACGCAACCGCACGTCTTTCTCTTGATCTGTCCACAAATTCCGAAAGCGGTAGAAGTAGTTCGTCTCATAGGATTCATCGGTTAGTCGTGGTTTCGGTGCTGATCTCCACAAGAACTCAGGATCTTCTTTGAAGTAGCGTTCAAAGACTGGCCTCAAGTGAAGGTACTCGAACCAGCGTGAGCGAAGACTCCCTGTTGCTTCAATAATCTCGTTGCCTACGACCAGGAACAGGTCCCGAGGGTTGTTGATACCACGAGCATTCAACTGTGTCCAATCTGGCGTTGAAAAGGCTTGTACATTGGCAAGAGCCGGGTGCACTTGCACCCGATCCACAGCTATACCCTGATCCTCCAGGACTTTCGCGAATTCGTCCATTTGCTTGCGGGCCGCAGCCACCATTTCTTGGGAGAATGGCCCATAGGTTCCCAATGGATAGCCGTGGTCAGGATAATCATGGTCCCAGCCCGGTTCGGGAGCCGGCACCTGAGTGCCTTTGGGCTGACCCAGTATCACGCGTTTCAATGGATCCCATTCATTCCAGCAATTCACGATTCTTGCCATCGATTCACCTCTTTCTTTGATTGGCAGACAAGGAGCCCATCCACAGTAACGAGACATGTGTATCGACCAGCAATTGAGCGACGCGACCGCCGCGCAAGGCACCGAACTCCTTAATCGCCATACTTCTCAAACAGGCGATGTAAGCGTCAACTGCTTCTGGTATTCTTTCTCAGTTTCTCCGCCAAGTACGAGAGCGTTACTGTCAAAGCCAAGTATTGTAAAGTTACGATGTTCCATGTCGCGAAAGTGTCGCGTGTGCGGCTCACGTTGAGCTGGCCCATCCTTGTAAGATCCAGCACTCCCAGCGCGGACGCCAGTGAAGAGTCTTTCAGCGATATGATGAATTCATTGGCAAGAGAAGGTAGAATGATTCGAACTACTTGCGGCATGATAATGAAGCGCATCATTTGGTGATATCTCATCCCGAGAGCCTGCGCGGCTTCATACTGACCCTTATCAATTGACTGAATCCCGGCGCGAATGATTTCAGCCTGATACCCCCCTGAAGTGATTGCCAGGGCAATAACCGCTCTTGCAAACCCGCCGAGTCGACCTATTCCAAATGAGCTGCTGATCATCGGTATTGCGACAAGCCCGATATAGAGTATGACCACAAGCACTGGGATGCCTCGGATGACCCGGACATAGAAGGTGGTGATCGACTCTAGGATATAAATGTCGGAAATCATCCCGAGCGCGGCAAATAGGCCAAGGATGAACGCAGTGAAGAATGACAGAAACGTAAGTCCAAGCGTTACGCTCACCCCAGGAAGAACGAATTGAAAGGTATCACTAAACGCAGGTGAGCGAGTAACGAGCCAGACTAGTGCCGCAACAGCGCCAACGAAGACAGCAATCCGGTATGATGCCTCCTTCGAGGGATCAAACAGCGATTTCAATGCCTGCAAATCCAATCCTTTTCGCCAAATGTAAGTTCTATATACGATTCTGAAACTACCAACCCTGCACGAATGTCAAGTCGAATCCGTGCACATCTCTACTCAACCATCATCCTCCGCTCCACCGACGTCAATACGGCAGACAGACTGAGCGTCATCGCTAGGTATAAGATGCTGACCAGATTCCAGGTTGTCAAGCTGTCATAGGTCAAGCCAGCGCGAATTCTTCCGAGCTGAGTCAATTCATTGACCGCAATGAGCGATCCAAGGGAAGAATCCTTGAGCAAGGAAATGAAATCATTTCCCAGGGTTGGCGTTACATTGCGGATGGCTTGAGGAAGGATGACAAATCGCATTGTCTGCAGATATGACATCCCGATAGAAAGAGCTGCCTCCGTTTGCCCTTGGCCGATGGATTCGATCCCTGCTCGGATATCCTCGGCCATGTAAGCGCCCATTGAAATACCCAACGCGATGATAACTCGAGCGACTTCACTGATGTTCTCTCTACCAAGCAAGGTCACGATCAGCGGGGCGACAACGAACGCCATGTATAGGACTGTCACAAATGTGGGGATGCCACGAAACACCTCAACATAGATCCCGAACGGAAAGGAGATGATAGGCTTCCCCGAAGCGCGCGCAAGCCCCGCCACCATGCCTATGGTCAACGCAATCACCAATGACATTGTGCTTATTTGAATGGTCACCAGTATCCCGGATTTTAGAAGCTGCAGAGTCTCCTGATACTTCGGCGAGGTCATGAAAGAGTAGAGAATGAATAACGTGACAATAATCAGTATGATGACCCAACCGGGTAGTCTTCTGAAGAAGCTCTTCATCTGATAAGCTCAGTGGAAAACATGAGTATTCACCGTCGCTCTAACGACCCCATTCCTTGCGCAATTCCAAATCACCCATTCATGTCAATGGAATACATCGGTGCTGCTAGCCCGCACTGAATAACGGGTGTGAGAGCCTGGTCACGCGCTTGTCGCTTGCGATGTATTCCCAGCAAGGCCATGCCTTGCTCTCCGTGCCATTCCACATGCCAGTCTACGTGGACTGGAGATTGTAGACCGAACAGTCTGTATCGATGTCAGGGGCCGAAACACGATCTATCGAACTAGCTGTTCGGTCCACATGTGACCAAGTCCCCATTGGCTGCAAGACTTGAGATCATTCTGGAATATCCACCACCATATTCCACTTTGTCAATAGGCTGGCGAGGGTGCCATTTTGAATAAGCTGCTTTAAGGCGGCATTTATCCCCTCGCGAAGCTCCGTGTCTTCTTCTGATGTGACCAGATGCACAGTATCTTCGGACAGCAAGATGGGACCGTTCTCATCGCTCAAGACTTTCATCTTTCCTTCGTAGATTCTATAGACAAACTCTCCTATGGAATCGCTTAGTTGGACAACAGCATCAACATCACCATTCATCAGCGCCAAGAATTGTAGATCCACCGTTCCATAATGCTTAAGTTGATCGTCTGGGATGCCGAACTCAATAGCAGTGACCTCGGACATGTCACCCGTGAGAACGCCGGTGACGACGCCGGGGTTCAATAGATCGTCCGGAGTCTGGATTGCGGTCTCGTCAACTCCGACTACGATGGCCGCTCCAGCCGTGTAGTATGGGATGGTGAAGTCGACAACCTGATCCCTTTCTTCGGAATAGACGGCGCCACCCCCGACGAGATCAAATTCGCCAGCGGCAAGCGAGGCAAAGATTCCATCCCAAGAAACAACTCGGTAGGTCACAGTGCAATTCAGCAAATCGCAGATCTCGTGCAGCAAATCCGGTTCGAAACCGACGATGCTCCCATCGTCAGCAACGATGGTATACGGAGGAAAAGGATCGGTTCCAACCGTCAATTCTCGCCCTCCGAGATCCGGCAAACCCTCCTCTTCCGATCCCCCCATTGCAGAGGGTGTTGGGGGCTCGGTGGGTGCCGCACAAGCCGCAATCAGAAAGACCAGGGTCACCAAAGTCAATATCGTCTTTTTCATGATCATTTCTCCTCTTGTTCCCGTTACGCCAATTTCGGGCGCGCTAAGAGAATCGGACCTCGCAGGTTGTGTTCTTTCTCGTGTAGTTTCTCCCCGATAGCCCCTCCTCTTTGCATGTCTGACCCAACTCCTGTGATTTCAGGACCTTTGTTCTTTAGCGGCTGAGCCAATTCACGCTGTCCCATCCGCTGAGGCCCGCCGGTCTATCGTGCAACCCCTAGACGCGATTGGCTTCCTTGCGACAGGTCGCTTATATGAATCCATGTCTCAATGCTTCAGAATCTGTGAAAGAAACTCCTTGGTTCTATCCTCTTTCGGGTTATCGAACAGCTCATCCGTGGTGCCGATTTCAATGATCTTCCCGTAATCGAAGAAACATAATCGGTCTGCAACTGCTCGCGCAAACCCCATTTCGTGTGTGACGACCAGCATGGTCATCCCGGTCCTTGCCAGCTCAGTCATCACATCCAGCACTTCCGTGATCATTTCCGGGTCAAGGGCAGATGTTGGCTCGTCAAATAGCATGAGTTTCGGCTGCATAGCCAGGGCGCGCGCGATTGCTACCCGCTGCTGTTGACCTCCGGAAAGCTGGCTGGGGTACTTGTGGGCCTGTTCTGGAATATGCACCCGCTGAAGTAGATCCATCGCGATTTGCTCTGCCTTCTCTCTCGGCCATGAGCGGACCTGCCTGGGGCCGAGAGAGACATTTTCTAGAACTGTGAGGTGCGGAAAAAGGTTGAACTGCTGGAATACCATGCCAATCTCTCGACGCACGGCGGAGATATTCTTCATATCATCAGTAAGCTCAATGCCATCAACAATGATTCTGCCTTTGTCATGCTTCTCCAATCGGTTGATTGTGCGAATGAAGGTCGACTTGCCAGCGCCAGAAGGGCCGAAAATAACAATCACCTCGCCGATCCTTACTTGCAGGTTGATCCCACAGAGGACATGTATTTCGCCAAACCGTTTATGCACGTCTTCGCAGATAACTATCAGATCTCGGTCAAATGCCTCTGACGGTATTCTTTCATCCACTCGCATGGCGGACAACCTCCATAAACCCAAGCCAGATCGACTGCGGGATGGCCCTGGTATTGGATGTCAGTTCCTGCTGCTACCTCATTTTCCAGCAATCTTATATGGGAAATCCTCCATGTCACCCACCTGCTCCCCACAACAGATCCTTCGCTGTCTCCCATCAAACCTTTGGCTAGAAGTTTGGCCGCCTCATCGTTGGCCATTGTTCTCTCGCCCGCTGTGCCTCGGCGCTAGGCAAGTACTAGCCAGAAATATGCTTTGGGAAGTGGTCTTCTAGGTTGCCCTCGCAATAAACATCCAGAATTGTGCCATTCAATCCACGCCCGAACAGATGGACCCTCCAATCCAAGCATGGCACTGGCACAAGATCGAGCCATCCTGCCTAGAACTCATCAATCTGATTTGGAAAGTAGTCCTGCATTGTTCCCATCCGATAGACATCTGCCGTGCAGCAGTGCAGCCCTCCCCCGAATGGTGACACATCGTAGAAGGGAACCGGAACGACTTCGAATCCGTGCTTGTCAAGCAGATCCATGACGGGAGCCTCACTCGCCTCAACGCAAACCGTATCCGGGCCGAGACAGAGCGTGTTCATGTTCAGCCACCAACTGCAGAAATCGTAGGGCTGCTTCTCCTTGAGCAACGACTTCGGCGCCTCCACCAGCTCCCAGTCATTCTTCTTGAAGAACTCCCATTCCTTCTCCCCAAGCGACGGACGCGTGGGGTTGACCAGCGCAAAACCGGGCCGCAAAGGCACCAACGTCGAATCCAGATGCCAGGGGAGCAGCTCCCTGCGTCCCACTTTGTGCACCCGATGGTCTGGAAAATGACGCCTCAGCCAATCGATCCCGGCATCGTTTGTCACCATCGATTTCTGGACGATCAGGTCCCGCCCGAACCGCACCACATCGGCAGCGTCAAACAGCGGCTCCTTCTCCGTCAATATCCAGTCGCCCCTTTCCGCCCGCTGATACCGCTCATCCTCCGTCAGCGCGTGCCACTTGTCCCACCAATCGTCCTTGTAGGATCCGTCAGTCAGCCGCGGCTTCGGCGCCGCTTCAAAACGAAAATTCGGATCCTCCTTGAAATACCGTTCGAACAATGGACGGTAGCAGATGAACTCAAACCACCGGCTGCGGTACGACATCGTGGCTTCCAGCATCTCATTCCCAACCGTCAAGAGAATGTCCCGCACGGGCCCACAGCCAAACATCGTTTCCTGTTTCCAATCTGGAGCCTGCACAACCTGGCTGAAGTCAACCGGTGTGGGCCGGTCTACGCGGATCCCACGGCTTTCAAGTATCCCGGCGAAGTTGTCCAGCTGTTCATTGGCTCGATCCTGCATTTCCTGCGGATAGGGACCGAATGTGCCGAGCGGGAAACCGTCCTCCGGCCAATCCCGCTGCACGGCCGGCTCAGGCGCCTGGATCATTGTGCCATCCGCTCTCCCCACGATCACGTGCTTCAATGGATCCCACTCATTCCAGGAACTGACGATTGTCGCCTGCTCTCTTTGTGGCATGCTTCCCACTCCAAAATCCCTTGTTAGTAATGCCCTTCCCACACGATCCAACAGCCATTCGAGGAGATCAATCCCGCTCGAACTCTAACGCATATAGCCCCAACTACTGTTTCTTCTCTTCCATCGTCTGACTGGAGAGATCGAACACATCGACCAGATCCCTTCATGATCTTGACATGGTTCCTGGTAGCTCCCCTGGCGCCGTTTACGCCCCGTCTGGCGATTGCATCCAACAAGTCCCTGTGCTCATCAATCTCCTGCAGCAGCCTCAGCGCCAGGGTAATTGGGTCCTTATGGAGGCCTTCGTACAGCATCGAGTCCAGATAGGATCCGATCCTGGATCGCCTCATGCGCGAGCGCTGAGAGCAATCTACGGCTCTCGCCTATCAACGTGGTCAGCTCATTCACCACATACCCTTTTGCTGTTCGAGCTTGAGCCAATAGAAACCAGGGTTGAGAATTGCCAGGATTACATATAGAAATAAATACAAGAATCGCTACCCTCGTCAAGTATCCCACGGCTGCCCTACCAGAGAGCGATCCCCAAACCGGCCAACGGTGGTCCATTTTCCTGCAATCTTCAGTGCAAGGTTCCACTTGCTACCCACATGCTCCCCACACCGTATCCTGCTCGGTCTGCCGTCAAGCCCTTGGTAGGAAGTTCGGCTGGTTGACTATTGGATACCTCCTCCGAGTGGCACCGGCACTACTCCATGCCATCAGTAGCCTGGTATCTGCTTCGGAAAGTAATCTTCCAAACCCCCCTCACGATAGATGTCCAGAGTTGTGCAGTGCAATCCACCGCCGAACGGATTGACCTTTTCGTAAGGGATCGGGATCACATTAAAACCTAGCTTATCTAGTTGCTCAGAATATGCATCTTCGCCCGCTTGGACACATATCGTCTCCTTATCAATGGAGAAGGTATTCATCGATATCCACGATGGCCCCCCTTTCGGCATGATCGACAATGAGAGCTTGTCATTGTGGATTTGAACAGGTCCGGCCGCGGGAACCAATTCCCACTCATTCCTCTTGAAGAGCTGCTCCATCTCCGGTGTCAGCGGCGGCTCTTCCGGACAATACATTGCCAATCCCGGGCGCAACGGGATCAATGACGCATCGATATGCCGCGGATGATGAGAGCCCATTTTGTTGGAAGAAGGCATGGTCTCGAACATCGCATAGTGAACCCGGATGCCGAACTCAGCAAAAATCCGCTTGACCCAGTCGATTCCCGCCCTGTTCGTGACGCTGGAGTGCTGGATGAAGAGGTCTTTGCCAAACCTCGCAATATCAGCAGCATCCCAAAGAGGTTCCTTCTCGGTCAGTTGCCATTCCCCTTTGCGAGCCCGCTCCTCCTTCTCCTCATCCGTCCATGCGTTATAGACGTAGTAGTAATAATTCCTGACATAGCAGTCGTCCGTCAGGCGCGGCTTTGGAGCGGAGATATGCACGACCTCCGGATCGTCCTTGAAATACTGCTCAAAGAGCGGTCGCAGGTTCAGGTACTCATAGTGACGTGAACGCTGGCTCGCTGCGCTCTCAATAATGTATTTGCCATGACACAGAAACACGTCACGCGGATTGTTGATCCCATACGCATTCAACTGCGTCCATTCCGGCGTTGAAACCGGCCTGTTGAACATGTGTGGATGGACAACCACCCGATCCACCTCGACTCCATGCTCCTCAAGCTTCTCCACAAAGAGATCCATTTGCTCGTTAGCCGCATCCACCATCTCTTGCGGAAATGGACCCCATGCCCCCAAAGGATAGCCACCGCCCGGTTGGTCATAGGTCCAGGCCGGCTCTGGAGCGGTTGCATTTGACCCTTCTGGCCTCCCGACGATGACGCGCTTCAGGGGATCCCATTCGTTCCAAGAATTCACGATCTTTGGCACTTCGAACAGCTCCTTTCCACGCACCCCAAAACTGTCTGATTTGCAGGTGATCAAGCTCGATGCCTGGGAACTCTAGAATCCGCGGTACACACACTGACCGCCCATCAAATAACCGCAGGGAGACAGCTCTCACCCCAACAGATGCGGCGCATTTTCTGCAATGTACGGGCGTACTTCCGCAAGCACGTCAGCAAAAGCGCTGATAGCCTCCTCCACCTCTCTCTTGCCCATTGGAGTGCTGATGGCAAACATCCCCCGAGGGGCGGAAAACACGCCTCGGTTCAATAAGCTGAGGTGCACCAAATGGTGAATCCCCTCATGATCAGTTGAATAGCTGCGATAGTCATAAACCGGGACATCCGTGAAATGGAGAGCCATCAGCGAACCACAAGCATTCACCTGCGCAACCACCTGGATTTCTTCCAACACGCTTTTGAAGCCGTCGGCCAAGCTATCACCAAGCTCGTTTATGCGCAGAATCTCCTCGTGGGGTAGCAGCTCCATGGCGGCAATACCCGCCGCCATTGTGAGAGGATTGGCGTTGAAAGTCCCGCCCTGGTCTATCCGCTGATGAGGGGGCGCATACAAGGCCATCACCTCTGCCCTGCCGCCAAAGGCGCCCACAGGCAGTCCCCCACCGATAATCTTGCCCAGCGAGGTCAGATCGGGCCGCACACTAAACAGGGCTTGAGCACCGCCGTAGTGCAGGCGAAACGTAATCACTTCATCGAATATCAATAGGGAGTCGTTAGCGTCGCACAGGCGTCGCAGAGCAAAGAGAAATCCTGGCTCCGGCAGGACTATCCCGGCGGATCCCAGTATGGGTTCGACAATCACTGCAGCGATCTCAGATCCGTGGCGCTCAAAGATTCTCTCAGCTGCATTCTCGTCGTTAAACGAGATGATGATCAGATCTCCCAAGATAGCTTCCGGGATGCCCAGCCCTTCGGGAACCGGGCTGGGCGCATCGGCGGGGCCTGCGGCTCCGAGAGGGGGAGCCACGCTAACCTGGACCAGATCATGGGTTCCGTGATAGCCACCTTCCATCTTCACGATCTTCGGTCTTCCGGTAAAGGCACGAGCGGCCCGGACTGCGTTCATTGTGGCCTCGGTTCCCGAATTGCAGAAACGCACCCGTTCGATGGAAGGAACCCGGCGGCACAGTTCCTCTGCCAAGGTCACCTGAAGCGGAGTGCATGCGGCGAAACCAGTTCCGCGCCGAGCCTGCTCGGTTATGGCCTTGACAATTTCCGGATGGCCATGCCCATGGATCATGGACGTGTAATTGCCGAGGAAATCGGCATAGACATTTCCATCTATGTCAGAAATGTGGGGGCCTTCTCCGGATTGGATATAGAGAGGATACGGCTTATGAAATGTGATCGTCCTAGAATCACCGCCGGGGAGACAAACCTGAGCTTGTTGATGATACTCAAAGGATAGCGGGGTTCGCTGCCGATACTCGCGCTCAACTTGGATGGCAACCGGGTGATCCAACTTCGACATCATCAGACTCCTTGCCGGCGGCGGCATCTCAAAGCCGCCGTGCCAGAATAGCAGTCAACGCCTGAAATCGCGCGCCCGTCCTCGCGGCAGACAGGTATCCCTAGCAACCCGTACATGACTTGAAGCCCCGATTGATGCGATCCCTACCTATGGTCATGCAGTTCGATTTCCGCAGTTTGCCACCACAAACGGGACATGGGCACGATAGCTAAGCCGCGATCGCATGGGGAGATCCCGTACTACCGGCATCGATATGGATGCTCTGCCCGGTCATGCCGGCCCCAGAGGTTCGGCCATAGCTTCCGTCATTTCAGATCATTCGACCTTCTCAACTGGTATCCGCACGACCTCCGGATAATCAGATGCGGCTCAAGGAACTTCTTTTGATGTGTCTCAGGGCGGTCATTGATCCTTCGAAGCAATAGCTTGACCGCAGTCTTTCCCATCTCCTCAATATTGCCTGAGACCGTTGTCAGTTGGATCAATGGATGTGATGAAATCTGGATGTCATCATGGCCGATCAATCCCACATCCTGGGGAACCCGCAGATTGGCCTCGCTCAGGTACTCCCATACTCCGAGGGCGGCATGATCATCACTGCAGAGTATCGCCTGTGGGGGATCGAACATCTGCATCATCTCTTTCGCAAGTGCATACCCCTGCTCGGCTGTGTATCCACCCACCTTGACCATTCCGTCAGGAATCTTGATTCCCCTTTCATCAAACGCCTGCAGGAAGCCAAGGAATTGAGCCTCGGCTGTTGAAAGGTCTTTCGAGCCTCGGATAATGCCAATTCTCTGATATCCCAGGCGGATGAGATGGCTGGCTGCGAGGTATCCACCGTATGTATCATCAAAGATGACTTGGTCCCCTTTGTCTTCGCTCAGTCGGCGATTTGCCAGGACAATCGGGAAGCCATCATCAATGAGAGCTTCCACGGCCGGGTCGTGAAGTCTACAGGCGGCGTAGATCATGCCATCCACGCCAATGCTCAGCATCGAATCGATAATAGTGGCTGACTTGTGCTCGTCATCATGATTCCTCATTTGAAGGACCCAGTATCCAGCCTCTTCCGCGGCATCCTGCACCGCAGCGGTTAGTTCCGTGAAAAAGGGTCGCGAGTCCGGAACAACCAAACCTATAAGAAATGTTCGACTCTGGGCCAGGCCACGTCCCAGAAAACTTGGGATGTATCCCATTTCCTCTGCAAGCTTGAATACCCTCTTCTTGGTCGCTTTACTGATTCTGGGGTGGTTGTTTAACGCCCTGGATACACTCGAGGGAGAGAGGCCGGCTTCGCGAGCGATATCTTCGATGGTTGTCCGCTTGTCAGGCATGTGTTTTCAGCGCGAGACTAGTGCAGTTCAGATCTGACGATCGCGCTCCCATTTGTATCCGGTCTTCTTAGAATATCTCACGTGCCATATTCGCCACTGGATAGAGGCGACAACTGCTCCGCTCGCCATTTGCCCAGCCATCTTCTGCTTACATCTAACCGCGCCAACCCAGTGTCCTTGACACCCCGTCGAGGGCGTGTGTCGCGCAAACGCTTGCATATATTCAAGCATATTATGCTCTTTTTGTCAATCCGAATGTGACATTTGGCTTCTTCCACCCTTGACGTCTGCCCGATAATGTGGTTCAATCGCGCAAACGTTTGCACCTTCCTCTGTCCTCAAGGCTGTCCCGAATTATGAATATGGGCTGATTGCGCCGGCATGACAGACTCGACCACTGAGCGGAGCCAAAGGCCGAAGCGGGTCTTGCGTGAGAGAATCGTTGGGGTCATCGGAGGCATGGGCCCCAGAGCCACGATCGATTTCATGTCCAAGGTCGTGCGCCTGACGCCAGCGATGCAAAACCAAGGTCACATTCGCATGATCGTGGATCATAACCCCAAGGCACCTGACAGGACGGAATCGATCCAGATCGAGCGTCACGAGACCATCTCGGCGATTGTAGATTCAGGAGATCTTCTTGCCCAGGCGGGTGCCGATTTCCTGGCCATGCCCCGCAACACCGCACACTCCAACTATGAGGAAATCCCGGCAGAATGCCTGCTGCCACTCTCGAATATGATCTCCGAAGTGGTCAAGGAACTTGAACTGTGCTCATTGAGCGGAAGACGGGTGGGTTTGTTGGCCACTGATGCGACAGTATCATCACGTCTGCACCAAAATGCCTGCAGAAGAATCGGCGCCGAAATGGTTCTGCCACACCGGAAGACACAGCCGATTGCAGCTTTAACACGAAACTCACCGTGATGGCCGCGGCTAAGGCTATGCTCAGCACGATGGTGCAGAACCCTGAATTGTTCACACATCTGCACAAAGTGGGGAACGCTGTGCAGGAAGGTGTGAAACAGGAGCTCGATGCCGCAGGCGTACCAGTGGTGGCCCAGAGTATTGAACCCATGTTTCAGTTCTGGTCCTCCGACGAGCCAATCAGCAACTATCGGGAGGCTGTGATGCATTCCAGACATGGGATATGCAGAGTTCTACCACGCCATGTTGAAACGAGGGGGGTTCCGTCCAGCCCAATTCGAGACCTAGTTTGTCTCAACGGTGCACACAGAAGACGACCTGGCGCTACAGCTCGAAACCGCCGAGGACGCCCTTCTCGAAGCGAAGAGGAATTTCTGAGCACTGATCCGTTCTTTCAGGCCCCGACGGTGTTACAAACCAGGGGCTCGAAGAGGCAAACCGTGGGAATCGCCGATCGACAATCGTGCCAGGAGGGCGCGCCCTCCCGACCACGCCTCGCCATGTCAGGCTGCGTGGCGCCGCGGGACGTTCTGTTCACCATCGGCAACGAAATCCTGGAAACTAGCATGTCCTCTCGCAGCCGTCGGCTCGGGTACCTCTGCTATCCCCCGTTACTGGAAGATTACTTCGAGGAAGCTCCTAATCGTGGTTAGGACACTCGTGCTTCGAATGCCGGATTGCGCCTATGAGCAGGATTGTTGGGAACAGTGCGAAGGTTTGAGTAGGAACGAGCAGCTTTGGTGCGCGAAGAGATGAGATGGGGCGATCATCAAAATTGATCGTCTCTTTGTCCTGGTCAACCTGCTGATCCGAGGCAGGTGTAAGAATCTGGGAGGAATGGGCGGGAGGTAGCGGAGGCTTTCGGAGCGCGGAGGATGGAAAACGTGGAGCTGAGCTACTGTGGTATTTGGCCTCCCATGAATCTCCCAGTGCCGCGAATACTCTTGGCGAGGAGAGAAGGAAATGATAGATCTAGCAGACAGAGTCGCCGTTGTGACAGGCGGATCGTCGGGAATTGGCGCAGCCTGTGCGCACAGGCTCATAGATGAAGGCGCTTTTGTAGTTGTGGCGGGACGTGATAAGGATCGCACAAGGGAGGTTTGCGGTAGCTCATCTGCACCTGATCGTGCTTCTCCCGCGTTGGGCGATGTGCGGCAAGCCTCCGACTGCGCAAAGATCGTAGATGTTGCCATCAATCGCTATGGACATATCGACATTTTGGTCAACTCGGCGGGGGTACTCCTATACAAACCGTTCCTGGAGGTGACCGAAGAGGATTTTGATCTCTGTATCGAGACAAACCTGAAAGGCGCGTGTTTCACTACTCAGGCCGCACTGCGATATATGATCCCGCGCAAGAGAGGAGTCGTCATCAATATCACCAGCGTTGCCGGTCATTCAGGGACAGCCGGAGAGACGGTCTACTGCTCCTCGAAAGGCGGTCTCATCCTGTTGACCAGATCGCTTGCAAAGGAGCTGAGCAACACGGGCGTCCGCTTTGTCAGCGTCGCACCAGCCATTATTGAGGGCCCAATGACCGACCGCCAAGCCGCCGGCGAGGCCGACCCTGAGGCGTTCTTGGAATCATTGGCTGAAGCGTATCCGCTCGGACGTTTCGGCCGTCCCGAGGAGGTCGCAGCGGTCGTCACGTTCTTGGCTTCAGATCAGGCCGGCTGGATTACTGGTTGCTCGTGGATTATCGATGGCGGTCTGAAGGCATGATCCGATGATCACGAATGTCTCTCGCAGATCGTGATGTGCACCGGGCGGTGTCTTTGGTCTGGAACCTATACGGCACCAATCGAGAAGGCCATACCATGTTGCGTAACGGGTCCGTCGGCTCTTGGTGACGACTACAAGAGACTCACAAGCACAAGACGGGAGGGCACCGGCACCCTGAAGTCGCGCAGCGCATATCCAGCGTCGCTCTCCACGCCCCCTTTCTCGTGCGCCTGTCCCGGCATGCAGTAACGCCTCTCAAACAGGTAGTAGCTGCGGAAGGCGACGAATGCCTTCTGCCCCTGACGATTGCGTCCCGACAGGGACCCAGCACCGGCTGCTGCCATCCAGCCCGGAGCCGGTACTCATATAGGCTTGGATCTCTGAGCGCCTTTCGAACCGCGCGGCCCGGGATAGAACACCACTCCATGATCGAGCAGCAACGAGTGGAACCGCTCTTGACGGTGGAAGTCCCGTCCCGTCAATTGCTCAGGGCGGCGAATATCTGCGAAGATCCGGAAGAGTCACTGCACCGGTAAACCTATGCCCGTAGCAATGCTCAGAACCCCGTGTGATCGGATTCCCATGACCAATCCATCTCGCAGCGCTTCACCGTGGCCCCCGATCAGCGCATATATGTCCTCCCGCATGAGCTTCTCATATGCCCGAATATTGGCGGCCCGTATCCGCAGCAGCAGTCAATATGCCCCTTTCCCTTGCTGCCGATAGGCCGGCTGTTCGAGGTGGAATCGATCACGGGCATGCCTCGGAGTACTTGGCGTTCCCGTCGACTTCGCCCGGTATGAGGGGGCCAATCTTCTCGAGAGTTGCGGGAATCTCCGTGTATCATCCCATGGAAATCCGGTTGGTTGACCATGTCCCAAGCTGATGGCAAGGTTTCAAATCCCAGAGCGAGGAAGATCCCAAGCCGATCGGCGATCTGATCTCTCCCCGGTATCCATCCCTGAGTGCGTGATCGGGTCAAACGGATCCGTATCGGATGATATCCTAAGTTCAACAGCGAATTCTAAGGGAGTTCATCTTCCACACGAGAAATGGAATCGTCCAGAATGGCTACAATCTCGTCGATCTGTTCGCAATCGATGATCAAAGGTGGTGACAATAGGATATGGTCGCCTTGATCACCATTTACATTCCCCGTCCCGGGGTAGGTGATCAGACCGAGATCCAATGCTTCTGAGCCGATGCGGGCTGCAACCTGGTCTTCAGCCGGGAAGGGCTTTTTGGTTGCTTTGTCCAATACAAATTCGACACCTACGAAGAGACCGCGACCTCTAACATCACCAACGATCTCATGTGACTTGAGCGAATACAGCTTCTCGATAAAATATGCTCCGTTCTCGCGCGATCGGTCTACAAGATCTTCATCAATCATATATTGAACCACGGCGATGGCTACTGCGGCGATTAAGTGGTGAGCACAATAGGTATGCCCAGCTATCACGTCTTGGCCTGCCTCCTGCATAGTATGGATGATTTCTTCATCCATGATTACGGCGCCCAACGGGACATAGCCCCCAGAGATCCCTTTGGCACAAGCCATTAGATCTGGCTTGACTCCCCAATTGTCCATCCCAAATATCTCTCCAGTCCTTCCGAATCCGGTCATCACCTCATCGGCAATGAAAAGCACATTATATCGATCACAAATGCCCCTAATGATCCCAAAATACTCGTCAGCGGGAGGAACTGCGCCCAGCGCCGCGCCGACAATTGGCTCGGCGATGAATGCAGCCACGTTCTCTGGTCCTTGCCGCCGGATCTCATTTTCAAGTGCCCATGCGCATTGCATATCGCACTCCGGATATGTTGCGCCGTACTCACAGCGGTAGCAGTAGGCTGGGGGGATATGGGGCATGTTGCGGTAGAGTGGGAGGTAGGGGCTTCGCCGGATCGCATGGCCGCCGAACCCCAACGCCCCGAGCGTGGCGCCGTGATAGGATAGCCAACGGGAGATGATAAGGGATTTGGAGGGATTTCCGCGAGCCAGATGGTATTGACGGGCGAATTTCACCGCTGTCTCTGTGGCCTCAGATCCATCGCTTACCAGCCAGACTTTGTTCAATCCTTCAGGGGTAATAGAAGCCAGCAGCTCGGCCAGTTCCATCGCCGGTCGATTGGCAAAGTAGTGGCTGGGACAGTAGGCGTATTGGCGGATATGCGTCTCAACAGCTTTCATCACCTGCTGAACACCATGGCCGATATTCGTCACCGCCGCGGAGCCAGAAGTTCCATCGATGTAGCGTTTTCCATCCGCGTCGTAAAGGTAGATTCCTTCACCGCGCTCGAGCAATCTGTAATCTCTCTCGAAATCGCGGAATATTAGAGCTGGGCTTTCCTTGCCTTTCATAGCTGCCTCCCATCATTTTCTTGTCATTTCTTGCCGGTCAATCGCTCAGTGCCACGGGATCCAGAATCGTGAGACTTGCGACGTTCATCAGACCCGTCTCTTCCTCGCATTGAATGTCAAACCAGGGAATCCGACAATGATGCCGGCAGTGTTGAATGCTGTCACACGCGCCGGATCATACTGCGGGGCGACCTCACAAAGGTCGAAGCCAATAGCATTGCACCTCTTTGCGATGCCTCGCAGAATTTCCATCAACTCTCGAAAATGCACCCTCCCGAGGGACGGTAGCCTGGTTCCTGGCGCATTCGAGGCGTCCATTGCATCTATGTCGATGGTCACATGGTAATCCAAACCTTCCGGGGTCTTTGCCAGAACACCTTGAGGGCTCAATTCACGAAATTCCGACAAAGTGATGATGGCGCTGTCCCAATCCCAAGCGGCCTGAAATGCCCCTTTTGTCGAACTACTCATGCCATGCATACCGATCTGTGTCATGCCAGAAATGTGATCCATGTCGGTGAGTCGCCGCCATGGTGCTCCTATGTCCTACCCGTAAACCCACGCGTTCATCCACAGAATCCAGATGCCCGTCAAATCGAATAACGTGCAGCGGCCCCCTTGTCTTCGTATGCGGCCAGGATGGGCATGGGGACAGCATGGTCCCCACCGAGCACAATCAGGAACACGTCCTGGGAGATGCTATCATTTGCCTCTCTGTAGCCGTTATCCAACGAACGCTGGGCGTCGATATGGCTCATATTTGCTCCCCCACAGTCAACCAGCCGAGCACCCTCGAGCATGTTCTCGTGCGGCTCGGGATCGTAATATCCCTTACCGATTTCCCTCTCGACTCCCCTCATCCCCTTGACGAATGCACATGGATCAGTGTCGCTTAGGGAAGAGAACTTCTGCGAACGATCAATTTCGATTCGACCACAATCTCCCTTGAGGCTTCCCGTGCTCCCTGGATCCGTTCATAGAGCAAGTCCCAGGCTTTATGTCCCATTCCCACTATGTCGAGATCTATTGAAGACAGCTGGATAGCGGGGAAAGATGCAACATCTATGTTGTCACATCCAACAACCGCGATATCCTCGGGAACATCTAATCCCCTCTCGAAAAGAACCTCCATCGCCCCCAGGGCGATATAATCATTGGCGGCCAGAATGGCATCTGGCATCAGGCCTCCATCCAGCACTTGTCCCATCCTCACGATTCCACTTTCTATGGTGAAATCACCATTCAGGATAAGATCCGGATCCACTTCAATCCCCGCTGCAAGCAAGACGTCCTTGTAGCCACGTGTTATTTCGTAGCTCGATGAGGCGAATTCCGGCCCAGCGAGATGCAGGATCCTGCGCCTTCCCTGTGAGATCAAATGCTGTGTGGCTTGCTTTCCGCCATTGAGATAGTCGGGGACAACGGCGTCAATTCCCCCCATTTCCCTCGGGCGCCGGTTCGTCAACACCAGCGGTACACCCGCGTTGATCACCGCCTCCAATGCGGGCTCATCCAATCCAACAGAGGCATGGATGATCCCGTCCACGCGAAATGAGAGCAGGCGCTCAATATAGCGCGTCGTGCGGGCCGGCCGATCCTCGGTATCGCACAGAATGATTGAATAGCCGCGAGCATTCGCCCGATCCTCAATGGCGCGCGCCAATCCCGGGTAGAAAAGATTGGTGATATCAGATATGACCAATCCCACGATCATGCTCGTGCCATAGATCAAGCTGCGCGCCTGGGCCGAAGGATAGTATCCGAGATCTGCCGCGACCTGCAGGACTCGTTCCATTGTGGTCTCGCTGACATCCGGGTGCTGGTTGATAGCCCGCGAAGCAGTCGAAAGCGAGACCCCTGCTTCGCTGGCCACATCCAGCAACGTCGGCCTGCTCTTCATCTACCTTTTCCTCCTCCAAGGCCCCCGGCAGATGTCGCTCTTTTGGAAATACAGGTTACTTCCCCCCAAGGGACTACGGATTGGAAGCGCTCCCGGCAGCGCTTTCATGATACATGAGCTTCCATTGCAAGTCAATCAGGTAGAACAGCTTGTTGCTGTTTAGGAATGCTACTTCCAGGGATTTTTGGCGGGGTTTTTGGCGCGAACGGGCCGATGTACGCCATAGCTGCTTCTCATGGGTCGCATCCGCGTCTTCTATCCCATCAACGAAGCCCAAGCCAATCCAGAGGTGGAAAGCTTCGGCAGCCGGTCCAGACAAGCCCTGACGGGCAGTTCCAGGGAGACAGAGAACAGATCACTTCCGCTCGATGATCAGAAGCAAACACCACTGAACGCCGAAACAACAAACACAGGCAGGACCATCCTGACCGCGCGCCGCCGGCGGGCACTTTTCACTTGTGAGACATCTTGAGAGGCGGTCTCTGAAGTCACAACTCTACAATTGTGAGGAAGAGCAGTTTCACCAGATGCTGTGCACCGCCCCTTCAAAGAGTTGCGATGACCTGCCCTTCCTTGGTTCACAGGCTGTTGAGAAAGTTGCCCGTCATGTCCTTGATTCGTCACATCCCCTGAATAGTTCGGAGAGGAGAAACTATAGAGGATACCGGCCACCGATCAATACAGCATCCCTCAAGGCCAAGATATTCTCGGGCGGCACGTCAGGAAGGAGGTAATGCGTCGGGGCCAGAATATAACCTCCGCCAACACCAAGAGCCCTCATCGCAACTTTCGCCTGGTGCTTGACCTCGTCCACTGTGCCAAATGGCATGAGTTGTTGAATGTCTATGCCTCCGTGAAATGAGAGCCGACGACCAAATTCCTGCTTGAGCCTTGGGTGATCCATATTGGTGACCCGGGGCTGGACAGGATTCAGAACATCCAATCCCATGTCGATGTAGTCCGGGATGATAGCGTAGACATCCCCATCGGTGTGCGCCATGATCTTCACATCCGGGTTGATTCTGTCGAGGAGGGATCTCGCATGCTTGTAAAGCTTACCGAAGCGGGGCTTAATTACAGCTCTGAATGTAGCCGGTGATAGGATCGTGCCGGTTTGATGGCCCATGTCGTCCCCTGCCAGTCGCAGGATCTGCAGGTATCTACCGGCCGTCGTGACACCCACTTGAAGCATCCCCATCGCAATCTCGGTCAGCCTGTCCAACAGAGCAGATGCAAAATCCAGGTCTGTCATGAGATCGATGAGGAACTGCTCATACCCTCGGAGCATAACCGCCTGCTCAAAGATCGATGTGTTGAATCGCCCCACGATGGCAAAGTCGGTGTCTTCGTAGAGCGATCGACATTTCTCGGCCAATCCTTCTGTTCGGGCAGGATCATTCGGATCGGGCCAAGGAAAATGCCTCAGGTCTTCTTTCATTGCATGCATCAAGGGATGTCTCCGAGCTTCATACATCATCCCTGCTTGCTGCTCTATCCTTTCGTACCGGACCTGCCACTCGTCGGAATATTCCTCTAGACCATATTCGAACTTCGGCTCATCTGCCGCCGCGGCCAAACCCACGTAGAAGAGGTCAATATTCATGGCTTGAAGGAAAGCAGGCGGCGGCCTGACCGTGAGATCCGGCCCAGAGGGTAGAAGAGGGTCACCGGATCGAAAGCCAAGAAATCTTCTGAGATTATCGTAAGCCTGATAGCCAAAGGGGATATCCAGCGGCACCCGGTCCGGCTCTTCATGTTGCAGCGCGGTGACTACGCGCTCGCGTGAGGACATCTCGCTCACTATCGGATTCCCCGATTCACCCGGTGAACGTCAATCAACTCTCTTACGAGACATCTGTCGCACGATTTCGAAGTTGGTAAAGTCTTTCGAATATTCCGGTATCTTCAAGCTCAGAATATGTGGCCTTGAAGATCTCAAACATCTCATCGTAAAGACTCCCCAGACCGGGATTCGGCTCGTAGACTTCCCTCGTTTTCACCATCGCACGGGCTGCCTCGGCGGCATCGCTGAACATACTCATGCCAATGCCGGCGCAAATGGCCGCCCCCACCAAGCCTGCGTCAGGCATTTCCGTACATACAACCGGCACACCAAAGATATCGGCCGAAATCTGGTTCCACAGAGCTGATTTCGAGGCTCCCCCGCAAATGCGAATTTCGCCTACATCAATACTGAGCCCTTTGATCGCTTCGAGCATCCACCGAATCTCAAAGCAAATCCCCTCAAGCAACGCGCGGGCGAGAGTCTGCTTGGTCGTTGTCAAATCCAATCCCAATATCACGCCGCTTGCCTTCGGATACCAGTTGGGAGCTCCGGACCCAGAGAGAGTAGGTATTGCCATTACCCCGCCTGAACCTGCTGGGGCCTTGGCCGCGACCCTGTTGATGATTTCGTAGGCATCTTCGCCCAATAGCCGGGCCACTTGTTGCTCACCCGCTGCGAGCTCATCTCTAAACCACCTGTAGGCCCCCCCGGATGCCATGCATATGCCTTCCATCTCCCACGCCCCTGGAACCGCATGCGGCAGACAGTTCAGGGCCATTTCGGGATGCCTCACGGGGTCTTCAAGATACGTTACGACGTCCGCGCCGGTGCCGATCATGACCGAGACCGTACCGGCCTCGGCTACCCCTGCGCCGAGGCCTGCACACTGCAAATCACCCCCTGCCGTCACAATCGGCGTGCCTCGTGCAAGCCCCGTTGCTTCCGACGCCCCGTGCGAAACTTCACCCACCACAGTGCCTGATGGCACCAGTGATGGCAGCTTGGCGGCTGGAATATCAAGCCTCTCTAGCAGCTCATTGCTCCATTCGAGCTTGTCGACGTCCAGGAGGCCCATATAGGCCGCGTCCGGTAGATCGCAGGGCGAATTCCTGACTCCGAGTTGGCGAAGATGCACGTTCTGAGTGGCAGCAAACTTGTGGGCACGATCGAAGATGTCGGGACGATGTTCCTTTAGCCAAAGGATCTTGGATACCGAAGCCGAAGGATCGACCGTCAGGCCGGATATCTCGTAGTACGGCTTCTCACCGACCACATCCCTAATCCGTGCGCATTGCTCTAACCCGCGTTGATCCTGCCAGCCAATGAAATCCATCAGCGGCTGCTCATTCGCATCGACAGGCACAAATGTCGCCCTTTGGCAGGAGACGCTTACCGCTGCAATGTCCGATGGCGCGATGCCACTCTCGGAGATGAGCGTCCTAGATATTTCGCATTGCGCATTCCACAACTCTTCGATCGATTGTTCCACCCAGGAGGCTTGTGGATGATAGACACCGTATTCCTCATGGGCTGAACACAGCAACCTGCCATCGGAGCCGATAATCGCACCTTTTGCGCCTGAGGTCCCCATGTCAAAAACGCAAAAGAAATCAGCCATCGATTGCTCGCCAGTCATGAGATAGATGCGCCATGACCCCTACCTAGCATTTGATAGAACGGCCAAGACCAGATTAGAAGCGCTCACCTGGGGCTCCGTTTGCCCGCTCCACAAACTCTCTTACTCGTTCAGGATCCACAGGGTTCCAGGTGTATCCATCCACCTTCAGGCTCGACCCCACGATCACTCCGTCCGCGACGTCAAGGTATTCGGTTATGTTACTGGCCTTCGCCCCTGTATTCAAGAATACGGGAAACTCGGATCCCACGGCGCCTTTCACTTCCTTGACGATAGAAATATCTGGTTCTGAGCCCGCCATAGAGCCAGAGACCAAGATCGCATCGGGTAGAGATGAAACAGCCATGCTCCTTGCTCGCTCGGCCACAGTGCGGGTCCCCATGGCTGAAGCGAATTCGGGTACGATGTTGAAGAAGACCCCGACATCTTCCGCTCCAATGCATCGCCTGTAACGCAGTAGCTCACCGGCTCGCGGAGACCATAAGCCCATGTCCGATTCGTAGGTACCTGTAACGACTTCGCGAATGAAAGATGCTCCGGTGGCAGACGCAATACACAGGGCCGCCTTCGGATCCCACAGGAAATCAACACCATAATGTATTGATTCGGGGCGAGCCTCTGTTATCACCCTTGTCATTGCCGCCACCTGTTCCATCGTGGCTTCGAACACGTATGGGCGGTCATCCTCATTGCAGAACATGATCGCGTCTACACCCCCAGACACGAGGCACTCAACATCGGCAACCGTCTTTTCAATGAGGCCATATATACCCGCCCGGTCATCATACCTTGGCGTTCCTGGCAGGGCAGGGATGTGAGCCATGGCGATTATTGGTTTCTTCTTCCCGAACTTCTCGGAGACGAATTGAAAACTCATCGCTGCGATCTCCTCTAACTGCCGATTGACATCTCTGAAGCACCCTGCCGGGTATCTTGGGGAAACAGGCGCTTCGCGGAGTAGGCCGCCGCTCTTCGGCGGCCTACTCCATAGCATACAGCGCGAACTACATTCCTGAGGTTCGCATCAGATCCGGCGTCTACTGGATTTCAGAGTTCCCCCAAAGGGACGGATCGTCCACATTCTCAGCAGTGACCAGAATCCCAGGCATATAGAGATGCGGTCCCCAATCTTCGATGACCAGTTCCCCTTCAGCGCCCCGGATTGTGTACGTTCCGGGCTGAAGCTCTTCCCCGGCCCTGAGCTCATCCACAAACTCCAAGCAGCCGGCAACGTATGACTCCATCGGGGGAGTGATTACCCCAAGCACCCAGCCATCCCGGATCAGGTCCAGGGCAGTGGGGTCACCATCTATACCGATCATCGCGATGTCGCCCTTCTCGTAGCCCTTCTCTTGAAGGACCGAGACTACACCGGGAAAGCGCGAATCCGTGTGTACAAACATGACATCGATATCATCGTTGACTGTCAAGACGTCCGATGCGACGTTGGCCGCGGCGGTGATTTCCCACCCCACGGTATCTTTGTCGATAACCGTGATATCCGGATACTGATCCATTACCTCATGAAATCCCTTGGACATTAGCGGCGAATATGGGACGCCGAGGTCACCCATCAACTGGAAGACCTTCCCTTTTTCCGTGCCATACTTATCCCGCAGCACCTTCAGGAGTTCCTCAGCCGCCATCCTGCCGTATTTCTCCAAGCCGACGTCCACATTCATGGATGCGCTTCCATCCGTGATAGCGCCATCAAAAGTGACCACGGGAATCCCGGCATCAACCGCCTTGGAAACAACATCCGCGATCATGGTCGTGTCTACGGATTTCAGGCAAATTGACTTCGGATTCAGAGGAATGATCGTGTTCATCTGATTGATTTGATTATCCGCGCTGTTCTCCGCATTCAGGAGCTTCGGTTCGTACCCCATCTCCTCGGCGATATTCTCGAAATTCTGAGCAGCACTCACCTCCCACACATTGTTCCCGATCATCGCCACGTAGTAGACAACGTTCGATTCCTGAGATTCCTCCTGGGCGGCTTGACCACATGCGGTCAAGAGAAGGCCCAGAATAATAATGAATGCCAGGAGGCCGTATCTCTTGTTCATTTCGACTTCCCCTTTCTTGTCGAATTCCAGGATCCCCCCCTTGATACTTCTATTGCGCCGGTGATCATGCTGACAATCTCATCCGGATTGGTCGCCTCCTTATCCCGAACGCCGACCACCTCGCCGTGTCTGAGGACAACGATTCTGGTCGCTACCTCAAAGACCTGCTGCAAGTTGTGACTGATCATGATTATGCCGGTTTCCTCCTTCTTGGATCGCTTGATCAACTCCAATACTTTGCCTGTCTCTCGGACTCCAATCGCTGACGTCGGTTCATCCAGCAATATCAGCCTCGTCCCCCAAGCGACGAACCTCCCCAGGGCTACGGCTTGGCGCTGGCCTCCCGACAAGTACTCCATCTTCTCGTGTATCGAAGGCAGCTTTATGCCGACCTTGCTGAGAACGGCTGCCGATATGCGAGTCATCTCTCGTTTTTGGATTACCTTCACCCCGAAGACGTTAAGGCACAACTCGCGGCCAATAAACAGGTTCGATACAGCGTCCAAATTGTCGCAGAGAGAAAGATCCTGGTAGACCGTCTCTATACCCAATCCTCGTGCATCGGAGGGATTTCTGAAGTGGACCTCCGATCCGTCGAAAAGGATTGATCCTTGATCGGCCTGGAAGTTGCCGGAGATGATCTTGATCAATGTGGATTTTCCCGCTCCGTTGTCTCCGACGAGTCCCACTATCTCGTTGCCGAAGATCTCCAGGCTCACATCTTGTAGCGCAACTACACTCCCGAATCTCTTCGTAATATCTCTCACTTCAAGTATGGGAGTAGGTCGGGAGGCTTCAGAGATCATGGATTGCTCGCTTCTTTTCAGACATCATTCCCGAAACATGCGCTTTACAGCATCCAGGGAGATCGCGACCAGGATTAGCGCGCCGCGAATGACCGTTGTATAGAATGGTGAGATCGCCGTGATATTGATTGCATTGTGGATGGCTCCGAGAATCAATGTCCCGGCAAATACCCCCACAAGGGAGCCGACACCTCCGGTCAGCCCGACTCCGCCAATAACCACCGCTGCCAATACCTCGAAAATGAAGCCATTCCCTATGCCCGCATTTGCACCGTTCACACGAGCTGCCATCAGCCAGCCAGTGACAGCGGAGATGAGCCCGCTCAAGATGAAAACCCGTAGGATAGAACCCTTCACGTTGATTCCGAAGTTGTACGCAGCGTCAACATTGCCCCCGAGAATGTAAAGATGCTTGCCAAACCGCGTGTTGCGCAGCATGAGCTCGAAGATGACATACAAGAGAATGAGAATGAAAATCATGAGGGGGATCGTGAGGATCTTCGTCGTATCGACAAAGCGAAAGGCATCAGGGAGATCTGCCATTCCAATGCCTTTGGTGATTACCACTGCGAGACCCCGGATCATCACGTAGGTGGCCAGGGTAACAAGAAACGAATTCAACTCCAAACGTACGATGAAGAATGCATTGAAAGCCCCGATCAAAGCCCCCAGAGCAAGGATAATGGCGAAGGTTATTCCCGTGTTCAAGTGAAGGCCGGATGTGGCTTGGGATGCTCCAGCCAGCCAGACACCGATAATGGCGGCTCCGGCAGCGGTTGACTCGACTGAGAGGTCCATTTGCCCACTAATCAGGACAATGGTCTCCGCGATTGCCAGGACACCGATGAACACGGAATGATACAGGATATTCCGGTAGTTTTCGAAACTGAAGAAGCCGTCGATGAAAATGGAGAAGAAGACCATCAAAGCAATGAAGATAACCCATACGATATTGTTCAGCAGTCCCCTGATGATCCTGTTGTTCCTTGCCGGCGCCTGTGCTTTCGCAGTAGCTGTCATTTAGGCCTTCGGGTTCTCGTTGTCATCGCCACTATTCGCCTGGTGCATGGATTGCATTCGGGAATCGATCGTTGCTGATTTCTCTGCCGGGCCAACCTCAGCGATCTTGTGAATCCGTGAAAGATCTCTCGCCTCCGGCAACGACAACTTCGACCTCTTGGTTCTCCAATTCCTCCAGAAGTAGTTGGTCCGCTGCGGCGTCTGTCACGATCACATCTACTGAAGAAAGTGGAGCTACGGATGCGAAGGTCGTCCTCCCCAACTTGCTTGCATCACAAACCACGATCCTCAGATGCGCATTGTCAATCATCGGCTTCTTGACAATGGCATCCTCGAGGTTGTATTCGGTCAGGCCATCAGCGACGCTGATCCCTCCGACACCGATGAACGCCTTGTCGACATGGAATTCCTCATAGGTGTGGGTCGCGATACTCCCTATCATGGAGAGTTCACCCGCTCGAACGACCCCACCGGTGAGAATCAGCCGCACATCCGAAGAAAGGGACAGATTGGATACAATCTCGTTGGCGATCGGCAGGCTCGCTGTTATGATGGTCAGATTGTGCTTGCCCTCGAGTGCGCGAGCGATCTCCAATGTAGTGGTACCGATGTCGAGTGCGATGCTGTCGCCATCGTTGATCATCGCCGCAGCCTTGCGTCCAATTGCCTGCTTTGCGGCAGGATTTGTGGCCGCCCGAGTCTGAAGTGGAGGCTCATAACTTCGGCCGAGTGTGCTGACGGCGCCTCCATGCACCCGCCTGAGCAACCCCTCGCGGTCCATATCCCGCAGATCCCGCCTGATGGTCATTTCTGAGACGTCAAAACGCTCGCACAGATCCGCGACGGTGACGGAGCCTGCTTGTTGAACCTGCTCGGCTATCTTGCGTCGTCTCTCAGTTTGAATCATTCTGTTCTCACGGGTCGTTCGAAATTGTTCTTACATTACATGATTCATGTGCGAATGTCAATCTTATGGCCAATGCTGGGTGTGTTCCATTTCAGGGGGCAGCTAGGTCCGAAAACTGGCCCGTCACTCGGGCGCCCTCCACTCAGCTCCTGGACTGCCCATCGCGGTGATCCACGCCGCGGCAGATCGACTTCGCCTTTGCAGATCCTTTCCACCTCCCACCCCAATCCCTTCCCCCGGCCTCCGGAAGACCGGGGGAAACGGCCGAGCATGTTGGGGGAGGGGGTAAGCGGGTGGGGGTTTATCGGCTCTTCGCTCTGAACTGGAGGGCCTCTTTGAGCCGCGGAGGCATCAGGCGAGGGAGGCGAAAGTATTGCCCCCCAAGTTGGAACACTCCCGCCAGTGCTTGCTAAGGTCCAGAGAAATCGTGACCCCCAACAGTTCAGCCCGCCCTGGCGCAGTCGGGCCAGGGGGAAGATGTGACCTCATGGACAACAGAGAGGTGACCTTGACCGTTCGAGAACAGAAGAGGCTTTTCGTGATCACTGAAGTGCTGGCCGGTCGCCGGAGCGCGGCTGAGGCGGCGGACAAGCTGGGTATTTCCCTGCAGCAGATCGGTCACGGTGAGAGCCTAGACGCCGATAGAATCCCGGCGCACTACCTCGACTGCTACGCGGGGCTTCAGAAATACACCGGCACTATGAAGAACGATGGCGCGATGATTGGCAACGTGACTGCTTTTTGTGGCGGGTTCTCATCGGTCCTCACCATTTCCGACGATCTCCTCCGTTCGGCCCCCATACCGACGCCGTTCTACTGCGGGACCGGCGAAGACGCCCTTGGCGGAGGTGAAACCGTCGTGGGACCGATGGCCGCCACAATGCCAAACGCCGACCTCGAAATGGTGGAGGGCGATGGACACCTCCCGTGGCTCGACGCCCCGCTGGCCAATGAAATCGCTGCCATAGCGTCTCCTGGCTTGAAAGCCAACTGCGCAGGGACAGGCGGTGGCTTTCGGGTGGATACTTTCGGCCAGACTTGGATCGGCACTTTCTTGGACTGGCATCCAAGGAACTGCTATGGCACTCGGGGCAGTTGGCTGATGCCCGTCCACTGGCCATGGCTAGCAAGAAGACAGAAACAGGGGCAACTGCAGACAAACAAGAACCAGGAAACTGGCTTTTGACGGCGATTCCTGCTTATGGTTTTCTGCCCTCACTGTCCTCCCCTGCTCTCTTCCAAAACTCGCCACATAATAGAGTGTTTTTCTGAGAGGCCAGATGCTCTCTGTTCATGGTAGCTTCATGCACTTCACAAGAACGAGGAAACCCAGAAGGTTTGCGTCTTGTCAAGTGGTGTAAATTCTGTGTACATCCTTGGCTGTCTAGAG
>CAYMCO010000012.1:0-121438 GCA_964388955.1 uncultured Anaerolineaceae bacterium | reverse complement strand
ACGATGGCCACTTTCACAAGCCCGTATTTACACCACTCAATGAGATACTACCAGATCCTCCGGCATCGAGCGACGTCGGGCTGCGTGCCCGGTGGATTGCACCTAGGCCGTTGGATCCCTGAACCGATCACTTGCAGGAGGAGACGCGCCGGTGCGCCAAGGTGCGGTGCCCGGCCAGGACCGGCATGGCGATTGCATCGGGGGACCAATGTCATCAAGGGAAATATCGGCCGATTTTGCTATAATGGCCCGCACGGGGATAAGAGAATATGTCTGACGATGCTCCTTGGGATCAGCAAGGTGGGCGCAGGGGTCCGCTCGCGCGACAGGTGATCCGGAACCTGACGATCGCGGCCAGTGTGGCCGCTGTGCTGGCCACGGTTTTCACAGCTTGGGCGCCCGCGAGCTTGAATCCGGGCGATGTGGTCGCTCAGCTTCTCTCTGAGGCCGAACCTGCACCCACTGCGATGGCCATGGCACCGAGCACTCCCTCCTTGGCGGAACGGTCACTGCGGGTGGGGGTCGTGGCAGGACATTCGGGATTGAACCGCCAAACCGGCTATGTGGACCCCGGCGCCGAATGCCCAGACGGGCTGACCGAGCTGCAGGTCAATTTGGATGTCTCGCAGCAGATCGTCGAAGCGCTGAAAGCCAAGGGGTTTGAGGTGGATCTGCTGGAGGAGTTTGACTCCCGATTGGATGGGTATCAAGCGGTGGCGCTGGTCTCCATCCACGCTGACCAGTGTCTGCCCATTAACGACCAGGCCACCGGGTACAAAGTGACCGCCGCCATGGACACCCAGGTTCCTGACCGCAGCCAACGGTTGGTCTCCTGCATTGCCGATCGCTATGCAAGGCAGACAGGCCTGACATATCACCCAGATAGCATCACACGGGATATGACCGAATACCACACGTTCTATGAAATCGACAGCCTCACCCCGGCGGTGATTATCGAGACGGGATATCTGTATCTGGATCGGGAAATCCTGACCCAGCACCCCGACAAGATCGCACAGGGGATTGTGGACGGAATTATGTGCTACGTGAATAATGAGCCGACGGACATCCCCGGGGCCGGAACGCAGTGAGTTCTGAGAACAGCGCCCGATCGCCGGAGGAATGGCACCAGGCGCTTCTGGAGGCCAAGCGTGCCCTGGCTCGGGGCTCCCGGGATCAAGCGCGCCGTTGGGCGCAGAAAGCGGCCGACCTTCAGCCGGACTCCGAGGCCCCATGGCTCTATCTGGCCGCGGCCGCCGAACCGGCGGAGGGGCTGGTCTACGCCGCCAAAGCGCTGGAGCGCAACCCCAAGAGCAAGTCTGCGGCCAGGGCGGTCCGCTGGCTGTTGCGACGAATGCCCGAGGAGAGACGTGAGCAGGCCCTCGAGCGGAGCGGGCTGCCGCGCGAGTACTACCTTTCCACTGCGCCGGTGGAGGCCTTGGCGGCGAGGCGGCTGTTGTCGCCTCAGACCTGGCTGCTCGGAGCAGGCATCCTGGCTTCTCTGCTCGCGGTGTGGCTGATCTATCTGCCGGCGGACGCCCTCCAGCCGCGCATGGCGCCTGCGGTTGCCGTGAAGGCCTCTTTGACCCCCACGCCCACAAACACCCCGACTCCAACAAGCACACCGACGGCGACCCCCACACCCACAAGCACCCCCACGCCCACCAACACGCCCACGCCCACTGAGACGCCCACCGAAGGGCCGTATGTCTCTTGGGACTACTCGACGGATCCCAGTGAATTGGCCTTGGAAGGGCGCTGGATCGATGTGGACCTGAGTGCCCAGCGGGTGTTCGCATATGAGGGAGACAAGCGGGTCAAGACCTTCGTAGTCTCCACGGGTGTGAGCCGCTATCCCACCGTGATGGGCCAATTCAGAGTGTATGTGAAATATGTGGCTGATGACATGGCGGGCCCAGGATACTACCTCCCCGACGTCCCGTATACGATGTATTTCTATCGCGGATATGCGTTGCATGGAACCTATTGGCACAACAACTTCGGCACGCCGATGAGCCATGGCTGCGTCAATCTGCGCACAGAAGATGCCGAGTGGTTGTTCAAATTCGCCTCTGTTGGCACCCTGGTCAACGTGCATCCGTAGCGGCAAGGAGTCTTCCAGACCGGTTGGCGGGCGCGCCATTGGGGCCCGGGACGTTAACACCATTCCTACACTTCCCCGCTATCATCTTGTGAACTGATCGGTGGAACGCAAGAGGATATGCCATAATGTGGTCGGCAGTCTGGCTGATCGAAAGGCGTGATCGGCGGATTGAGCGCCGCGTCTACTGGAGGTCGGCGCGAAGGGAAGGAGCGTTGCCAGGCCAGGCGTTGTTTGAAGGGCTAATTGTCGACCAGGACGGCAACTTCGTGGAGACCTCCGAAGTCGGCGGGGAAGTTTTCTACGTGGTGGATGACGATGGTTTTCGGCGCCACATCGAGAGCGCGCAGGTCGACCGGCAGGTGCTAGAGACCTTTCTGGAAGCAATTCGCGGGAATGAGGAAATCATCAGCGAGGGCACGATGCGCATGTTGGGCCAGGAGGATATCTTCACCAAGGCTGCCATCGACGCCTCGCTCAAGAACCTGGATGCGCAAATGGACCGCTTGATCGAACAAGGTCTGCCCCCGGATTTCCGGGACTTCTTGGGGATGGCGGGATTCCGCGTGATGATCGATGTGCATGGGCATGTGCTGGAGATCGACCAGCCCGGGATGGCCGCTCCTGACGATTGGGAAGAATGATGCGCGTTCCTGATCCGTATCAGGGCGGGCATTTCTGAGGTATGATGCGCAAATCTGATCGGCGATAGGAGAGTTGAAGCGTGGAACTGTCTGAGCATATCTTGGATGTGAATGAGAAGAGCTTCGAAGACGAGGTCCTGCTGCGTTCGCATGAGGTGCCCGTTGTGGTGGACTTCTGGGCGCCCTGGTGCGGACCCTGTAAGGTCCTGGGCCCGTTATTGGAGCGATTGGCCATCGAGGCGGGGGGTGGCTTCCGGCTGGCGAGAGTGAACGTGGATGAGAATCCGAGCCTGGCGATCCGCTACGGCGTGCAGGGCATCCCGGCGGTGAAGGCCTTTGAAAACGGTGAGGTTGTGTCCCAATTCGTGGGCGCACAGCCGGAACCGGTGGTCAGGAAGTTCATGGAGCGTTTGGTGCCCAGCAAGGCCGATGAGGGGCTAGAGCGGGCGCGCAGCCTGCTCGCG
Organism: uncultured Anaerolineaceae bacterium; assembly: GCA_964388955.1. Taxonomy (GTDB): domain Bacteria; phylum Chloroflexota; class Anaerolineae; order Anaerolineales; family E44-bin32; genus CAYMCO01. The sequence goes on along the minus strand of CAYMCO010000012.1, from coordinate 118,229 downwards.
ACCCGGCACTGGAAAGCGGCGGAGAAGGCCTTCCGGGAGGTTTTTGAGGAGGATGACAGCAACGCCAAGGCCGCGTTGGGTCTGGTGGAGAGCCTGCTGATGTTAGGGGAGGGGCAGGAGGCGCTCAAGGTGCTCGACAATTTTCCCGCAGGCGAGGAGTGGGCCACCGCCGAGCGGCTGAAGCCGTTGGCGAGCCTGATCGCGGATGTGCAGGGGGACGGCCCTCGGCCGGAGGATGACCCGCTGGCCGCCAGTCTCTTCCAGGCCGGGCGGCTTGTGATTCGCGGAAATCTACCCGGGGCATTGGATGGAATGCTGGATATCCTGCGCCAAGACAAGCGCTACCGGGATGGATTCGTGCGCGATGTCATCCTGGGCCTATTCTTCCTGCTGGGTGACGAGGATCCAATGACGCGGGAGTATCGAAGCGAACTGGCCTCCATTCTCTTCTAGCCCCCCCAATCTCTCGGCGCTTTCCCCCCCGGGACCTCCATCGCCCTCCCTCGGTCTCGGATCATCGGGCAGAGTGCATCGCAGCCCGCGGGAAAGGATGAGATGGGGGCAGGGGCCTGGCTTAAGGTGGTGTTCAAGCGGATAGACGGATTCCCCGCTTGCATTGAGGAAAACGCGTGCGCGGGCTTGTGCCTGAGTGGAGCAGAAACCCGGCCATGTAGGATGTATCCATCCCCAACTATGGGTTGCGCGTAGATAGCGTCTCCAGGCAGCCTGCGCGCCAAAGGAATTCGCATGCACCCCCGCGGGTGGAGGTCTTCCTCCCTTTAGGGAACCCGATATAATGAATGTTCGTTGCAACCTGTGGAGCTGAGGAGAGCGCGTGGCAGCGAATCAATCCGGCCGGATGGAAGGCACAAGCGAAGTCACGCTGAGCCGGGATCTGGGGCTGTTCACCGTCACGATGATCGGCGTGGGCGGCATGATCGGCGCGGGGATTTTCGTCTTGACGGGCATCGCGGCGGGAGTGGCCGGGCCGGCCCTGATCCTGGCATTCCTTCTCAACGGGCTGGTCACTTCGCTTACGGCGATGTCCTACGCCGAGCTGGGCTCTGCCTATCCGGAAGCAGGGGGCGGATATCTGTGGGTCAAAGAGGCGATGGGTGGGATGCAAGGCTTCTTGGCCGGTTGGATGAGCTGGTTCGCGCACGCTGTTGCGGGAAGCCTGTATGCCTTGACATTCGGCCGCTTTGCCGCCGAATTGCTGATCATGGTTGGCACACCGACCTTCGGCCTTTCAGCGACACAGCTTGCTCCAATCCTGATGACCCTCATCATTGCGGCCCTCACATACTTGAATTACATCGGAGTCTCCGAGACCGGCACAGTGGGAAATGTCGTCACAATGGCGAAGATCCTGATCTTGGGGATATTCGTGGTTTTTGGCGTGGTTGCCATGTCCCGATCCGATTTCTGGATTCACCGTTTCACAACGGACTTCATGCCCAACGGTTTCTTCAGCGTCTTGGCGGCCATGGGGCTCACCTTCATCGCTTTCGAGGGATACGAGATCATCGCCCAATCGGGCGAGGAGGTCATCAACCCTAGCAGGAATATCCCGCGAGCAATCTTCATTTCTATCGCCATAGCAGTGGCCATCTACGTTCTGGTGGGGGTGGCCGCCATTGGCGCCACGGTTGCCCCGAGCGGGCTCACGGCAGCCGAGTACCTCGGGCAGATGCGGGAGGTGGCGATTGTGGAGGTGGCGCGGCAGACGTTTCCGTGGGGGATCGGTGGGGTGGTGCTGCTGCTGAGCGGCTTGGCATCCACTGTCTCAGCTCTCAACGCGACCACCTATTCCTCTTCTCGTGTCTCCTTCGCCATGGCAAGAGATCACAATCTGCCCGAGCTATTTGCCGATATTCACAAGCGGCGTCACACCCCCTATCGGGCGGTCGTTTTTTCCGGACTCCTGATGCTTGCTATGGGATGGGCGCTCCCGATTGAGGCGGTAGCGGCCTCAGCAGATATCATGTTTCTTCTTCTTTTCCTTCAGGTCAACATCGCAGCGCTTATGATTCGGCACAAGCTTCCCGATCTCCCTCGGTCCTTCAAGATCCCGTGGGTTCCATGGGTCCCCATATTGGCGATTGCTTGCAATGTGTTGCTTGCCGTGCATCTGTTTTCATTCAGTTCGATCGCCTGGTATACAGCTCTCGCCTGGCTCCTAACAGGGGTTCTGGCACATTCGCTGTATTTCTCTGGGATCGAAGCCATGGAGAAACCCAAGGAGATCTTGCTGGAGGAAGTGCTCGTAAGCCGGGAGTATTCCGTCCTGGTGCCCGTAGTGAACAATGAGCAGGCTCGCATATTGGGCGTTATCGGCTCGGTATTGGCGAAAGCCAACAACGGCGAGATGCTTGCCCTGCATATCGTACAAGTCCCCCCCCAGTTGACTCTGGGAGAGGGTCGGCTATTCCTCAAGGAAGGGCGATCCTTCCTTGATGTGGCCATCCAACAGGCGAAGAGCTGGGAAGTGCCCGTGCACGCTATCATCCGCCTGGGCCGCAACGTCGCGGAGGCCATCCGCAAGACCGCTGTGGAAAATGCCTCCAACTTGATTGTGCTCGGTTGGCCCGGCTATACCAACACATCCGGCAGGCTCTTTGGATCAGTCATCGATCCGATCATTGACGATCCGCCCGTGGATGTGGCCTTGGTTCGCTACCGCAAGCGCCGGCCCATCCGATCCGTGCTGGTGCCAGTCGCAGGTGGCCCGAACAGCCGCCGGGCGGTCAAGATCGCGGTGGCCATGGGGTTATCTGGGGAGGCCCAGCCGGCTCGGCTGACCCTGTTGCACGTGCTCCCGCCCGGCGCCAGCCAAGCCTCGAAGATCCGCGTCCGTCAGGCCATTGACTACATCATGGAGGGCGTGGACTACGCGCCCATTGATGTCAGCCTGGTGGAAGGGGAGGATGTGGCCAGGACGGTGATCTCTGAGAGCCAAGGCCACGATCTCATCGTCCTTGGCGCCACGGAGGAGCCGCTCTTCAAGAACCTATTGCTGGGCCGGCTGCCGGAGCGCATCGCGAGAGACGCGAGCGTCACGGTCGTTGTTGTCAAGCGGGCGAGCGGGCCGCTGCACTCCTTCGTGCGCCAGACGGTGTTGGAGCCCACGATTCCAAAGCCGCTGGACTAGCCCCTCGAAGCGGTGGAGAGAAGATCCTTGCCCCGGCTCCTTCGAGACCATGAGAAGCTGCGCCCGCTCGCATCGGTGGCCGGAGGGGCTCCTCCCCTACCATGAACTTCGCAGGACAGCGTCCCAGAAAGCGCGGATGTTCTCCACCGGGATGTCTGGCGTGATGGTGTTGCTGGCGAGGAAGACCAGGGATGCGCGCCCTCGACAGGTCTCCATGGCCCAGCGAACCTCGGCTTCGACATCTTCCGGAGTACCGAAGGGCAGCGTCTTGGTCACCGAGACCGGCCCAAAGATGAGCAGCGGATCTCCGGAGACGGTGCGCAGGTCCACAATCCACTCCAGATCCATGCCGCATTCCCTCTGAAATCCTTGCAGGCCCGCCATCCCGCAAGCCAGCACGTCATCGACCAGGGCCTGGTAGTTGCCATCGCAGTGCCAAACCAGCTTCGCACCCACCTCGAGCAGCGGTTCAATCGCATACTCGATCCAAGGGTAATACTCGCGACGCAGGAATTCCGGCGAGACCATCGGCCCCTGGCTGGAGCACAGATCCTCCCCGGTCAGCACCCCGGTGGGGGCGAGGCCCTCCCGTATGGCACGGGCCAGCAGAGACGCCTGCTGCCGGCCTGTGATGGCGCTGTGGCGAATCAACTTCCTGTATTCTCCTGGGTGTTGGATCAGCAGGGTGAAGCTGGTCTCGAAGCCGTAGCGCTCGAACCACAGGGCTTTGGGGATCACCTCCCAACCGGCCGGGCACCACAGCATCGGTTCACACATAGCCTGAATGCGGCCATGGCTCATTCGGAAGCGAGCGTATTCGGCTTCGAAATCGAACTCGGCTTCCAGCCGGGCGGGTTCTGGGAGGCCATTGATTTCAGCCAAGGCGCGATCCACAGTGTACCAGCTCCGGGCAGCGAGGACGGCATGGTCCACTTTGCGGTATGCGCCTCTGCGCTTGGGTTCGAACGTCCGAATCACGCCGTCGGATCCCAGGGCGCGCTCAGCCTCGATGCCCCAATACACTGCATCGGCGTAGTACTCGGCTTCGGAGCAGCCGGCAATCCGCCATATAGTGTCGGGTGCCCGCAGCCAGCCGCCCAGGATGGGCGGGCGGTCCGGGGTCTGTAGGCGAAACGCCTTGGCGAGCCGTTCCCTGTGGTTCATCGCGCCGGCGATGGCGGAGTGATGAGCGCGCGGGCCAATGCTACATCAGGCCTCATTTGCTCCATTTCCAGTGCAGGGGGGCGTGCCCCGGCCCCAAGACCGCTGATGATAGGCTTGTCATTTGATCGTTGGACGGGCATCAGGCGGGCCGGGATGGCCATGAACGATGGCGGGACGAAGCACCCGGGACCGCCTGAGCAAGCCAGCCGGGCCGCGTGCGAGAGCTCTCGTCCATGCCTACTCAAGGATCAATGTCCCCCAAGATGTCGGATCGTCGAATCGCCGGGAGGCAACGCTCGAGACCAGGGACTGCTGCTCGGCCGCTCCGCTCGTGTCGTTGTCAGAGATGGAAAAGGTGAATCCAAACCGCTCGCCGGCCTGCGGGCTGACCAAGAAGACCGACCAGGGAATGGCGGCCTCCACATCATAACCTGCGGGGGTGCGCCTGGCGGCGACGTCGACTTGGGGCAGTGGGCCGGCCTTGGACTCGGGGAACCAGCGATACGCCTGCCCCGGAAGGGAGGTGAAATCCCCCGCAGATATGCCGATCTGGTAATCATCACCATCCATGGAAGTTCGGGAGAAATCCCCCGCCAAATCACCGTCGAGCTGAATCTCCAGGCTGTCCCCACGATACAGGAGTTCGCCGGTCGCGGTTTGCACGAAGGCGTCGTCGGTGACGCGCACACCGAGGTACAGGCTGTCCATGTCCCAGGCAAGGAAAAGCTCCCCTGAGAGATCGCTGGGGCCCCTCCACTCCGCTGCCCCGAAGACGAGCTCGTCGACAGAATAGCTCTGGCCGGTCCATTCCTCGAGGTCCCCATCGATGGCTATCGTTCCGCTCGCCCTGGCAGCCGAGATGAGCGTTCCATTCGGGCGGCTCAATCCGTTCTGGGGGGTGGTGGGGAGCGCCGTCTGGGTCGGATTGGGGCCGGCCGTTTCGGTGGCGGGCAGGGGCGGCAAGGTGGGCACGGCGGGGGTGCTGGTGGGGACGGCGGCGAAGATGGCTGTCAGAGTAGGGTTGGGGGTCGGGAAGGTGAACGGCGTGGGAGGGGCGATACCCGGGAGGGTGCAGGCGCTCGCCAGGAGGACCAGGATGATCAGGGAAGGGACGCTCTTGCCTCGCACGCTCGCCTCCATCGGAATGAACGCCTGCGACCCGAAATGGTCGGTCACGAGGGGAAGCCGAGCCACAGCGGTACGAGCCGCCAACTCACCGCCCGAGCGGGGCTTCTTCGTCTCTCAGGTGGCAGGTGCGCTGGGAGCTAGTATACCGGGGTTGGGGATGCCCAGCAAACAAAACCCGCCTGACAGAATAGGATCCTCGCCGGCGGTAAGCGATCAGCTATCAGCGATCAGCTAACAAATCCGGGCACGCCGAGCGCGGTGTTGGAGCCGCTCACCACCTCATGAAATCCGCTGCCCCTCAATCAATCTCAGAGCCTCACGCTGGGCCCAAAGCTGAAGGCTGAGCGCTGAGCAGGAATCTCGCCGATCACCGCAAGCCCGCGAAGAGGTCCTCCTCCAGGCCCCGCCCGCCGTTCACCAGGCTGAAGGCGCGGTAGTAGCTCTGCGAGGCCCACAGCCTGGCATGGATATGCTCGGGGAGATCTTGCAGCGCGCTGAAGCTGGGAAGCTGGGTTTGGTGGCAGCGGATCGCCTCCCATGCCTGATGCCAGTACTTCCGCGTGTCGATCCGGGTGGTGATAGCCCACTCCGGCCAATATGCGCTTGCCCTCCGTTCCCCCTCCACCTCGATCACCAAGTCGCCCGCAAAGTGCTCGTAAAACTGCAGCGCCTCGGCCGTCTCAGCGATGAAGTACAGCTTCGAGACCCGGTGAGGCGGGTAGTCGCCGGCCTGGGCAGGATCTGCCGCCCGAAGGATTGCCGCGGCCGTCATTTGGCCGATGGAGATATGATCCGGGTGGCCGTAGACACCCTCGGGCCCGAAGGTGACCACCACCTGGGGCCGGAGGCGGCGGATGTGGTTGAAAATGTGCCTCTGGGCCTCTTCGGGGTCCGCTGAATCCAGCCGGCCATCTTGATACGGCAGAAAGATGAGCTCATTCACATTCAACACCGCGGCCGCCTCCCGCAGCTCCGCTTCGCGGATTCGGCCCAGCGCCTCGGCCCCGGGATACGGGCGATTCTCATCGGGCCAGCCGAGCTCCCCACGGGTGGCGGTGAGCAGGAACGTTTCCACCCCCTCGTCGGCATACTTGGCCAGGGTCCCGCCCGCCCCCAGGGACTCGTCATCCGGATGGGCAAAGGCGCAAAGCAAGCGCAAACCGTCGTTCATGATGCCTCCGAGTCAGGATCGCCAATATGCCACCGCTGGAAAGCACCGCGGGGGAGCCCGAGCTGTGTGGATATCGGGCCCCGTCAAGCCAGTTGCTTGGAGCAAGGTCAATGCATTCTACCCGATGGAAGACAGCGCGTGGGCACGGTGATGTGGGTATCCGCCGGGGTGGGCCGAAACGTGCGCGGCGCATTCGGGACAAGCGGGTGACGAGCGTGTGCCTGTAGGGCGGGTGGGATTCGAACCCACATGAGGTCACCCTCGGGGGATTTTAAGTCCCCAGCGTCTGCCAATTTCGCCACCGCCCCTGTCACAATTCTATTCGTTGGCGGATGCCCGTCAAGGAGAAGCCGCATGCTATAATCAGCGCCGTGAGGGAAGGTAAAAATGCTTAGGACCTTGACGAGATTGATCGGCGGGGACCCCATTGAGCATCAGCTTGAAGAGTACAAGGTCATCGCCGATCAAATCAACGTGTTGGAGCCCCGGGTACAGGCGCTCAGCGACCAGGCACTGCGCGCCAAGACGGATGAATTCCGCGCCCGGCTCGCGAACGGGGAAACCCTGGAGGACCTGCTGGTGGAGGCCTTCGCCGTGGTCCGCGAAGCGGCGGTGCGCACGCTGGGGATGCGGCATTTCGACGTGCAGTTGATCGGCGGAATCGCTCTGCACGAAGGAAAGATCATCGAGATGAAGACCGGGGAGGGCAAGACCCTGGTCGCAACGATGCCGATCTACTTGAATGCGCTCACAGGCCGCGGCGTCCACTTGGTCACGGTCAACGACTACCTGGCCCGGCGTGATGCGCGCTGGATGGGGCCGATCTACCATTTTCTCGGCCTGTCCGTAGGGGTGCTGCAGGAGGCGGCCCGCACAGAGAGCGGCCGCAAAGCGTTCCTCTATGACCCAAGCCGAGAATCCGGCAAGGAGGACGTGGACCAACTGGAACTGGTGGACCGGAAAGAAGCCTACCAGGCGGACGTAACCTATGGCACCAACAACGAGTTTGGCTTCGATTACCTGAGGTCCAACATGGCGCATAGCTTGGAGGCGAGGGTCCAGCAGGAGCACCATTACGCGATCCTGGATGAGGTCGACAATATCCTGATTGATGAGGCGCGGACGCCGCTCATCATCTCGGGTCCAGCGCACGAGGATCCAGAGGAATATGTGCGCATGGCTCAGGTGGTGAAGCAGCTCAACCCCGAGGATTTCGAGATCGAAGAACGCGCCCGCGCCATCTCACTGACGGAGATCGGTGAGGATCACGTGGAGCGGCTGCTGGGCGTCCCCCTGCGCGATCCGGATCGGCCGGAGGACATTTCGCCCGAGCAGGCACGCTTGCTTGGTCACGTGGAGCAGGCACTGCGCGCCGAGTATCTATTCAAGCGAAACAAGGACTACGTCGTGCAGGGCGGCCGGGTGCTGATTGTGGATGAGTTCACCGGGCGATTGATGGCAGGGAGGCGCTGGTCGGACGGCCTGCATCAAGCGGTAGAGGCGAAGGAAACGGTGAAGGTCCGACAAGAGAACGTCACCTACGCTACCATCACCCTTCAGAACTACTTCCGCATGTACGAGAAGCTGGCGGGCATGACGGGGACAGCGATGACGGAGGCGGAAGAGTTCAACAAGATCTATGAGGTGGACAGCTTTCCGCTGCCGACCAACCTCGAATACATCGCCATGCAGCCAGATTCGGACTTGGTCGAGGTTGACTACAGGGAGGACGGGCTCAAGTTTCAGTGTTATGCAAGGGCGGAAGACGAGCAGAAGGAACCCGTCTTTTGGCGCCGAAAAGACTATCCAGATGTGGTGTACCGAACGGAGGAGGCGAAGTTTCGGGCCATCGCGGAGGAAATCCTGCGGCGACACGTCATCGGGCAGCCGCTGTTGATCGGCACGACTTCGGTGGAACTCTCGGAACAGCTCTCCAACCGACTGCGGAGCGAATACTTGCGGCGGTTGGCACAAGTGATCCTGCTGCGGGATGCGTTCCTCGAGCGCCAAGGTCTCACCGAGGAGGGGAGGCGGTTCCGCGAGTTGGAGCCGCTGTACGAACCCCTGGAAAACCTGAACGCGAGCGTGCTGCGGCCATTTGCCCGTGATCTCGAAATGTCTCTGAACCCGACGCAGAGCGATAATCTGAGGCGATTGGAATCGCTGTTGGGGCTGGATGAATCCACCGACGATGGATTGGAGGCGGCGCTCAAGGGTGGAATCGAGCACTCAGTGCTGAACGCCAAGAAACACGATGAAGAATCCCGCATTATCGCCGGGGCGGGTGCGCTGGGCGCAGTCACCATTGCCACGAACATGGCCGGACGAGGTGTCGATATCAAGCTGGGGGGAGAAATCGCCGAAGAGGTGTTGGCTGCCGTCCATCGGGTGCTGCGGCGGACCGGGATCGAAGATCCCGCCAATCTGAGCATGGAGGAACAGGCTGACGCCCTCAAGAAGGCGGACCCGGAAGCGGTCGGGATATATGAATCGGAAAAGGAGCTCTTCTTGGAATTCATGGATGAGGGGGAGCAGGTGCGGGAGGCCGGAGGCCTGCATGTGCTGGGCTCCGAGCGGCATGAGGCGCGGCGGATCGACAACCAACTGCGCGGCCGCGCGGCCCGCCAGGGGGACCCGGGATCGTCCCAGTTCTTCATCTCCATGGAGGATGAGTTGATGCGACTGTTCGGCGGCGCACGTGTGGGCGGCATCATGGAGCGGTTCAATATCGACGATGCGGTCCCACTGGCACACAATCTCGTCGACCGCACCATCGAACAGGCGCAGTCGAGGGTGGAGGGGGCCAACTTCGACGCCCGGAAGCACTTGCTCGAATACGATGATGTGCTGAACCAGCAGCGGGAAATCTTCTATGGGCAGCGGGATCGGGTGCTCAGCAAGGATGACATTTCGGACGATATCGAAGAGATGCTGGTCAGCGAAGTGGACCGCCACGTCGAGATGGCGTTACTTGATCCGCAAGGGCCTTGGCGTCTCCTCGCTTGGATGGAGGAGGTGCAACCCACCCTGAATCTGGAAACTGCCAACCCCTTCCCGTCGCTCATGGTGCGCCTGCTGGTGGAGGATATGGCGGATGTAGATCATCCGGATGCGGTCCGGGAGGCGTTGATCGAGGAGGCCGGACTTGCGCTCGAAGCGCAGTACGAATACTTGGCCCAGGCGCTGAATGATCAATTAGACCGGGCGATGGAAAGCCTGCGGGGGCAGGTGCAACAGCGAGCGGAAGTGGCGGACATGGCCATCGAGGCAGCCATGATGGAGGCGGAGGAGGCGCAGCGGGATGTGGATCCCAGGGCGCTGGTCAAGTCGGTTGAACAAGCCGCCGGCCTGCGGATCCAGTTCCGGGACGGCGCCGGAGAAGAGGTGACCGACCTGGATCCCGCCGAAATCCGGCGGCTGGCGCCCCAGCTCATCGAAGCCAGCCTGAGCATGCGGGTGTGGGCAGGCCTGGTCCAGGCCGTGGAGCGGCGCGTCGGCGACAGCCTCGGGCTGGATCCGGATCTGCCACAGCCCCTCGATTGGGATCTGGCCGCGGAAAACCTGCGTACCGCTCTAGAAGAGAACTGGCGGCAGCGTACGCAGAAGACACTGCAGGATATCCGCCGTGATCTCAAATCGGCGCTGTCAGGGCCCAAGGAGCTGGACGATGTCTCGAAGGCCCGCCTATTGATCCAGATGAGCTATGGAAAGCGGAGCGTGTTTGACCGGAAGACTCATCAGCGAAAGGCGGTGGTCGTCCCGCGGCTTTCCTACACTTTCTCCGCCGCCCGTCTTCTGGAGGGGATGGGGCGGGAAGAATTGGTGTCCTTGGTGCGAGATCACCTGTTGGATGCCTGGGATGTGCTCCAGGGAACGCTCGGACGCGGGGAGATTGCCCGTCTGAGTGGGGCCGGTGTGGAGCAATTGGACGGACATTGGCAGCGGGCCATCCAGAGCGCCCTAGGGGTTGAGGCCTACGAGGAGATCGCGTCCTATGATTCCTTCGCCTCACTGCCGGAAGAAGCCAGGGCCCGGCTGGAATCGGTGTTGGGGCAGGCGATCCTGACCGAGGCCTATCGCAACCTGTTCCTGTCTGTGGCCGATCGGCGGTGGGTTGAGTATCTAACGCAGATGGAAGCTCTGCGCACCTCCATCGGGCTGGAAGCGTATGGGCAGCGGGATCCCCTGGTGCAATACAAGAGCCGGGCCTTTGATATGTTCCAGGAATTGCTGGTAACCATCCGTGCCGGGATGGTTTCGAGCATGTTCCGGGTGCGCCCGGCCGCCCAAGCCCAAGTCCAAGTCTCGCCCACCTCCGACGTGCGCCCTCGACGTATCCCTGCCAGCGGGGCCGCAGGGAGCAGATCGAAATCCCGTCGGCGACGGCGGCGCAGGCGGTGACCTTCTCAGGTGATGACCCGCTCAGCGGCATAGCCCTTGTGCAGTCCGAGCCGGAGCCAAGGGAGAAGAAGGGCAGCCACGCCCGCAAATGCCGCTGGTGATCTTCGTCATCTCCCGCCGGGGAGGCGGCTAGACGTGCGGGCCAAAGATTGATGCGGATCCACGATCTGGAAATCCATCTCATCAGCGATGGGTATGTGCGTGAAGACGCAGGCGGGACATTCGGCCTGGTGCCGCGCGCGCTGTATCACGAATACGTCCAGCCGGACGAAGACAACACCATTCTTATGAATCTGATGTGCCTGGCCATCCGTTCGGGGGGGAAGTGGATCCTTGTGGATACAGGCTTAGGGACGAAGCTTTCACCGAAGGCGAAGCGGCAATGGCGGTTGGCGCGCCGAGGAGATGGTCTGCTCACCGACCTTGAGCGGCTGGGGATCGCACCGGGTGACATTGACGTGGTTGTGAACACCCATCTGCATTCTGATCACTGCGGCGGGAACACGATCGGGAGCGAGGGGGGGCCGCGCGCTGCATTCCCCGATGCCGAGTACTGGGTCCAGCACATGGAATGGGCGCAAGCCAGTCAACCCAATGAGCGCACCCGCGGCACCTATTTCGCTGAGAATTTCCAGCCGCTGATGAAGCAAGGTCGCGTGCGTCTGCTGCATGGGGACACACAGGTCACGACCGAGGTTGGGCTGGTGGTCACCCCGGGCCACACACGGGGCCATCAATCGGTGTTGCTGCAAAGCGGCGATTGGCGGGGATTGTTTCTGGCCGAGGTGGCGCCATATGCCGTCCACATGATGCGGACGCCCTGGCTGGCGGCCTTTGACGTCGATCCCCTGCGGATGTTGGAGACCAAGAAGCGTTGGGGTAAATGGGCACTGGACACGGGAGCGTGGTTGTTCTTCCAGCACGATCCGCGTCAGTTTGTCGGAAGACTGTCCCTGGAAGGAGGTAAGCTGCAGGTGAGGCCCGTTCCGGAAGCGGGGGCGCTTACTGCCTCGCTTCCCACTCCTGCACAGCTTGCCGGATCAACCGCCTGACATCGGCGTCAGGCACATCCTCCAACACGTAGTTCTCGATTCCCACGTAAACCCGCACGGAGCCTGCAGCACCCTCAACCAGGCGCACGCCCCGCAGCTTGCCGCTGGCCTCCTGGCCCATTCCACGCAGGATCTCGTTGATTTCATCGATCATACTCTTTCGTTTGGGCACCTTGACGGATCCGGGCCCGCCTCCGAGTTCCTGGGCTTCAGACGCTTCCGCGAGCCACTGCATCAGCTCACTCAAGGCGCTTTCCACCTCTGGCCATACGCTGCTGTCTTTCAGCGCCTGAGCGCTGATGAAGGGCCTGCCCTCCACCTGCAATATCACTTGACCCGTCTCCGGGTTGCGCAGGATCGTGGCGACTGTGTTGCTCATGGGCTCGGCGACTGGGGCCGGGTCCCAGGCGGTTTCGGGTGCCGGGGACGGGCGAGGCGCGTCGGCGGGATGCTGGATCGCGCGGTCGCCCGTGGTAACCTTCCCATCCACTGGAGGTCTTTCCTCCACCCCGGGTTCTCCATCATTCTCCGGCAAAGGTGAGGCGACCTCGCCGGCGGCTCCCTCCTCGGCCTTGTCACCCCGGGATATTCGGATGGCGAAGACGATGAGGATGATCGCCGAGATTCCGGCGATCCCCGCCAATCCCAGAAGCAATATGTCGGTGGGGATCATGCTGCACTCTCCGGCTGGCAGTGGGGGCAAAAATAGGTTCCCCGCTGGGCGACAGTGATGCGCCGAATCTCCGTGCCACAGCGTTTGCAGGGCTCACCGGCCCGTCCATAGACTTGAAAGTGATTCTGAAAGCCCCCGCCGCGGTACACCCAATCAATGCTGGCGCCGTCTTCCCGGATGGCCTGGCGCAAGGTGGCTCGCACCGCCTTCCACAAGGCGGTCACCTCCGCTCGACCCAGAGAGTCGCTCCGCCGAAGCGGATGCACTTGTGCCCGATGGAGGGACTCATCGACGTAGATATTGCCCAAGCCAGCGATGAAGTGCTGATCCAGAAGCAGGGGCTTCAGTGCGCGGCGGTGGGAGGAGAGCTTCGCTTCGAGACGCTGGCAGGTGAAGTCGGGGGATAGCGGCTCGGGGCCCAGGTCCCCCAGCACTGAATCGGGCTCGTTGGTGAGATATACACGCCCGAACTTGCGGGTGTCGTTGAAGCGCATCTCCCATCCATCGTCGAGTTGGAAAATGGTGTGGTCATGGGGATCCCTCGGGGCTGTGGTCGGGGCCATGATGATGTCTCCGCTCATGCGCAAATGGATCATCATGCTGCCTCGGTCCAGGGGAAACACGAGGTATTTGCCCCTGCGGAAAACCTCTCGGATCATGCGCCCGCGTATCTTTTCTCGGAAGATTTCCGGTGCCGGCGTAGCGATATGGCGCGGCCATTCCAGATGCACCCCCTCGATGCGTCGCCCTGGCAACGGCGGCGCACCATCCCGGCCATTTCGCAGGCCTCGCACGATGGTTTCAACTTCTGGCAGTTCAGGCATCTCGCGGCATTATAACTAGCGGGTGAAGGCGAAGGCAAGTCGCCGCGCGGTACGGGTGGCAAACTCCGGGCGCCTTCTCCGGGAGCACGACCCTGATGGCCCTCCGCCCCGCCTATCCAGCCGGTTGGCGCCGGCCCGCTTGGACCCACCTGAATCATGCCGCACTCGCTTCATGCGGCCCGGGCTCCCACGCCCCGGCGAAGTGGGACAGCCCCCTCGTTGGACCTTTACCTCAAGCGAATCCAATCTCGCAGCGCCTCCAACTTGGCAGGTCCGATCCCGGATACCTTCAGCAAGTCGTCAGGAGCACGAAAAGGGCCATTGGTTTCGCGGTAATCGATGATCTTCTGGGCGAGACTGGGGCCAATGCCAGGCAGGAGTTCAAGCTCCGGCGCGCTGGCCAGGTTCACATCCACCCGCCCGAGGCTCTCCACCGGCGTTCCCTGGAGGGGGGAAGCCACTTCACTTCCTTCGCCCTGGCCGGCCGCTTCCACAACCCCAGGGATGTGGACCTGCTGCCCATCGCTCAAGCTTGCGGCCAGGTTGACGAGAGAGACAGCGGCGTCGGAGGTCGGACCACCGGCCGCCTCAAGAGCCGCCTGGGCGATGGAGCCAACGGGAAGGGTGTATACACCGGGATGGAGCACTTCTCCGGTGACGTGAACTCGGATGGGCCCCGGAGTGGGCGGTGGCTTCAGGACGATGGGTTTCCCTCGAGGTCCTGCGATGAGCAGCCAAAGCAGACCCGCGGCCAGCAGGCCGGTCAGCAGCCCGGCGACAAAAGTACGGGCCCGCTGGAGCATGTTTTCCCCCTTCTCTCCGACGGCCACACATCGCGACACCGGGATTATAGACTCGGGGCTCTCCCCATCCAAACCGGATATAATCGGGCGCGTTGAAGGGGCACACCCGGGAAGGGGGGCATCGTTCGGCGGCGGAGGTGCAGCGGCCGTGGCCCTCTCCTGCGTGGCCGTGCGCCTCAGTGGGGAATTCTGGGAGGCGGCTCATTTGCCGCGCTCCACAGGGAGGTTCGATGACCGGTACCGTGATCAATATGGCTGCGATTCTCGCCGGTGGACTGCTGGGGATGGCCATCGGGGCGCGGCTGCCTGAGCGAGCTCGCAAGACGGTCATGGCTGGCCTGGGTCTGTTTACGATGGCCATCGGTTTTCGGTTGTTCTTGGACTCTCAGAACGAGATCGTTGTGCTGATCAGTCTGCTGGTCGGCGGTTTGCTCGGTGAATGGTGGGGAATTGAGGCGCGCTTGCGGCGGTTGGCGGGGACGGTGGAGTCGCGTTTCCTTTCCTCGGAAGGCGGCGCTGGCGGGCGCGACCGCTTTGTGCGCGGTTTTCTCTCATCCAGTTTACTGTTCATCGTCGGCCCAATGTCCATCTTGGGCTCCATTCAGGATGGGTTGAGCGGTGATTTCGATCTGCTGGCCATCAAGGCGGTGCTGGATGGGTTCGCCTCTCTGGCCTTTGCCTCCACGCTGGGCGTCGGGGTGCTCTTTTCGATCGTCGTTGTGCTGGCCTACCAGGGCGCCATCACCCTGCTGGCCGCCCAGGCGCAGGCCATACTGACGGAACCGATGACCGTCGAACTGAGCGCGGTCGGGGGGGTGCTGCTCATCGGATTGTCCATTGGAACCCTGCTCGAGTTGCGGGAGATCCGCACGGGGAATCTGCTCCCGGCGCTCTTGGTCGCGCCGATCATTGTGGCGCTGATCCCCATGTTCAGATAGCGAGGTCAGCCCCCGGCGGCCAGGACCTCATCCACCTTGCTGCTGATGTCCTCAAAGGAGGGGATATATCCTGGGCTGATCTGTTCGCCGTTGACGAACACCGACGGGGTCCCGGTCACTCCCAGGCTGCGGCCCAAGAGGAAGTCCTGGGTGACGAGATCCCGAGGATCTTGGCTATTGAAACAGCTCTCGAATTCGCCCATGTCCAACCCAAGCTTCTCGGCGAAGGCGACCAGGCGACGATCTGAGAAGGCGCCCTGGTTTTCCCCATCCCAGTTGGCAAACAGGATATCGTGATAGGCCCAGAATTGATCCTGGTTGGCGGCGCACATGCTGGCGACCGCAGCGTGGTCTGACTCGCTCCCCGGCACTTTGTCATCCAGGAAAGGGAAGTGGCGGAACACATAGTACACCTCGCCGCTTTCCACGTACGCGGCCTCCACCTGGGGCTCGATCTGCTCTGAGTATTGCCTGCAGGCGGGGCACTGGAAATCTTCAAATGCCTCGACGATAATTGGCGCGTCCGGATCGCCCATCGCCCGGCCGTTGGCCATGGGGCGCGGGCGAATCTCCGGAACGACAATGTCCCCGGCCGACCCGGTGTTCTGCCAGACGGCGAACGCCGCAATAACAAGCACAGCGCCGGCGACGATCAGAAGCAGAGTAATTCGCTGTCGTCGTTGTTCCTGCTGGCGGCGCTCCTTTATCGCTTCTTTCCTCTTCATCCACCCATACCTTCTCGACTTGAGGGCATAATTCTGCCACAAGGAATCCGATTTGTCCATATCCGAGACCTTGGGGGTTGCATCCGGTCATTTGCTGCAAGGGCGTTGGCCTAGCGTCTCAGAGGCTGTGCCCTGGGGCGGAGAGAGGAAGTTGAGTATGCATCCGTGCGGCCTGGCAGCGATCGACTTGAACGGAGGAATCGGCATTCGGTTCGCGACCCCGCGAGCTGGGCGGGATTTCGCCCCCCACCCCAATCCCCTCCCCCCAAAGTGACCTCGGTATGAAGAAATCAACACCAGCTGTGGGTGGAGGGGTTAGTCAATACAAGGGGCGGAGGAGCTGGGGGAGGGGCCAGGGGGAGAGGGCGGATCGAAGCGCAATGGCGGGAGGAGGGGGCGAAGGCTGGCGCCAGCAGGTGCCCCCACGAGCGTTCCCTTCAGCGAGATTGGCAAGGGAACAGCATCGCGGTCGAAGGAGGGGGCTCATCGAGCCGGCAGGGTCGAATATCGTCCGCCCCCGGGATCGCACCGCGTAACAAGAACCCGGACGCACCCACCTTGCGGGGAGTGGGGGAACGTGGGTCAAGGGAGGCGGATCATTGCCGGGTGTGAAGGACGTGGACAGGGGTTGGACATCCAAGAGAGCTTGTTGGATACAGACAATGGAGCCAGAGGTCATGTATACTAGGAATCATCAACCGGATAGAATTACATCCGCACACGGATGGGGAGATAGAGGATCATGGATCTGTTGCTGAATCTTCTGACGCTGCCGCTTATTCTGTTGATCTTGGTGGGCTTCACTCTGATCGCCTCAGCGGTTAAGATCGTGCAGGAGTACGAACGGGGGGTGATCTTCCGCTTAGGCCGTCTGATCGGCCCGAAGGGCCCGGGGTTGTTCTTCATCGTCCCCATAATCGATCGTATGCAGAAAGTGGATCTGCGCGTGGTCACGTTGGAAGTGCCATCTCAAGAGGTTATCACCAAGGACAATGTCACGGTCAAAGTCAACGCGGTGGTGTTCTTCCGGGTGGTCGATCCAAGCGCGGCCATCGTGCAGGTGGAGAACTACAATCGGGCGGCATGGAACATTTCCCAGACCACGCTCCGAAATGTGGTCGGCCAATCCGAGCTCGATGCTCTGCTGGCCAAGCGCGAGCAGATCAACCACAAGCTGCAGCAAATCATCGACGAGACCACCGAGTCCTGGGGCATCAAAGTCACGATCGTGGAGGTGAAGGATGTAGAGCTCCCCCAAAGTATGCAAAGGGCGATGGCCCGGCAGGCCGAGGCGGAGCGAGAGAAGCGGGCCAAGATTGTGCATGCGGAGGGGGAGTACGCTGCGGCTCAGACCCTGGCCGACGCTGCCAACCTGATGGTCGTCAACCCGGTTGCCGTGCAGCTGCGGTATCTACAAACCTTGACGGAGATCTCCGTCGAGAAGAACAGCACGATCATGACCTGGCTGCCGCCGCAGGACTACATCATGAGCGCAGCCAAGGCCTTCGGGGAGGGATTGGGACAGGCGAGGGGCATCCGGGAGGCGGATCAAGAGGAGCAGACTGCCGACTGAGCGCCTTTCGTCCTGGCCGGTAAGCGGCCTCGAGCGGCGACCGGGGCAGGCCAAAGGGGGGCGTATGCGCGGGGAAATCGACGGTACCGGTCCCCTGTGCCCCGCGTTGCGGCCGCTGGGGTATGGAGCCCGGCCTCTTTTTTCTGGGGCGAGGGCGCATCTGCCCCTTTACGTCCGTTGGTGCCCGCTGGTCTGACGACTTGCCCTAATCCGGTTCAGGGCGATCGGTGGGGTCGCCGTTTCCGTTCGACAGGCGGTCGATCATTCCCTGCTTCAAATCCCAGAGTGCCTGTGTCAATGAGACGTGGTAGATATGGGGATTCATCAGCCGTTTGACGCCAGGGTCGAGCCGGCTGATGTCCGCCTCTCGCTGGGCTCGGATCTGGGCCAGGCTTGGCAGATCTCTGACGCGCCGGCCCTGATCCAGCACCTCCACCAAGAGACCCTCGACCTCCGAGATCTGATCCTTCCCTAGCGTCCGGTACTTGGTGTGATCCGATGGGTGCCGGAGTTTGATGGGCCGCAGGCGGCCGAGATCCTCGCTATCCATGCTCAGCACGTCCGCAGTCGCGTGCCCGCGGCGGTCGTAGATGCGCCAGACCCGCTTGTGACCGGGAGTAGGCGTTTTGGCTGGCGATTCCGACACCTTGATGGCGGGGATCCAGCCCCCTTGGTGGCAAACGCTGACCAGTTTGTATACTCCTCCCAGGGCAGGCTCGCCCCACGAAGTGATCAGATGGGTGCCGACCCCGAAGACCAGCCTGTGGATGACCCGGTCCGGCTCCAGGCCATAGCGAGGTGCCTCCGATTCGATTTGGGTCAATATCTGCCATATTGTGAGCTCATCCAGATCGTTGGAGAGCACAATGCTGGTATCCGGGAAGCCCGCCTTATCCATCATGCGCGCCGTCTGAATGCTCAGATACGCCAGGTCGCCGGAGTCGATGCGTACCCCCACGGGCCGGTGTCCACCGCGCTTCAATTCCTCGAATACGCGGATCGCGTTGGGCACGCCGCTATGCAATGTATCCACGGTGTCCACCAGGAGCAAGCATTCATCCGGATATATCTCGGCATAGGCCCGGAAGGCCGCCAGCTCCCCCCGTCCGAGGGCGATGAAAAGCTGCACCATACTGTGGGCATGGGTGCCTTTGGGTGGGAATCCCAGGACATGGGATGCCCCTACGTTTGAGCTGAAGTCCGCGCCTCCGATGAGCGCGGCGCGAGTGCCTGAGACTCCACCACGGCCATGGGCCCGGCGCAGGCCGAACTCAAGAAAAAGCTGCGACCGGGAATATTCGTGGATGCGGGCCGCTTTGGTGGCGATCAGTGTCTCGAAGTTGATGTGGTTGAGCAAGGAGGTCTCGAGAATCTGGGCCATGGCAAGCGGCCCCTGAACGCTTGTGAGCGGCACGTTCGGGTGTACAACGCGCCCCTCGGGGATCGCCTGCAGGCTGATACCGTCAAAATTACCGTTCTCTTCCAACCAGGACAGGAAATCATCCCCGAAGATCCTCCCCCCGGCGCGATCCCGCTGCGCTCTGAGCAGCGCGATGTCGTCTGCGCGGAAGTGGGCGCGCCCCATCCAGTCGATGAGTGTCTCGAGCCCGGCACTCACGCAGTATCCGGCCTGGTGGAGGCCGTAATCCGGATAATGACGGAAAAAATGGTCGAACTGCACCTCCTCTTCATGCAGGCCCTGGCGGAAATAAAGCTGTGCCATGGTCAATTGATACTGGTCTGTGAAGAGAATCCCCTCGGCGGTGATCTGATCTGCGAGCTTCATCAATCCTCCTGTTGGCACATCAGCCGCGGTGTGCAACGTAGTGGGGTAGTCTAAGGGAGGGAGCTGTATTCATCCGGGCGGTCGAAGGTCGTTCGCCCTCAATCCGGCTCCTCAACCAGTGAGCGTCTTCTGCAGCACCGGGAACCGTTGATCGGTCACACGGAAATCCAAGCGCCGGTATAGCTCAAGAGAGCGTTGGTTGTCAGATTGAGTGTTCACAGTCACCTGCGAAACGCCGGAGTCCCTCAGCCGTTCAACGGCATCCCGCACCAGCTCATGCCCCAGGCCCTGTCCTTGGTGTTCGGGGGAGACAGCCAGCCGGGCGATATGGCCCCCAAGCGGGGAAACGGTGCTGATCTGATAGCCAATCACTCGCGCTTCACCCTCAATGACTGTGGCATAGCTGGCCCCCTGGAACGCCCCTTCCAAGGTGCGCCGGGAGTTCCGCCAAATCGGCTCAAAAGCGTCGTGATCCACCTGGCATACCTGCCCCAGGTCGGCGGATCGCATTCTGCGGAGCTTTCCAGGGAGGGAGGCAGGGAGAGGCAGCGGTCGATTCCGCCACTTCAGAAATATGACCTCATGGGTCCGCGTGAACCCTGATGCAAGGGCGGGCTCGCGCATCCAGTCGTGCAGGGCCAGGATGGCAGCCTGCTGGGCGGCCATCCCCACTAGCTCTCCCTCGGCGATGGGCCAGAGCCGTCTCCAGGCCAGATGGGGTTTGGTACGGTTTGAGACCACGAACATCCGAAGCCAGGATACCTCTTCCGGCTCCGGGGGGCAGGCCAGCGCGGCCAGTGGCTGCTGGAACTCTACTAACACCAGCGATGGTGATTCCTGCAGCAGGTCGAGCGGATCTGTCCAATCCAGATGAATGTGCTTCCAGGGAGCCGTTGAGAGCAATTGAGAGATCGCGGTGCGATCCTCCCGCCGGGTGGGGCGGACCTGCCAATTCCTTCCCGGGAACATCTCTCGATATGCGGCCGCGTTTGCCACGCGGCCGGCTGCTCATCGCCCAAGCAGGCGATAGGGAAGACGCAGCAGGCGGCGGAGCGCTCGCTGCCATATATTCAAACCAGACGCCCCTTCAAGCCCGGCCTGCATGCTCGCGACTGCATCCATGGCCTGGCCCTTCTTCAACTGCATCTGGGAAAGGGCCTTTAGTGTGTGCGAGCGGCTGTCAGTGTCCCCGATCTCCGCAAACAGGTCGGCCGCCCTGCGATATGCTTCCTCGGCCCCCTTGACGTCCCCCAGTGCCTCGCGCGCGCTGGCCAAGTTGCCATAGGCCAAAGCGGTCCGTTGATCATCTCCTTGGGCGGCGAAGACCTCGGGAGTACCCTCTACCGCGGCAAGCGCTCCCTCGGCATCTTGTTCCTTCAGCAGGGCAACACACAAATCATTGCGCATTTCGGCGGCCATTAGATGATCGCCACGGCTGGAATACGCCTCAGCGGCGCCTCGGAATCCGGAGACGGCTTCATCCATTCGGTCGTTTCGGTATGCCTCGAGGGCGCGCTCTCCGGCCTCTTCCGGTTCGAGGATTTCAGCGTTCATAAGCTCAGCTCCAACAGCCCCTCGGCCATGGTGCGCATGTCCTCAAGCGGGAAGCCTCTCAGGCTCATGGCTATCCGGAGGTAGCGTTCGTTTTCGTGATCCGCGAGGAATTCGCGGATGTCCTCCGGCAGATCCATGAGCGTGTCCAGACTGCGATAGAAAGCATCGTACTTCGCGATCGGCCCCCCCGTCGCCAGGTAGTCCTCCAATGGATGCCCAAACAGCCCTGAGAGTGTCTCCAGCACGGGGATAGGGATGGATCTCTTGCCGCGTTCGTAGGCAGTGATGCGGCTTGCAGGCCAGCCGGTTCGCTCGGAGAGCTCTCGCACGCTCATGTCGCTTTCCAGTCGCTGGGCGCGTATCATCGCCCCGATGGTGCGATTGCGCAGGCTCAGCAACAACTCTGGATCGAACTCAAGGCGATGGGGATAGAAATCCGCCTCGCTGCGGTACAGGAAGCGACGAACCGGGGAATTGGTAAAATAGCAGAATAATTCCAGCTCTGGAAGGGAGATCGCTTTGGCCCCCGCTTCATAGTCTGAGAGAGCGCTGGTGCTGATGCCGATCGCGCGGGCGGTCTCCCGGATGCTCCTGCCCGCCGATTCCCGAGCCTCCCTCAGCATTTCCCCGAGATCCTGCTTCCTCCGGGAATAGGGATCTTCGTCGGTCATGGCTGATACTCCTTATCGCGATCCCCCCGATTATAGCAGAGCAGGCCGGGAGACGCTTCCGCCCAGGGAAGGAGAATGCCACTTCCGGCGGGGGAGATTCCAGGGGGTTGTGTTGCAGGGTTTGGGCCAGTACACCGTAGAACCCGTGAGACTTGAGATGTCCCGCTGCGGAGCGATAGCGGCCTGGTATCCCTTCTTCGAGTCCGGGCAATGGGGGGCAAATCAGACATGCCGGGGGCTGCACCGAGTGAAGTGAGACGGTACCAATGGATCGATCTCGGCAGGATCAGACGATCCGCTCGGTCTGCAGGTTCTCCGCTTCATCTTGTGCGTCCGTCGGCAGCAGATATCCAATTCCCTGCCGGGTAATGATGTGGATCGGATTCTTTGGTTCCGGTTCGATCTTCTGCCGCAGTCGGCTGATGCTCACCCAGAGAATCTCTTTGTCATCGCGGTATTCGGGGCCCCAGACCTCGCTCAACAGTTCCTCGGGCGAAAGCACTCGACCACCTGCAGTGGCCAATGTCTGAAGCAGACGATACTCCGTAGCGGTAAGCGAAATGGGCTCTGCATCGCAGCGCACCTCGGCCTTTGCGAGGTCAATCTCCATCTCGTGATGGCGGATAATAGGCCGGTGGTATTCTGCCAGGGGCTGGCGCTCGGCGCGTCGCAACACGGCTCTGACTCTCGCAAGGAGTTCCTGCGCGGAGAAGGGTTTCACGATGTAGTCGTCCGCTCCCCCGTCGAGGCCGCGCACCCGATCATGCTCCTCGCCCTTGGCTGTGACGATGATAATGGGGACGTTGGAGAACTCGCGAATGCGATGCGTGGCCGAGAATCCGTCCATGATGGGCATCATCACATCAAGCAGGATGAGGTCCGGCTGATGCTGCGCCACCACTTCCACGGCTTCCTTTCCGTTGGTAGCCGTCTCAACCGCGTACTCGTTGCTGGTCAGGCTCATCTCGACCAGGCGCAGATACCTGGGCTCGTCGTCCACAACCAGGATGGTCTTCTTCCGATCTTCGTCCATGTAGTTCCCCTCCGGGAAGTACCTCGCATTACTGTTGGCTTCGAGGGAGGTCGGCTTGTTGATGCCCAGCTGCGGCCGCCCCCACCGTCCCTGCCCTCATCTCACCACCCAATTTACCTCGCTTGTGCCTTCATCGACACTGACGCGCACGTACTATTTTTCAACATCGGATCCTCGAACGCTCAAGCTGCCGCTGGCAGAGAAAAGCTGAAGGCGGATCCCTCTCCGATCTTGCTGCGCACCCGGATTTCTGTTTCATGCGCCTCCAGGATGATCTTGACCAAGGCAAGACCCAAACCCGTGCCCCCGTACTTGCGGGAGGCCGAGCCATCCAGCTGGTGGAAGGGCTCGAAGATCTCCTCCGTCCGGTCACTATCAATGCCGATGCCTGTATCGACAATACTGACGGTGACGAGACCCCCCCTGTGCTCGGCAAGAAGCATCACCTTGCCCCCCGATGGGGTGAATTTAATGCCGTTGTCGAGCAGTTGATAGAGCACCCAAGACAGCCGTTCGGGATCTGCCTGGATCGGGGGGAGGTCAGGCGGCAGATCGAATTCCAATTGGATCCCCGCATGATCGGCTTTGGCGCGACAGCGCTCAATGATGGCAGGCACGATTTGTCCGAGACGAACTCGAGAGGTGCGTAGGATCAGTCCCTCCCTGGACGCTGTGGAGAACTCGATGAGGTCATCGAGCAGTTGCTCCAGGCGAGAGACGCCTCGCCGGACAACCGCAAGGGCATTCTTCTGCTCGGTGGACACCGTTCCCAGCTGCCCCTCGGCGATCAACTCGATATAGCCTTTGATATGCGCCAGGGGTGTCCGCAGTTCATGCGAGACATTGGAGATGATATTTGCCTTGAGCTTATTCAATTCCGTCAGACGCTCGAGCGCAGCCCGCAGCTCCGTCGTTTGCTCCGATACCCGCCGCTCCAGAGTGCGGTTAGAGTCTTGGAGCGCGGCATGGAGATCGATGATCTGCTGATTGATAGCGCGATCCAACTCGCCCGCATCGACAAACCCCAGTTCGATCAGAGTCTGCCCCAGCAGGGGATGCTCACCGCGCGCAGAAAGCTCTCGCTGCCTTGCCAGGGCCCTTTCCAGTTGATCATCCGTTATTAGTTGCCGTTGGAGGAGGTATTCCCCGATCTTCGGAGTAACGGAGGATGCGGGTGCGGGGATCTCCGCGCCGATGGAGGTTCGGAGCAGTGAGGCGTGCTCCGCCAGCAAGGCGATCAAGGCAAGGTCCACGCCGCAGTTGGGGCATGTCCTGGCGTTGTCCGGCATGGGGCGTTCGCAGTTGGGACATTTGATCTTGATCATTTGGTCCAGGATCTACGCCTTTGCCCCGGCAGGGCTTCCCTTGAGTTCGACAATTGCCAGGCTATGTTAACCGCTACCTGAACTCGCGACAACCAGTAGAAAAGGCACATTGCAAGGATGCTGTAAGGACAGCGCAACCCGTTTTGCAGTTTAATGGTGAAGGACCGGAAGGGAAAACATGGCGATCAACGTACTGCTTATCGACGACGATCCAGACATCTCCATCATGCTGCGCACACTGCTCCGCGGACAGGATTTTCAGATCCGAGCGGCTTATTCGGGCCCTGAGGGGGTCGAGGCGTGTTCCGGCCATCCGACCGATGTGATCATCTTGGATCTCATGATGCCGGAAATGGACGGCTGGGAAGTCTGCCGGCGGCTCCGGGAATTCTCCGATGTGCCGGTGCTTGTGCTCTCCGCTGTGGGCGCACCGGGGAGCGTTGCTAGGGCGCTGGAGGCGGGCGCGGACGACTACCTCATCAAGCCGGTACATGCCAGCCTGCTCGCATCACGCTTGCGCACCCTGGTGCGCAAGTATGCGCTGGCGGCTCGGCCGCAGGCGGCCTGATCCCGAGACCGCAAGCCCCAGGACAGGCGTGCCGGTGGCGGCTGCATGATTGGTGCATTTTCGCCCTCGGCTGCGCAACAACATTGCCGCAAGCACACGGGCCAAGTCTTCGGGGATATTCGAGCCAGCCAACCCCCGATGTGCATCCCTCCCAAGATCGAGCTCACCGGGCAATCCGCGGCCTACAGATAGGGGCGGGCGGCCCCCCCATCGAACATCAGCGCGTGTCCATGAACAAAGGACGCGGCTGGAGACGCGAGCCAGGCGATGGCGCGGCCGTATTCCTCCACTGTCCCCAGCCTCCCAAGCGGAATCTCGGCGGTGACACGCTCCGCCTCCTCCTCGATGCTCGTGCCGCGGCGCCCGGCGCGGTCAGTGAGCAGGCTGGCCACCCGCTCCGTCCTCGTCCATGCCGGGTTGATGGAATTCACCCGGATCCCCTTCGGCCCGAGCTCATCCGCCAGGCTCTTCATCAGGCCGATAACGGCCAGCCGGAGGGAATTCGACAGGATCAGGCTCTCCAACGGATGCTTAACTGTAATGGACTGGCTGGTCACAATGCTTCCGGAACCCCCCTCGAGCATATGGGGAACAACTGCGTAGCACAGGCGCACGACGCTCATTAGGACCAAGTCTATGGCTGCAAGCCAATCGTTCGGCGACAGGCTGAGGAAATCCCCTGGAGGAGGCCCGCCCGAGTTGACGATCAGCACATCGATGCGCCCGTAGTGGGCCATGGTCTGGTCTACCAGAGAAACAATCTCATCAGGCTTGGTCAGATCGGCCCGCACAGCGATGGCTTCTCCGCCCGTGGCGCGACGGATTTCCTTGGCGGCGCTGTCGATGGCGGGAGTGCGCGAGCAGATGGACAATCTTGCTCCAGCGGACGAGAGGGCAGCCGCGGCTGCCTTTCCCAATCCCCGAGAGGCGGCGGTCACCAACGCTACTTTCCCCTCCAGGCCCAGATCCATGGCAACTCCTTTCGTGAGTATCTGTCATCATCGCGATTCCACGTACCGGCGCCTTCCCTCCGAAAGACGGGGGTGCATCCCAGGACTCTCCCAATCTGGCTTTGTTCCCCCGACGCTCAGTACAAGACGAGTTCATGATCAATGATCTGCAGATCCGGACGGTTCCTCTCGACCCAGCCCGGTACTCTGTCCAGGGCGCGTTGGACATGTCGGGAATCGTTGCTGACCATCACGCACGCCACCACTGCGAAGGCGTGGTGGTCATTTTCCCCCACCTCAGCCGTCGAGATGTTGAATTCCTTCTGTAATCTGGCAAGGAGCGGCTTCAGGCGGCTGCGCTTCTGCTTGAGAGAATGGCATCCGGGTATGTGAAGTTCAATAGTCAAGACAGCAATGTGCATCGAAAGAGCCCATGCGGCGATTGCCTTGTAAGATTGGGAGGATCTCTAATGTATAATACCGCAACCATGAAGGCATATATCCCCTGGATCCTCCTGGTCGCCGTGCTGGCCTTTCTCGCTGTTGTCGGGTATTCGATTGTGGGCGGTGTGCGGAACGCCACTCAGCCGGTGATTGAGTTCGGGAGCCAGATCAGCACCCAGGTGTCCGAGGTGCTGCATCCCACGCCGACGGTATTGCCGGACCCTGTGACCATTGTGCGCGAGGTGCGCGCGCTGTCCCGTCTGGAGACCATCCGATATTCGGTCGAGAAGGTGATCACGGCTGAAAGTGGGCAGGGGGCGTTCGGGTTTCTGTTCGGCGACCGGTTGCTCCTCGTGGCGCATGGCTACGTGATTGCCGGGGTCGACCTGGGTGAATTGGGCCCGGACGACGTTTCATTCGATCCGGAGGGCAGAGTCCATATCGCCTTGCCCGCGCCTGAGATCTTCGTCGCCACGCTGGACAATGACCAGTCATATGTCTATGATCGCGAGACCGGCCTCTTGACCAAGGGGGAGGTCACCCTGGAGGCCACCGCCCGCCAAGCCGCGGAGCAGGAGATCCTGGAGGCAGCCTTGGAGGATGGGATCCTGGAACAGGCCCAGGCCAACGCGGAGAACTACCTCTATCGCTTTCTGCGGTCTCTTGGTTTCTCGGATATATTCTTCACGGTCCGGGAGGAGCTCCCTGGCTAGCGGTTCATAACCCGGAAAGTCCACTCGGGATCGGCGTACCTCTCCCCCGTCAAGGCGCAAGCGCATTCGCTCTCCTGTGGGCTCAGGCTGCCCGCCTCGAGTGCCCATCCCAGGCCATCCGCAAATCCACCGGCGATCGCTTCGGCGGCTTCTTCCCAGCTGACGATTCGGCCGAGTGCCTCTTCCACGGTGGTCGCGCGATCGAGGACACGTTCACAGGCCCTGGACCTAGAAAGGGGATCTTTGAAGATGAGTACCTGGCATATGCGACTGATATCTCCATGGAGTGGGATGGAGCCGTGCTGCAGCATCCTCCCCTTGCGGCGCACCTGGGCGCTTCCCACGAGCTTCTTGCCGTCGATCGTGATCTCATAGGAACTGGGGACTTCGAAACAGACCGGCTTCTCACGGTCGGTTCCGGTGACGGAGACCTCGCCCTCCACGTGGGGGCGCAGACCCAGCCGGGTCAACCCTGACGTCAATCCCCGGCTGAGGTGCCGGTAGCTTTCAAGGATGTCCCCTGAGAAGTGCGGATTTCCCGCCGGCGCGATGATGGAATAGGTAAGCTCATCCGTGTGCAGGATCGCCTTTCCGCCGGTCAGGCGCCGCACAATACCCCAACCTCGTCCACGGAGGCGATCCAGATCAACGCCCTCTGCCTTCTGCGAATACCCCAGCGAAAGACAGGGCGGCGCCCAGGCATATAGGCGGAGCGTGGGAGGGGAGTCTCCCGATCCCACCGCGCTTAGAATTGCCTCGTCGATGGCCATGTTCTCCGGCCCGCCAAGTGGGGGGGTGAGGACCAATCGCCAAGAATTCGCCGTTTGTGAGTGCATGGAAGCGATTATACTCGGCCGGCTGATCCTCCGGGCTTTCGCAAGATGATGACTCGGTGGGAAGCATGCCCCCGTGTTGGCGGTGCTTGTTCGGGCCCGGCTATGGTACACTCGCACCCTGAGGCGTGTTGGCAAAATGGGCCTCGGAGGGTTGACGGGCCCGGAGTTCCCCATCTGAGCCTGTTTGCTCTCGTGGCCGCTTCTGCCTCCCAGGTGGATTGGTGATGAGAATCCGCACAGAACCCATCCTTCTTGGCCTGGACCGGTGCGGTGCGATGGGCGCCGTTCTTGCCGCCCTGCTTTGCTCCTGCACCGCGCTTTCGCCATCGGCCACCGCGACGCCAACGCCCAGCGTTGCCCCGAGCTCCACGCCGGAAGCCAGTGCGACAGCGACCACCCCCGCCCCCAGCCCGGAAACCCCAATTGCGACGCCCAGCCCATCACCCCCGCCGCGATATAACGTGGAGGGGGATGTCCATCTGTGGCTCTCGTGGACCCCCGAAGAGCTGCGCAGCCTGAAGCTGGTCATCGAGGGGTTTCGGGAGCAATATCCCGGCGTGACCGTATACGTCTCATATTTCCCACTGGATGAGATTCGAACCGCTTTCGAAAGCGCCGGGGAGGCCGGCCAGCCGGTCAGCCTGTTGTTGGGACCTGCGGAATGGGGGCCGAGCTTATGGGAGCAGGGCTTGGTTCGTGATCTCAGCGTACGAATTACCAGTGACCTGCATGAATCCATCCATCCTCTGGCCTGGAGCCAGGTCGCATTTCGAGGAGCGATCGTTGGTCTGCCCCTCGAGATGCAGGGAGTAGTGCTGTACAGAAATCGGGCGCTGGTGCGATCTCCCGTTGGGTCTCTAGAGGAAATGGTCAACACGGCTCGCGAATTGCGATCCAGCGAGGTCGTCGAGGGCGCGGCGTTGGATATGGGGTTCATGTATTCTGCTTCCCAGATCGCTCCCTGCGGCGGGGACATCTCCTTTGAACCGGATACGCCCGTGCTGAGCCCGGAATCCGGCCTGTGCTGGCTTTCGCTGCTCTCTGAGCTGGGCACCACCGGGCCGGTGACCTTCGACAGCGACGCGGACCGAGAGTTATTCGCCGCCGGCCGGGCGGGCTGGTATTGGGACAGCACCGAGGTCGCCAACGAGTTGGACCGGGAACTGGGCGTTGGCAACCTGGTTATCGACCCATGGCCCAGGGATGACGAGCGCGGCCTGGATCTTGTGGGCTTTGTTTGGTCAGAGAACATCTATTTCGCTTCCTCCACAGGCGCTCAGGAGACGGAAGCCGCCTGGGTCTTCGCTTCATACCTGCTGACGCGGCAGGCGCAAACGACTCTGGCGGAAGTCCATGGCGCAGGGCATCTGCCGGTGCTAAAGGATCTTCGGCTGGAGACCGATCTGCAGGGAGAGGCGATGACCGCGCTGCTCGAAGGGGTCGCCTATCCCCTCGAGCCCGGGCACACCCGCTACATGGCCCCGATCGAAGATGCAGCCCGGATGGTAACGGAGGGCAGGGGGGATCCTGAGTTTGCCTTGGCAGTCGCGTTTGAGGGTGTAGAGGGGCTGTTCCCGACCCCCACCCCTGAACCCTCGCCCTCCCCCGGATCCTGACCGGCCTGCGCAGAGCGGCCCCAATAACCCCGCTGCGACCAAACCCGTTGGCAGGCGCGCCGATCGCAAGCGCCCACCGCCATCCAGGTCACGAACCCGGGCCCGCAACAGGGGGCAGGACACCATCTGTCAGGCGGCCCTATGGGATCGCGAGTTGCGCGCCAATCATGCCCGGTCAGCGGTCCCTGCCCATTGTATAATCCGGGGGGCAAGCCGGATGGGGCTGCCTGCAGGCATCCGAAACCCGGGGGCCGGACTGGCTTCAGGCAGCGCCCTCCGACGGTTCGGGATGGCCCGGAGTGTGATGGAGGGGTCGAATCTACGGTGCACCTGATCGTCACGCATGAGCAGGCGGACTTCGATGCAGTCGCGGCCTTGCTGGCTGCGAAGTTGCTCCACGAGCAAGCGGTGGCTGTGCTGCCAAGGCGCGTCAACCGTAATGTGCGCGCATTTCTAACCCTATATCGCGACCAGATGCCATATGTGGAATACCGGGATCTGCCGGACCAGGCGATATCACGCGTGACCCTGGTTGACCGGCAGTCCCTTCCCTCCCTCGAAGGCGTTTCTGCCGGGACCCATGTGCAGGTCATCGACCATCACAAGATCGACGGCGAGCTTGACCCGGGTTGGGCTTCGCACATCGAACCGGTGGGCGCGACGACCACGCTATTGATCGAGGGCCTGGAGGAGGCCGGGCGAGAGCCCACGCCCGTCGAAGCCACAATGCTGCTGCTGGGCATCTACGAAGATACCGGCTCTCTGCTCTACGAGGGGACCACGGCCCGCGATGTGCGCGCCTGCGCGTGGCTGCTCGAGCACGCCGCAAGCTTGAGCATCGCGGCGAATTATCTCGACCATCCGCTCTCCAACGGTCAGCGGGATCTGTATGAACGCCTGTTGGAGTCGGCGGAGACGCTCGAAATTCATGGCTTCACGGTGGTGGTTGCGGCCGAGAGAGCCCCCGATTTGGTGGACGAGATTTCCAGTTTGGCCCACAAATTGCGGGATGTGTTCGACCCGAGCGGCCTTTTCGTGCTGGTCGAACTCGACGGAAATGTGCAGATGGTGGCCCGTTCCAACACGGACGGATTGGACGTAGGGAAGGTGGCGGCGCATTTTGGGGGCGGGGGCCACAGCCGAGCCGCCGCAGCGTTGATCCGGGGCCGCAGGCTCCGACCGATCCGAGATGAACTCGTGCAACTGTTATCGGAGACCATGCGGCCCAAGCTGACAGTGGGTGAGATCATGTCGCGCGGTCCGCAGCTCCTTGATCCGGGAGACACGGTGGCGTTGGCAGCGGAACGCATGCGCCGATTCGGGCATGAGGGTTATCCGGTGGTCGAAGACGGGAAAGTGGTGGGCCTGCTCAGCCGCAGGGACGTCGACCGGGCGATGGCCCATGGTATGGGCCGCAGGCCGGTGACGGCGGTGATGGATGCCGGGGACCTGGTGGTTGCCCCCTCCGATTCCATAGACCATCTGCAAAGGGTGATGGTGGAGTACGACTGGGGGCAGGTGCCGGTCGTGGATCCGGAACACGGTGAGATCATCGGCATCGTCACGCGCACCGATCTGTTGAAGACCCTGGTGCCCCAGGAACTGAAGGCCGCTTCTCCCAGCCTCGGGGAGAGACTCGAACGCGCCCTTCCGCCCGCTCGAAAAGCCCTCCTGAAACTGGTCGCTCAGGTTGCGCAGGAGCGCGGCGACGCCCTGTTCGTTGTGGGGGGCTTCGTGCGCGATCTTCTCCTGGGCGCGGCGAGCGTGGACTTCGACTTGGTTGTTGAGGGCGATGCCATCGGCTTGGCTCGGGCGCTGGCGAACCGGTATGGCGGTAAGGTCAGCAGCCACCGCCGCTTCGGCACCGCAAAGTGGGCCCTTGCACAGGACCAGCCCAAATTGATCGAGGCTTTGAGCGTTGATCCACATGCGATCCGCGATCTGCCCGCCACATTGGATTTCGTATCGGCGCGCACGGAGTTCTATACCCATCCGACTGCACTGCCCTCCGTGCGCAGCGGAAGCATCAAACTGGATCTACACCGCAGGGATTTCACCATTAACACGCTGGCCTTGCGATTGGACGGGCGGCACTACGGGCAGCTGCTCGATCACTGGGGCGGAGGGCAGGATCTGGAGCAGGGGCTCATTCGGGTGCTTCACTCGCTGAGTTTCATCGACGATCCCACCCGCGCGCTGAGGGCCGTGCGCTTGGAGCAGCGCCTGGGGTTTGAAATCGAAGCCAGGACGCTGGAGCTGCTCCGACAGGCCTTGCCGCTGCTCGATCGCGTAAGCGGGGAGCGGATCAGGGGGGAATTGGAGCTGATTCTCGCGGAGCCCAAATACGGGGCGATCATGATGCGGCTGCGGGAACTGGGTTTGCTCAACGCCATCCATCCGGGTCTGGACTGGGACGAGGCCACCGAAATCAACGTTGAGCGGGCGCTCTCATTTGAAGTGCCGGAAGAGTGGAAGCTGGCCGAAGAGCCGGCGCACATGCAGCGCATGTATACGCTTTGGTTTCTCCCCCTTGGGGAGGAGGTGGCGCGAGAACTCTGCGAGCGATTGAGCCTGCCGGCGGCGACACGTGAGATTGTGTTGGGGACGTTTCATCTGATCTCTGGGCTGCGTGCGGTCGATCCAGGCGCGCCGCCGAGCCAGTGGGTTCGCGCGCTGGAGGGTGCTTCCGAACAAACACTGGCGGTCGCGTGGCTGGCGATGGCCCCCGGGGCAGGTGAACGCCAGGCAATCGACGCTTTCTTGTCCAGGTGGCGCTTCATCTTCCCTCATGTAGATGGCAACACTCTGCGAGAGATGGGCCTTCGCCCTGGGCCGGCATACAAGGATATCCTCTGGTCCCTCCGGGCAGCAATCTTGGATGGGGAGATTCAGTCCCCCGAGGAGGAGCACCGCATGGCCTTGGAGCTCGCCGCTCGGGCGCGCCTGTAGAAGCGGCTCCAGACCCAGGATCCCCGATGAATCGGCTGGTTTCGACGTTATGTTTGCTGGGAGCGCTGCAGGGGACCTGGGCGCCTCTGGATACGCTCGTAGGTCGCGGCCATGGTCTGCCTCCTCAATATGCCCCGGGCCCCCATCCCACCGCGCAATCCGCGATGGCAGTGATGATCGAGGCGGCTGCCGGTGAGGGCGTGCAGATCAAGGTGACCGACGGCTACCGGACCTACGAAGAGCAGGCAAATCTGATCGCCGACGACCCCTCCAACCGCGCCCCGCCCGGTTTCTCGGAACACCAACTCGGCACGGCTTTCGATATCACCTGGCCTGGCAGGAGACCTTTCTATATCGGCCAAAACGAGATCATGTGGTCCTGGCTGGAGGAGAATGCACACCGCTTCGGATTTGTCATCTCCTATCCTTACAAGGAATGCAGCACATGGCCGTACAACAACGCCTTCATGGGTGCATGTGGGGTGGAGTTCAAGCACGAGGGCTGGCATGTGCGCTATGTGGGGCGCAGGCTGGCAGCCGAGATATTCGGGGCGGGCTATCTTGATCCAGAGAATCCCACCCTGCCGCAGGATTTCTATCGACCGTTTCCGGGATGGCTGGCCCGCTATTATCAGAGGGGTATCTCGGGCGAAGGAGACGCGACAGGAGTCAGCCGGCCGCTTCGCCGCTGGCCGAGGGGGAGGTGTCTGACAGGCGGGTAGGTGGGATGAGGCTCAGGGCAGGAACGATCCAGGGGGGTACGGGCAACCGAGTGAACGGTGGGGTCAACGGCGAGCCGATCGGCGAATCGCATGCGAGGCAGCATGCAAAGTCCGAACCGCCCATTGACCGTGTTCCAGGCGGACGGTCTGCGCTGCAGGAGCCGTCGGATGGTATATTTCTGGCTTGGGCGGCCTCGCGAGCGGGGGTGGGTGGTATATGAGTTGCATCCTCCGATAGGGCTTTGAGAGGTCGCTTGTGCCTCAGTTGGGCCGGCACTTCAGGGATGCCCTGGTGGGCCATGGAGATCGAACGATGAATGGGAAAAGGATGGGGGAAACGGGATCCCGATGACCGGAATTCCGAGGCGGAGGATCGGGGAGGTGATCGCCGTTGCCTTCACGCTCGCTCTGGCAGCGGTCGCCTGCGCCCCACCGACCTCGTCCCCGGCCTCGCCGGGCCCACGCGAGAGTTCCTCCGCCCCTGTGGGACAGGAGTCATCCCCGGAGAGGGGCTCGGAGGCGGAGCCTACACTTGCCTTGCCGGGAGATACGCCGACTCCCACTCCGGAGAAGCAATCCAGCCCGACCTCCGCGCTGCCTGAGGATGAGCGCTTCACGATGCCCACCCCGGACCCCCCTCGCGAGCCACCACCGAAGAAATCCATCCCAGAATACTACACCGTCGAGTATGGAGACACCCTGAACGACATCGCATGGGATCTCGGGGTGTCCGCCTCGCAGATCTCCGAGGCGAACGGGCTGGTCAACCCGAACCTGTTGGCGGTCAACCAAACACTATTCATCCCGACGCCCTATCCCCAAGCACCCGGGCCTGATTTCAAAGTGCTGCCGGATTCGGAGTTCGTCCTGGGGCCGGTGGGCGAGCGATTTGACCTCCAGGGGGAGCTGGCGCGCCGGGGGAGCCCCCTGCTCGAATATGAGGAAAGTGTGAATGAGCAAGAATACAGCGCAGCCGAGATCATCGACCTTATCGCACGTCGCTACTCCATTGACATTCGACTATTGCTCGCCGTTCTCGAGCAGCAAGGGGGCTGGTTAACCAAGAGCGCCATCCCGGCTCAAGTCCGGGCCTATCCGCTGGCCTTCTATCGCGGGGGGATGGAGGGCCTGTATGAGCAGTTGGGCTGGGCGGCGAACGAGCTCTCGAGGGGATTCTACCTATGGCGCGCGGGATGGGCGGGTCCCTACCACTTTCCCGATGGGGTGGTGGTCAACCCGGGCCGGGGCATCAACGCAGGCACGGCCGGGGTGCAGCAGCTGTTTTCTCTGCTTTACGATTCCGGCTCCTGGCGTGAGCTGATGGGCCGGGAGGGTTTCTACAACACCTATGTCAGTCTCTTCGGCGACCCTTTCCGGCGGGCCATCGAGCCGGCCATCCCGCCCGATCTGGCTCAACCCACGCTTCAACTGCCCTTCGAGGAGGGCACGACGTGGTCATTCACCGGGGGCCCGCACAGAGCCTGGGGCAGCGGCACGGCCTGGGCGGCGCTGGACTTTGCGCCCCCGGGCGACGCGCTGGGCTGCGTCCTTTCCGACTCCTGGGTAGTGGCGGCGGGGGACGGGCTCATTGTGAGGTCTGGATTGGGAGAGGTCGTCCAGGATTTGGATGGAGATGGGCTCGAGGGGACGGGTTGGGCGCTGCTGTATATGCACATCGAGTCGAGGGATCGGGTGACGGCGGGGAGATATGTTAAAGCGGGCGAGCACATCGGCCACCCATCCTGCGAGGGGGGAGTGGCTGATGGGACGCATGTGCATCTGGCGCGAAAGTATAATGGGGAATGGATTCCCGCTGACGGGGCGATACCATTCAATTTGGATGGATGGATATCGGCGGGGTGGGGGAGGGAGTATGATGGCACTCTCGCCAGAGATGAGGTTACCCTAGAGGCGTGCGCTTGTCGGAAACCCAGCAACCAGGTCTACCGGTGAGGCGGTTGTGATGGCTCGCAGGAAGAAGCGCAGCATGATCCTGCTCCCGGGGGCCATGCTGGTGTTTGCTGCTCTGGCGTGCGCCCGAGCGGATACCCGTGTCCCGCAATCGGGCCCTGAGGTGATGTCGACTCGACCTTCGACATCCACCCCCTCGGCCGTTCCCAGCGAAACGCCTATTCTGGCGCCGACTGATGCGCCGCCCGCTCGACCGTCGCCTTCCCTGACGGCCACCCCAGCCGAGCCCGAACCGGTCGCCTCTCC
The DNA here is from genome assembly GCA_964388955.1 of uncultured Anaerolineaceae bacterium. Lineage (GTDB taxonomy): Bacteria > Chloroflexota > Anaerolineae > Anaerolineales > E44-bin32 > CAYMCO01. Next base: position 83,242 of record CAYMCO010000012.1, on the reverse strand, counting down.
CACTTTTCCACCCACGCCCACCTTCGGCGCCCCTGCGGCAACCGAAGCCAGGCTCTATCTGTCCCAGCCGGGGGACACTGTGGGGACGCTTGCGCTGCGGTTCGGGGTATTGCCCGGAGAAGTATCCGCATTGGAGGGGGATCTGCCGGCGGATGGAGGGCTGATCGGCCAGGGGCGCACACTGCTGATCCCCTCCCGGCTGGAAGGGACGGGGCCGGCCGAGCTACTCGTGCCAGATAGCGAGGTGGTGTACTCGCCGCACGCTGCGGATTTCGATGTGGAAGGGTTTGTCGCCGATCAAGATGGTTTCTTGGCGCGCTATCAAGAAAGAGTTGGCGGCAAAATGCGCAACGGGGGAGAGATCCTGAGCCTCGTGGCCAGGGACAATTCGTTTAACCCCAGGATTCTGCTCGCCATGGTCGAATACACCGTCGGGTGGGTCACCGATCCCGCCCAACCGACGGAACCCGAATTGAGCTATCCATTCTTTCAAGGTGACCCGGATATCAAAGGGCTGCACCGACAGCTCACCTGGATGGCGAATGAATTGGGGAACGGATACTACGGCTGGCGCGATGGCTCGAAGCTGTATGTGGAGTTCGGAGCTGGTGAACGCGTCCGGCTGGCGCCGGGGCTCAACGCCGGCACGGTCGCGCTGCAGCATTTCTTCGCCGTGATCTACACCCGGGCTCAGTGGGAGACGGCGCTTTCTCCCGATGGTTTCGTCGCCAGCTACGAAGCACTCTTCGGCAGCCCATGGGACTATGAGCATCCGCTGTATGAACCTGGATTGAAGCAGCCGCCCATGATCCTCCCCTTTGAGCCGGGAAGAGCATGGTCCTTCACCGGCGGCCCGCACGGCGCATGGGAGCGGGAGGCCGCCTGGGCGGCGTTGGATTTCGCCCCTGTGGATATCACCGGCAACTGCGCCGTCTCGCGCGACTGGGTCGTGGCCGCTGCCCCCGGGCGGGTCACCCGCAGCGAGCGCGGCTTGGTTGTGATCGATCTGGATGCGGATGGTCGGGAGCAGACGGGCTGGGTTCTGCTGTATTTGCACGTGGCCGAGCAGGACCGCATCGCGCCTGGGGCGTTTGTCGAACAGGGCGATCGCATCGGCCATCCCTCCTGCGAAGGTGGAATAGCCACCGGCACCCACATCCATATCGCCCGCAAGTACAACGGTGAGTGGATCCTTGCCGGCGGCCCGCTGCCTTTCGAGCTCAGCGGCTGGGTCGCGCGAGCGGGAGCCAGGGCCTATCAGGGTGAACTGGCCAACGGAGATCAGGTCGTCATCGCCTGCCCTTGTGGCTCCCCGGAGACCCTGATCCGGCGATGAAAGATCTGAAAACCGTGCTGATTTGCCTGCTGCTTGTCGCCTCCCTGCTGGTCGGCTGCCAGACTGTTCCCGTGGAGTTGCCAGAGATGCCCTCTCCGGCGGCCTCGCCTACGCCGCCGGCGCCGGTCTCCCCGTATCCGACGCGCAGCCCTTTCGCTCCCGGCGAGATCATTCAGTATGAAGCGCAGGATGGCGATACGCTGCCCGCTGTGGCGGCGCACTTTCACACCACGGTAGAGGAGATTCTGGCGGCGAATCCGGGTATCCCACCCGAAGCAACCACCCTGCCTACCGGCTTCCCGCTGCAGGTGCCGGCCTACTATGTTCCCCTCACCGGCCCCCCCTACAACATCCTCCCCAGCAGCGAGTTTGTGTACAGCCCCTCCGCGGCCGATTTCGACATCCGCCAGGCGATCCTGAAACATCCCGGCTTTCTGCAATCCCTTTCAAGCTACGCCTATGAGGTTCAGCGTCCGGCGTGGGGAGTGGTCCAAGCGGTCGCTGAGAACTATTCCCTGCACCCCAGGCTGCTGCTCACCTTGCTTGAGTTCCAGAGTCAGGCTTTGAGCAATCCCTTCCCCAGCCAGCAGGCAAGAGACTATCCGATGGGAATAGAGGACCCCCGCCACAAGGGCCTATTCTGGCAGTTGGCGCTTGCCGCAGAACGCCTGAGCGATGGCTACTACGCCTGGCGGGATGGGTCGCTGCAGGAATTCGAACTGACGGACGGTTTGCTGGTCCGTCCGGACCCGTGGCTGAACGCGCCCAGCGCAGCCCTGCAGTATTTCTTCTCCGATATGATGGATATGGAGGCGTTCAACCGGGCGGTCGGACCAGAGGGGTTTATCCGGACATACACGGAGCTGTGGGGCCCGCCATCCGATTTCGAGACGGTCGTCTTCCCGGCCAATACGCAGCAGCCCGAGTTGGCGCTGCCTTTCCAACCGAATCGCATATGGCATCTGAGTGGAGGACCGCACTCCGGCTGGGGGGACGCCCTGCCGATGAGCGCGCTGGATTTCGCTCCCCCAGCCGGGCAGGAGGGATGTGTCCCATCCCGTGAATGGGTAACCGCGCCCGCAGATGGGGTGGTAGCCCGCAGCGAGCCGGGCATCGTGGTGCTGGACTTGGATGGGGACGGCTTTGAAGGTACCGGCTGGACGTTGTTCTTCTTCCATATCGCAACATCTGGGCGGGTGAGCGCTGGGACGGAGGTGAAGCAGGGAGACCTGCTGGGCCATCCGTCCTGCGAGGGTGGGCGGGCCACCGGCACGCATGTGCATGTCGCCCGACGCTACAACGGTGAATGGATCCCCGCGGGGGGTGTGCTGCCGTTTACTATTGATAGCTGGGTTGCACAGGCCGGTGATGCGCCTTATGAGGGCTCTATGACCAAGGGCTCGCACATCATCATCGCCTGCCCTTGCTCGGCAGAATCCAATCAGATTCTGTATCAGCTGCCATAGGGAGAACGGACCTAACCCCCGGGCAAGGCAACATCCATAGAGAGCCGCCGCGCAGCTCGAAGATTCCACGTCGGGCGAGCCTTGCGCTTTCTGCAGCATGGTGTACAATCTCACAGACAATCAAACAGAAGTATGTTCGGCTTGGGTGCCCAATCCCCGGATGGTAGGGCATAAAGGCGAAGCCGGTGAGAGTCCGGCGCTGTCCCGCAACTGTAATCCACAATCGTGGAGAGCCAGGACGACCGCCCAGAGGCCGATCAGCACATCCTTCGTGGAAAGGGGGTGGTGAGACGACCAGAAGCCCCTTGCCCGACGGCAGGGGTTTTTTCATCGAAACGGGACCGCACGCCAATCTGGAGAGAGAGACGAACCCAACGAGAGGTTGAAATCCACATGAGACAATACTGCATTCCGATTCTTTTCAGTTCGCTGGTGGTCTTGAGCCTGGGAGCGGCAGCCTGTGGCGCCGCATCCACACCGACCACAGTTCCCACGCAGCCGCAGCCGACTCCTGTGTCTCAGGAGTCAACCCCCCGGCCGACTGACACAGCGGCTCCCGAGCCCACCGCCGAGGCCCTGGCTCTGACCGATGGAAGGGGTCAGGAGGTGCGATTGGCAGGACCGCCAGAGCGGATTGTATCGATCGCCCCGTCGAATGTCGAGTTGCTTTTCGCCATCGGCGCGGGTGATCTGTTGGTGGGACGAGACGAGCTCACGGATTATCCACCGCAGGCGCTGGAGATCGAGAACATCGGCACTCCCTATGGCCAACTGAACACCGAAGCGGTAGTGGCGCTGGAGCCGGATCTGGTGCTGGCGGCGGATATAAACCCGCCGGAGCAGATCGCCGCAGTCGAGGATTTGGGAATCCCTGTGTTCGTCGTCCCTAATCCCCTCGTCTTCCAAGATCTGTATGACAACATCACGGCGCTGGGGGAGCTGACCGGGCATGCCCAGGAAGCGACGGGGCTGAACGCGGCGCTGTCTGATCGCGTGGCGCGAGTCGGCGATGTGCTCGGGGATGCCGAGCCGGTCGCTGTGTACTATGAGATTGACGGCACCGACCCTACCGCGCCGTGGACCACGGGGGGCGGTACCTTCCAGGACTACTTGATCACCCAGGCGGGTGGCGACAACATCGCGGCGGACCTGGATATGTGGCAGACGATCAGCCTGGAGGAGATCGTCATCCGCGACCCGCAGGTGATCGTCTTCGAGGTGGGGCCATTCATCCCAACCACCGCCGAGTCCCTGGGCGAGAGGCCCGGCTGGTCCGGTATCGCCGCCGTGCAGAACGACCGGATTTATGGGATTGACACCAATCTGACCGGGCGCCCCGGCCCACGACTGGTGGACGGCCTGGAGGAACTAGCGGAGATGTTGCATCCGGAGCTGTTTGGGGATTGAGCGGACAATACGCGGAGGCCGCCGCAAGGGGGAGAACCTCCCGGGGGAAAATCCCCGGGGATCTTCTCCCTCTGCTGACGCTGTTGGTGTTGCTGCTCGCGGCGTTGGTGCTGAGCGCCGGCGTCGGCCCGGTCAGGATCCCCCCAGGGGCAGTTGTGAAAATCCTGCTGAACCGGCTGCCTTTCTTCGACATCGCGGTCACCTGGCCGGAGACTTACCCCACCATCTTGTTCGAGATCCGTCTCCCCAACGCAGTGTTAATCGCCTTGACCGGCATGGCGCTGAGTGGGAGTGGAGCGGCATATCAGGGCCTCTTCCGCAACCCGCTGGCGGACCCATACATCATCGGTGTAGCCGCCGGCGCCGGGCTGGGGGCGGTTCTGGCGATGGCGGCTCGCTGGCCCGCCTCACTACTGGGCATGCTGGCGGTGCCGGCGGCGGCCTTTGTAGGCGCGGTCGCCACAGTGGCCGTTGTCTATACCCTGGCGAGGGTGGGCCGAACAACCCCGGTGACCACGCTGATCCTGGCGGGAGTGGCGGTCAGCGCTTTCGCCTCCGCACTGACCAGCCTGATGATGCTCATCAGTACAGAGCAGCTTCATCGGGCGGTCTCATGGCTCCTGGGCGGCTTCTCCCTGGGCGGATGGGAGCCCGTGCTGGCGTTGCTCCCTTATCTGCTCGTCGGGCTGGGAGGGCTGTTCATCCTAGGCCGCCCGTTGAATGTATTGCAGTTCGGTGACGAGCAGGCTGAGCAGCTCGGTTTGAATGTGGAGCGCTACAAGCTATTCCTGGTGTTGGCAGCATCTATGGTCGCAGCCGCGGCGGTCTCCTTCTCGGGCATCATCGGTTTTGTTGGCTTGGTTGTGCCTCACCTGACCCGCCTGCTGTGGGGACCCGATTACCGCCGCCTGATCCCCTTCGCCACCTTCCTCGGCGGCGCGGTGCTGCTGGCCTCCGACATGCTGGCTAGGACCGTCCTCGCCCCGAGAGACCTGCCGGTGGGAATCGTGACCGCTGTCCTGGGCGCACCATTTTTCCTTTACCTGCTTCGCAGGACGAAACAGGCGAGGTTCTGGTGATGGCGGCGATCGAGATCAACCATGTCTCCGTCGGCTATCGAGAGCGGATCGTCTTGCGCGATATACATTGCGAGATCGCCCCCGGGGAGATCCTGGGGGTTGTCGGGCCCAACGGAGTGGGGAAATCCACCCTGGTGAAGGCGGTCAGTGGGGTGTTGCCGCTCCACGAGGGAGAGATTCGCATCCATGGACGCCTCGTCCAGAGCCTATCACCGGCGGAGCGGGCTCAGACGGTGGCGGTGGTCCCACAGGCGGTGCAGCTCCCTGGAGCTTTCAGCGTGCTGCAAGTGGTCCTGATGGGGCGGACCCCCTACTTGGGATGGCTGGGGAGGGAGGGGGAGCGCGATTGGGAGGCCGCGTGGCAAGCGTTAGAGCGCGCCGGAGCGTCCCATCTGGCGGATCGGCCGGTGGGCGAATTGTCCGGGGGTGAGCAGCAGAAGGTGTTGATCGCCCGGGCGCTGGCACAGACTCCGGGCGCTCTGCTGCTGGACGAACCGACAGCGCATCTGGATCTCAAGCATCAGGATGAGGTGCTGCAATTGGTTCGGTCGCTGGCGATCGATGAGGGTCTGTCCGTGCTGATCACGCTGCATGACTTGAATCTGGTGGCGCGTTTCACCGACCGTGTGGCGCTGCTGTCGGGTGGGCGTGTATTCAAGGTCGGATTGCCGGCGGAGGTGCTGCTGCCAGAAGACCTGGCAAAGGTGTATGGGATGGAGATACACGTGACGACCCATCCCATCCATGGGACGCCGCTGGTGCTGTCGTGACAGAGGAAAAGCCACAAGCCCCGGCATGAGTGAGCCGTGGGCCGGCGATGGGATAGTTCCGAATGGGTATTCTCCCGGCGGCAGGAATGCGGAGGTGAAGCAGCCGGGACGCCGCATCGGCCGATGACTGCGCCATCTCGATAGGTGCTGCGGAGGGCCGACAAAGGGCGGACGGTGGAGACCGGGTGGGGGATAGTGATAGCCCCCGGCTGGCCGATGATCGTCAAAGGAGAGGAGGGCAGGCGGATGCCCAGATTGACAAAGATCTACACGCGTAAGGGTGACGACGGCACGACGAAGCTAGCGGATGGCTCTCGAGTCCGGAAGGATGCTCCCAGGGTGGAGGCCTATGGGTCGGTGGATGAGCTCAACGCGCAAATCGGGGTCGTGCTGAGCCAGGGCGTGCAGCCGCACCTGGCGCCGAGGCTGAAGAAGATTCAGAACCAGCTATTCCACTTGGGTGCGTTGCTTTCCACACCGTCCGATTCGAAGTCGCCTCCGCCGGGCCCGCAAATCCGTGAGGGGGATGTCACCGAACTCGAGGAGCATATCGACCGGATGACCGACGCATTGGGGCCGCTGGACAATTTCATTTTGCCTGGGGGGGCGCCCAGCGCCGCGGGGCTTCAGGTCGCACGCGCGATCTGCCGCCGGGCGGAGCGCCGCATGGTATCGCTCATCCAGCAGGAGAGCGTGCCGGAGGTCGCACTCAAGTACATCAACCGCCTCTCGGACGCATTGTTTGTGTTTGCCCGATTCGAGAATGCCCAGCAAGGGATAGAAGAGCCCCTGTGGGATTCGAGGGCGTGAGACTGCGGTTGGCCGAATCGCTCCCTTCTGGAGGCATCGGGATATCCCCCGCGGATGCTCGATCGACGGGCTCGCGTGGCCCTTGAATGATGGATGGAGCCGCTACTCGAACACGGGGCGGTCGATGACCGGTCTCAGGGCGATGACCCGGTCATCGTCCTTCACCGCAAACAGCTCCTTCCCGGGCCCGGTGCGCGCCCGGCGGGGCGCATCACCGAAGCGGATCGACCTGTCCGCGGCCCTCTCCAAGCGTGCTACAGCCCGGTCCGATGCCGCCCCGATTGCCGCACCGACGGGCACCACATCTTCGCCAGACTTCCACACCAACACGCCCTTGCCGTTCCGTCCTTGCTGTGGAAATTCCGAAAGGCGCATGCGCTTGGCCCGACCATCCGCTGTGAGCACAAACAGGTCGGCCCGCGCCCGCACCACACCGCCGCCGATGATGTGATCGCCCTCGGACTCCAACCGCATCCCGATCACCCCCGCGGCGGCGAGGCCCATGGGTCGCACATCCTCTTCAGAGAAGCGGATCGCATAGCCAGATCGGCCCACCAGGATCATATCCTGCTCTCCATGAGTCACTAACACCCAACCGAGAGAATCACCGGCGTTGATGTTCACCGCGGTGAAGGGCCTGGCGGATGGCCCCGGGAGTTCGGAGAGCGGGCTTTTCTTGACCATCGCTTGGGCGCTGGCGAAGAGGATGTAATCCGTCTCCCCGCGTTTTTCCAAGGTATCCGGCGAGAGCGCGAGGCTGCCCACGATATTTACCCGCTCTGCGAAGGGGGTTCCCGATGGTAGCGGGATCCCCTTTTTCGGATCAGATACCTCCGGCAAAGTGTGCACCGGAAGGGCGACCCCCTGGCCGTCCTCGGCGAAAAGGTAGAGGGTATCCCGACCGCGAGCACCCGCCACGAGATCTGGAGAAGCACGACCGTACAGGCGGGGCAGCCGGGCGGTGGGGGTGCGAGAGATCCTCCCGTCGCGGGTGATCACAATCCACGTCTCCTTGTCTGGTGCGAGGTCCGTCGCAGTGAGCACCCGCTTCCTGGCCCCTCCCGCTCCGGCGCTGACAATCATGGTCCTGCGGCGATCCCCGTAGGTCTCCTTCACCGCGGCGAGTTCCTCGGCAATGACGGCGCGCATCTTCTCGGGTGAGGCGAGGAGCGCCTCAAGTTCTTTGATGCGCTTGGTCGTGTCTTTGTACTCGAGATCGATTTTCTTCCGTTCGAGCGTGGCCAGCCGCCTCAGAGGCATATTCAGAATGGCCTGAGCTTGGGTCTCCGTGAGCTTCAGACGCTTCTCAAGCCGAGACTGCGCCTGCTCGACATCCCTCGAAGAACGGATGATCCGGATGACATCGTCAAGGTTCTTGATCGCCACCCGTAGGCCTTCCAGGATATGCGCCCGCGCGCGGGCTTTTTCCAGTTCATGCTCGCTCCGGCGCCGGACGATCTCCAAGCGGTGTTCGATGAAGGCGCGCAGCATGCTCTTGAGTGTCATCAATCGCGGTTCGCCGTCGACCAAGGCAAGCAGTATGATGCTGAAGGTGTTCTGCATGGGGGTGTATTTGTAGAGCCTGGAGATGATCCTCTGCGGATCCGCGCTCTTGCTGAGTTCGATAACGATGCGGATCCCCTGGCGGTCGGATTCATCGCGCAGATCGGTCACCCCTTCCAGCCGGCCCTCACGCGCCTGGGAGGCGATTCGTTCGATCAAATTGGATTTGTTAGTCTGGTACGGGAGTTCTGTGACGATAATGCGGGAGCGGCCCCGCGTCATCTCCTCGACGTGGACCCGCGCCTGCAAGGTGATACGGCTGCGGCCAGAGGCGTAGGCGTGCTTCGCCGTGCGGTTGGCCTTTTCATCTTGCAGTACGATACCGCCAGTGGGGAAGTCGGGCCCCTGGATGAAGTTCAACAAGTCGTCAAGGCTGATCTCCTCCAACTTGGACCAGTTCTCCAGCATGTAGATCGAGGCATCGCACACCTCACCCAGATTGTGGGGCGGGATGGAACAGGACATACCCACGGCGATGCCGGTGGCGCCGTTGATGAGCAAATTGGGTGTCTTGGCCGGCAGCACCATGGGTTCTTCCAGGGAGCCATCGAAATTGCCGGAGAAGTCAACGGTGTCCTTGTCGATGTCCGCCAGCATCTCCATTGCCAGCTGCGTGACTCGGGCCTCCGTGTAGCGCATGGCGGCGGGCGGATCTCCGTCCAGTGATCCGAAGTTGCCCTGTCCCTCCACCAACGGATAGCGCATAGAGAATCCCTGTGCCATTCGCGCCATGGCGTCATAGACCGCCATGTCCCCGTGGGGGTGGTATTTGCCCAGAACCTCACCGACGATGCGGGCGGATTTCTTGAAAGGCGAATCCGGCCTGATCCCCATGGCGTCCATGGCGTAGAGAATGCGCCGGTGCACGGGTTTCAAGCCGTCGCGAGAGTCGGGGAGTGCGCGCGAGACGATCACGCTCATGGCGTAATCGAGATAGGATTGCTGCATCTCGGCATCGATATCGATCAGACGCACAAGGCCAACTTCCATCGCTCACCTCGTTTCATGGTCCACGTCGGCCGTATGATAAGGTTTGACTGTGGGATCGTCAATTGTGCTATTGCACCGCACCTTCGGATGTGCTAGAATCCAAGCACCAATTTCCGAAAGGCGCGTTCGGAAAAGTGGGCTCACCCCCACTTTTCTTCTTGTAAGTAGACTCTCAACACCCCGGCTGACATACCAGAACCGATTTAAGGACGCAAAGGACGATGAAGAGTGAGTTGACCCTCGCATTTAATGAGATCACAGAGCGCTTTGGGCTGCCCCGCGATACCGTGATGGAGGCGCTGGAGGCGGCGATGGTATCAGCCTACCGTCGCTCTGTCAACGCATCCAGCCAACAGTCTGTGGAGGCGGAAATCGACTTGGCAACGGGTCAGGTCACGATCTACTCCGAGAAGGAAGTGGTCGAAGACATCGAAAGCCCACAGACGGAGACCACGCTGGAAAAGGCCCAGGAGGTCGATCCTGACGCTCAGCTCGGCGACCTGGTGATCGTGGAGTCCACCCCCAAAGACTTCGGCCGGGTTGCGGCGCAGACCGCCAAGCAGGTGATTCTGCAGCGCCTTCGGGAGGCGGAGCGCGACGCCCAGTATGAGGAGTTCATCGAGCGAGAGGGTGACATGGTGCACGGGACCGTGCACTCAATCACGCCGCAGGCCGTCACGGTGGGGTTGGGAAGGGCGGAGGCGATTCTGCCGCGAAAGCATCAGATTCCTGGGGAGCGCTTTCGGGTGCGGGATCGGATCCGAGTCTACGTGCTGGAAGTGCGCAAGAGTTCGAGGGGCCCCGTAATCGTGGTTTCCCGCTCGCACCCCAACATGCTCCGTCGCCTGTTGGAGATGGAGGTGCCGGAAATCAACCAGGGGCTGGTGGAGATCAAATCCATCGCCCGGGAGGCCGGCAAGCGGGCCAAAGTCGCGGTGGCGGCGCTGCGCGAAGGTGTGGATCCGGTTGGGGCCTGCGTGGGTTTGCGGGGGGTGCGGATCCAATCGATCGTGCGCGATCTGAACGATGAAAAGATCGACGTGATTGAATGGAACCCGGATGCGGCCACGTTCATCGCCAAGGCGCTGAGCCCGGCGCGTGTATCCGGAGTATATCTGGAGGAGGATACCGAGCGGGGCAATACGGCCATGGTCGTTGTGCCTGAGGACCAGCTCAGTCTGGCGATCGGGAGGGCCGGGGTCAACGCGCGCCTTTCAGCCAAACTGACCGGCTGGCGGATCGACATCAAGAGCTTGCCGGAGGCGGCCAGCGAAGCGCTGCAGCGGCTGCAGATCGATGAGGACTACGCCGATATCGCCGAGCGCGAAGCGGACAGCATGTTGGAGGTCGAGGCCATACTGACGAAGAAGATGGAGGGCCGGCCGGTGATGCCGGAAGAGTACAAGGTGCTCTCCGAGTTCGTGCAAGCCGTTCAGAAAGAACTGCACGGCCGGCGGGAGGCCGAGCGCAAAGCCCGCATCGCCCGCCGAGAGGCAATCAAGCAGGAGATTCCACCCTCCGTATTCGAGCTGCCGCTAGAGGAGGCTGGCCTTTCAACGCGGGTGTTCAACTTGCTGGAGGGGGAGGACTATTCGACCGTCGGCGATGTGTGGTTGGATCTGGAGATCGATGAGGACAGGATACTGGGCCTCGATGGTGTTGGCCCCAAGTCAATGGAGGAAGTTCGGACGATCTTCGAATCCCTGCGCGAGGCAGCCCCACCCGAGGAACGGAAACCCGAGGAGGTACTGGCCGAGGCGCCCGTTCCCGTGCCGGAGGCGGAAACCGCCACCTTGGAGATCGAGCCGGTCGCGGAAGAGGCCGTCCCCGGCGCAGAGCCGAGCGAGGTGCCTCTGACACCCTCGGCGCAAGCCGTGGTTGAGGAGGCTGCCACGGCCGAGGGGGCGCTCGAGGAAATCATCGAAGAAGAAGAGGAGCTGGAGGCCGAGGCGGCGGAAGTGGAGGAAGCCGCGGCAGCCGAGGAAGCAGAAGAAGCGGTAGAAGAAGAGGGAGAAGAGGAGGAAGAGGAAGAACTGGATATCGCGGAGGTCTTCGCCGAGGCCGAGGAGGCGGTGGAGGAAGGCGAGTATCTTGGTGAGGATGAGGAACTCGAGGAAATCGAGCGAGGACGAGGCAAGAAGAAACGTCGCAGCCGGGTCATGGAGTATGATCCGGAGGTCGGCGAAGTGGTGGTTCGGCGCAAACGCAAGAGGGAAGACGAGGAAGACTGGGAGCGGTATCTAGACACCTAACGTGACGTGGAAAGGCATCAGTCAACCGTGGCGAAGAGAGTTGGATCGCCTGCAAGAAGGGCCGGCCGGCGGCGCCATGTGCCGCAGCGGACGTGCGTGGGATGCCGGGACGTGCTCGCCAAGAGGGGGTTGGTCCGTATCGTGCGTACACCCCGAGGCGTAGAGATCGACCCGACGGGCAAGGCTCAGGGACGCGGGGCCTATGTGCATCCAACCCGTAGCTGCTGGGAGGCCGCCTTGGGCGGCCCCTTGGAGAAGGCGTTGAAGGTGCAGCTTTCCAGCGAGGAACTCAACGCGTTGAAGGCTGCAATGGAACACCTATTGGATGAACGGGAAGAATAGGGCGGTCGCTGTCTGCAATCTGCCGAATGTGCGAGTGCAAGTTGAAATAGGCAATTCCCAAGCCCCCTAGACCACTCGCTCGGCCCGGCTGGCGTGCCGATCTTGGAGGTGCGTTATGAGCGAGAATGGCCTGAAGAGAATAGAAATCCCCACAAGTATCACAGTCCGTGATCTGGCGGAACTGATCGAGGTCAGCCCCATCGATGTCATCAAGAAATTGATGGCCAGCGGCGTGATGGCGAACATCAATCAGGAGATTGACTTCGATACAGCCGCTATCCTGGTGGTTGAATTCGGCTACGAGGCGGAATTGGCCGCCCCCGAAGTCGAAGAAAGTGCCGAGAGGGTCGATATCCCCAATTGGCGCAAGCTGATCCAAGACGAGGACCCCGTCAATCTGGAGCCCAGGCCCCCTGTCGCGACGATCCTGGGGCATGTGGACCACGGCAAGACGACCTTGCTGGACGCCATTCGCGAGGCCAATGTGGCCGGCGGAGAGGTGGGCGGAATCACCCAGCACATCAGCGCCTACCAGGTGCGGCACAATGGTCGCTTGATTACCTTCTTGGACACGCCTGGGCACGAAGCATTCACCGCCATGCGGGCGCGCGGCGCGCAAGGCGCGGACATCGCCGTGTTGGTGGTGGCCGCCGATGATGGCGTCATGCCTCAAACGCGGGAGGCCATCTCCCACGCGCGAGCCGCTGGCGTCCCCATGGTGGTCGCCCTGAACAAGATGGATCGGGAGGCCGCCAATCCCGACCGGGTGATGCAGCAGCTTGCCGATGTCGGCCTGCAGCCCGACGAGTGGGAGGGCGATACCATGGTGGTGCCCGTTTCCGCCAAGACGGGGGAGGGGATCGGGGATTTGCTGGAGGCGATCCTGCTGGTCGCGGATTCGGACGAGATCGACATCAAGGCAAACCCGGAAGGGAAAGTGATCGGCACGGTGATCGACGCCGAGGTGGACAAAGCACGCGGCGTGGTGGCGACCCTCCTGGTCCAGAACGGCACACTCCATGTCGGTGACGTGGTCGTAGTCGGAACGTCACACGGTCGAGTTCGGGCGATGTTCGATCACCAGGGAAATCCCATAGAGCAGGCGAAACCGTCCGCCCCTGTGGGGGTGCTCGGTCTGTCAACCGTGCCCAACGCGGGGGAGCTCTTCACAGTGGTCGAATCGACCAAGGAAGCGCGGGCGATCGTCGAGGAGCGAGAGGAGGCGGTCGAGACCGAAGGCGCCCACCGTCAGGCGCTCACCCTGGACCAGGTCTTCGACGCGTTCAAGGCGGGTGAGGCGCGTGAGCTCCGGCTGGTGATCAAGGCGGATGGCCAGGGCTCATTGGAGCCGATCATCTCGTCCGTTGAGAATTTGGGCACGGAGGACATTCATGTCAATGTGCTCCATTCGGGGACAGGGAATATCAGCGAGAGTGATGTAATGCTCGCCGCGGCCTCTGGCGCAATCATCATCGGGTTCAGCGTCACCACGGACCAAGCTGCAGAAAGGGCTGCGGAGGCCGAAGCGGTGGATATCCGTACCTACGACATCATCTATCGTCTGACGGAGGATATCGAGAAGGCGTTGAAGGGTCTGCTTGAGCCGGAGATCAAAGAGGTCTCGCTGGGAAGGGCGCGTGTGCTTGCGGTATTCAGGATCCCTCGGGTGGGCGCTATCGCCGGCTGCAGGGTGCTGGAAGGCGTGCTGCGGCGGAACGCGCGGGTGCGGTTATTCCGGGATGGGGAAGAAATCTATGATGGAGATGTCTCCTCTCTGAAACATGAGAAGGATGATGTGCGTGAGATACGCGAGGGATTTGAGTGCGGCATCGGCTTGAAAGGGTTCGAGGATTTCGAGGAGGGGGACCAGTTGCTCTGCTATGCGACTGAAGCGGTGCCCGCCGGCTGAGGTCGGGATTGATGGTCAGCAAAGCAAGAGCACTGAGAATAGCGGAGCGTATTCATCGAGAGCTTGCCCAACTGCTGATCACCGAGATCAGCGATCCACGGCTGCGCGGCATCACTGTCACGGATGCGGAAGTGGACCGCGAGCTGGCGTACGCCACCATCTATGTGTCAGCCTACGACAGCCAGGAGCGCAAGGGGGAGGTGATGTCCGCGCTGGAGGGGGCCAACGGTTTCATCCGCCGCGCGCTGGCAGGCCTGATTCCATTGCGCACTTTCCCCCAATTGCGCTTCCGGTGGGATGACACCCCCTATCGGGGAGCGAGAGTGGAGGAGTTGCTCCAGCAGTTGGCAGAAGAGCGGGAAGAACGGGAGCCGCCAGAGTCGGCTGATCAGGAGCCCGACAGTTGAGCTGGGCCGAGACCTTCTCATCGCTTGTCTCCGGCGCGCAATCTATCGCCGTGTTGACCCATGAGCGACCCGATGCGGACGCGGTGGGCTCGCTGCTGGCGATCAGCCTCGCCCTCGAGGAGCGAGGAAAGCGGGTTTGGCCAGTCATGGCGGGGGCGGTTCCGGCGCGCTACGCTTTTCTTCCCGGCAGCGAAAAGGTGATGGCTGTCCTTCCGAAAGAGTTGGATTTGTTGATTGTCGTTGATTGCGCTGAACAGGCCCGTACCGGGTTTCCGGCCGGGGAGCTTCCGCGCGATGCGGACATCAATATCGACCATCATCCGACGAACACAGCCTTCGGACGGCTGAATATCGTCCGGACACAAGCGGCGGCGACCACGGAAATTCTGTACAATCTGCTGCTAGAAATGGCTTGGCCGATCTCACCGGGTGTGGCCAGCAATCTGATGGCTGGCCTGATCTCCGACACCATTGGGTTCCGCACGTCCAGCGTCACGCCAGCCACCTTTGTGGTAGCCTCTGAATTGCTGAAGACGCCGGTCCCATATGTCGAACTCTATCAGCGCCTGCTGAACCGCCGCAGCTTCCACGCGGTCCGATACTGGGGTGCCGGTTTGTCCAAGATCCAGCGGCAGGATGGCTTGATCTGGACCACGCTGACCCTGGATGATCGGGCTTCCGCAGGCTACGTGGGATCTGGCGACGCCGATCTGGTGGATATCATGACCACCATAGATGGAGCGCGGATGGTGCTGGTGTTTGTTGAGCAAACTGGCGGTAGAGTGAAGATAAGCTGGCGCTCGCTGAATGGGGTGGATGTCTCCCGCCTGGCGGAGGAGTTTGGTGGAGGAGGACATGCCCCCGCTGCCGGGGCCACAGTTTCCGGCGACATGCAGTCGGTCGTGGGGAAGGTTCTGGCGGCTACATCGCGATCCATGGAGGCTGTTGAAACAGCATGAGCGCATTTGGCATCATCGTGGTTGACAAGCCAGTAGGGCCCACATCGCATCAGGTGGTGTCCGTCGTGCGCCAAGGTACCGGGGTGCGCAAAGTGGGACACGCGGGAACCTTGGACCCGCGCGCCTCCGGCGTTCTGATTCTATGCCTTGGGGCCGCGACCCGCTTGAGCGAGTATCTCTCCACCTCGGAGAAGCGCTATGATGCGGTGATTCGCCTGGGGGAGTCCACCGAGACATACGACACGGAGGGCACGCTCATCGGCACCAGCGAGAATCTCCCGACCCTGGAGCAGATTCGGAAGGTGCTCCCGGAGTTCAGGGGCGAAATCGAGCAGGTGCCCCCGCCGTACAGCGCAATCAAGGTCGATGGGAAACGCGCGTATGATCTGGCCAGGGCAGGAGTATCGGTGGACCTGGATTCCCGGGAGGTGACCATCGGCCAGCTGGAGATCAAGCGCTATGATCCGCCCGATCTGACGGTATCGGTGGAGTGCTCAGCGGGGACATACATCCGTTCGCTAGCGCACGATATTGGGAATCGCTTGGGCGTCGGAGGCCATCTCGCTGCGCTGCGCCGGACCATGTCTGGGGTTTTTTCGCTCTCCGATGCAGTTCCGCTGGCGGAATTGTCGCATGGCTTGGAGGCGGGGACCTGGGAGCAGTACATTCATCCGGCAGCAGATGCGCTTCCGGATATGCCGCTGGTGGAAATCAGCCGCGAGAATCAGGAGTTGGTGCGGCACGGCCATCGCATTCCCGCCCAAGAGGGCGCAACAGGCATGGCGCGCGGCGTGGATGAGCAGGGGGGGCTGATCGCCATTCTCGAGGCGACGGACGACGGCGCCGAATGGCATCCTCGAAAGGTATTCATTAGATAGCCGGCTCAATGCAGCATATACGTGACCTTCGCCGAACTCATCTGACGAACACAGCACTCACAATCGGTTCCTTCGATGGCGTCCATCTCGGACACCAAGCGTTGGTTGGAGCCATGGTCGCGTCGGCCAAAGATGCTGGCCGAACCGCGGTGGTCCTGACCTTCTATCCCCATCCTTCCGTTGTCCTGCGCGGGCAGCGGCCCGCCTTTTACATCAGCACAGTCGAGGAGAAGGCACGCCTGTTGGGGGATCTTGGCGTGGATGTCGTGATCACCCATACCTTTGACCTGGAATTCTCCAGGTTGTCGGCGAGCCAATTTCTGGATCTGCTGGGGGAGCACCTCGCCCCAGCGGAGCTGTGGATCGGCGGGAATTTCGCGTTCGGCCATCAGCGTGAGGGGAACCGAGCCTACTTGGCTCGTGTGGCTCCCGAACGAGGATTCGATCTGCATGTGCACCCGCCGGTCATCGCCGGGGGGGAGGTGGTGAGCTCCACCCGAGTCCGAGAAGCGCTGCGGGGGGGAGATGTGGGCCGAGCAGCGACTTACCTCGGCAGACCCTTTCGCCTGAGTGGAGAAGTGGTCTCCGGAGCGGGCCGCGGGGATGATCTCGGCTTCAGGACCGCCAATCTCTCGGTATGGAGAGAGCGGGCGATCCCCGGAGTCGGGGTGTACGCTTGCATGGCGGAGATCGATGGGGAAAGCTGGCCCGCCGTCACCAACATTGGGACCCGCCCCACCTTTGAAGAGGACCTGGATCTGCCGGTTGTGGAGGCCCACCTCCTCGACTTTCAGGGCGATCTCTATGGTGACGAGATCGAGCTGACATTTGTCAGACGCTTGCGAGAGGAACGCCGTTTTTCGGGGCCAAAGGCCCTGGTCAAACAGATCCAACAGGATGTCGAACGGGCGCGAATGATCCTCAGGGAATGGGAGGAGGGGCGGGATGGGTGAGCCTTATCCAAGACGAATCTATCTGCTCAGCCAGAAGGACTTGACTCCCGAGACCATCGCGGTCACATTCGCCAAGACCTCCCGCTCCCCGCGCTCGTTTCGGGATATCGCCGCCGAACTGACGGAAGAGAAGTCCGCCCAGTTCCACGAGAAGTGGGTGGTCGGCTACGGCCACGCATCGGTGGCGGAGCACGCTGTGCTTCATATCGCATTCGAAAATGTCTCCCGGCTGGCGATCGAGTGCATCGAATCCAATCGCCTGGCCTCCTATACAGAGAAATCGACCCGCTATCAGAAGTGGGAACCCGACAGCTATCATCTGCCCGCGGAGGTCATCGGCACGGAACAAGAGGCGACATACCGGCAAACATGTGACGCACTGTTCCAGGCCTACCGCGACGCGCTGGGTCCGGTGCGAGCGGTGGTGCAATCCCGATTCCCGCGCCGGGAGGGCGAATCAGATGCGCGCTGGGATTCCCGGGTGCGCTCGCGCTACGTGGACGCGTGCCGGTTCCTGTTGCCCTCGGCTGCGCTGGCCAATGTGGGCATGACCGCGAACGCCCGCACGTTGGAGCACGCTATCAGCAAGATGCTCTCGCACCCCCTCGCAGAAGTGCGGGAGACGGGGCAGGAGGTGCGCGATATCGGCCAGCTCGAGACACCCACCCTGGTGAAATACGCGGATCGCAATCCGTACCTGATGCAGACCGAAGCGGAGCTGGGCAAGCGGGCGAGGGATCTTCAGGGTGCGGCGGACGGAGATTGGCTCCGCCTGGTCACCTATGACCCGGCGGCCACGTTGCGGGTGCTCGCGGCTGCCCTGTATGCCCATATTCCGGCCTCCATGGCGGTCGTTGTTGAGAAGGTGAACGAGATGCCCGAGGATGAGTTGCGAGGTCTGGCAAAGGCCATATTCAGCGGAATCGGCGAGTTCGATGCTCCCATCCGCGCCCTGGAGCATGCCTGGTATACCTTCGACGTACTGATGGATCAGGGCGCCTACTTTGAGGTCAAGCGGCATCGCATGATGACACAGACGCCGCAGATGCTGAGCTGTGAGCTGGGATACACGATCCCTCGCCTGATCGAAGAGGCGGGGTTTGCCGCTCCCTACCGCAAGGCCATGGCGGCCGCACGGCGCGGCTATGACGAATTGGCGGCCTGGAACCGGGCGGTGGCGGCCTATGTCGTGCCGAACGGCTACAAACGGCGCGTCCTGATGTCCCTCAATTTGCGCGAGGCGTACCATTTCTGTGAACTGCGTTCGGCCCCCAATGCGCACTTCTCCGTGCGCCGCATCGCGCTGCGGATGGCGGAAGAGCTGCGGAAAGTCCATCCGCTCCTCACCCAGTTCATGCGCTTGCCTGAAGGAGAAACTTGGCGCTCCGTCGAGGCAGAACACTTCAGCGAAACCTGACCTCCCCCTGCGATCGGCTTCCGCGCCTCGCGGATCAGGTGTCGACTTCCGGCGAATCGGATGAGGGAAGGAGCCGCTCCCGGATACGCGCCACCATCTCCATCGCCTCCCGTGGCGCGTTCCCCAGGTAGCTCTGAACTCTGAGCAAGGCTCGAATACGGGCCGGCTGCAGATACGTCAGCAGGGCCGGATCCCCCGCCAGCAGATCCTCCAGTGGGTTCTCGTGGCCCTCCCGGAGCGCTTGCCAAGCGCGCTGGCTGTGTTGCCTGAGGCGCTCGTGCATTGCCTGGCGATCCGCGCCTTCCCGGACCAAGGCCGTGAGCAGCCGCTCCGTGGCGGAGAAGGGGCCATACTTCTCCAACCCTTCATCGATCCCGACTTGGTCCACGATCAGGCCATCGATGATCTTGTGGGCGGTCCGGAGCATTTCGTCGCAGGCGAGGAACGCTTCGGGGATGATGCTGCGGCGGTTCGCCGAATCGTCCAGCGTGCGCTCCAGCATCGCATTTGCGGCGTTCGACCAGGCGACGTTCGCGTCGGCCTGCACCTGGCGGGCCAGAGAACAGATCTTCTCGGCGCCCACCGGATTGCGTTTGAAAGGCATCGCGCTGGAGCCGACCTGCCGCTCCCCGAAGGGCTCTGAGGCGGCCCGGAAGCCCGGAGACTGCATCAGACGGATGTCGATGGCGAATTTGTGCAAGGAGGCCCCCAGCCCCCCCAGTGAGGCCAGCAAGCGGTAGTCCTGGATGCGGGGATATGTCTGGGTGGAGATGGGGAACGCCTCCAAGCCCAGGAGTGACATGACGGCTCGCTCAAACTGAGCCACGGACATCCCGGTGTCGGTGAGCATCTCGCTGAAGGTGGCGGAGGTGCCCACGGCGCCTTTGATTCCCTTTCCCTTGAGCGATCTGTGCAGGGCTGCCAGGATCTCCAAGTGCAGCATGAAGTCCTGCGCGTACACGCTGAAACGGTAGCCCAGGCTGGTGGGCTCGGCCGGCTGGAGATGCGTGTATCCCATGACCGGAACCTCTGCGTTGGTTTCGATCTGATCCGCCAGGCGAACAAGGACATTCCGCAGGCTCCCGATCAGGATCGCCAGGCCGGCTTTCTGCCGCAGGACATCGGCGTTGTCCTCTACATCCGCCGAGGTAAGCCCCCAGTGCAGGATTGCTCCCCCGAGCGGGCACTGCGCGGCGAATACCTTCAACTCGGCCATGAGATCATGGCCGATTTCGGATTCGATCTCCAGAGCGCGCGGCACGTCGACATGCACTGCGTGCGCCTTGACATCGGTGAGCTGATCCTCGGAGACCAGGCCAGCCTCAGCCTGCGCCTCCACCACGGCGACCCATACCCGGCGCCAGAGGCGGCGTTTGGCCCTTTCTGACCAGAGCGAGCGCATGGCCGCGGAGCCGTAGCGGATGGAAAAGGGAGATTCGTACCTCACGTGTCTCTCCTCGTTGTGACCGGCCGCCGCATCCCTCGGGCGGCCGAGCCCAGGCCACGATAACGCTGGCCAACGGATCTCGATGTATGGCCAGATCTCAACCAGGACTCGCTCCCCGAGCCGATCACCGGGGCAAAAGCGGGACCGAAGACCATGGGCGGCCGTCTGTCTCCAGGGCGCAGCCTAGGCATCCCAGAAGCTGCCACAACCCGGTGCAACCGGCGTTCCGGGGTTCAGTCTTTGGATGCCGGGTATCCGAGCTGCGCCAGCGCTCGCGGGTCATCCCGCCATCTGGCCATCACTTTGACATGCAGGTCGAGGAAGATGGACCGGCCGGACATCTCCTCAATATGCTGGCGGGCGAGTGTGCCGATGGACTTCAGCATCCTCCCACCGCTGCCGATGACAATTCCCTTTTGCGATACTCGCTCAGTAAATATCGAGGCGCGGATATAGGCGGCATGATCGCCTCGGTTCTTATACTCCTCCACCCGCACCGCGATGCTGTGCGGCAGTTCCTGGCGCAGCAGGCCCATGGCCGCCGAGCGGATGAGATCGGCGGCGATTTCCCTCTCATAGGCCGTTGTGATCTGTTCTGGGGGATAATAGCGGGGGCCCTCCGGGAGACGGGGGATCAGCCGTTCCACCAGATCCGCAACCTGCCGGGGATCGAGAGCGGAGAGCGGCAGGCTTTCGCGGCCGGGGAGCAGTTCCTCGAACTTCTCCCGCCGGGCGGCGATTTCTGAATCGTCCACCCTGTCCCGTTTGTTGAGAATGACCACCATCTCCTTCCGCTTCTCCAATCTGCTCACCAGACCCGCCACCCGCTGATCGTCCGCGTTCGGTGGTTCGCAGAGATCGAAGATCACCAGCAGCAGGTCGGCATCCTCCAAGGCCTGCTGGGCGGCGCGGTTCATGGCTTCCCCCAGCTTATGGAGGGGCTTGTGGATGCCGGGCGTATCGACGAATATGATCTGCGCCTCTGGCAGCGTCAGAATCCCCAGCTGATCCAGGCGGGTCGTCTGCGGCCTGGGCGAGACAGCGGCGATGGGTTGGCCCAGAATGGTGTTGATCAGGGTGGACTTGCCCACGTTCGGCCGCCCGATCAAGGCGACGTAGCCGGATCGATGTCCCGCTTGCACCTCGAAGCCTTCCATGGGCCCCATTGTGTCACATCGGGACCGGCTGTCAAGCGGTGAATGCGCCGGGACGCATCCAGTTGTGCGTCTGCGTATTCGGTCCTCCTTGGGCCTTGGGGGGGCATCTTCCGGAATTGACGCTCTGTACTTGCGGTTATGCGCGAAAACCGCTATGATGAACCGTCATAACGGTTGTTTGGAAGGAGAGATGCAATGCAGACCATCCATCGAAGTATGATCGCAGTCGGCATGGCAGTGGCGCTGGCGGCATGCGGCGCCGCGACGCCGACGGCCGGGCCCCCAACGGCCGCGTCCCGGATGGAGGAGCCGGCCCGCCTGATACTGGCGACCACGACGAGCACATATGACTCTGGGCTGCTGGACTATATCTTGCCTGATTTTGAATCCCAATACTCGACCACCGTGGACGTGATCGCTGTTGGCACCGGGCAGGCCCTGGCGATGGGGGAGGCCGGTGATGCGGATGTGTTGCTCGTGCACGCCCGGGCGAGGGAGGAGGCTTTTGTGGCGGCAGGCGACGGCACTGCGCGGTATGACGTGATGTACAATGACTTCGTCATCGTCGGCCCAGAGTCGGATCCGGCGGGGATCGGAGGGACAGCCAGCGCGACGGAGGCGTTCTCAACCATCGCTGACGCGGAGGCGATATTTGTCTCGCGCGGGGATGATAGCGGGACACACACCAAAGAGAAGGCGATCTGGGCCCAGGCGGGCATTGAGCCAGCGGGGGACTGGTATGTGTCTGCCGGGCAGGGGATGGGCGCGGTGCTCACCATGGCGGATGAGCAGCAGGCCTACACCTTGAGCGACCGTGCGACCTATTTGGCGCGAAAATCGGAGGACCTCGACCTCGTGGTGCTCGTCGAGGGAGACCCGCTGCTGTTCAACCCCTATGGGGTCATCCCGGTCAATCCGCAAACCCATCCGGGCGTAAACTTCGACCTGGCGAGCAAGTTTGCCGAGTGGATCACCTCTGTGGATACGCAGCGGTTGATCGCAAGCTACGAGCGCGACGGCAGTCAGCTTTTCTACCCAGACTCCGCCCAGTGGCGGGAATCTCAGTAGGCTGAGAATCATCGCCTCGCGCACCTTGGCAGAGGTGAATGGCCGTTTTTCTTTTCCCGGTTGCCCAGCCAACGCCGCCACCGGACGCTGATGATGAGGCGGCCGCGCTGGCGGTGGGTCATTAGGATACCAGTCTCCTGAAGCACGACCTGGGATGCTGGCGAGGGAGAGGGCCCCGCGGGCATCCGGGGGGTGGGAATGACAACTAGGAGGCGGAGATCAGGACTTTCCTTGAGGCATTGAGTCAGGCAATCCAACTGATCATCAACCTGGACCCCACGGTCATCGAGATCGCCGGCCGGTCGCTGCGGATTACGGCGATCGCCTTGGCATTCAGCATGCTGGTGGGGATTCCACTGGGCGCGTGGCTGGGTTTGACCCGCTTCCCGGGCAGGCGCTTGTTCTCGGTCTTCATCTACACAGGGATGGGCATGCCGCCGGTGGTAGCTGGGCTGGCTGTGTACCTCATGCTTTCCCGCTCGGGCCCGCTGGGCGCCTTGGGATGGTTATTCAGCCCCCGAGCCATGGTGATCGCCCAGGTGATCATCGCCACTCCGCTGGTGGTGGGAGTGACGATGAGCGCTGTGCTGTCGGTGGATCCGGACCTGGGCAGGCAGCTGCGGGCCTTGGGTGCCACTCAGCGGCAGGCGCGCTGGGCGATCATGATGGAGGCCCGAGTGGGAGTGATCGTTGGGCTTGTGGCCGGGTTCGGATCCATCATTTCCGAGGTCGGGGCGGTGATGCTGGTCGGGGGGAATATCGAAGGGCACACGCGAGTGCTGACCACAGCGATCGTGCTGGAGACCCGCAAAGGCGACTTTGATCTGGCGTTGGCACTTGGGATCATCTTGCTGACCCTGTCTTTCGTGGCGAATTTGGTGATGGCCTTGGGGCAGGGCCGGCTGCAGGAGCACCATTCGCTGTGAACGAGCGCGAACCGGCTGGAGATGCGATATACGAACTGCGGAATGTGCGTCAAGTGTACGACGGGCGCCAAGTGCTGGATATCCCCTCGTTGCACATTCGGCGGGGCGAGATCTTCGTGCTGGTTGGCCCCAGCGGGTCCGGAAAGAGCACGCTGCTCCGCTTGCTGGGGTTGGTTGAGGCGCCCGATGTGGGGGAGGTGATCCTGCATCTGGACGACGGGAGAGAGGTGTCTCATGGCAACGCGAGCATCGCGGATCGGCGTCAGTTGGCGATGGTGTTCCAGCGGCCTGTGCTGCTCTCTCGATCGGTGCAGGCGAATGCCGCCCTCGGGCTGCGGCTACGAGGGCAGCGAGCCAGCGCGGACGAGGTTATGGATGTGCTGCAGCGTGTCTCGATGAGCCATCTGGCGGGGGCGCGGCCGGATACGCTCTCCGGAGGAGAGATGCAGCGAGTGGCAGTGGCCCGCGCCTTGATTCTGGAGCCCCGGGTCCTGCTGCTGGACGAGCCCACGGCGAATCTCGACCCATACAATGTCCGCCTGCTGGAGGGGCTCATTCGAGAACAGAATGACACCTTTGGTACAACCATCGTGTTGGTGACCCACAATGTCTTTCAGGCCAAGCGCATGGCTTCGCGCGTCGGGCTTCTGCTCGAGGGGGAGCTGATAGAGGTTGGCGCCAGAGAGCGATTCTTCACGGCGCCCGACGATCCCCGCACGGAGGCCTTTCTTTCCGGCGATCTGGTTTATTGAGCCTTGCCCGCCGGCGTTCATCGAGATCGCTCACCGGGTGATCCGGATCCTCGCCAGCGCCTTCCCCTTCCATACGGCCGGCCGAGCCCCCTTGCAGATTGGAAAGACCGCTGCGTGCAGCCAATCACCGGATACAGCGCTCCGGATGGGGCCGGAGTGTTCCGAGGCGCGATTGGTTTATAATGGGGGTCTATTTCTGAAGACGGGCGGCAGTAGATGAAGGCGGGCAGGCAGGGGGATCCTCGCCAGGGCCTACCAATAGAGGCCCGGGTTCTGAAGAGACCCAGGCGCCAGGCGGGGAACCGCTGACCGGAATTGGACCGAAGCCATGAGCATCTTCTCAAGACGGAAGAAACCCAACCGCTTCATCGAGCTGCTGATCGCCCAAGCGGAGCACACCCTAGAAGGGATGCGAATCCTGCACAGCTACGTGCAAGATCCGGAAAGACATCTGGCGGAGGAGCTTTCTCACAAGGAGAAGCAAGCCGATGAGGTGCGGCGAATCCTGATCGACGAGCTCAACCGCACCTTCGTCACGCCCATAGACCGGGAGGACATCTTCTCGCTTTCCGGCGCGGTCGACGATATTCTGGACTACGCCAACACCACCATCGAAGAGATGTCGATTCTCGACATCGATCCCAACCCGTACATGGAGCGCATGGTCTCGCTGCTGACAGATGCGGCGCGCGAAATCCATCTCGGTATCACCCGTCTGGATGACCACCCCAATGTGGCGGTGGATCATGCCGTGCGGGCGAAGGCCCTGGAGAACCGCATTGAAACGGTCTACCGTGAAGCCGTCGCCGATCTATTCACGATGCCGCGTGATGTCGATCATGTGGTGGAGATGTTGAAGCTGCGCGAGATCTACCGCCATCTCTCCAACGCGGCTGACCAGGGGGATCAGGCCGCCAACGTGATCGGCGACATCGTCGTCAAGCAGATGTGACCTTATTCCTCTTTGGCCGCTAACCGGTCAAGTTTATTTCCCACTTCACGCCATTGGATCTTTGAGATACCCATCTTCTGGCGGATCTTATCACTCTCCATCCCCGCCTTGTAGTCCATCAGCGCGCATGTCCAGCGGCACATGTCAAAAGAGATGTGCTTCTCCATGCCTGCGGCCTCCCCGATGTCTTCAAGCAGGTACTCCAGCCGACGGGGCGACCAGGGAAACAGCCGGTCATTAATGTCGTACTGCCTGCGATATTCCCTGAAGGCCTCAATCCACTGTGGAGAGAGGGGCAGCTTTCTTTCCTTGTAGCGTTTCGTCACGTCCCCATATCGGATGAACAAGACCGGGCCATTAGGGGCTTCCAGATCGATGTGGTCGAGGTGGATGTCAAGACACTCCCCCTTTTTTATCCCGGTGTCCAGCAGCAGGCTGAGCAAGGTATATGGGCGCGCGTCCGGATGGAGGCCAGAGCGCATCCCCTTGGCGGCCTTCAGGGCGGCGGACACTTCTCTCGGCGCCAGAACAGTGGGCAGCGGGCTGATGACTGTCTGCTGCGGGATAGGATCCGCCGGATTCCCCACCAGCACCTCGCGATCGACCAGCCAGCGGAAGAATGCTTTCACGGAGGTGATGCGGCGGGAATAGGTCTTAGGGCTGCAAGGCACCCCGCGGCGGTGCAGCATCCAATCGAGGAAATTCTTGATATCCCGTGTGCCGATGGCGTCCACCGCCTGGCCGGCGCCCACATATTCGGCCAGGATCCCGAGGTCTCCGGTGAAGGCCTTGACGGTGTGCGGGGAGCTTCCTTCCGCTTCCAGCGCCTCGCCCCAGGCGTTGATGGCGGCGCTCAAACTCGAGGCTGGCCGGACCAGTTGATCATCTTCCGGTCTCTCACGAGCGCCGCGGGAGGAGTCGGAAAACAGGGGGAGATCGTTCAGCGGGTCAGCCATATGCCCTCCAGGAGTCGACAATGCGCATAGTCAATTGACGAGATGGATATTAGCATAGATATGTGGGAGAGGAAACCGGGGCCTTCCCCTTACCCTCCCACGAGGGACCGCATCCCGGTTGAGCTACTGCAGGTTCGGCTTGAAACACGGGTTGTAGTTATCGCCGATAACGAGCCGATAGGCGAAAGGGGAGCTCGGATCGGGCAACGTGCTCACGACCTTCTTGGACAGCCCCAGGGCGTCGAGAATCTCCGCACGGGTTTCCTTTGGGGCTACGTCATAATCGATCAAATATGTTGGGATGTCCGAAGGCTCGAACTCCGGGCCCACGGCTGTGTCATACCCCAAATACTGCAGACGCTCGGCGGCAAGCACATCCCAATCGGGGTTGGATGAGGCGTTCCGCACCTCGATGGTGACGGCCGCCTCCGGGACCAATGGGTCCGGCGTCTCAAAATCAAACGCACCTTGCAGGAAATCCCGCAGGTCCCTCCGCCGTGGCAGATAGACCTGCGCGCCGGCGGGCGTCTTCCATCCGCGAAGCAGCCGTGAGCCGATGAACCGGCTCCGCACTTGAGACAGCTTGATGCGGGCGGTCAAGGGCGCCAATCGAAGGAGATCCAGCACGTTCATGTCGGTGGAAACCAGCTCGGTCAGGTTGTCGTACAGGTCAGGGATTCTGGGGATCAAATCCAGTCGCAAGATCCGCCGATACATCGCCCGAAGGACCTCCTGCTGCCGCCTGGCCCGGTCCAGATCGGAGGATTTCTTGCGCGCCCGCGCATACCACAGGGCATAGTCCCCATCCATGTGGATTACCCCTGCGGGGACAGTGAACAGCGACCAATTGTCGGCATCCTCGGGGTCGAGACTTGGTTTTTTCAAACGCCAGTCCGTGTAGGCGCAGCTGACATTCACTTCCACTCCCCCCAGCGTGTCGACCAGATCACTGAAGCCCTCCATCTCCACCAGGGCGTGGTGGTGAATCTCAATTCCCAAGTTGTAGAGTACCGTGTCGTACAGCAGCTGCCAGCCGCCCCCCGGGTAGCCGTAGATGTCACCATACAAGACTGCAGCGTTGATGCGCTGGGTGGTGACCCCTGGCAGATACAGATAGAGATCCCGCGGGACCGAAATCAGCACGGCGGCGCGTTTGCTGGGGATGAGCGAGAGGATCAGAATAGTGTCTGTGCGGAAGGTGGTCTGGCGGCGGTCAGACCCCAGGAGGAGGATATTGACGGCGTCGGACGGAATGCTGATGGGTGACAGGGGACGGGGGATGGCTGTTGAGGGCGTCGGCGGCACGCCGTAGCGACCTGGCGACGGCCAGCGCCCCGGCGATTCGGGCGTCACAATGATCGAGATTGCCGGCGGCTCCAAGAGCGGGGGGGTTCCGCTCGGCTCAGGCGTGCCCGGAAGCGATGTTTCAGGGTTGACGAGCGTGATCCAGGGGGATGTGGGTGTCTGCTGAGTTGCATAAGGGTTGAAGGGTTTCGCCGGAGGTCCCCCTGATTGGATCTTCAGGGTGGGGGTGCATCCTGCCAGCACGCATGCAAGCAGGATGGCAGCCATGGCGCGCGTTTTCATGGCTTGAAGGTGTCTTGCAGCATCTCGTAGATGGCTTGGCGATCCGGCAGCAACACATATGCGCCGCTGTAGGCGATGATCCAATCGTTCACCAGCGGCGGCTTTATCGTGTAGGCCTGTATGCGTTGGGGGTGGGCAGCGAGCTGGGTGGCAAGAGGAATATAGGGCAGCACATCGTTCAGCTCGATATCCGTCTCCGCAAGCCATCGAAACAGCTCGTACAGCTCCGGAATGCGTCCAAGGGCATCCAGGCTCAGCATGCGCCAGAAGACGGCCCTCAGCACCTCTTGCTGGCGTCCCATGCGGTGAAAGTCGCTGGTGGTCTTGCGCATGCGTGCGTAGCACAACGCCGTCCGGCCGTCCATCCAGGTAGTTCCGGGGGAGAAGCTCATCCACTGGCCATAGCAGGAGTCGGCGACGTGGTTGCCGACGTTGACGTCGATTCCTCCCAGCAGGTCGATGGCCCGGCGGAAACCGTGGTAGTTCACGCGCACGAATCGATCGATCTCGATGCCGAAGTTATAGAGCACCGTGAGCTCGGCCAAGTCGGCACCACCATGCCCATATGCGGCATTGATGCGCGTGTTCTTCCAGCCCGGTATATACGCGTAGAAGTCGCGCGGGATCGAGAGCAGCTTGGCTGTGCCTTCCTGTCGGCTGACGGAAAGCACGATGATGGTGTCCGTGCGGGTGCCCAGCAGCCGAGCACGTGTGTCCGCGCCCATGATCAGGATATTGAACGCGTCCTCGGGCATCTCGATGCGCGGCATGGGCGGAAGGACAGTGTCGGTGGCTTCGCTTGGGCCCGGGAAACTCCCCCAAGGCTCCGAGGGGGTGGGTGACGGCAGGGGCGTGTTGGTCGGCGTGGCCTCCATGATTGGTGTGGGGGTGTTGGCTGCCGGCATGAAAGGCGTAGGCGTCTGGGTGGCCAACGGATCCAGTGTCACCAGCGGCGGATTGAGGCTCCCCGTGTCGACGGACGAGAAGCTTCCCAGCATGCCGGAGCACGCTGTCGTCCCCGTCAGGGCGAACAAGATCCAAGGTTTCAGCCACCGGGATGCGCGCTTCAATCGCATGATCATACGCATTTCCTGCCCACAACGTATTGACGTCTAAAGCGGGCCATCGGTTCCCACTCGCTTCGAAGACGGAGCGAGCACCGCCTCATCCACTTAGTTGCCTATTCTATGCCAGATGTTGGACTATGGGGAGGTTCATATACGGGTATTAAAAGGGTGAAGGTGCTCCCGATCCCCTCCTCGCTCTCCACCCAAACCCGCCAGCCGAGAGACTCGCACAGTGCCTTTACCCCCATGGCCCCGGATCCGGCCCCCCCGCCGGCCGTATGCGCCCGTTCATGGTCGACGGACTCCCCTTGGAACAGCGCGCCGAGATCCTCCACCGGTATGCCTCCGCCAAGATCGGAGACCGAGAAGATCAGAAATTCCCCGTCATCCGCTTCCTTGGGGAGCGCCCGAAGCTCGATGGTTGATCCCTCCGGGGAGGCATAGATGGCGCGTTCGAGCAGATCTCGAACGATGGCATGGACGGTGTCGGTGTTTCCGGAAACGGTGGGAATCCTCTCAGGAAGATGGAGCTCGAGCGCGACCTGGCGCTCATGGAGTGCCTCAGCCATATCCTCCATGGCGCGGTCGATCATCTTCGTCAAATCCACCGGCTGGCTGGACAAATCATGCTGCTGGGATGTCGCAGCGCCGGAAATGTCCTCGATGGCCTCGCGCATGCGGACCAGGCTGTCCGCCAGCCGTTCCAAGAACTTCCGCTGCAGAGCGCCGGTCAATCCGATCGTGTCGCTCAGAAGGAGATCCACATGGCTCTGGCTGGTTGCCGCCCGGCGGCGAAGTTCCTCCACTTCCCCTTGCAGTGCTTCCGCATCAATTTGGGTCGGGGGCGATGGCTGCTCCCCCCCTCGCTCCCCTTCCCGATATGTGCGCAGCTTTGCCCGCGCCTCAGCCAGTTCCGTCAACACGATTTGCAGTTCGGATCGCAGCTGACCCTCCGGTGTGAGGGCGGCGCGCGACTCGAGCAGCGGGCCGGTGCCTTTCCGGACCATATGGGGAGGGCCCATGGGTAGCCCGCCGGTGTCGACCGCCTCGGGTTGGGCTTCGAGTCCGTCCGCCCGCGCCTCACCGAGCGCGGCGGGTCCGGCGTCGCGTTCGGAGGACCTATCAAAGGGGAACTCGAGACGAGCGATTTCCCCCTCCAGGAAGCGGATGCGTTTCTCGGCCGCCACCAGCCGCCTCGAATCCTGGCTGAGCGACGTCGAGGTCTGGGTGATCAGGAAGCGGGAACCCAGAAAAGCGAAGAGCGCATAAGCAGGCAATTCCGTCAAACGCACGAACCCCTCCGCCGCGACGCTCTCATCCACGAAGGAGAGATTCAATACGAAGCCGATCATCAGCAGCAGAAAGGGCAGCAGGGAAAGCGACCAATAGTCGGGCTGCACCAGGGCCAGCCCAATGGCGGCAGCCAGGGTGAGCACCAAGCCGAAAGCCCCCCACACCATAGTAGGGATGGGTTCGCTGATGATCGGCGAAGAAACCACATCGAAGATCGAAGCGACCAGACCCAGGATGCAGACCATGATTACTAGTGTGAGGGCGATATCCGCATACCGGGTTGGCTTGGGGAAGATGCTTGCCCAGCCGAGGAGCGCCACACCGATAATGCTGGCAAAACGTCCAAGTGACAGGGGCAGATTCATGCCCTGCAGCAAGCTCAACCACCCGAGAAGCGCCACGAGAAGCAGCACGATTCGGACCGCGAGCAGGGTCGCGGCGGCCAACCCCCAGGGGTTTACCTGCTCACCTCCCAGTTTCGGCCGACGGCTGACCGCTAGGATGGCCAGCAATCCGACAATCACCGCCAGAGTGAGATGGTAGACCAGGCTGCCCGGTGGTTCTATCAAGAATGAGAGCGCCACTCGCAGATTCATTTGATCAGGCAGCAATCCGGATATCGGCTGCATTATAGCATGCGTGTTCCATTGCAGCCCTGCGCGGGAGCCCAACCCTGCATCCGGAGCCGAGCTGCGCGCTGGTATGAACTATATATGCGAAGACCATCCTTCCCTCCAACAGGCGCGGATGTTTCGGGGCATGCTCCATGTGGCGTTCAGGGAAGGGAAAGCACGCAGAAGGGATCGCAGAGCAAGTGCCCCCAATCTGCCGCATTTTCTATTCTATCGCCGGTGGTTTTTCCATCCCGGATGGGGCAGACTCTCTCTTGATTGAGAGGCTGATCCTATCTCGGTGGGGCGTTTCGCGGCTCGCCCAGCGGAAGGCGAGCAGCCCGAAGGCAAGCGGCAGCCAGAAGGTGATCCCCCGGTAGGCGAGCGCAATGACCGCGGCCGAACCCAACGGCACCCTGAGGGAATGAAGGGTGAGGGTCATGGCAGGTTCAACGAAGCCCACACCGGAAGGGGTGGGTGAGACAATGAGGAATAGGAATCCGACGCTGAATCCTGCCACCAAAGTGGATGGTGTATAGGGTTGTCTGAAGGCCAGAAAGACGAGGAACAGGATCAAGATGAGCAGTGCCTTGTTGCTTAGCGCCAGCGCACCGGGCATCAGCCAGCCTCTGGGGTTTTCTTTCGCGATCTGCAATCCTGCGGAGATGTCATGCGCGAAAGTGTGGGCTCGAGAGACATCCAGGTAGTCCCTGCGCAGTATTGGGCGCAGAACCGCGTTTGCCAACCGGCCCAGGCGGGCCAGGGCGCCTCCCAGGAGTGCAGAGGACCGCATCCCCAAATAAAGCAGCACGGCGATCAGGGCAGCGATCCCGACCAGGACCACCGATGCGGTCACCTCCGCCGGGCTGAGTTGATTGCGTCTGAACAGCACAAAGAGCCCGAGAGTGAGGACCAGCAAGAATGCCGAAAAATCGAGCAGGACATAGAGGCCTGCGGCGGTCGTCACCCGGCCGGAGGGGAGCTCTCGTCGCTTCCCATCGACGATGAAGATCGCAAGCCCGCCAACTCCCATCGTCGGCGCGACGACGTTCAGAAAATTGGCCGCGGCGGCGAGGGGGAGCAGCCGCACGGTGGTCTCATGCATGCCCAGCAACCGGTAGATGGTGCGGAACGAGGCGGCCACGTTGACGAGCCACAGGCATTGGATACCGGCGGCCAGGATCAGCCAGCGCCAGTCTCCGTGGCGGAATGTGGCCAGAACATCCTGGGCAGCCGCGTAATGATTTACCAGGAAGAGGAAAGCGAGCAGCAAGATGACGGGAAGTATCAGCTTGCGCATGTGTCCCCTGACTTGCCCTCCATAATTTCCCCTTCAGCCGAGCAGATCCGCAAAACTTGCAGGGGCATCGAGGGAGATCGCCTCAGCCCCCCGATCGATGCGGCGCATCAATCCGGCCAGCACAGAGCCGGACCCGAGTTCGAGAAAGGTATCGATTCCCTCGCCCAGCATGTTCCGCATGGATTCAGTCCATCGCACCCTCGAGGTCAATTGTGCCCCCAAATCCGCTCGGATATCTCCGGAGGAGTGCATGGGACGTGCCAGCACGTTGCTGTATACGGGGAATTCCGGCTCGCCGAGAGGGGTGCGCGCAACTGTCGCTGCGAACAGATCCTGGATGGGCTCCATGAGCGGGGAATGGGCCGCGATGCTGACCGCCAGCCGGACGATCTTCCGGGCACCCGCGGATTTCAGGTCGCCGATCGCCATGGAGAGGGGCTCGTCCGCCCCGGAGATGACGACCTGCCCGGGGCAGTTGTCATTGGCGACCACAACAGGGGCGCCGGCGCGATCCGAAGCTCGCTCGCACGCCTTTTCGACCACACCGAGATCGACTCCGAGGACCGCGGCCATGCCCCCCGGGCTCCCCTCCCCAGCGGCCTTCATCAGTTCACCACGCCGCCGGACCAGTTTCAAACCGTCAGAGAAAGACAGCGCCCCACTGGCGACCAGGGCGCTGAACTCCCCCATTGAATGGCCTGCCATGCTGCGGGGGGCGATATCCGGAATGCGATGGCGCAGAGCTTGATATACCGCGATGGAGTGGGTGAGCAGCGCTGGCTGGGTGAATTCCGTGTCGTTCAATGTGCTCTCCGGGCCCTGCCAGCAAATGGTGGAAATCGAATAGCCCAGAATATCGTCGGCGGTCTCGAAGATCTCGGCCACTTCGGGCTCGGAATCCGCCAACTCCCGGCCCATGCCCACACGCTGCGAGCCCTGGCCCGGGAAGATGAAGGCGGTTCGATCGGGGTCGATTTCCATATTCTGTTGGCGATTGGTGGGATCGGGCGCTGACCGTCTGCTGGTCAGGTCCGCTCGATCTCAATGACCTCTCGGCCCGCGTAGTGGCCGCAATGGGGGCAAACGTGATGAGGCAGATGTTTATTCCCACAGTTGGTGCACTCGACCAAGTGACGTGGCTCAAGTGAGTGATGGGCCCTCCGGCGATCCCGGCGTCCCTTCGAGGTCTTCCTCTTTGGCAGTGGTGGCATTCGTGCTCCTTCATCAGAAAACAGCACCTACCATCCGGCAGGCGGGTTCATTATAGCAAGGCCCCGAGGGGTGTCAAGATGGGGGATGAGAGGTGTGCTGTGCGTTATGCGCGGTGCGCCATGCGCAGTGGGCAGGAGTCAGGGGTTTGTGAGCGGTAAGCTGGGAGCCGAGCAGAGGAGCTGGGGTGCTGAAGTGCGGAGGAGATTTCGGTCGGAGGTTGCAGGTTGGAGGGTTGAAGGTTTTCGGGCTGTCGGCGATCGGCTGTCGGCGATCGGCCAAGATCCCTCAAGCCCAAAGAAACCACTCTCAGAGCGTCAATGGGCTGAATGGTGATGGCTGCACGCAGATAGCCTATGACCAATACCTGATCTCCAATCACTGCCCCCTACGCGAAGTGCATATCCCGGATCCCTGCTCCTGGTCCGCGTCCAGTATAATCCTGTCATGTCCAAAGATCATCTGACTCATCTCGATTCATCCGGACGGGCGCGAATGGTAGATATCGGCGAAAAGCCGGAGAGCGAGCGCTGGGCCGTCGCCAAGGGCGAGGTGATTACGAGTCCCCAGACCTTCGCCCGCCTACAGGCCGGAGATGTCAAGAAAGGGGACGTGCGCGCGGTGGCGGAGCTCGCCGGAGTGATGGCGGCGAAGCGTACCGCGGAGCTCATCCCCCTGTGCCATCCGTTGGCTCTGACACACATCGAGGTCACGGCCAGTTTGGAAGAATCGCTTCCCGGGGTCGCACTCAGGGCGAAGGTGAGCACCACCTCCCGCACCGGTGTTGAAATGGAAGCCCTTACCGCAGTCTCGGTGGCTGCCTTAACCGTGTACGACATGATCAAGGCCATCGAGCGTTCCGCCCGTATCGCAGACATCCGTCTCGTTGAGAAGCACGGCGGCCAAAGCGGGGATGTGATCCTGGAGGCGGAATAGGTATGCGCGTTCGAGTGCTGTTTTTCGCCACACTGCGGGAGCGAACCGGTTTGCGGGAGGATGAGCTGGACCTGCCCGAGGGTGCCTTGGTCGCCGATCTGCGTGATGCAGTTGCGAAGAGGCACCCTGACGCGGCGAGGGCGCTGCCCACCGCGCTGGCAGCGGTGAATCGGGAGTTCGCGTTTCCGGAGGAGGAGCTGCATGAGGGGGATGAAGTGGCGCTTTTCCCTCCGGTGAGCGGCGGGCGTGGTGCCCAGAGGACGCTCATACGTCTTACGCGGGAGACGTTCGACATGAACGCCATCCTGACGGAGTTGGTCTCTCCTACGGCCGGGGCGGCGTGTATGTTCACCGGTATCGTCAGACGGCACACAGAACGGGGCGTGGAACGGGAGACCGAGCATTTGGAGTACGAGGCGTACGCGGAGATGGCGGAAGGCAAGTTGGAACAGATTGCAGGTGAAATACGAGAACGCTGGCCCTCGGTGGAGGGAATCGCCCTGGTGCAGCGGCTCGGGCATATCGATCCCGGTGTACCTTCCGTTTTGGTCGCCTGCACCGCTCCGCACCGTGATTCTGGTGTCTTCGATGCCGCCCGCTATGGAATCGACCGCCTAAAGCAGATCGTCCCCATCTGGAAGAAGGAGGTCGGCCCAACCGGAGAGGTCTGGGTAGAGGGGGGCTATACACCCAAAGAGGGGGATAAGCGTTGAGGGATGCATCCCAACCCGGGGGGAGGGGCAGGGAGTGGGAATGGCCGATCTTCTGCGTCCAGTGCGGATCGCGATTCCCGCTTGAGGGTTTCCCGTACCGGTGCCCGGAGTGCGGGGGCTTGTATGAAATAGCGGATGGGGCCATCACCTATCACAGTGGCGATGGGGAGAGCGGGGCCCTGGGCATTGGCCGCTTCCGTGACGGCCTACCCTTGCCCCCTTGGGCCCCTTTCGTCAGCCTGGGGGAAGGGGAGACGCCCCTGGTGCCCTTCCGCATGGACGGGCGGGAAGTCCATTTCAAGTGCGAGTACCTGAATCCGACCGGTTCTTTCAAGGATCGCGGCTCCGCGATATTGACGAGTGCACTTGCCGGGGCGGGGATTCACGAAGCTGTGGAGGATTCCTCCGGCAACGCCGGGGCGTCATTCGCCGCCTATGCGGCCCGCGCCGGAATCCGAGCCAGCATCTATGTCCCGGAATATGCCGCGGGGCCCAAGCGGATGCAGATTGCCGGCTACGGCGCAGAGGTGATCCCCGTGCCGGGGCCCCGGGCCGCCGCAGCCGACGCGGTGCGCCGGGCGGCGGGTGAGGGGCGGGTGTATGCCAGCCATGCCTTTCTGCCTCATGCGCAGGCGGGGATGGCGACTCTGGCGTTCGAGCTTCGGGAGCAACTGGGGCGCGCTCCCGGCACGGTGATCCTGCCGGTTGGGCAGGGAACCTTATTCCTGGGCGTGCATGCCGGGTTTCGAGCCCTGCTGGAGAGTGGAGAGATTGAAGTCATGCCCCGGCTTATCGGGGTGCAG
Source organism: uncultured Anaerolineaceae bacterium (assembly GCA_964388955.1). Classification (GTDB taxonomy): domain Bacteria; phylum Chloroflexota; class Anaerolineae; order Anaerolineales; family E44-bin32; genus CAYMCO01. The sequence continues at coordinate 47,927 of CAYMCO010000012.1, read as the reverse complement.
GCGAGGGCCTGCGCGCCGATCTGGGCTGTTCAGGCCTCGGGCGCCGCGGGGCTGGTCATGGTGAGGGAAGGCGAAACCATCGCCGAGGGGGTGCGGATCGCGCGTCCGCTGCGGGGCGATGCGATCCTGGCCATATTGAAGTCGGATGCGGGACGGATGATCGCGGCTGAGGAGGCCGAGATCATCCGCGGCCGGGCGGCGCTGGGCCACGAGGGCTTCTTCGTGGAGCCCACCTCCGCACTCGTCTGGCCTGCCCTGCAGGCGATCCTGCGGGAATGCGAGGAGCCGATCGTGGCAATCCTGACGGGATCCGGGTTGAAGGATCCTGGCCGAATCGCAGGTTGACTCGGCATGTTTGGCAAGCACTGTCAATACCGACGGAGGCACATGCAGTGATGACTCGTCGAGTTGTAATCACCGGCATGGGGACGGTGAACCCGTTGGGGTTGGACGTTGAGGAAACTTGGCGCAATCTGGTTCATGGTAGGTCGGGGGTCGGGCCGATCAGCCTGTTCGATCATTCGCAGCTTGAGGTCCACATCGCGGCGGAGGTCAAGGGATTCGAGCCGACGGATTACATGGACCCCAAGGATGCAAGACGCACGGATCGTTTCCAGCAGCTAGCCTTTGCGGCCGTGAGGGAGGCTCTGCGGCAGTCTGGGATGAAGATCACCACCGCCAACGCCGGCCGCGTGGCGATTATCGTCTCCTCCGCGGTGGGCGGATTGGGGACCATCATTGAGGCTGCGGACACCCTGCGGGAGCAGGGGCCGAGACGGGTGAGTCCGTTCTCCATACCGATGTACATGCCAAATGGAGCGTCGGGTCGAATCGGAATCGAATTGGGCATCAAGGGGCCTTCGTTCTCCATCGCCTCCGCCTGCGCCTCAGGCGGGGACAGCATCGGGCAAGCGGCGATGTTGATCCAGACCGGGGTGGTTGATGCGGCCCTGGCGGGCGCTTCCGAGGCGACCGTGACGGAGCTGGGCTTGGCGGTGTTCGACCGCATGGGCGCGCTGTCGCGCCGGGACGGCGCGGAAACGCCCACGCCAGCGCCTTTCGACCGAGACCGGGACGGCTTGGTGATGGGGGAGGGCGCCGCGGTGCTGGCCCTGGAGGCGCTTGAGATCGCTCAGGAGCGAGATGCAGAGATCCTGGCGGAGTTGGTTGGCTATGGATCCTCCGCCGATGCCCACCACATCACAGCCCCGCCGGAAGGCGGGGAAGGGGGGGCGGCGGCGATCCGGCGGGCCCTGGCGGCTGGGAGCTTGAGACCGCAGGATGTGGACTACATCAACGCCCATGGAACCGGGACCGTACTGAATGACGCCGCCGAGACGGCGGCCATCAAGGCCGTATTCGGGGAAGACGCATACCGCGTGCCCGTGTCCTCCACAAAATCCATGACGGGGCACTTGATGGGCGCCACGGGCGCGCTGGAAGCGATCATTTGCGTGCGGGCCATCCGCGAGAACTTGATCCCCCCCACGATCAATCTGCACAACCCGGATCCGGTGTGTGACCTGGACTATGTGCCCAACCACGCCCGGCCGACCTCAGTGGAGGTGGCCGTCAACAACGCGTTTGGTTTCGGTGGGCACAACGCGGTCCTAGCGCTGGCCGCCTACTCACGGTAGAATCACACCTTTGAATACAGGAATTTCATTCATTTTGACCGGAATCGGCATGGCGGTCCGTCGATCTCGGTCAGAATGAGGAGATCGACTTGTCGCCAGAAGAGTTTTCTCGCCAGGCGGGGCTGGAAATCCAGGATATGAGGCTGCTCACTCGAGCCCTCACGCATCGGTCCTTTGTCAATGAGAACCCGGAGGTGGCCGAGGACAATGAGCGCCTCGAATTCTTGGGGGATGCCGCGCTGGATTTCCTGATCGGGGCCTGGATATTCCGCCGCTTCCCGGAGCTGGATGAAGGCGGGCTGACAAGGTTGCGTTCGGCTCTGGTGCGAACGGAACAGCTGGCGCGCTTTGCTCAGGAAATCCACCTGGGTGAGGCGCTTTTCTTGGGACATGGGGAGGACGCCTCCGGAGGGCGGGAGCGACCGGCGCTTCTGTGCAACGCTTTTGAGGCGCTGATCGGCGCCCTATACATCGATTCCGGTTTCCCTGCTGTGGAGGCATTCATGGAGCCCCATCTGGATGCGGCGGTGGCGGATATCCTGGACGAATCGCTGCTGGTGGACGCGCGAAGCCGGCTGCAAATGTGGGCCCAGGCGGAGATGGGGGAGACACCGGTGTACCACACGTTGGAAGAGAACGGGCCCGATCACGAGCGCGTCTTCTTGGTGGAGGTGCGGGTGCAAGGCATCAGCCGTGGGCGGGGCAGGGGTCACAGCAAACAGGAGGCGGCCAAGCGGGCGGCCGAGAATGCCCTCGCCGGCCTCGCTGAACGGGAATCGTCGAAGTATGAGTAGACGTGGGGCGCCCTCCGAGAGCGAAAGGATCCCGCTGCTCAAATCTCTTGATCTGCAGGGATACAAGACCTTCGCAAGCAAGACTGGATTTGTCTTCGGCCCCTCCATTACCGCCATCGTTGGTCCGAACGGCACAGGCAAATCCAACATCGCGGATGCCATCCGCTGGGTGCTGGGGGAGCAGTCCTTCAGCTTGCTGCGCGGCAAGCGCACGGAGGACATGATCTTCTCCGGATCGGAATCGCGGGCGCGCGCGGGCATGGCCGGGGTGACCATCACTTTCAACAACATCGACGAGTGGCTGCCGATTGACTACAGCGAAGTGAGCATCGGCCGCCGGGCATACCGGGACGGCCAGAACGAATATCTGCTCAACGGGCAGAAAGTGCGCCTGCGCGATATCCAGGAGTTGCTGGCCGAATCGGGCTTGGCCCAGCGGACCTACACGGTCATTGGCCAAGGGATGGTCGATGCGGCGTTGGCGCTGCGGGCAAGCGAGCGCCGCGAGCTGTTCGAGGAGGCAGCAGGCATCGGCCTGTACCGTATCCGACGGGAGGAGGCCGAGAGGCGGCTGGAGAGGACGAAGCGCAATCTGGAGCGGGTGGAGGATATTCTCGCCGAGCTCAAGCCAACCCTACGGCGGCTGAAGCGCCAGGCGGAGCGGGCGGCCAGCCACAGCATGGTGCGAGAGGAGCTCAGATCCGCCCTTCGCCAATGGTATGGATATCAATGGCACAAGCTGCGCGATGAGGTCGAGCGCATCGGCGGGCAGACCCGTGAGCAGACCGCGCGCAGCGAACAGCTCCGCCGAAGCCAGCAAGGGGAGAACTTGCGCCTGGCGGCGATCCGCCGGCTCATTGGCGAGCGGCGGACGGAGATGCACGCGCTTTCACAGCAGGTCACAACCTTGAACACCGAGCGGGAATCGCATGTCCGGCGACTTGCTGTCACGCAGGAGAGGCTGCGGGGGCTGGAGGAGCAAGGGGGCCTCTTGCGGCAGGAGCTGGAGAGCGCGCAGGCGCGCAAGGAAGAGCTGGAGGCGATCCTGGTTTCTGCTCGTGAGGAGCACCAGGAGCGGGAAGAGGCGGTCCGATCGGCCGAAGAGGCTTTGGCCGCCTTCGGCGAGGGCGAAGGCTTGGAACCCGGTCAGGGGCCCGGGCTGAAGAAGCAGGTCCAGACGCTGCGCCAAGCTGTGGAAGCCAAAGTGGCCGGCGCAGCTTCGCTGCAGGCCAGACTGGATCGCAATCGGGGCGAGCAGGGCGCCTTGGCGGAGAAGCTCTCGACCATCCAGGAGGGGCTGGCGAAAGGGAGGACGCGCCTCGCCGATGCAGGAGATGAATATGAGGGGGCTGCTGCGGCGCTGGCCAAGGCCGAGGGGCAGCGCGCCCAGGCCGAGGCGTCCCTTGAGGGCCTTCAGGACCGCTTGGCGGATCTGGAGAGCGACCGTGATCAATCGCGAGAACGGCGCTCAGCGCTGAGGGAGCAACGCGAGAAGATCGCGGCTGGGTTGAAAGCGCTGCGGGATCAGCCGGAGGCGCTGGAGCGCACCGCTGAGCGCCTGATGCAGGCAGCACGCAGCGGAGAGCTCAACGGGCTAGTGGGAGAGCTTCATCAAGGTGTGCGATCGCCTGAGAAGTACCGGACGGCCATCGAGGCCGCCTTGGGTGAGTTCAGCAGCGGGCTGGCGTTTCGATCGCGCGAGGATGTGGCCGGGGCGCTGGATTGGCTGCAGGCGCGCGCGAGGGGAAATAAAGCGGCCTTGGCGCCCATCAAACCGGCGCGCCAGCCATTTCTGCTGGGCGCCCCTCAAGACCCCGGCTGCCTGGGCAACGCGACGGACATGGTCGAGTGCCAACCCGAATATGAGGATCTCGCCCATTTGCTTCTGAGCCGCACCTTGATTGTGGAGAATCGGGCCGCCGCCCACCGGCTGCTGCCGGGTCTGCCTTTGGACGGCCGCGTGGTCACTCTGGCGGGCGAGGTGTTCCATTCCACGGGATTGGTGCTCGTGGGCGTCAACGGCGCAAGCCACCGTGCCGAGCCGAGCGTGGAGCACTTGGTGAAGCGGTTGAAAACGGTTGAAGCAAAGCTTCAGTCGGCAGAGCAGGAGGTGGGTGGCCTGGAAGACGCGCTGGCCCGGACCAAAGCCGAGGTGGAGGTTGCACGCCAGGGGATCTCACGGGCGCTGAAGGGTGAAAGTGAAGCGCGCTTGCGCCTGGAGCGGGCCGGCCAGGCGCAGGCCGAAGCAAAGAGGGGCCAGGCTTCCAGGAAACAGGGGTTGGAGGTTTGCCGGCGGGACCTGAGCAGTCTTCAGCGCGAGGACGAGGCATTTGTCAAGCGGATAGCGGAGGCCAAGACGGAGAAGGAGCGGCTGGGCCAGCAACTGGCGCGCCTCGAACGCGATTTGGAGAGCCTGAAATCCGACCCCGGGCGTGAAGAGCTTGAGCGATGGCTTGAATCGCGACGCTCTGTGATGCAAGCAGCCGAGCGCCGGGTGACGGAGCTGGAGGATCAGCTCCGGCGAGTGGAGGGCGACCTGGCAGGGTGGGAAGGCCGGCTTCGTGCCAATGAAGCCGAGAGGTCACACTTGGCGCCGGAGATTGCGGCGGCGCAGAGACGTGTGAGCGAACTGGATGTGGAGGTGGGCGCGCTGCGGGACAAGATACAGCCTCTGGATGAGAGGCTTTCTGCGGCGGAGAGCGAGCGCGCCGTGTTGGAAGAGACCGAGAGCACAAGACGCGAAGAGTTGGAGCGCGCCGAAGCGGACCTCTCCCGGCTGCAGATTGAGCTGGCCCGGCGCGAAGAGGAACTCAACAGTATGAAGCGGCGCATCGAGGACGATTTCGGCCTGGTCCTCTTCGCCGACCAGGATGAGGATGATGGGCAGCAGCAGCTCATCCTGGAGGGGTTGTTCGAACGGCTGCCGCGCGTGAATACCCTTCCCGAGGAATACGGCGAGCAGGTCAATAACCTGCGCGCCCAACTGCGGCGCATGGGCTCGGTGAGCCCTGAATCTCAACGCGAATATGAAGACCTGAAGCGGCGCGTCGAATTCCTGACGGCCCAACTGGCGGACTTGAAAGGCGCCGAAGGGCAGCTCGGTGAGGTGATCGGGGAACTGGATGAGCTCATGGAGCGGGAGTTCCGGCGCACCTTTGAGGAAGTGGCGGAGAACTTCAAGAGCTACTTCCGGCGTTTGTTTGACGGCGGCTCGGCCCGGCTGGTGCTGGATGGCGGGGCGGACATCAACGATATGGGAATCGAGATAGAAGCGCGCCTGCCGGGTCGGCGGGAGCAGACGTTGGCGATGCTCTCCGGCGGGGAGCGCAGCTTGACGGCCATCTCGCTCGTTTTCGCGCTGTTGAAGGTCTCCAAGACGCCCTTCTGTGTCTTGGACGAAGTGGACGCCATGCTGGATGAGATCAACATCGTGCGCTTCCGCGAGATGCTGCAGGAGCTGAGCGAGGACACACAGTTCATTCTCATCACCCATGCCCGGCAGACCGTGCAAGCGGCCGAGGTGGTGTACGGGATCACGATGGGCTCCGACTCGGCCAGCCGGGTGATCAGCATGCGTCTGGATGAGGTGGAGCGCGAGCTGGCGCTCAAATAGCCGAGCCCCAGTGTTCCGGAACCCTCCGGACGGTTTGCGTGGATCCTCTGGGCCATCGCGGGGACCTGCCGTTGACATTCAAGACCCATAGGGTAGAATAGTCGAGCGAGCCGAAGTGGCGGAATTGGCAGACGCGCTGCGTTCAGGGCGCAGTGAGCCTTGGGCTCATGTGGGTTCAACTCCCACCTTCGGCACCTGGGCCCCTCGGATGAGGGGCTCTATTGCGCTGTGTGCAACGCAGGATGCGCTGCATGCAGGGCGAGAAATCCCAAGAGGAACACCGGGCCGCCGGCCAATGACCAACGACGAACGACCGAGGCGATTCCCTTTCGTCGTTCGTCGACATGCAGGTTCTTGATCCCCACTCCCTGATCGCTGCCCCCTGTCTCCTTGCCCCTCCCCCCTGTGCCCCTAGCACACTTCTTGCAGCCCATTTCGCTGTACGGTATCATGATGAAGCATATGGCGAATCGAGACTCGGAACGCGGGGGCATCCCGTTCTTCTGGCTTGTTCTGGCGATGGTCGTGGGCATATTGATCTTGGGCGGCCTGAACCGGCGCATGGCGGATGCGCGTCGCCTGACGCGTGCCAGGTCTCAGCTAGAGACCGAGGTGGAGATGTTGGAGACCCAAGGGGTGGGGTTGGAGACCCAGGTGGCGGCCGGGGCCTCCACACCGACGGTGGAGGCCTGGGCAAGGCGGGAGGCGAAGCTGGTGCAGCCGGGCGATGTGCTGGTGGTGCCCATCCCCGGGGAGGCGCCCACCCCGGCGCCGACGGCGGAGGCGGAGCCAGCCGAGGCGCCTCCGGGCAGCTGGGAGGTGTGGATGGCGCTGGTCTTTGGGAACTGACCTTGCCGCTCCCGTCCCTGCGTGTTATAATCATTTCTGCGCCCGAAAAGGGCGCTTGTGTTGCGGGGTGGAGCAGTGGCAGCTCGTCAGGCTCATAACCTGAAGGTCCTAGGTTCGAATCCTAGCCCCGCTACCTAAAGCTCAACTCGGGTCGTCAGGCTCCCACAAATGGGCAGGCCTGACGATCTTCGTTTCTTGGGACCCGGCCGGAAGGAGGATTTCCAATGAAACGCAGATCGTCAGGCTTGTCAGTCGGAAAAGCCCTGGTCGGGTTCATCAACACCAAGGCCGCCGAGGGCCTGAGCCCCCGCACACTGCGGAACTACGAGCACCGCCTCAAACAGTGGATCGACTACGCAGGCGACGTCCCCGTCGAGAGCATCACCACCCAATCGATCCGCCGCTACCTCGTTCGGTTGCGCACGGAATACAAGCCCAAACGATTCAACGGCGACGAGCGTCCCCTCTCAGCCAAGACCATCCGCAACATCTATGTGACTCTGTCGTCCTTCTTCACCTGGGCGGCGGTGGAGTTCGACATCGAGAGCCCCATGGAAGGCGTGCCCACGCCGAAATATACGCCTGCGCCCGTGATCCCCTTCACCCGGGATGAGGTCGAAGCCATGATGGACGCATGCGAGTACACACGGAGGGCGGATACAACCGACCGGCGCAGATATCGCCAGAAGAGAGCCACGGCGAGGCGGGATCGAGCGATCATCCTCACCCTCCTGGACACCGGGTTGCGGGCGTCGGAGCTGTGCGCATTGCGCGCTAAAGATATCGATCTTCAAACCGGCCGGGTGGAGGTCCGGCACGGCCCCCGGGGCGGGGCGAAAGGCGGGAAAGGGCGCACCGTGTTCCTGGGAAGGACGACCCGCAGGTTCGTGTGGCGCTATCTGGCCGAGCGTGAGGACGGAGAGAAGCCGGAAGCACCGGTCTTCCAGGGACGGTGGGAGCGGCCCATGAATCCGAATTCGCTGCGCCAGCTGTTGAAGTCGCTGGCCGAGAAGGCGGAGGTGCGCGACTGCCACCCGCACCGCTTTCGGCACACCTTCGCCATCACGTACCTGCGGGCCGGCGGCGACGTGTTTACACTGCAGGCGCTGCTGGGGCATGGCTCGCTGGACATGGTCCGCCACTACGCCCGCATCGCCGAGGTGGATCTGGCGAACGCGCATCGGAAAGCCAGTCCGGCGGACAATTGGCAGCTCTGACAGAGGCATCCGGCTGGTGGATCCGATCATGAGGACAGCCTGCGGGCCAGCTCCATCAGCTGGCACGCGATCTGCTCCTTCGTGAGGTCGCCGGAATTAAGATATAAGCGCTGGGAGTCGCTTGGGCGCGCGTTGGGTTCCAGCGTGAGGTTTGCGATGCGCTGCTTGACCTCCTCCCCGGCGAGCGGCGCATAAATGCCATCGGTCACGCTGATATCGGCGTGCATCAGGTTCATGCTGACCGCCTTGTAGTCGGCCATGGTTTGCGCGTTCTGCAGGGAAAAGACCGCGTGTCCGTGGCGGAACTTGTGAGGTGACTTGTACGGGATCTGGGCCCTGGCGAAGAGCTTCCGCATGCGCTTGCTTAGGCTCTGGACCCGTGCCGAGCCAGGCGGGCGGGGGGAGAGCCGCTGGTCCCCCCAGTAGTTGATGGTGGGTGTGTACCACATGGCGGTATCGGCCAGGCGCGCTCGCACGTAGCGATCCCAATCCTGGACCGGCTCGATAAGCTCGGGGATCTCAAGCAGGAATGTCGTCGCCGATTTGCCCATCTTGGTGCGCACACCCAGGCTCGGCCACTGCTGGACGGTCCTGGCCTCCAAATCGAGGGCTTTGAGGGGCAAGGAGACCATCGCGCCGGCGCGCATCCCGGAGAGAAAGAGGAGACATGCCACCGCCCGGTCCCTGCGCAGAATCACCTCCTTTCTCTTGAATTCCAGGTTTGCGATCCTTGATACTTCCTCGTAGGTCACGAACTCATGATCAGGCGGAAGCTCAGGAGTCTTGGGAGGCCGAATGCCGTCGATCCACATCTGAGGGAGCGGTTTGTATTGACGGGGATACCTCAGCTTCAGCCAGGTCATGAATCGTTTCGCGACCTGAACGGACTTCTTCGTCGTGGCCGGCGCCAGTGGGCCGGACTTTCCGTCGAGACGAGCATCCGCAAGGTAGGAAGGGAAGGAGGGCCTGATTGTGTGGGCTTCTTCGAGGCCGTATTCGTCCGCCCAGCGCAGCAGGTGCTTGAGATATGCGCCGTACCGTGAGACGGAGGCGGGGCTGAGTTGGACATCCTCCCCCAGATAGTCCAAGAAGGCATTCAGCTTCACATAGTTCTCTCGATTAACCATCGCTCGACCCACGGTTCACCTTGCCGCCGCACTGGGTGCAGGAACCGGTCAGGAGAGTCAACTTCGCTATGCTTCGTTCTTGGATATCTTCCATCCTCACGATCTCGTCGCACGCGAAGCAGAATCCATGGTCCGGAGGGATCTCTCGGCGAGATCGCGGTCTGCGCTGGCTCTCCACCCAGCTCGCGAAGAGGCCCCCGTGGATCCAGATATGCCCGCGTTGATCGCGTTGAAAAGGGGCTCCATTCTGAGTCCATCGGACGATCGTCCGGGGAGCGACGCCGAGCTCCTCCGAAAGCTCGGTCGTCTTGTACATCATGGGGAGAAGGCCAGGCGCGCGGACGATGACATTGTGTGGGATTTTCTCTCTATTTGCCCTATTCGATCGGCCGTTCATCGAAAGATCTCACTCGAGCTGGTAACTGGTTCTTTCCGGACTTTCATGCGTCGATGCCCTCCTGTACATTTCTTCCTCTTAGCCTCTTCCTAGTGTCCTGAGAGTATGATCACAGTCCTCGGCCCCACTATAGGCAATAAGCCCTCGGTCATTTGTAATTGAATCATGATCTGGGGGTTATTCGAACGTTAAGCTGTAGGATTGCACGGGATATTAGCCGATTTCAAGGAAATAGGCGTAAGATAGAGGACAGTTTCCTGAAAAGGGGCATCCAGTTATCCCACCCTCGATTGAAGTAGGCGCGCGATTCCACGTTCATAGAACTCTCGGATTCGTACACGAAATCTGCCTAAGTCGGGCTGTCCACTTATTGGAAACCGCGCGATTTCTGTATCTTCATCAACCGAATGACAAGATGCGATGATCTCGTTTCCTGTAACCCGGATCTGCAGCCGGGGTTGATATGTAAAGTCACTAAATAGCTTGTGTGACACGCCAAGGGAGTTACCAAAACTCAGATCCTCCCAATTGATCCTATGCCCCGTTTGAAGTCGATTGAACTCATTGCCAAGTTCGTCGGCGACCGATTGGAAAGCTTCTCCGTAGGCCTTGAGAAGATTATCAACATGCCCCTTGATGATCTTGCGCGATGAGAACTCTCTTGTGTCGTGTAGCTTTCGACTTACATCAGCCAATCCAATGTGTTGAGGTTCCTCTGAGGATTGTCCTTCGCGGGTAATCGCGACGATAGCTTCTCGAAGCTCTGCCACTGATTGCCATCTTTGGTCTATCTGGATCGGGAAACCACGGTCGAAGATGTGCAAGACGCGATGCTTCATCGGCGCAGGAAGGTTGTCCAACTCTCCACTCACGTTCTTCCTCTGGTGTGGAAGACGAGAAGACTCATCTACTAGCGTCACTGGAAAGACACCGGTGATGGCAAAGAACAGGATACCGACTGTCTGGGCAAGGTCAGATCTTGGGTCACGTTGAAGTGGGCTTTTTAGTTGGAGTTCAGGTAGAGCAAGAAACCGATTCCCAAGTTGCTGACCTTGGTTCGTTGCTGGTACTGCTGCCTCCTCAGCATCATTGAACGACAGACCAAAATCAATCAAGACAGGTTTGTCGACAAGGCCGTTCTTGAGGATAATATTGTCAGGTTTGATGTCCCTGTGCACGACGCCGCTGCTGTGTGTGTAATGCAGTATTTCCAGAAGGCCAAGAACCAACTCCTGAGCATCATTGATTGATAGCAATCTGCAGTCTATGACTTTGTCAAGAGTTTGGCCTGAAACAAACTCCAATATCAGGTATAAGACAGCGTCGGTCTCGTAGTCCGATGAGTTGGATTCGATTAGACGTGGAATACCCCGGTGATCGAGCGTATCCAGAATAGTGACTTCCCGGTGCATTCGTCGGCGCCGCTCTGTATCCTTCTGGCGGCGGAGCCTCTTTAGGATGGCCCGGCGTCCTGTCTTCACCTCACTGACGACAAATGTCGCGGTCTGTCCACCGCCTGACAGCTCTCTGACAATCTTCCACCTGGGAGACCAAGGTTTCTCGTGTGGACTTGGCATGCTTGCACTCCTTCGCCTGAGGTCGTCATGATATGGACTCTGGTTTCTGCAACAAACTCCTTCACTGTGGATAGATTCGTCCTGTAGCCGGCCTCGATTCGTTGGTTCCAATCTTGCCGACCATCGGCGGTTGGAGATTGGCCCATCGGAACACAATACTCCTTACATAGGTATTGACGAAGGTAGAATGATCATCAATATCCTCACGTCCAAATTTGTCTTTCCGAAGTTGCTGATAATTCGAGTCAGTCACTTCTTCCTCCGGGACGAGGCAGGCAACAAGAGTCTGGACGTCATAGGCTATTCTGTGATCGGCCTGCCTAACAAGCGGCCCTTGATTTCCGCCCTTCTGGGCCAAATTGACGCGTCTACCTCGGCTACAAGATTTCTCAAGCCCTTGTACTCTAAACGAATCGGACAATGAAATCAAACAATGAATCGTATGGCGATCTCATATGAGGCGAGTGTGAGACAAAAGCCCAAGGCAACTATTCAATCGCATTGGTCTGCAAATTCGGATCTGGGGAATTCTCACCATTGATGGAAAGAGGTTCTTCTAAAGTAGCTCCCATGATCTGAGGGGCCTTAGGCAAGCATGCATATGACACATCTGCCATTGAGAAAGCTAGTCCGACTGCCTCTGGGTAGCGTTCCTTTTCCAGTTGATACTCCAGTTGGCGGCCAGCTATTCAAGTATCCTAATATTGCCCCCTCCATACGCACCTCCTAGCCTGACCCGGAAGTCGAGCCGCACTTGGATCAGTGATTCCGCAATTTCCTCCTCGGTCGCAATGTCTGATCTCAAAATGCACATGCGGCCCCGTCGAATTCCCCGTATTCCCACTTGTGCCCACCACATCTCCTGCCCGAATCAGATCTCCTGGAGCAACCGAAATCGAAGATCGACCGGAAGGGGATGTTCTCGTTCCATTCTCCCCGCAGCAAAGATGCCCCAGGAGCACCTGCCAGCCATCGTTCTCCACCACGACCATCCAGCCGAGGTAGTAGTTCCAACCCGCAAAGGTCACCTGGCCGCCGAAGGGCGTCCAGACCAGGTGGCCCTCCTCGATGGCCAAGTCGATGCCGGTATGGGCGTGGCCATTTCGGCCCTCGGTGTCCCCGAACGGGCTCGATATCCATGCCGGTCCCTCCACGGGGCGCATGCATTTGAACGAATTAGGACCCGAATAACCGGTCGGCGCCCAATAATATGACCCACCGGAGTAGCTCAAATCACCCGGGATCTCCGGATCCCTGCCGGTCGCCTGCGGCGTGCCCATCATCCAACCCCAGGCCTCGTCCTGCGCCCAACGCGGCATCGCATCCGCCACGACGGCCGCTCCACTGGCGAGGAGGCTGAAGTAGGCGCAACCGACGCAGATCATCGACAGGAACAGACCAATCAGAATACGCTTCATCAGGCGGCTCTCAATAGACGCCCCACGCCTCCGGCACGGCGACCCAGAGCTGGACCGTCCGCTCTGGGGTGATGAGCAAGCCGCGGCCGGTCCCGAGGTGCTGGAGGTTCTCGGCCAAATCTGCTTCCAGGTTCATGGCCTCAACCAGCCGTCTCGCCTCGACGCTTCTTTGCTCCATGAGGAACGTGTTGCCCATCACGGAAAGAATCCGTTTGCCGGCCGGGGTATCCAAGAACTCGCCCACTTCTTGCGTGGCCAGCCAGAGCGCGGCCCGACGTTTGCGAAAGCGCCTCGCCATGTTCTCGATGGCCGAGCCGCCTCCCTGGATCTCCAACAGCCGCCAGGCCTCATCGAGCATCACATGCTGGGTAATCTCGGGATTGGCGGCATGCCGGCGCAGCACCTCTCCCCAGATCAGGCCCATCACCTGCCACAGGTACACGCGCAGCTGCTCGCTGGTGTCGTTGACATGCTGCAGGCCAAAAACCACCAGGCGCTCTCCACTGATGTCGAAAGTGGTGGGTGAATTGAAGTAGCCGGCATAGATGCCCTCCGTGTAGGGCCGCAGCATCTCAGCCAGCGGCTCAGAGGTGGATGAGGAGTCCGCGTCGAGCGCATCCACAACATCGCCGAGCAAAGGCTTATCGTTACCGGGACCGGCAAACTTGGCCATGCCCTCGGCGGTTGCTTGCGCAGCATACCTGCCTTCGACCACTCGGCGATATGCCTCCGCAAGCGCGTTCCACTCTACACCCTTGGAGATAGGAGCCCCACGTACCGCCTCGCAGAATCCGATGAAGTGCTCGGTGCCGATCAGCAGCGGGTCGGCGCTATCCGCCGGGATATCGAGGATGTTGATCCGCTCCCCGACGATGGACCCGACTTCCACATATCGCCCATCGTATTTTTCACAGAAGCGGCGCATTTCGCCCTCGAGGTCGATCGCCATGACCGAGGCCTCGGCCAGCAGGGCGGACACCCCCAGCGCTTTCATGGTCACGCTCTTGCCCGCGCCCGGCCGGCCCAGGATCAGGCACGATGGGGTCCGGTCCGCATGGCTTCCGAAGAGATCGAGCCGCACAGGGAGCGCGGTAGCCTCACCAATTCCCATGTAGATCCCGTCGGGATCCAGGAAGCGTCTGCGGGAGGGCCAGAAGAAGCGACCGAGGCTCCCCGGCGTCATGTTGCGCGGCTTTTGGTTCAGAGCCAGGGTACCAACGGGGAGGACGCTTTTCCAGAGGAGAAGCTGGCTGTATCGGGCGGGGAAGGCATCCGTGCCGATGGTGATGAACAGGCTTTCCAGCTCCCTCCGGCGCCGGATCAGGGTGGCTTCATCGGCTGCGGTCCGCAAGACGAAAAGTTGAATGTAGAGTGGGGACTGGCCAGTGGTCTCCATATGCATGCGTTGCTCCTGGAGCGCGTCCACCTCCTGCTGGGCAGCGAAATTCGGCAGCAGCCCTTTGGAGCGCTTGGCGTATTCGAGCGCGGAGAGCTGCACTTCGCGCTGTCTGAGTTTCCCTGCCACTGCCGCAGGATCCGCGACTTCGACGTACATTGATCCACACCATCCGCCCTCCAGACCCATCAGCCGGTGCATCATGACCGGCCGGTTGGGGATAAAGTCGTGCACCACGTAGCCGGTGAGTTTCACCCCGTCGATCTCGAGCCATTCTGCATTTTCCAGCACCGTTCCGGGGGCGAGCAGGGAAGCCAGCCTTTCAGGTGTGATATCCGGTGTTATTGATTCAACCGGCGGGGGAGTTCTCCAGAATGGCTCCAGGCGTTCATACAGATCGGAGGCGATAGTCTCGGCACTGCTTTCGGCGGTTGGCACAGCCGGCGGGTGCAGCGCTTCCCACATCGCCTGGCACATTTCCCCACTCGACAGCGCCCGCATCGGGATCCCTGCCAGTTCGAATGCGGAGGCCAGGATGCCCATGCGGGCGTGCAGGATTTCCCTCGCCTCGGGCTCGCTTTCGAGCAAGCGCTCGACACCGTCTGCCTTGCCGTTCTTGGTGAACGGGAAATGGAGGCCTGGCTCGATGAGAATTGGGTGGTGGGACAGCGTGATGATGGATCTGTAGGAAATCGGATTGACCTGGTCGAACCAGGCGGCCAGCGATGCGCCCATCACCCATGCAGAATTGGTAAGTGCCATTGATTGTATTGATCGCGCTCTTACACGGCTCTTGTGCTGCTCCCTCGTCTCTGCGGCCTCGCGTGCTTGCTCCCGGTCCAGGAAGTACCGGAGATCCTCTACTGGATTGTGGGGTCGCATCAGGACCGTCATCTGGAACTTCATCCCGGGCGGCAGCCGGTCCAGGGCGAGTTGAAACCGCTCTGACCATCCTTGATAACCCCGGCCCGGCAACCCGACCTCCACGGGCGGCACCTCGAGCATCACCACGAAGGATCCCTCCTTGGTGAGCAGCATGTCATCAGCAAGGGAATGGGCAGGAACCAGCCTCACCGTGTCCCCAGCCGGGGGACGGGGGGCCGATAGCGGGGCACCATCACTTGGTGCCCTTTCAGCCTTGAACAGATCCAGAATATCCATATCCTTCATACAGCTTCGGCTCCGGTCAGCAGATTCTTCCGCACACTTCTCGGCGGCACTGGCGACCTATGGATAGCGTGGTGCGGATCCTCAGAAGCCCTTCACCATCATCCACGCCTGGATCTCGGCCAATCCGCCCAGCCAGATCCATGCCAGCACGCCCGCCAGAAATGAGAAGCTCACCACCGAGAGCAGCAGACCGGGCCCGAGGGGAAGCGGTTTCATCCGCAGGAGGGCGCGTTCCTCAAAGGTTGCTGGCTGAGGCACTGGATGGGGAAGCCCTCCCGAAGGGAGTCCGAGCATTGGATCAGGAACTCCTCGAGGCCCGCTTCCTTTCTGCAGCAATCTCCCACGACGGTGAAAGCGGACCAGATCCCGGATCATCTCCTCGGGGGTTTTTCCGCTCCGCCGGTCCCGGCCAAATGCCAGCGCCAGCCCCAGGCTAGCGGAGAGTATGGCCAATCCAATTCTGACGGCGAGGTGGATGGGCAGGAGGAACGCGCCGACCACGGCCATGCCACCGGCTCCAAGGATCAGGGCCTCCCGCAGCCCGACACCGATGAACGTCTTCGGCGCCTCGATCTTCGGCGGGACGTTTCCCGTCATGGTCGATCCATTATTTGCCGCCTTTGGTCTGGATTGGCTGGATAATCATGCAAAGCCTTCCCGCCAATGGTTTGGAGGTCCAAGCCTGGCTTCCAGTCCAGGCCTCCACAAGACCCAGGAATCGAGTACATTCTGGAGCCCCTTATCCCCCTCGGACCAAGCGTGCTGCCAGTCCCGATCGCATGTGTACCACCCGCCAGCTATTCAGTTTCTGCCCCCGATATCCCAAGTGCCTGCCCCAGAGCGGCCGCCCGATCTCGATCCGGGAGGTTGTAGTAGGCGTCACGCATCCAATCCAGGAGCGTCGCCCTTGATCCGTACCGGGAGGCCTGCTCGATGATGCTCGGGATGGATTGCCCGTGCTGTTCCCTCATCTGATGCACCGTCAAAGCGACCTGGCGGATCATCTTGGGCGTAGCGGCGATGGAGCCCTCATGGCGGACCGAGGCTCCCAAGATGTTCAACGCTGCCTGCACATCATGCCCACTGAGGTCATGCCTGGGCGGCAGCAGGGGAGAGGGATGCTCATATGGGCTTCGAGCTCCGAAAGCCCACGAACCGGCATTGGCCTTTGAGAAGCGTGCCGCGGCTCCTTTCTCCCCGCCGCCCTGGAAGTATCCGAGATCCAGCAGGGCCTCCCCTGCATCAAGTCCCAGGTCCTGCATCGCGGCAAAGGCACTCCTGGCCACCTGGATGCCCTGCTCGATAGATCCCTGCGTGTCATCTTGAGATAGTCCAAACCGCGCCATCGTTTTGGATTCACTGCCTGCAAACCGCGCCACCAACTCGTCTCGAGCTCCCGAAATTTCGCTCTGGAAATCAATGGACTCCATAGGGGCAGACGGTCTCAGGGCAGAATCAGCGGGAGCAAATCCCCTCGCCACCCCTCCCAGTCTCACCCCCTGGCCGAAGCTCCGCAGGAGGCGGTTCCTAGAACCCGCCAGGGCTCCACCCATAGCAACGGTCATATCATCCTTCGCCGAGGGGTTTGCGACACTTCCTACTGGGTGCGCTCTGGATCTTCCCGGGCCGAAATGGGAGCTGGCTTCGCCCGCGCCCACCAGACTCCGATTGCCTTCGGCCCCCAGCCAAGATGATGAGAATCCCCCTCCGGATACGCTGCTCGAAGGGATGAGACCTCTCCCCGCGCCGAGGAGTCCTCCCGCGCTCGGAGCAATGGCGAAGCCGGTCGCCAGCGCGGCCAACTGCAGCACGCCCACCACGCTCCCCAGCGCTTTGTGCGCCACTTCGATAGCGGCCCCATATACCATCTTGCCGACCGTGCCGTTTACGGCCACCAGCACTGAAATCACGCCGATCCCGATGAGCATGCCCAAGATCGTCCCACCTGCCCCGCTGCTGGCTGAGTTGGCGTGCGTTGCTATGAGCGCGGTGAGGTAGATCAGCAGGACGTTGATAGGGCCCAGGAGCAAGGAAATCACAACAGCCTTGGTCCACAGGCCGCTGAGCCAGCGCAACGGCCCCATCGAGCCCAAGAGAAGAATCACCGGCGCGATGGCTACGAGCAGCAGCAACAGCACTTCCCGGGCCAGCATTGCCAGGGTCACGCTGGCCACGATCGCGATCATCGTGAACAGGGCGAAGAAGCCCAAGAAGAGCTGCAGCAGCGGGTTCGCGTTGGCGATCAGTCCTGAGTTGACGATGCCGCCCAGGAGCTGCTGTCCGGGGTGCGCGCCAGCGAGTATCTCCTGACCCAGGGACTGTTGGATGGCGCTGGCCCCCCCACTGGAAAGCTCGATGGCCTTTTCGAGCAGCAGGTAGCTGGCGGCGGCCGCGCCCACGCCGATGAGCCAGTTGAGCAGCGCCTCCCGGGCGTGCGCGTATCCGGTGATTGAGGTCACCCCTTCGCGCATCGCCGAGCCAACGGTGATCATGAGCGCGAGGGGCAGCAGGGCGGCGGCCACCTTCGCCATGGCGCGCCACGCCTCCCAGCGCAGATCGGCGAGCATATCCGTCGGCAGCAGCCACGCGAGCGCCTGGTCGAGGGCATCGCCCATCGGCTCCATCGCCGCCGAAGCGGTATCAGAGAAGAGTTTGTTGAGCGACTCGCGCATACCGGCGGCCAGATTCTCGAAGGGAAACGTGATCGTCTGGACGATGGTCTGGAAGATCTTCTGCTCTGTACCCTCACCCGAAGCTCCATCCTCTTCTTCCTCTGAGTGATGGGGAGGAGGTGGCAGAAGGGGACTTGAGGTCAGAGTGAGGATCCCTGAGTTGAAACTCGGGCTCATGGCCTGAGCTGGAAGTGCGCTCGCGAAAGCCAGCAGTACCCCGATGATCATCACTGTGGCAGTAGGTTTCGTGATGCCCGACACCGCTCGCGGCTTTGCATTGGCACGCTGGATCAGGGGATCGTCCCTCATGGATTCACACCTGGAATGGGGACGGGCATCTCAATGGTGAAATCCCAGCCGCCTCCCGCGGTGAACTGCTCGGAGACCTCGCGGATGATCATGTTGACCAGCGGCAGGGTCATCAGGCCGAAGACGAAGATCACCACGCCGCCGGCGAGATTGAGCAGTTCCATAGATACGCGGTTAGTCGCCCCAAACTGCTGTGCGGCTTGAGCGCCAAGTCCGGATTTCACGGAACCCACGGCAAAGACGATGAACATCAGTGCGTAGGCGACGTTGATGAACAGCTTGGCCAATGACATGAAGATCCCCAGCATCTTGCCCGCCGCGCCGATGGCGGCGTCTTCGGGGCCGTTGCCTTGGGCCGAGACTGGTCCAGGCGCGAGGAGGGAGATGAGCAGAAGGCCCAGGGCAATCAGATGAGGCGTCAATCGCCAGAGCCCGATCAGGGTGGTCGGAGACCGCATGCGAACAATATACGGCGGAGGGCAGCCCAGGGGTGTGACCTATTGGTTAGCTGGTCGCGATTCCATCGATCTTCAGCGATGAGCGATCCCGCTATGTGTCAGCGCATGATTGCTGGGGAGGCACGGCAGCAGAAGAGCGGCACTCTTTCCGCTCTCAGAGCAAGGAAAAAGGCAGGGACATCAAGTACTATGCCCCGAGCGCTTGCGGCCGCCACGCCATCAGGACCCAATGTGCCCGCAGCAAAGGCGGTCGTCGCATTATACATTGGGCGGATGAGAACCTGATGGGCGCGATAGAGAGGCGAGTTCAAGAAAACCAGGAAAAGATGAAACTGCGCAAGAGACTGGCTGGCCATCCCTTCGGCACCATCAAACACCATTGGGATCAAGGGCACTTCCCTTGGCCTGGCCAGTGCAGGCTCACCCGCAAGCTACCCAATGTCCGGGCTGAGATGTCCCTGACCATCCTGGCCTATCGTTCATGCAGCTTGACTTCACAACATCAAGATGGCAATCAAGGTTCTGGGGGTGCAGACAATGATCGAAGCCCTGGTCTGATCAGGGTTTCTTTTTTTCGCTCCGATTCAAATACGTCTTTTGGCCGATCCGGATCGAATCAGACCGAAAGCCTTTAGAAACCCAACTGCCAATCCGACTTTTCACACGGTCTGGCGAGATGTTAGGCGGCACGCCTCAGTCTGTGCAGATCGCCCTGATACACGAACAGCCGCTAGCCTGACCGTCATTGTCCCGGAACGCTAAAGCATGACCTTGTGATGTCAATTTCGGGTGGATAGAGTTCATGCGGCAGGTCGGGAATGTCTGCCCAGCCTTGCAGATAGGTTATGAACCGATCAAGCCTGTAGCCGCTATACCTCACTGGATCGAGAAGCAGTTGAAGTACTTGCCGGTATTGATTGGCGCCCAAGCGAGAATCGCTTTCGTCGGTCGCGTTTCGCACCCTTAGGAGCCAACTGATGAGAGCGTGGTTTCCATTGAGCAGCACACATGGGTAGACACTATCAGTAGTCTTGTGAATTGAGAATCCTACTACGCCAGCGAACGGCAGACTTGTGATTTCAATGGGAAGATCCGACCTTCTCTCTTGAAGTGGCCTAGGCTTTGATCTAGCAATCCATGAGATAACCAACGATCCGGAGTTAAGTGCTACGTTTGAGACTTCTCTTGACTCAAAGATGAGCCTTCTATGCTTCGTCGAGAGCTTGCCGATGTGATCTTCGGCAAGCAGCGGGGAACCGAGATTGAGTCCGAAGCTGTCTCTCGCCGACCGGCGCTCTCGCGCGTCGAGCTTCTCCGGGCCAAGCTCATATGTAGTACAGAATCTCTCGAACTCTACGAACGCGTTGAGTGAGGAGAGGACTTGTCGTCCACCGTCGACAAAGGCGACCGTTCCCGGAATGTCCTCCCAGTAGCCCGAAAGGTCGAATCTCTCGACCAATCGTTGCTTGTAGGTCCAAGATTCCTCACCACTGGCAATCGGGGAAACCTGGAGATGGCTTGAGAGCACTTCTTGCCATCGCGACTCAACTTCCGGAATCGACGGACGACCGGCCCGCCGTATCGGCCCGAGATCAGTTCTGGTCAATGTCTGTTGAAACGCCGGGTGACGGAAGTCCAACCGATGGGCCATGGACCCCCTATGACCCGCGCTCTCACTACCCACCGAGATGCCATTTATGCAGACCAGATTGCCTGGGAACGGGGGCGCAGCAGCTTCTGGATGCAACGTAGGGTATGTGTACCGAGCCCAGTTCCAATCCGCCCACGAGTCGCCTCCCGAAGTGGAATGGACGAAGACGTACAGCTCTCCATCTATTCCTTTTCGCTCAATCGGAAAGGACACCACGGAGAATTGGGAACCATCCTGCGTAATGTCGGGTATGGAGTACTCGAAATCGCCAGGAACTTCTCTTTTGATGACTGATGTAACTCCAAGGTCGTTTAACCGGATTGGAAACTCGACTCTCTTGCACCATCCTGAGACGAGAGCCGTCAATTCGCCAGGCTCGAACTCTTCACGAAGGAGTACGCTGACTGAGGTCCCGGGGGAGCGCTTAGTTCCGTGTTCTGACAACAAGTAGTTTCGTGGTCCAGTAAGTACTATCCTGATCGGGTCGTCGCTACCAGCCTTGAACGTGTCAAGTTCGACATGATCACTCACGGCGAATACCGAGAGGAAGCCGATCCCGAACTGACTCGAGGCAAAGAATCCAAAATCCCTCCTGAATTCGTCGGATGTGTAGAAGGAGCGGCCGATCTGCAGGAGGTAGTCCTCAATAATCCTACGATCCATACCAATCCCGCTATCGACAATGGTTAGTATCTGCCGCGTTTCCTCCTCGCCTGAGAGCGGATTCTCGACTTGCCGCTGCTCGATTTCAATTTCGATGGCATGGCCCTGCCGAATGCTGGCGTCCAGGTCCAAGAATGGACTGGAATAGCCATCGTAGCGGTCGCCGGAATCGAGGAGAATCCGACAGCGAGTCGCGTCGAGCGCGTTCTGTATCAGCTCTCTTAGGAAGATTTTCCGATCACTGTGCAGATCGTGAATCAGCCGATCAATAACAACGTCTGGATCAAGCTTCAGTGTCCACTTCGAAGGCACATACGTTGCTTCGGTGGACGGCTTAATGTGGATGGTCGCCTCCGGGCCATGCATGCTGACAAAGGGTGGGACCCACTCGTTATGTCGTAGCGAGTGGGCCATGGTTGCCCTTGCGTGCTCCACCTCTTCAACCAACCAGCTGCACCAATCTTGAAGGAATCGATGCTCAGCCTGATCGAGGCACTCAGCCCGCAATTCGACTCGATCGTGGGCAACCAAGCGATGGGTAATGCGCCGATATTGGGACCAATGCGCCAGACTACTGGAAGGTAGCGGTGATGCTGCGTTTAACAGCAAGGGGCATGCTCGGTCAGAACTCATGTCCAGCAAGTCTGCGAGCCTTAGGATCAGCGATAGGAACTTGACATTGAGGAGCTCTCCGCGGACTGTTCGGCGATCCGGAAACAACACGCTATCCTGCAGCTCATGGTGGAGAAGTCCATGGGACTTACAAATGTCGCCGATTGTCTTAGCTAGAACCGGATCGTCAAATGCAAACCTAGCAAGCTTTGCTTCACGCTGCTGTAACAACCTTGCGGTGCGAAGATGGTGCGTCTTACGTACAAACTCTGCAATGAGAAATCGCAATTGAATATCGGCGATGAAGTCACGAGGCACATCTTCGTAGGTTGAGCTAGACTCCCTCAAGTCCTTGACCTCAGCGTATCTTGCTGTGCCGCCGCCTCCCCTTTCGGCCCAGTCCTTCCATTCTTCTGAACGCAGAATCTCAATCTTCTCATGGTCAGACGTGACCATTCCAGCATCGTGCAGAAGGGAGGCGGCAATGAGTGAATAGGCCTCCACACCTGAGAGATCGACAACAGGTCTTGTCGGGTCCCCGTCAACGAACAGGAGATTCGACGATTGCGAGATGACTTGCTCGCTGTGTTCGATAGTGTGCCGGGTGTAGTGAGGAAATGTCTGTGGTATATATGAGAGCCATCCTGCTATTGCCTCTCGAAGTTCAATAACCTTGCCTGCGTACTCCGGCCGCTTTGATTGGAGAAACCGAAAAAGCGCGTATCTATCCACTCTTTGTACCATCCTTCCGGTCGGTCGCTCTGACCCTACTCGCCAACAACTGAGCTTTGCCGCCTAGCGACGCGAGAGTCTGTGTGAAAAGTCTGGCGATATATATGCTAGATCAAACGCCGATCTCTGTCTACACGGAGCGAGCATGGACCACATTCAGGGTGCATCCCGAGACCAACTGACGCTTTTCCCTGAAGCACTCGATGATTTCATCGTCCAAGAGAACCCAGTGCGGTTCATCGATGCCTATATCGATTCGCTCGATTTCCAGAGCCTCAGTTTCCGACATGCCACCCTCCAGGAAACTGGACGTCCCCCATACCATCCCGCCGATCTCTTGAAGCTCTACCTTTATGGCTACCTCAATCGCATCCGCTCAAGCCGCATGCTGGAAAGAGAATCCCATCGCAACCTGGAGGTCATGTGGCTCATCAAACGCCTGACACCCGACTTTAAGACTATCGCCGACTTTCGCAGAGATAATCGCCAGCCCATTCGCCAGGTGTGCCGGGAATTCACCCTCTTCTGCCGTCAGCTCGATCTCTTCAGCGGCGACCTGGTGGCCATTGATGGCTCGAAATTCAAAGCTGTCAATCGACGAGATCGAAATATCACACGGAAGCAGCTCAAGCGCACAATCCAGAAGCTCGACGAAG
Organism: uncultured Anaerolineaceae bacterium; assembly: GCA_964388955.1. Classification (GTDB taxonomy): domain Bacteria; phylum Chloroflexota; class Anaerolineae; order Anaerolineales; family E44-bin32; genus CAYMCO01. The sequence goes on along the minus strand of CAYMCO010000012.1, from coordinate 24,979 downwards.
ACATTGAGCGCTACCTGCAGGAGTTGGACGAAGCGGATGAGGAAGAGCCGGAAGAAGAGAAGCTTACCGGCGAAGAGCTTCAAAAGAAAATTGAAGAGATGAAGCGCCGACGGGCTGAAGCGGAAATGATGGATAAGGAGCTGCAAGAGAGCGGGGAATCCCAGGTTTCGCTTACCGATCCGGATAGTCGCATGATGCCCGTCAGCGGCGGGCGCCGGACAGATGTGGCTTACAACGTCCAGCTCAGCGTCGATGCCAAGCACAAGCTCATCCTCGACCACGAAGTCACCAACGCCGTCACCGACCGCCATCTCCTGAGCTGCATGGCCATCAGGGCCAAGGACCTGCTCGGGGTAGACCAGCTCGAAGTCCTGGCTGACATGGGTTATTACCATGGCAAGGAGGTGAAGGACTGCCTCCAGGAAGGAATAACCCCCTTCATCCCCAAGCCCCACACCTCCGCCAGCCGCAAACGAGGCCTCTTCAGCAAAGAAGACTTCCGCTATGATCCAGACCAGGATTGCTATTGGTGTCCCGCAGGAGAGCAGCTCTCTTTCCGCTTTCAGACCCGGGAAAAAGGCAGGGACATCAAGTACTATGCCTCCAGCGCTTGCGCTCATTGCCCTATCAGAGCCCAATGCACCCGCAACAAAGGCGGTCGTCGCATCACCCGTTGGGTGGATGAGGACCTGCTGGACGAGATGGAGAGGCGGGTTCAAGAAAACCGGGAAAAGATGAAACTGCGTAAGAGACTGGCCGAGCATCCCTTCGGCACCATCAAACACCATTGGGATCAAGGGCACTTCTTGACCCGCAAGCTTCCCAATGTCAGGGCTGAGATGTCCCTGACGATCCTCGCTTACAATATCAGGAGAGCGATCAAGGTTCTGGGAGTGCAGAGAATGGTCGAAGCCCTGGCCTGATCAGGGCTTGTCTTTTTCTGTCGGATTCTGGGTGTGTTCTCGCCTGAAAGCGATCCTGTTCCATCGTTTGAAGACGGAGCATCGCCCACCAGCTTCACTTTTCACACGGTCTGGCGATTTGCTAGGCGGCGCGACATACAAAGCTGAGTATTTGGCAAGAATTGGGAGTAACTTGGTGTGAATGCCCGAGAAGCGGAGGCTAGGCCCCGTTCATTCTTGATGGATCTGAAGCAGTTCTTCGAGATTCATAGCACGCTCCCGGTAAGAGGGATTCGGAACTCTACCCCTTCTCTGGGTCTTGGGAACGAGAGGCGGAGACTTGAGAAGCAGGTAGTCTTCCTCGAATTCGAGATTGAATCTATTGAAAAGGAAGATAGCTACATCCTTGGCATGATCTTCACCCTCAACGAAGGGCAATGCTTCGATTTCGTTGATAGAAACTTGGCCATTCTTCAATAATAGTGCGGCTGCCATGCGGAGAATGATATCTTCATAGTTTCCTACCAGTCGATCGTCATCCATTGGAATCCCTCATGATTTCAGGTAGCCTATCCAAGATCTCGGGGGGAAGCTCCTTTAGTTGATCTGTTATCTGTTGCTGCTTTTCCTGCTTTTCGATTTCTCGCATTTCCTCAAAGAGCTTGAAGATCTTCCATGAGACATCCAATTGCTTTCCTGTCAATTCCTCAGCGACAAGGCCCAACGCTTGTGCCTCTGTGACATCAATGCAATAGCCATGATCAACATATCCTGAGGTCAATTTCTCTGCAATTTTCTTGACTCTGGCGGGCTTTCCTTTGAGCATCCTCGTGGATAGCAGCTTGGTGAGATACTCTTTTCCAATGTTTATCATACTACGATAGCTACCCAGAGTCATGGGAAACTGCAACCTGCCTAAGAGGCCTTCTGCAAGCTTTTCGTTGCCCTCTCTATATTCCTCTCGTATTAGATCAATTGCGGAGCCAATATGAAGAGGCGAGAATCGCTCCAATCGGCCCTCAAATGGATTCATCTCAGTTATTTGAGGGTCGAGTGGGCCGAGTTCTGCTATAGGGCTCATTAAGATCTTGTCTCCAGAGCAGACAAGCATGGTGGCTGCGCTCTTTGCCCATCTCGGAACAATGAAGTCAAGATGCTCGGTGCCGTACCGTCGTAGTAGCTGAGATAGATTGTATGCCGCATCTATATCTCCGCCGCTGGAATGAATAATGACATCAAGCTTGCCATCCTCCTGTGAATAATCTGACCTGAGCTCCTCGAATATGTCATTGACCAGATTGTTGCCAATGCTCGGCGGTCCAATGAATAGCGGATAGCAAGGAATCCCCTTCCTAAGGTCGCACCATTCTTTGATGGCAGTCGCTACCTCTTCCCCTAGACGTGCCTTACGATCTTTGGATTTGGATTTTGCCATAATGAAACACCCCATAGTGAACTGACGCCAGGAGATCCTCAGGAAGGAGAAGCTTGTTCGCACCGATTGCCCTGGAAAGATACAGGGCATCCTTCATTCTAACAGTATAGCGCGACAAGCGGATATCGGAATCTTGGGAAGATTGTCATGATCAAGGTGATTCCGCCTATCGCGGTAGGACCGCCAGTTGCCCAACGGCCCCCGCACAGATCCCGGCGTGCGGAACTACCGCACCGGGCTCTTCAAGGATACTCGCTTCCGCAATCAGGTCGGCGGTGTAGCAGCACGTCGCCGGGATGTCGGTACGATCCGTGGTTTCTCCACTCGGTGGTGCTTCAGCAGCTCAACGAAACCTGGCCAGTTGTAGCTTCGCAGCTGGCTTCGACGATTGAGCCACTTGAACAGGATGCGCAGTGCGTGCCGGAAGAACATCGCCAGGCTCTCATAATTGCCCACTGCTCCGTAGTAGTTGTAGTAACCACGGAGTTTGGCGTTGAGCGCCCGAAACAGGTCCCGCAGGTCCCAGTGGCGCACCTGGCGGCACCAAAGGGCGAATCGCACCAGCGAGGCCCACAGCCGGTTTCGCGCTGTGCGCCGCTCCAGATGCGGCCGCCCTTGCCGGTCTTTCTCCCAGTAGAACTCGAAACCCAGGAACTCAAACCGGCTTCCGCCTGAAGGTCGATTACGGTCGATCTCGATCACCCGCGTCTTCGCCTTCGACAGCTCCAGCCCGAACCTCCCCAGCCTCTCCGGCAGGTCCTTATAGAACCGCTCGGCTTCTTCCTGTCGCTCAAACGCGGCCACAAAGTCATCCGCGTAGCGCATCATGAAGGCCTCGCCCCGGCACTGCTTCCTTACCACCTTCTCAAACCACAGATCCAGCACATAGTGCAGGTAGATGTTGGCCAGGATCGGCGAGATGATTCCCCCCTGCGGCGTTCCCGTCGCCGGGTGAACCACTTTCCCGTCCTCCTCCAGCACCCCTGCCTTCAGCCACTTCTTGATCAGCCTCACAAACACCCGGTCGTCCACGCGCTCCTCCAGCATGCGCACCAGCCATTCATGGTCCACATGGTCAAAGAAGCCCTTGATGTCCGCTTCCACCAGGTATTGGTACCGCCCAAACTGCAGCTTCACCGTCAGATCGTGCACCGCGTCGCGGGCACTGATCCCCGGTCGGTATCCATAGCTGCACTTCAGGAAGTCCGCCTCGTAGATCGCTTCCAGGATGCGCTTGGCCGCCAGCTGCAGCAGCTTGTCTTCCGTGGCCGGGATCCCCAATGGCCGCTTTCCGCCGTCCCCCTTGGGAATGTGCCGCCTCTTCACCAGCTTCGCCCGGTAGCTGCCTCGCTTCAGCCGCTCCACAAGCTGTTGGATGTTTTCCTCCAGGTCCCGCTAATATTCCTGAGCACTGACCCCATCCACGCCGTGCGCCGCATCCTTCCGGATCAGGCGCCAGCTGTCCAGCAGCATGTCTTCCCCAAGCATGACCGCAAGGTTCCGAAACCGGTATCGCTTCTGCTCCGCTGCCTTCTTCGCTATCCCCTACAGGGAGGTTTGCACGGCTTCTCTCCGACTCTGCATGTCCGGCCCGTGTTTCCTTTGCAGGCTCCGTATCCCTGCTCGCCCCTTCCCCAGACCTGCACAGTACCGCAGGTGCTGTGTGTGATCGGCTCTCCCGTCTCAGAGTACTGTGGGCGAGTCTGACCCCCTGGCCGCCTTCGGCATCCCTTCTCCTTCTCGGGCGGGGCAGCCTACCTGGTTCCCCACGCTTAGGGTCCGGCTTACCTCCGTGTCAGGGTTTCCCCGTTCGTGGCTTAGCATCCGTATCCCCTACGCCTTCCAGGAGCCACCAGGGTCTCCCAGGTTCCCAAACGTTTCTCTCCACGCATGCCGCGCTCTTCATAGACCCCGGCAGGCCCTCCAGGACCTCACCAATATCGGTCCCCTAGCATGGGCTTCTGGCGCCGTTACACCATCGCCGCCTGCTTCATCCTCAGTGACGAGGCTGTGTCAAGACTTCAGGGAGTGCGGTCTCCCCTGCGGCCTATGTGGTTCCCTGCGTACGCTTCGCCTGCTCCGTTCGGCCGCTCCCTCCTTTCTCTCACGCATCCTCGGCAGGCGCAACGCTCGGTACGGGTGGCTGGTTAGGCCTTGCCCGACAGGGACTTCCACCCTGCAAGAAACGCCAGGCTTTTCCTGGCGCATAACGGCTATGAGCTCCCTGGACCCTGGACCCTGGACTGCGTCCAGTCCAGGCTGCCTCCAGTACAGGCAGCGGCCGGGGGGCTCTCTTTCTCTTGCTCCCCAACCAACCCTATCATACATCTTGGCCTGCAATTCGCCCCGCATCCCCGGTGCGCTGTAACGATTGCTTTTGCGATCGGTCCAAAGCTGGCGAGTGACCGGCAATTAACCCCATCGCCATTGAGTTGGTTAGTCTGCCTCCTCCTCGTCCTCGAATTCTCCGGAAACCGTGATTTCCTCAGGAGAGAGCCAGTCACTGTCCGGGCGACAAATGAGCCTTGCGTTCTTGTAAGCCCAGTTCAGGGGCAGCGCAGTATAAGCAAGATAGTTACCCGACTGTGTCCTCTCAACCGCCAACGCAAGATCTACCACATCATCTCGCACCAAACAAAGGGGCAATAGCAGTTGAAGCTTCTTCACCGGTGGGTAGTATTGAGGGACCGCGGTCTTGAAGTTCCATGCAACCCTCTTGATGCATAAGTCGATGGCGTCGCGAACGCGATTCATGATCCTCCGATATAACCTATTGTTGTTTTCGATCTCTTTCCCAAGTGCCTCGAAATAAGCGTTTCTCTGGCCCTTGGTCATTGCGGCCGTATACTGCGACGGAAAACCTCTGGGCCAGTGATCCTCCAGGAAGACTCGGGGATATCTTTCAATCCGTTCGATCACAACGTGCCTCCACGAAATCTCGGGCTCACCCTGACGCACGTCATACAGGAGGTCGGCCGGTTCATCAAAGTAATGTGGTGGTGGGGGCAACGGGTTGAAGAATCGTACGAGGTTTTGGCCACTAGATCCCTCCCCAGCTGTGGCAAAGTCAGCAAGCTGCCACGGAGCGCGGGAATCATCTTGACGACGGAACAGCGCATAAATGGGCTCATAGCGTCGGTCGACCAGCCCCGTGTTGAAGGAGGCAAAGCTGCCGCTATCACTGATCGCTACCTTCTGTTCGAGCACAAGCCTTCCGAACGTGTGGACGAGGTAACTATACAAAATGGGCATTGGGCGAGCAGGGTCGTTTGGACTATCTTTGAAGCCCCATCGTTCGGGCAATGCGAGCGCGGCCAGATTGCTCAGTGTGGTTGGAATGTGGCGAAGGTACGCCCAATCGATCAGTCGGCCACTGATAGGTGCAAGGGAAATAGAGGCTTCATCTGATTCCTCTATTGAATGCTCCGATGGACGAATAGGAAATACCTCATGGGCCTGTTCGCGTCCCTCGACGATACGGAACTCGAAGGATACCTCGTCACCTTCATTAGGAGGCGGAGAACCTCGGAACCAAGAATTATGAAAAAAGATGTCCTTGCCGGGAGCTACTGAAGAGTGAATAAACCCGTAGTCTTGGAAGACCTTCGCCACCCGACCCTCATTCCGTTCAGGTATACTCCTAGAAACCATCTCACAAGCCTCCTTGGCAGGCGAAATACGCATTCGCCGGCCGTCTGGTTGGTGGCTCTCTTCTTGTGCCTAACCCGTAGAATCATGACTCATGCGTGGCGATAGCTCAAAACGGCCATAGGCGTTGGCTTGGTATCGCGGAACCAAGTCCATAGTACGGACCCAGGTGCCCTCAATAAGGCAGCGCTCCAGACAACTACTTTGGCGGGGAGTGTGATGCAGATGCTGGGATGCTTTGACCATAGCATATGGCGAATTGAGAGCGTCGGCAAGTGCGAGGTATCCCCAGTCAAGGGCCGCGTCCCCCATATATAGTCGTTTCCGGCCTGTTTGAATTTCCATATGGTGAAGTGGGATCACATGGTGCCACCCGGATCCCAACGGTCCAGGGTCAAACTACTGTTGAGGATGGGGTGACTGCGGGGAGTCAATTGGCAGGGAATAAGGCTTGCAGGTCAGAAAAGCTCACCTATCAACCAGTTGGTGGTGACTATGGAAGACACTGTCAATATCATCCCCCCAACCAGCACAAGAAACCTACTCATAGACCGCGCCGCGCCGCCGGGGACGCCCAGGGCCATGTTGGCCTGCGCGCCCAGCCCAGCGTAGACCGCCCCCACGGTGGTGAAGATCCCGACCCCACCGATCACGACGGTGACCACGAATTGGGCGATGCCCTTCCATATGCGGATGATGTCTCCAGTTGAAGGCGGGTTGCCGCCCGGCTGCAGGTAGGATTGCAGAGCGGGAATTAGGGAGCGAGCGGAGGCCGCGATGGCCAGCAGAATGACCATAGCGATTGCCTGCTGCAGCGCGCGGGCGTGGCCCATGGTGTCGCCGGTCCCGACGGAGAGCTGGGCCTGCGCCAGGTTGACGACCAGACCAACCAGGAAGTACAGGGCGATGATGGCCGTGATGAGGGCGACAAGATCGGCCACGGAGGCGTTCAGGGCCTGCACGGGACTCCGGTCACCATTCTTCTTCGACGCCGGTGGCCGCTCTGGCAGTTGAAACGAGGCTGACCTCAAAGTGCTCAATCCCGATGAGCGGGAAGCCGCCAAAGATGGTCGCCGCCCCGCCGGTCACCATCACCTGAGCTTCGCTCCCATGGACTTCGACAGCCGTGAGAGAGATCTGCATCCATGCGTCCTCCTCGATCGTCCCCTGGATGGCGGCCACGGCATCGGCCGCCCGGCTCTCCGCCCAATTGCGGTTGAGGACGAAATCACCATAGGAGGCCTGGCTGATATCCAGCGCGCCGGCAGCGGCCAAGGCGGCTGAGTCCGCCGCGATCCGCACCTGGTTGCGCAGGATCTGGTAGCGCCCCAGGTCGACCACGATGAACAGGGCCATGATGAGCAGTGGAAGCAGGACCACGAATGCGAGCGTGATCTGCCCCGCCTCGAGTTCCCTGGCATGTCGCCTGTTCTCGTTCAGGCTCGACTGATCGTCAGCCGTCCGGTGTAATCCAGCCATAGTCGGACCCCGCGGAGATGAATGGGGAGTATAGGAAGAAGGCGGATCCCTTGGGAGCATGATCCTCCTGTCCCCAGACAAAGGTCTCGAAGAAGTCCCGCCAACCCAGATTCGAGACAAACACCGTCATCCCACTTCCGCCCTCGCGCCCCCAGCCCTGCTCCTTGTGGGCGTAGATATCAGCGGCGCTCGACTCCCACATGCGCTTCATACCCTCGTCGGCCTGCACGGTGTATCGCTGGGCGAGGGAATTGCCCGCAAAGCCGTAGCGTTCACGCGGGATATAGCTGGCGCCGCTGTAGGCCGCGTTCTGCGCCGCCAGCCGGGCATAAGTCCACCATCCCGAGTAGGCGATCAGGAGCAGGAAGAGGCCCAGGATGGGGATCAGTGCCACCAGCTCCACAGTCGCCTGGCCCTCTTCAGGGGTGACCTTTGCATGGTGCTTGACTGGTCTCCTCATCATGGCGCGCCGTTGAATTCCCAGCGCGGCGTATAGGCCGTGCCCCGGAGATTTGTACTCAGATTCAGCCCCAATGGCGTCCAGGGGAGGTGAAGGCCGCCCAGCACGGTGAAGCGATCCCCCTCCACGCCGGAGCCGGTGAGCCAGGAATATGGGAAGGGTTCGGTTTCGGTCACCATGCCCGTCGAAGGCGCAAGGCGGCCGCTCACGGAGGCCACGGCTCCGGCCCCTAATCCGGGAAGCCTTGATTCCAAGGATGCCCCTTCCAGGGCCAGAGCTGCGGAGAGGTGGTGGGTGTGCCAGCCTATCGCCAGGGCGAGGGCTAGGATGAAGATCCCCATCAGGACCGGGAAGACGATCAAGAATTCGGGCGTCGCCTGGCCTCGATCCGAGTGCTCCCGGTAAGGCATTGGTATGATTAGGCTCCACCGTTGCCGACCAACCCCTGGCCAATGTCCCGGAGGTGAGTTGAACATCTCCGCCCTGCCACGCCTGCTCGCCTGTGGTCTGGCCCTGATGGGCCGCTACCAGGAGATCTCGGCCGCCCGGCGCCGCACATAGCCACCGACGATGCCCAGCACACCGATGGCGATGAGCACGACCAGCGCGGCGATGGCCGTCCACTCGAGCGTGTCCTGACCATCCTGGTTGGAGAGTATTCCCGGCCCCAGTATCTTCTCGATCATCGTGCCCCTCCGGAGGGTGTCTTTGCTATTGACGTTGAATGTTCATTCGACTGTAGCATCACCCACTGCCGTGAGCCGTTACGCCAGCATTAGTTCAACGATTCGTGGTGGTGAATTCGAGATCAGATAGTTGAAGGAGAGGCCGGAGGCTCCCTACGGGAAGGGGGACAAGGTCCAGACCGCAAATTCATCATTCGCGTCATCGACGATTTCAAACCAGAGTTCGTCCGGATGGATGTCGAGGCTCCCCACATGGAAGTACAGCCAGCCGCTCGACAGGCAATAGAGAGTCGGTGAGGCATACTCGCCGAAGTCCTCGTCCGAGCTGGTCCGCAGCGGGGGAATTTCGCCATAGCCGGGATACGAAAGCCGCAGCATGTCTCCGAAATCGCGCTCGCCGGGGGTCTGGCAACCGGCGCGTCCGCTGGGCAGTTCGATCGCCTCGGGATCGACATCGATTTGCACCATGATCAATGATGCGTTCGGCGGAATGAACACCTCGCTGTTGTCCCCGAAATGGAACGGATCAGTCCGCAGACCATCCGGGGCGCTCCGTCGCATTCCAGTCCGCGGCTCGTAGGCGATCGGATACAGCTCACCAGTGACGATCTTCGCCCGCCGGACGGTGAAGGTCTTTCCAGCGATGTTCGCCGAATCACCGAGGTGGCGCATGGCCGGCCAGTCGCCAGAATCAGGTCCTCCCAAACGCCCTGAGGGCCCATCCGCAAAGCCGGGAAACGCCCGGGAGAGCCGCTCGCCGATGGGCATCTCCGGCGGGCCAAGAGCTGGACGCGCCGGCTGCGGGCTGGCGGGGATATCGGGCTCAGTAGGTGGGGTTTCTTCGCTTGGGACCGCGTCCCGCGCGGCCGCCAGCTGCCAGGCTGGGCCCGTGCGCGGCAGGATCAGCACCGCATCATCCAGCGAGACGTCTATAGGGAGAGTGCCCATCAAGGCAATCCCCTCGCTTGCGACCCTGGAAGCAACATGCACGCCGTGGCGGGCCGCGATCTGGCCGGAATCGCCCCTGTAAAGGGCAATCAGATCCAAGGGTTCGAGTGCAAAGATGCCATCCCCGCGTGGATACAAGAGCTGGAGTTCTCCTGCACGTTCCGTGATGGCGGCGATCTCAATGAGCAGCCAGGGATCGCGCCGCTTCGTCGGAATGAAGTCCTGCCCATGCAGGTTGTCGTTGAGCGGGATTTCACCCCTCGCCGCCCAGATATCCCGGATCTGAATGCCGGAGGCGGCTTGATTCATGGGAAGTAGGGGGACGAGTCCATCAATCGCCAGTGCCCGGTTATCGGGTCGATCCAGGTTCGATTCGCTGAGATTCAGGCATTCGAGGCTTCCACACAGCTCCTCCGCAGTCGTCGGCTCCGGCGCATCATCCAGGAGTTGAACCGCCCATACGGGCAGCGCCGCTTCAGCAACCGCTCCACCACTCCTTTCAAATGTCAACCAAAGAGTATCTACTCCGGCAGGGATCGGAGTCCGCAGCCATGTGAATTCCGAGAAGATGTGAACTCCGTCGAAGGTGGCGATCCGGCCATCCAGGTCCTCATCCAAGTAGATCTCCACCTTGAAGTCATCCGCCAGGGCCAGGTGATCCCAATTCCCCCGGACATCCTCCATGCCCGGGACAGAGAACTGCAGGAAGAATCCTCCGTAGCGCCTCTCCTCCCACGGCTGGCAGCGGATGCCTGGCGGCTCTTGGAGGCTGAACCAGGCCCCAATCGCATCGCAGCCGTCATACGTGAGGGAAGGTTCGTATTCATGCAGCTTCGTTCTGCCTCCCCCGCTCCCCCCAAGACCTTCAAAACTGGACATGCCCATGCCAACGGATATCCAAACCGGGCTCTGATAGACAAACCCAGAAGTCGCTTCCGGGATGGAGGGGCTTGCCAAGGCTCCCTCGGGAAAGGGCGGAGCCGGATCGGCCGATGGTGCCTCGGGGGCCTTCGCTTCCAGGTCGTTCCAGGCGAGGACCGTCCCTGCCGGGAGAAGATGCCAGGTACCGGCCAGGGGGCGTTCGACCGCTCGCCAGGCTGTGATTCGCCCCTCGGCTTCACCCGCGTGCGAGCGGTCGAGCCAGGTCAGCCAGGAAGCCCCCGAATCGGTTTCCGGCGACAGACACAGCAGCCAGCCCTCCCGGCTCTCACCGGGGGCCAGCAATTGAGTCTGCGGCTCATAGCGAGGCAGGGGCGGGGGGTATGCCTGCGGCTGGGAGGAGTCGACAGGCGGCGCGCACGGAAGACCCCCATGCCCCTCGAACACCTCCAGCGGCGGCCAGGCGCCCAGAACGCCGCCCGAGGAATCCAGCGAGGGGTAGAACGGATCCATGGCGCTTCTCCCGCCAGGGGCGCGGACGCGCACATAGACGGCCAGCGCGGAATAGCCCCCATCCTCGAACCGTGGCCTCAATTCCCCTGCCTCCGGATGCGCAGTTGGCCCTTCGCCGGGGAGATGTGCGTACAGCCAGCGTTCGAGCGGAATGGGTCTGGGATCCGGGATGACCCGCAGGACCTGCACATAGGCGCCGCTCGCAGGGTCCACAAACTCGGGGTGGAAGATGGCATGCGGTTCGGGCTCGGGTATTCCCCCCAACGGGAGCTCGACGACATCATAGGGCCCAAGCGGGGACTGTCGAGACTCCCGTGAGGGAGTGGGCCCATAGGCAGTCCGCGCCAGACCGATGGCCCTGGGCTGGCATGCCGCAGCGATGAGCAGAAGGGCGAGAGGCAAAACGACTTGTCTCTTCATCCGGGCTTTTGTCCTGCCCAGAGCGATAGAACACTCAAAACAAGCCCTCCTCCACCAGCATGAGCAAGGTCGGGAGCACGGTCACGATGATGCTGGCCAGCAGGATCACCATGGAGGTCAGCAGCACGACCTTGATCTTGGCCCGCTGGCCCGCTTCAATGATGTCCAGCTTCAGCTTCCCCCGCGCCAACGCCGCTCTCGCCTGGAACGCCTCCACCAAAGGGCTGCCCTTGTGTATGGAGACGGCCAACATGCCCAGAAACTCATCGAACTGCGGGGATCTCGGCAGCTCCCCCCGCAGCTCCTCGCCCACTTCGTTGATCGATCTGCCCATGCTGATCCCCCAAGCCAACTTGTCGCAAGCCGTTCCAAAGAGGCCAAGGCTCCGCGCAGATGCGAGGGCCTCGGCGATGTCGGCGCCCGATTGGAGCATAAGGGCGATGCGTTCAAGCCCGAACCCCATTTCCCTTACCAGGCGGTCCTTCCTGCGCTGAATGGCCCGGTTCACGACGCGGTCCGGAAGGGTGAATCCATACAGGGCCGCCAAGGTGCCCAGCATCGCCCACGCGAGAGGCAGCATCCGGCTGCCCAGGAACGAGGCCGACAGGGCGCTGACGCCAACCCCCAGGACGAGGTAGGTCAGGGAAAGCAGCATGCGCCGCGTGTGGAACTCCTCGGCGGATGAATAGATCCAACCGGCACGGCGGAGCCTTTCATCCAGGCTTTCCCCCTCGGTGCCAATGCGGCGGCTGAGGTCGATGAGCAGTGAACTGATCAACGCCGGATCGAGCGCTCCGGCCAGACGAGGGCCGCTCCCTGTCGCCTGGATGCGATTGTAGGTCGATCTCGGCAGGGCGAAGGATGCGGCGATCAGGAGGATCCCGACCGCACCCGTAATCGAGAGGAGCAGATGAAGAAAAGTGCTTGCCATATGCCTCCTACCCTTCCTGCATCCCGACGGTTCGATTCACGCCCGAGAGCACCTTCGATCCGAGCAGATAGCCTCCCAGCGCGATGAGATAGGCAGTTGCCTGAATAACCTGCCCAGAGGGCGAGGCATAGATTTGGGCCAGCGCAGGCGAGGAAAAGCGCAGCAGGCCGACCAAGATGAGGGGGGAGATGGCCACAATGCGCATCTGGTCCCGGGCCCCCGAAAGCTCCGCCGCCATTCGCCGTCGCTCCGCGGCCACCTCGCGAATGGTGCTGCTCAGCGGGGCGAGGATCCGGCGCAGGGGGACGGTGCCCCCCCGCCTGGACCAAACTGCGAGCGTATCGACGAGCAGGTCCAGGGCATAGTTCTTCCGCTCTGCCCGGAGCCATTCAAACGCCTGCAGGATGGTGGCGCCCGAGGTGACCTGGCTGGAGATCATTTCTAAATCCGCCTTGAGTAACTCCGGTGCGGTGTCCGCTGCGTGGGCCAGCGCGCCATTCAGCGAGCCGTGTAGCTGTGCGCCCACACCAAGGCGGTCGCACATATCCCCCAGCGCCTCCTCATATTCCAGACGGCGATCCTCCCGCTTCTGGATGAGCCAGTGAATGTATAGGGCAACCGCGATGAATACGATGAGAAAGGAGACGGCGATAGCCCCCGTGGCCACGAGCGTCAGCATGAAGCCGGCCAGGGAGAGCAGGACCAGGGCGCGAATGAACTGCCCGGCGCTCACGGGAAGTTCCGCCCGATCGAGCGCCGCTGCCAGCCCCCGCTCCTGCAAATTGGCCACGAAACCCGGGGTGTCAGATTGGGTGGGATCGAGGAGTGTATCGCTCTGCGCGGTCAGCGCCTCGATGCGCTCGAATCCGGACGGCTTTCCCCTCCCGGTCAGCGACACGGCGATGAGCAGAAGGCCTATCGTGCCGATGAATGAAGCCAGGACATGGGTGAGCATCGAACGGACTACCTCCCGTTGGGATCGACCCCGCTTAGGTCAATGCCAGCCCTCTCGAAGGCGCTGCGATGCACGCTTGCATCGGGGGACCCGTTGAGCGCGGCCCCCTCCCGCCGAAGAATAGTTCGCAGCTCCGGCTCGGGGGAACCACCCACGTCAACCACCTCCCCGGTGAACTCGGCAATCTCCTGCACCCGCCGCATGGGGGGACCCGAATGGTTGGACACATCGAGCGATACCGCGATATGCAGCGTCGAAGCCACCATCTGCGCGGCGCGCCGGGTATCGAGGAAGCGGCCTCTCTCGCTCTGCGCCAGCATCAGGAAGATGCGTCTGAACAGATCCCCCACGTCGTGCGCGTGGATGCTGGTGAGCCCGTTGCGGTGGCCGGTGTGCAGGGCGTTCAGGAGATCGAAGACCTCCGCGCCTCGCGCTTCCCCGAGGGTGAGCGCGTCGGGCCGGTGCCGCAGCGCGAGTTTGACCAGGTCCTCCTGGTTGATTTCCGGCACGCCTTCCAGCGACTCCGGCCGGGTGCGCAGATACAGCACATTATGGGGTTTCTCTCCATCTTGGTGAAGTGAAATCTCGGGGGTGTCTTCAATGATGAGCACCCTGCGGTTCTGGGGAATCAGCCGGCCTAGCGCCATGAGCAGTGTGGTCTTGCCCGATCCGGTCGGCCCGACGGCGACGATGTTCAGCCCGCAGAGCACGGCCGCGTGCAGGTATGCCGCCGCCCCAGGGGAGAGCATCCCACTGCAATCGCCGCCAGGCAAGGAGGAGTAGTCCGGCAGCTCGACGGCCGGGCTCCTAGTGGTCGTATCTGGAGCCTGCGACCGAACCATCTCCTCCAGCGTGATCCGCTTTGCTCCGGGGATGCGGATGGCGGCCGCCGGCCAGGGTGAGGCGATGGGATGAGTGACGATATTGATCCGCTGCTTGCCCGGCAGCACCGCGTCCGCGATGGGCGTGACCATACTCGCCTGGCGGTTCGATCCGGCGATGCCGCGGTTCAGAAGTTCGAGCAGGCGTTCGGGGGACTCGAAGGAGATCTCCGTGTCCTGCCAACCGCCATTTCTGTACACCATTACCTCGTCCGGGCCGTTCACGACGATATCCTCGATGCTCTCATCGTTCAGCAGCGGCTCGAGGGGGCCCATTCCAAGGAGATCCGAGAGCGCCCGCTGCACGAAGGTCTCCCTGTCAAACCCAATCCCCGGCTTGTTGTCCCTCAGCGCGTTGTCCGTGTGAGCGATATATATCTCGGCTGTCAGCCGCCTGGCCTCTTCCGTCACCTCCGGGCCGGCGACCGCGATCTGCAGGTGGCTGAAGCGGCCGACCAATTCCTGGCGCACGGCCGCAAGGGCATTGCCGTACGGGTCCGAATAGGCATTGCCCTGTTCTGTGATACCGGGCCTTACGGCGAAATCCTCTTCAAACGTGATCTCGTTCACCATCCCCTCCGTGTCGCCGGGGTCTTCACCCTCATCCCTCGCTCCAACCGATCCGCCTCATTCTCTGGATGCCTACAGGTCAGCTCTTGGACCTGCGGAATAGGCGCAGCCCGCGGCCATCCTTCTTCTCCCGCAATCGCTCCCCCCACGCTACCGCGATGGGCGGGTAGAAATGGGCCGCCAGCTCGGCGATGCCCTGGAGGGCGGCTTCCGTCTCGGCGTGGTTCTTGCGATTGTCCGCGTACCTTGCCACGTAGGAGATGCCGTCATTCCCCGCCCTCGTCACATTCCCTGTGGTGTCAAAGGGAAGCACGCCCAACGCCGAGAGGCCCGCGAAATTGGCCCCCTGCGCGAGCGAGACACCCAGTCCATCCTGCCATTTGTTGATCACCAGCCCGAAGCGCTCCAGCGGTATGCCCACCCGCGGAATCACAGTGCGGTGAACCCCCTCCCGCACGTCGGCGATGCTCGGCATGTCCGGCTCACAAACGACCAGGACGAAATCGACGGCGTGCATCAGGCCCTGGTGAAGACCCACGTTCATCGAGCTGCCCTGGTCAACGATGACGAAATCGAACGAGCGGGCGAGCATCAGGGGGAGGAATTTGCCGAATTCCATTCCCGCCTTTCCGGCGATGTGCTCGTGCCTGGACTGCTCCATATTGGTCACGCCCGCGAGCACTTTCCAGTTCGGCGCGCCGGCTACGCTGACCATCATGCCATCGATGCGCTCTGCGAGTTCATGGGCCTCCGATGGCCGCCCATTGGATCGACGATATGCGGAGGCGGCGTTCAGTATCCCGCAGGGGGCATCGACGCTGAGGCGCACGCGCACGTGCCCGCCGTTCATGTTGGCGTCGATCAGCGCCACTTTGCGACCCCCGATGCGTGACAACACCGAACAGAGCTCGCAGGCGATGGTCGTCTTCCCCACTCCTCCCTTGGGCGACCACACCGCGATCACCTGGCGCTGCCAGGAGGTCCCGCTGGCGGCGGACATCACCCGCCGGATCCGCTCGGGTGCACCACCGCTCCAGGCGCCCTTTCCCCAGTGAGCTGACACCCTCTCAAACAGCCCGGGGATTTCGCTGCACATTCGCTCGATAGTTCTCTCATCCAACGGAAGCGGATAAACCGCCTCCAGCCCTACTTCGAGCAGCTCTCCCATGTTGCCGGACCCGGGCTCGCCCAGGCCAATGATGCAGAGTGGGGATTCTATAGCTCGCCTCAGATCGAGGACCTCCGCCACTCTGTATCCGTCGACGCCGGAATCCACGATCAACACATCCGGCTGGACTTCGGCGATGCTTCGCGGCAGGCCTGTGCCGTCAAACAGCGGGCTCGCGGTCACGATCCGGACCGGCTGATCCGTCCCCACGTGGAGATGCTTCAGCAGCCGCTGGATCACATCCGGGCGGGCAACCGCGAGCGCGTGGAGGTATTCCTCACTCATCTGTGATCTTCTGCTCCCCTGGCTCGTGCTCCACGCCGTCCCCGAATGCGGTGGCGAACGCCATCAGGCTGTCCGGCTACGGCATCTGTGTAGATTGCTCGATCTCCGGTTGGCTGATTTCATCGACTTCGGGAGTCCCCGTGGCAGAGGGAGCCGCGGTCGGCGCCAGCACCTGCCGATCGGCGTAGAAGAGGTCCAGCAGGTCCTGCAGCGAGGCGCCCATCGTCGGGCCGTCGACTTCGTCGCCTGCCAGCGGCGAGAGCAGCCCCACCTCGAGGACCCCGGCGTTGGCTGCCATGGAGACCATCTCGAAGGCATCTCTGGGGATAACCACCTCCAGCGCGATGATGTCTCCCGTGGCACAAGAGGAATCGCCCATTGAGCTGATCGAAGCGAGGCTGCGCTCGCGGATGACTCGAACCACGGGCGCCCCGTGCACTAGCACTTTCGCCAGCGGCTCGCGGATTTCCGGCACCGGGGTGCTGGTCGGGGTCGAGGTGGGGGTCTCGGTCGCCGTGGCATTCGGCAGTCTGCTTGCGGAGACCAGCGTCGCCAGGACATTATCGGGAAGCGACCCGCCGAGGCCGACGTTGTTTATGCTCGGCGGAGGTGGGAGCATCTCATCGCTCTCCAGCACGATGGGATCCGGCACCTGTCCCACGGCGACGGCCAGATCCACGCGGTCCCCGGCCGAAATGCTCTCGGGCGCGGTACCTTGGGCGGGGATCACAATCAGGATCAGGTCCGGATCATTCAGCCCCAACCGCGCAAGATAGCCTGCGGCCGGGTTCTCGCCCGCCAGCACGGCGCTGAAGGGGAGCGGCTCGTGCTTTTGGATATCCCGGATTAGGATTCCTCTCCCAGCGCGCAGCCTCTCGAGATCTTCCGGCGCCAGGACCGCCTCCAGCAGGGGGCGGGCGGAGGATTTCAGTTGGAGGGGGACGGTCACCAGATCCTGGTCGGAGATGTCTGTCAGGCTGGTTCCCGCCGGGATATCCACTCGCGCCGCGACGATGAAAGAGGGCGCCGGCGCAAATAGGGTGTTGACCACGAACATCGCGCCGCCACCGATGAGGGCGAACACGACGCCGACGACGAGCATGATCCTCCTGGCTCTCATTTCCTTCCCTCCTCCTGATGCTTGTCCGTGATCCCGCGCTTATCGACATAGAGGGGAAGCCCGAAGAAGATCCGTTCGAGGAAGTCGCGCTGTTCTGGATCGTCTGATGAAGAAATTAGGCGCCTGCCTCTCTCAACCGTACGCAAATGCCTCAGGAGGGTGCTCTTCAAGGTCCGCGTGGTGGCGGCATGGCCGGATAGCTCGATCGCCCTGCCCATATCGCCCCCGCCCGCGACATACGCGCAAGCTATCAGCAGCGTGGGATAATCGATCCCCTCTCTCAAGGCAGCTTGGGTCAACGCCTCCACCAGATCCCTCCGCGCTCCCGTGCGCAGGTGGAGCACCTCCATACCGGCTTCATCAGTCGGAAGATGAAGGGGAGCACCCGCCTCGCATCGATCCCCCCTCCGGGAGCCCTTTGGTTCTTCAAGGCCTGAGGACCGGCCGGTCGATCTAAGGGTGGGGCCATCTTCCTTCCGAGGGGAATCTCCGCTCTTCGCCTCTGGAAAGCCCATGGCCGATTTGGCGGCGGAGTCCGGATCAGCCCCCTTCTCGACCAACCTCCGGAAGGAGCGGGCCTGCGCCTGGGTGATCCCCATCAGTTTTGGGACGAGGGCCACCTGGGCTTCTTCCGGAAGGTAGGAAAGAACCGGCTGCAGCTCCTGTATGGCGCGCGGTGCGACACCCTCCGCGAAGAGCCCTCGCAGGGCTGGCGAGCTCTTTTCATAGGCGCTCATCAAGCTGGAGACGGTGCCGAAGGGGATGCCGCTCCGCAGTGCCAGTCCCCGCAGGCTCAGGCTTGGATCTTGATCCTTCAAGGCCGTCAGGCCGATCGCTTTCTCGTAGGCGGTCAGGGCCCGATGCCCCATGTTCTCCGCCAGTGCGATCGCTCCCGGATCATCCTCCCGCCTGGCGATGATGGCGGGGATCTTTTCCATCCCGGCTATGCGTGCGGCAGTGATCCGGCGGTGGCCAGCGATGGGTGCATACTGGACTTCCTCTCCAACCTCGAATGAAATACGCTGCAGATAGACTGGTTCCAGCACCCCGTGGGCGCGCACGCTTTCGAGCAGTTCTGCGTCCTCTGGGTAGCGCTCTGGATCGAAGGTGGTGATCCGGTTCTGATGGGGTGCCTCATCGATGATATGGTCCACCCGGATTGGAGAATGGGTTCGTTCCAGCCGGGGCGACCTCTCCAGGTCTCCAAGCGGGCTCCCGTCCGCGGCGAACTCGCCGTCGGCCAACCCCAACTCCTCGAGGACACTTTCGCTGGATTGCCTGCTAGCCGGCATGGGCCAATTCCTTCGAGGGGAGCCGGAGGACGGAATCCCCTGCCTCCATAGCTCCAGAACCATCCTCGTCGGCGCCCTTCTGAGAACACAACTCTCCATCAAGCACGAATTCGCATAATGCGGCTATCGGCTCCGTCAGATGGGCCGGAAATCTGCCCTTCAGCCACCGACCTCGCATCAGCGTGCGGGAGTAGGGCAATCCGGGAAGTACGCTGAAGCCAATCTCCTGGACCGCCTTGCTGTCACGGAGCTTCTGGGCCCAGCGCTCCTGCTCACGGGCCTCCCATCTCGTGTCGCCGATGCCGATCGGCAGCAGTGCACCCGCGCGGCATCCCAGCGCCAGCGCCAGCTTCAGGGTGTTGATGGTCGGTCGGGCGGACTGCTGCGACAGCATGACCGGGATGATGACCCGCTCTGCGGCGTCGATGCCCTGCGCGACCAGCGCCGGGAGCGTGCCGGTGTCGATGATGACAACGGCATGCGACGGCAGGGAAATGCCATCCAGCGCGATCCCCAGCGCGTTGGGGTGAAGCCCGTCTCTCGCCAGGGACGCCAGTCTGGCGTTTCCCGGGATGATCGAGATGAGGGGATGGGCGCGGCTGCGTTGGACTGCGTTGTACATGAGATCGGCCGATGCGATCCCCTTCGATTCCATTCTCATCCCGTCGGCGATCGTCGGGCCTGAAGGATTCCCACCCAATAGGACGGAGGAAATCCCGCCCTGGGGATCGAGGTCGACGATCAGCGAGCGCTGTTGACGGAAGTCGGCGAGATAGCGCGCGAGCAGCAGTGCGATCGTCGTTTTGCCAACTCCGCCCTTCATGGATGTGGTCGTCACGATCATGGTCGTTTCCTCAGGGAGGCGGTCCGGGCCTAAGGGCTCACGGTCGTTGAATCTGCAAGAAGAACAGATAAGAAACCAATAGCTGCCGTCCGAAGGCAATGTAGCATCATGCAAAGATGGTCAACGTTAGGAGACCGTTATTGTGCGCGAACAAACGGCTACGGAGTGTATGTACACATACAGATCCAGCCCGGTCATCCCCCGATTGGGATAAACAGGACCCCCCTGGATTATCATAGAGTGGCAGGCCGCTGGTTGTAGGCAGGGGGCAATTGCACATACATACCGGAGGGAGTTAGATGAGGGAACGAAAGTCCTTGACACGCGAAGAAAAGATCGATCTTGCGATCACATATTTTGAGCGTGATCTCATGCTCAAAGAGATGGTCATCGATCAAGAACTAGTCGACTTACTGGAGGGAGCCAAAGAGGAGGACGAGAATTACTTGATCAGAGTGACTTTGGATGATCTCGATCACCTTCTCGGTTTCGTCGCCGCGGAGGCCAATCACACGGAAGACCCTATGCTTCAGGCGGCACTCGACGCGCTCAATGAGCGTCTATCTGCCATTGAGGACGAATATGATCTGGTAAAAGAATGAGAAAGCTCCCCTGGTCCAGGCTAGTCATGTCAATCTAACCTCGCATTAGACTCAACGAGACATATCTGGGCTGGACTGGCTATTCTGGACCGGAATGGGGACAGGTGCCGGGCAAGGATTGATTGAGAAACAAGAACCGAGCACCCTCCGGTGTTGAACCTGACCAGCCGGGTTGCCTCCCTGACACTGGGGATTCCCAAGGCATCTCCACCTCGGCCAGCCACCATCCTCCTCTCTAGTGGCCGATCTGAAACGAAATCTAGTGATGTCTCTGATCGATATTGCGCCGACACCAGCCAGTTCACTGGCATTCGGCATTTCCTCTGAGGCTTGTGCCGAATTCATACCGAATGACCTGGCCTTGCCCCATGTCCGGGGCCTAGGTGGTTCCGGCGTCTCGAAAAGGCGGAGACGAAAGGTCAAATACGGATTGAAGCCATGTTGCGCATTGTATGGGAGAAAGGTGTGTCGTTGATACTGCATCCCTTCCCTCGGCACCTCAGAATGCTCGGCAGGGTAAGGGAATGGGTACTTGCGGGGCGCAGAACAGGCTGTAGCTCATTCATCCCGCCTCACCTTCGCGGTTCTGGCTGTCTTTCATCAAGACTGATCGTTCCCGGCTGAAAATCACATCCAAGTACCGGGCGGCAAGTGAAAGCAACCATCGAGGCCTGCGCACCGCAGTTTCACATTTGTGACTTCGGTTTGCCATCATTCTTAATCTCATGAAGGTGGGTGCATCCATTCAGGAGTCCATTACAATGGTTTGTGTTGAGGGCTTGGCTTCCTCATGGAAGACTCAAGACGAACAGTGGATCCTTTCGGAGCACTGATGCTCGTCCAAGATCGGCTCGCGGCCGCTTGACATGTGATGTAGAATAGAAGAAGGGATGACAGAACAGATGTTCGGGTCTGTCACTGATAGATTCAATGAGATACCTGTGTCACGGATCGAGATTAATGTCCTTTGGATACAAGGGCACAAGACATAGTTAGGGATCTTATCAGTGGAACGCAGTAGATGCCCACTATGAAGGGCCCCATGGCCATATCCTTGCTAATCGGGTCCGTGCGATTCCTCGGTTGACAGTTGAGCCAGAGTGAGGATGACTTCCAGAGCCGAGGAGCCCATCCGGGCAGAGCATCGGACATCGAAATACATGACGTCCCCGAAATCGGAGGGCAATAATGAACAGAGTCGACAATAGGAAGGACGTGCTCTTGCTCCTCCTCTACGGCAATGGGGATGAGGGTTCGGAGCCTATTGAAGGACGCACTCGCCTAATGAAATTGCTGTATCTATTGGGGGTCGAGACAAGAATTGCGGAGAAACTGGGAATAACCAAGTGGTATGAATTCCGACCCTACAATTATGGCCCGTTTTCCAGCGAGGTATTTGATGACATTGACTTCTTAAGGAATGTTGACTTGGTCAAGAGCGTTGAGAGAGGATCCCAGACACGCGCTGAATCTTGGGAAGATTCCATGGTAATCGAAGAGGCGGGAGTTGCGGGCGAAATATCTGACATCGAACCTGTGTTCGAACAAGAGATCTTCTTTCTAACAGAGAAAGGCAAAGACTTTGTAGAAGAAAAGCTGATCGGCGCGGAGAATCTGTCTGAGGACATTCTTGAAGCAATAAGACACGTAAGGCGCGAGTACGGAAATCTTACTCTTTCCTCTCTCCTTAGATATGTATACTCGAAGCATCCAGAATCCGCCGAAAAGAGCCACCTCACACACTTGCGAGGCCAGTCATTCAGCTAGGGATGTTTTCGACTCAAGAACTAATAGCTCTCGCATCTCTCATTGTCGGGATACTCAGTTCTTTCGGCCTGCATCGGGCACGGGGAGCCTTTGAAAGAAGTGATATTGAAGGGCCGGGTGTGAGACGGAAATTGGAGGATTTGAGACGAGCGCACTTTACCGAGTTGCGAACCCTCATTGAGGATGAGGCAATCCAGCAGGCTCCGAGCCTGATTCAACCAGGCGGCAACCTTCGAAAGATGGAGTCGAGGGATCGAGCCGTCAGATCTCTACTCGACCGAATCTGGGATGAGATTGTGGACGCTCGAAAGCTTGAGCGGGATTTGAAACATTGGCGGTTTATGGACATGATAGGAAGGAGGATTTGCGAAGCTCCGACATTCTTGCTCTCTATTGCGATTATTTCCTTCATTATTGACGTTATCAGTCCGGAGTGGGGACTGACTTGGCAGAATTGGGTGATCGTGTCCATTGTGATCGTGGGCGGTCCTGCAGCCATTGCCTTTTGTATTTGGTTAAGGGTCAGCCTCGTTGGAGGAAGGGTCACCAGGCGCATAGGAGAGCCTTGGAGCGGTTTGTCATTGGGGAGGAGAGACACGAATGCGTGAAGAAGTCCTTGTTGATACATTGCAGGAATATCTGTCAGGGCAAGGCTACGAGACAATTAGAGAGGTTCGATTTTTGCACCGAATCGTTGACTTGGTGGCAATCTCAACTAGCTCACAATCGATCATGATGATAGAAGCAAAGATCACAAAATGGAAGAAGGCGTTAGATCAGGCAAGATCATGCCTACTTGGGGCAGACGAAGTGTATATCGCAATGCCAGCTATGTACGCTCACAGAGTTGACCAAGACATTCTAAAGGAGCAGGAGATCGGCCTCATTGCTGTGGGCGAGAGTATTGAGATTCGCTTGAAGCCGCAAAGGTCATGGGGAAAGATCGAGCGCCATGCAGATCAAGTAAGATTCACAGTCCGGAGCCGTCTTCTGGGATCTGCTGACGATGATAACCCTTCTAGGGGGGCAAGGTGCACCGACACTTAGTGAGATTTGGGATTCACGCTGACACAAGCTCGCTTGAAATAGCCGCGAGGCAAGGTGAGTTCGACGCGATAGTGTTCAACGCGAGCATGGTCGAATACACGACGAGTGCTATCGGTTCTCTGGTCACCGGAAGGCTCTCTGGAGTACCTTTCTTGATTGATCCGGGGACACACGCATTCGCTGAGTTGCCCACAGCGATAGTGCCTCGGGATAGGGTTGTGGCGCCCGAAAATGTTCGGTTGAGCATTCGAGGCTTGGCCGAAAGCTATGGGCTTGAGTTGGGGAACCCGGTCGGCTCTGAGCAACTCCGGCCAGAGCATTTTGGGACTCTTGTAACCGCCGATGAGTTCGCTCGAAATGTGGCCGGGTTTCAACTCAATGCACTTGGCGTTGCGCTAGAAGAAGACTCCAAGTACTTGGAGAATGCAACTACACCCACTCCGTTCGCTCTTGTATCGCCATATTTCCAACTAACTCTCGCCAACTATGGGGCATGGTTGCCCATCGAACTCGAATTATTGGAGCGGATGCGGGGCTATGCAAACGGCCTTCCCGTTTATGGAGTGCTCCTGCTGGCGGAGGAGCTGCTCAACGATGAGGCAGCCATCAATGAAATCCTGGGAGCCTATCGGGATTCCGGCTCATTTGACGGTACTTTATTCTGGGTGGGGGGGTTTGATGAGTCGACACGTCCGGAGCCCCAGCTCAAGTCATTTATCCATTTGGTTCGGGGGCTGGCGGCATCTGAGAGACCTGTGATTAACATGTACGGAGGATTTTTCTCAATCCTGTGCATGAAATATGGAATCACAGGGATCTCACATGGGCCAGGATACGGTGAACATCGAGACGTCGTTCCAGTTGGGGGAGGCCCGCCATCTATCAGGTATTATTTCACGCCGATTCATCAGAGAGTGGACTACGCTGACGTGAGAAATCTGATTGAGAGAGGATACTGGCGGGGGCCAGAGGACTTCTGGGGAGAGGTGTGTTCTGGTTATCAGTGCCGTCAATTGTTGGCAAATGGTCTCCAAGGATTTGGTGCATATGGCGAGCAGGAGCCCAGGCGGCGAGATGATGGATCGTATGATCTCGTAATGACATCTGAAACCAGAGAGCGGCTGAAGGTTCACTTCATTGAGGCGAAGCAGAAAGAGATGGAGGATGTCGCAAGGCTTGGTAGGTCCGAGATAAGAAATGCAATGAGGGCTAGTATCAGCCGGTACGAGCGGTTCTTTGGATCGAACAACCTCCAACATCTCACAGTTTGGGAAGAAACTATCCGTGAGGTTTAGGCGTTCGGAGCGCTCGTGAGCGATGAGGGCAACGAACCGACAAGAACCGGCGGAAGTTGTCCTTCCTCCGACGAACATCACCTTGCTCTGACTTGTCTGGTTTCTCGTTAGCTTTCCCATATCCCATATCACCTCAGACCCTCTGTTCATCCAGTTTGGTCACAATCCTGATGGGGTTCTCGGGTCCGCGTCCCTAGCCTTCTACAACCCACGTTCCTCGCCCCTGAATCAAGAGCCCTCTGTAGGTGAGTCCAGGAGACCTAACTCGACTATGTGTCAAATGATCAGAGTGCTAATGTTGGTAACATGATATGAGTCGGCCTCTTTTGGAGTCGCTTCTGGTCAGAAGCGCTCTAAGGAAGCGCCTCAGCGGAAAATGCTGAGAGCGGCATGCAATCGATCAGCGAAAGATCCATCGAGCCACCCGATTTTCTTCCCTTCAAGAGCTCAGCATGCGTATGGCTCATATCGAAGGTACAGATCCAGCCAGACGACACCTGCTCCTTCCGACGGTTCTTGATCGCGAACTTGGACGCATCCATCGACATTCCAAGGATGAGATAACGTCCCGCTAACGTCTGGGTCCTTCCTTCCCCAATACCATAGTGGCACCTATCACCTGAAAACAAGAATGAATACCAGAGAAAATCCGCTCCCCAGCGGCGCTTTGCGCATCCGGGAGACTGCCCACGCAACGGGAACATACAAATCGAAGGTGCTTCCCACGGTAGCGGAAGAATGGCTCGGTTTCACAACCATCAAGACTGACTCGCCCCCGCAACCCCGATAAGTAGTTGCTGGTAGTATCTCATTGAGTGGTGTAAATACGGGCTTGTGAAAGTGGCCATCGTG
>CAYMCO010000011.1:0-122588 GCA_964388955.1 uncultured Anaerolineaceae bacterium | reverse complement strand
TCCGTAAGGATCTTTCATCCTCTAGCCAACTCCCATGCCGGGCGTACCTCGATACACCTCGTGGTTTCACCACTCGGCACTCGAGATGCGCCTCCCCACAATCGGAACGTGCGAAGCAGGCCGCATCTCGAGTAGCGGCGAGCGGAACGAGGCGTGTATCGAGAGGCCTGGCCTGTGTTGTTGACAGGGTGCGGCAGGGACGAGTCCGCCGTGTCAGATCGCCCTGCAGGATGGAACGCACCCGCCTGCGCAACGCGCAATGCGCGATGGGCCATGCGCACTGCTCATCGCGCACTCCATCCTGCGCATACCGCAATGCGCACAGCGCATCCCTCCTTCACAGAGCGGCGCGACCGTGCTAACATCCTGGCCATGCAAGCACTCATCATCTCGGATGTGCATGCCAATCTAACGGCCCTGAAGGCTGTGCTGGAGGTGGCCGATCGCTATGATGAGATCTGGTGCCTGGGAGATCTCGTAGGCTACGGCCCGGATCCCAACGAGTGCATCGATCTCTTGCGCGCACAGCCAAGCCTCCGCTGCCTGCTCGGCAATCATGACCAAGCAGTTCTCGGGTGGATACCGCTGGCGCGTTTCAACCGTGAAGCGGCTCAAGTCATCAGTTGGACGCGTGAAACCTTGAGCGATGAGAACCTGGGATTCCTGGAAGGCCACGACTCCAAGCTGGTCCTAGGAGATTTCACCCTCGCACATGCGAGCCCGCGCGAGCCGATTTGGGAATACATCATGGATGCGCGCACAGCGACGGCCAACTTCGAACACTTTGACACGGACTTCTGCCTCGTCGGCCATTCCCACATTCCGCTGATCTTCCAGAAACGGTATGGGGATCGCCATGCTTCACTGATCACCACCCCCGAAGGTGACCTTCCGCTCTCCGCTCGGATGATCCTCAATCCCGGCTCGGTGGGTCAACCGCGCGACATGGATCCGCGTGCCGCCTTTGCATTTCTGGATACGGATTCCCTGATTTGGGAGCCGCGTCGTGTCAGCTACGATATCGCTCAGGTGCAATCCAAGATTCAAGCTGTCGGTTTGCCCGATCGCCAGGGGCGACGCCTGGCTGTGGGTTGGTGACGGGAACTTCTCTTACCGGCCTGTCGTCATAAGATCGGAATAGCCCAACTACCTTCTTTTCTTGGAGACGTACGATGAGAAAACACCGCATTCTCAGCTTCGCAATCCTCTCGTCCTTGCTGCTAGGCGCGTGCGGCTTTTTCGGGAGTGCCCGATCGCTATCGCAAGGGATGCCG
The DNA here is from genome assembly GCA_964388955.1 of uncultured Anaerolineaceae bacterium. Classification (GTDB taxonomy): domain Bacteria; phylum Chloroflexota; class Anaerolineae; order Anaerolineales; family E44-bin32; genus CAYMCO01. The sequence continues at coordinate 121,314 of CAYMCO010000011.1, read as the reverse complement.
TCCGTCGCCCAATCCATGGAGGGGCCGGCGTTCGATGAGGCGGGAGCCCTTCCCCAGGAGCCGCCGGCTGCCGTGCAGGACTTGGAACTGGGTTCTGCCGCCGACCGTCTGGTCATCCGAGATGCCAGTTTGACGATCGTCGTCGCTGACCCGGCGGACACCGTCCATCGGATCAGCCAGATGGCGGAATCCATGGGCGGCTTTGTGGTTCGCTCTGAAATCTCCGAATCCACCTATGGGCAAGGGGATATCGTCGCCAAGCAAGCCACAATCACTGTGCGCGTTCCAGCGGAGCGACTAGACGAGGCGCTGAACCTGATCAAAGACGATACATTGGAGGTGCGGTCAGAGAATATCAGCGGCCAGGATGTTACCGAGGAATATACCGACCTGCAATCTCGATTGCGCAACCTTGAGGAGACCGAGGGCCAGTTGCGAGAGATCATGGCCTCCACGTCGAAGACGGAGGACGTACTGGCGGTCCTGGATCATCTGCGCCAGATCACAGAGGAAATCGAGGTCATCAAGGGTCGCATCCAGTATCTTGAACAGTCGGCCCTCCTCTCCTCGATCAGCGTTCAGGTCTTGCCCGATGTTGCGACCCAGCCCATCCAGATCGGTCGCTGGCAACCCAAGGGCACCGTGAAAGACGCGGTTGAGGCGCTGATCGGGGCCTTCCAATGGTTTGTCGACGCGCTGATCTGGATCATCATCTTTGTGCTGCCTGTGGCGCTTGTGCCTCTCGGTATCCTCGCTGCCCTGGCGTTGGTCGTGCGTGCGTTCATCCGCCGCAGGCGCCAGGCAAAGCAAGCGGCGAGCGAGGGCTAGCGCTCTCAGCCGCCCGTCGCCAGGCACGGGGCCCGAGTGGGCCCCGTGTCGTTTTCTGCCCGAGAGAATCGCAATGCATCACGCTGAATCACCGATGGCCTCCCGCACCTTGGAGGCCAACTCCCCAAACTTCCGAGTGTACTGCGCCGAGAGATTTCGCGGCCGCTGCAGTGGAATGGTGAGATCCAAGCACACGCTTCCCGGCCGGGCCCTCAGCACCACCACTCGGTCGGCCAGCAGGACCGCCTCCGATATGGAATGGGTGACCATGACCACCGTCACCGTGCGGGCCGACCAGATGCGCATGAGCTCAGCCCCCATGCGTTCACGCGTGAGTGCGTCCAGCTGCCCGAAGGGCTCATCCAGAAGCAGCAGATCGGGCTCGTGAATCAGAGCCCGCGCGATGGCCACCCGCTGCGCCATCCCCCCAGACAGGTCGTGCGGATACGTGTCCGCAAATCCCCCCAAGCCTACCAGTTCGATCAGCCCTTGAGCTCGCTCTTGTATGCGCGGCGCCGTCTCCCGCGCCAACTCCAGGGGCAGTGCGATGTTTTCGAAGACGGTCCGCCAGGGCATCAGGTTGGACTGCTGAAAAACAAAACCGATGCGGCGTCGGGGGCGTTCCAAGGCGCGGCCCTCGAACAGCACCCTCCCCCCCGTGGGGGCAATCAACCCGGCCAGCAACCTCAGCAGGGTCGTCTTGCCGCACCCCGACGGCCCGACCACACACACGAACTCCTCCCGATTGACGGTGAATGTGACGTCTCGCAGCGCCTCCAACCCGCCGTTGGGCGTCGGGAAACGCATCTGCAGGCCATTCGCGACCAGAATTGGATCCGGCATTTCATTTCCCTACGGCAGGAAGTCGTTGGAGAAGGCCTCGCCGACATCAATGGGCGTCTCAATTAGATCCATATTCAACAGCACGCGCTGCATATTGCTCCAGGCGGATTCTTCAATATGCCCCAGAGGATCGGCCCTCCAGTATTCGATGCTCGCCGCCAGAACTTTGCGCTGAACAGCCTGATCCGCTTCCGCGAGCGCCTCCACATACTGGGTGCAGATGTCATATGCCGCATCCGGATCCTCAATCACATCCCTCACCCCGCGCACGGCGGCCCGGACCATGCCCCGCACCAACTCGGGATGCTCCGCGATGGTTCTCTCGTTGGTGATGATGCCATTCGAGGCGAGACTGACGTAATCCTTCACGGCGAAGACATTCACCGCCATGCCCTCTGCCTCCAGTTGAAAGGGTTCGTTCACTGCATAGACCACCGCTGCATCCACCTGGTTTGTGAGCAATGCCTCCACCTGATTGAAGCCGATCGACTCCAAATCAACGGAGTCCTCGGTGATTCCTACAGCGTCGATCAGTGCCCGAAACCCGATGTACGAGGCACCGCCCAGAATCGGGATGCCGATCTGCTTCCCGACCAGATCTTCTGGACGCGCAATATCACCATCGACCGGCGCGACGATTGCGACGGGGAAATCCTGCCACCAGCCCATGACATAGACGACGGGCAGGCCCTGTTCACGCGCCAAGAGCACCTGCTCACCGGACGCCAACGAGAACTGCAGCTCATCCGCGCCCAACAGCGCGACCCCATCCGTTTCATATGAATAGTCGAACTCAACCTCGATGCCCTCATCCCGGAAATACCCCCGCTCCACGGCCACGTAGAATGGCGCAAACTGCACATTGGGGATATAGCCCATGGGCAACCGGATGTGGGTCACCTCAGGGGCACCCCCTGTCGGGCTGCATGCTGCAAGCATGAGAATCAGCGTGGAAACGAGCAAAAGGCCACGGCGTAGCATTATCGACATCCCTCCTTCGGGGGCCTCAAGAGGCGTGCCCCCCATTCTGCCAGGAAAGCAGCCAGCGCTCTATCAAAGCCACAAGGGCGTAGAACCCCAGTGCGATGGTCACCAGCACGAACACCGAGACAAATACGAGAGAGGTATCGTACAGCCCCCGGGCCACATTGATCAGAAAGCCCAAGCCCTCGTCCGCGGCCACGAACTCCCCTACAACCGCGCCGATTACCGAAAGCGTGGCCCCCACTTTCAACCCACCCAAAAGCACCGGCATGGCCGCCGGGACCTCCAATAGATAGAACATCTGCCAGCGCGTGGCCCGCAGGGAGCGCATCAGATCCCGGAGATCCTCTGGGACGCTCCGCACTCCTACCACGGTGTTCACCAAGATGGGAAAAAACACAATCAACGCTGAAATCAGGATCTTGGACAACCGGCCGGATCCGAACCATATCACCAACAACGGCGCGATCGCCACAATCGGCACCGATTGGGAGGCAACGATATATGGGGCCAATATCCTTTCCACCGGAGGGGATTTTGCCAGGACATAGCCAAGGCTCGTGGCTACCAAGATGCCGATCGCCATCCCGCCCACGACCTCTATCATGGTGGCCGCCGTATGGCGCAGAAGGCTACCATCCACCAAAGCCCCGACCAGCCGCCGACCGACCTCGCCGGGCGCTGGCAGGATGAAAGCCGGCAAGCCTGCCAATTGCACCAGCGCTTGCCAGATCAAGAGCGCGGCCAACAACGTCATAGGCACCAGCCACAGTTGCGTCCTGCGCTTTGTCGCGCCACCTTCACGCTTCCTATCTTTCACGTCTCCAGCACCCTCACTTCCCCCGACGAATAAAATCCGCCCCAAAGCGGAACCTCCGGGGCGGATTCGATTCGAGCACGGTAAGATTTCGGCCCATGCCAGGAAAAGACCGCCCCGAAGACAAATCGTCCCCGGGGCACATAACAAGAACCTGGCGAGCCATGCTCGCTGTATCTGGAACCTTCTTCCATCCGGACTTTACCGTCGGCCTCGGAGTTGCACCGGGTCAGCACTAACGTGCTCGCGGGCTCTACCGCCGATCAGGAATTGGGCTTCCGCCCTCACCTTGCCCCGAAGGTCTGTTATTCACTTTTTACACGGTTATATTATAGCCGAAATTCCGCTCTCTCAATCAGGGATGCCGGATAGGTTAAGCGCTTCCCTGGGGCCGTTGGTGACAAACGTCACTCCCTCAGCCCGCTTTGCTCGAGGCGGAGCGCGCTGGTCCTCTTTCAAGATGGAGCCCACCCGGGAGCCAGCTCCATGGGGATTCTCCCCCTTCGCTGTGGCCAGCGCGCTCTCCTTGCCCCCCGAACCAAGCAATCGTCTCTACCCAAGACGGCCGGTGATGTATTCCTCCGTACGCTTCACCCTTGGGCGGGTGAAGATCTGGGGCGTGTCCCCGAACTCCACCAACTCCCCGAGCCAGAACAGGCCGGTGCGATCCGAGACCCGGGCTGCTTGCTGCATATTGTGAGTCACGATCACGATCGTATAGCGCTCCTTGAGCTGCTGCATCAGATCCTCGATTTTCAACGTCGCGATCGGGTCCAGCGCCGAGCACGGCTCATCCATCAGAATGACATCGGGTTCCACTGCGATCACGCGAGCGATGCAGAGCCGCTGCTGCTCCCCAAGCGAGAGATCCAATGCATTTCTCTTGAGATCCCCCGCCACATCCTCCCACAGGGCCGCACGCCGAAGGGAGGATTCCACAAGCTCTTCCAAGTCCAGTTGCCCATTTGCCAATCCGAGCACCTTCGGACCATAGGCCACGTTCTCAAAGACCGATTTCGGGAAAGGGTTGGGGCGCTGGAACACCATGCCCACTCGATGCCGAAGATCGACTACGTTTGTTTCGGGCCCATAGATATTCCGGCCATCCATGAGCACCGTGCCTTCGACCCGCGTTTCGGCGATCAGATCATTCATGCGATTCAGACATCGCAAGAAGGTGGATTTTCCACAGCCCGAAGGGCCGATCAACGCGGTAATCTCATGCTGACGAACGTCGATGGAGATATCTTTCAGCGCCCTGAATGACCCATAGTAGAAGCTCAGGTCCCGCACCACGATCTTGGGGGCGCGTTCTCGTTCGATCATGGCTTGGATTTTACACCAAGCACTGCGATCCTTCCCGCTCCTTGAAGCCGAACGCACCCCGATCTATAATCCCCCCGTCGATGAGGACCCTCCGTTCAAGACGATTAGCTATCGCCCTGCTCCTTCTCGTCAGCTTGGTCAGCGCTTGTTCGCAACCCTCGGCTGAAGGGTCCGAGGGGTCCTTTGCCGGCGAGGCCTTGGTCAACAAAGGGTCAGACACGATGGTCAACCTGGCATTGGCATGGGCGGAAGCCTATCAGAAGGAACACCCCGAGATCAGCATTTCAGTCACCGGAGGTGGCTCTGGGACTGGTATCGCAGCGCTGATCAACGGGACGGTCGACATCGCCAACGCTTCGCGGCAAATGAAGGAAGAGGAACGCGCCCAAGCCGAATCCAACGGTGTTACCCCCGTGGAATTTACTGTTGCACGGGATGCCATCGCGGTGGTGGTCAACCGAGACAACCCGGTTGAAGCTCTCACAATTGATCAGATTTCGGATATCTACAGCGGTGCGATCGATAATTGGGCGCAGGTCGGCGGGGAGGACCGCCCCATCGTGCGTCTCTCAAGAGAGACGAATTCGGGAACACATGTGTTCTTCCTGGAAAACGTCCTTCGGAAGGGCGAGAAGGACAATCACACGCTATTCTCGATGGATACCCTGCTCCTGCCTTCCTCAGAGGGGATCACGGCCGAGGTCCGCCAGAATCCCAATGCCATTGGATACGATGGGCTCGGCTACGTCACTCCGGAGGTCAAGGTCGTGGCCGTGTCCAGCGGGGAGGATAGACCGTACGTGCTTCCCTCCGCCGAAACCGTGAACAGCGGCCAATACCCGATCGCCCGGGATCTGTATATGTACACGGCCGGCGAGCCGGGTGGGCAGATCCAGGCGTACCTGAACTGGATCCGCGGCCAACAAGCGCAGTCCATCGTAGCTGAGCTCGGGTTCGTTCCCATTACCCAATAGAGGGCGGGCATGCGCAGCATTTCGTGGCGCGAAGTTCTCATCAGCAGTCTGATCAAAGCGGCGGGCTATTCCAGCATCTTGTTCGTGGTGTTGATCTTCTTCTTCCTGGCGCGCGAAGGTCTCCCAGGTTTGCTGGAGGTCCCGGTGCGGAGCCTGGTGAGCGTGCGCTGGTATCCCATTGAAAACTACTTCGGTCTGCTGCCCTTGATCGGCGGATCGCTGGTTGTGACCATCGGGGCCGCACTCATCGCCGTGCCGTTGGGTCTGGCTTCCGCCGTCTTCATCGCTGAAGTGGCACCTCGCTGGATGCGCGAACTCCTCAAACCCCTTGTGGAGATCCTCGGCGGACTGCCCTCCGTCCTGCTCGGCTTCATCGGCATCCTGGTATTGGCGCCCATTGTGCGAACGACTCTGAACGTACCGACGGGTCTGACGGCCTTCACCGGAGCGCTCCTGCTCGGTGGGATATCGATCCCCACCATCGTGAGCGTGGCAGAGGACGCGCTCGACGCCGTGCCAAGGACCTACCGGGACGCCTCCCTGGCGCTGGGGGCCACCGAATGGCAGACCATTTGGCGGGTCACTCTGCCAGCCGCTCGCTCGGGCGTGCTCACCGCGGTCATGTTGGGCATTGGCCGGGCACTCGGAGAGACGATGACCGTGATGATGGTGACAGGGAACGCTCCCGTGCTGCCCGCTGGGTTAAACGCCCTGTTCGCCCCCGTACGGACAATGACTGCCACGATCGCCGCCGAGATGGGAGAAGTCGCCAACGGCAGCGTGCACTATCACACTTTGTTCTTGATCGGCATTATCCTGTTCATCATCTCCGCGGCCGTCAATATGGCGGCGGCCAGTGTGGTCTTCAGACAGCGAAAGCGGGCGGAGCGCGTGCTGTCATGACATCCCTTCCGGCGCCCCGCCCTGAGACTCGCCCCACCCGCCGCCTGCGAAGGCAGACATTGGGGTTTGCGGTCCTCACGCTCGCTGCGCTGGTCACCGTGCTCCCGATCGTACTCGTCCTCGGATATGTCGCCTGGCAGGGCATGGCGGCCATCAACTTGGATTTCGTCCTGCAAGCTCCCCAGGATGGCATGCGGGCCGGCGGGATCATGCCCGCGATTGTCGGCACTTTCTGGCTCACCTTGGGAACCGGCATCGTTGCGGTGCCGCTGGGAGTTGGAGCGGCCATATACCTCGCCGAGTACGCTCCAGACAACGAATGGACGCGCGTTATCCGGGTCGCGATCATCAACCTGGCCGGCATCCCCTCGGTGGTCTATGGCCTCTTCGGCCTGGGCTTGTTCGTGCTCTTCTTGCACTTCGGCACCAGCATCCTGGCGGGCTCCTTGACCCTGGCGATTATGACATTGCCGGTTGTGATCAGCACCGCGGAGGAGGCGCTGCGCGCCGTTCCCCAGAGCTTCCGGGTGGTCAGCATTTCTTTGGGAGGCACCAAGTGGCAGACCATCCGGCGCATCGTCCTCCCACAAGCGCTGCCCGGCATCCTGACGGGGGTCATACTCGGTCTTGAGCGAGCTGCCGGGGAGACAGCGCCGATCCTCTTCACCGCCGCGGCCTTTTTCCTGCCGCGCATTCCTACGTCGGTGTTTGACACCACCATGGCGCTGCCGTACCACCTCTTCGTGATCTCCACCCAGGTTCCCGGGATGCCGATCAAGATCCAGTACGGCACCGCGCTGGTGCTCCTGGCTTTCGTCCTCTCCATGAATATGATCGCAACTGTCATCCGCTCGCGGGCACGTGCGAGGAGGCAATGGTGAGCGAGACGAGAGCCCACTCCAGAGGGCAGATCTTCCTGCCGTCCGATGCGAGGGCGGATCCCGGCCTCGATCTGCCGGTCAAGATTTCCATCCAAGATCTCAACCTCTCCTATTCCGACGGCACCGAGGCCTTGGTGGGCATCAGCCTGGATATCCGCCAGAACGTGATCACCGTCCTATTTGGCCCGGCGGGCGGGGGTAAGTCCACACTGCTGCGATGCATCAACCGGCTGAATGATTTGGCGGACGTGGCCGAAGTGTCCGGAGGTGTATTGCTCGATGGGCAGAACGTGCTCGACCCGGCGATCGACACCATCGGTCTCCGACGCCGGGTTGCCATGGTCTTTGCGCGCCCCGTGGTGCTTCCGATGAGCATCCGGAGAAATGTAACCTACGGCCTGGAGCTGGCCGGTGAGCGCAGCCCAGCGCGGCTGGATGAGGCCGTGGAATTGAGCCTGAGGGCGGCCGCGCTGTGGGACGAGGTATGGGACCGATTGGACGACCCGGCCATCGAGCTTTCCGGTGGCCAGCAGCAGCGTCTCTGTCTGGCAAGATCCATTGCGCTGGAGCCTGAGATCATCCTGCTGGACGAGCCCACCTCGGGTTTAGACCCTATCTCGACCAGCAAGGTGGAGGCTTCGCTGCAGCAGCTCAAGGAGCAATACACCATCGTTCTCGTCCCGCACTCGGTACAGCAAGCGGCGCGGACAGCGGATTACGCGGCTTTCTTCCTGGGAGGACGGCTGGTTGAATTTGGCCCCGGGAGGTCCATCTTCACCAACCCGCGGGACAAGAGAACCGAGGATTATATCCAAGGGCGGTTCGGATAACACGCAACCTTCCACCTGCGACCCGCTCCGCGGTATGCGTCTTGCGCATTGCGCAATGCGCACAACGCTCCGGCTCCCGCGCTCCCTTGCCCCCCTGCGTCCGGGCTCCCCTCCCCCCTTCCTCCCCTGCTCCCATGCTCCCGTGCCCGCCGGCTCGCTCTTCATTGCCCCCGCCCCATGCTCTGCCCTTGACCTCCCCACCTGAGCGGCGTACACTAATGCCAACAGGCGCCCCCGTCGGCCTATGATCGCTCGTAGGTCGGCGGGATTTCATTTCGAGCGGAGAGACCTGCCTAGCCCACCGTCGTCTCCCGCAACAGGCCACAATCGGCGGAAAAGGTGAGATCGATTGCCGCGAAAGGGGAATTGATGAGCTCATCCCACGATCTGCGGAGCTGTACTCCGCTCGGCAGACCAGGGATCTCACACCAATGGCTCGGTGATTTCCCCGGCGGAGGTTGACAAAGGAGCCTGGTTGATCCAGGTTAACGGAAATCCCCTGATCCAGCGTCTTCGGGAGGGGGCACAGAATGGGCGGACGCGCCAATGCTGACGACCTTTCTCGGATGGCTCTACTTCAGCTTTCTCTCGATCATCTATGGCTACGTTGCGATCGGCTTCTGCCGTAGACTCTTCGGGCTACACGACCAACGTCTCCCCGATCTGCCTCTGCTGGCCCTGGTGGGTTTCTGCGCCACCGGGCTGATCACAGAGACGATCGCCATCTTCAGGGGGGTCGATCTCGTCGCCAACGGCATCGTAGTTGCTGGTGGATTGCTTCTGCTGTCGGCCTTCCGCAGCGGGCTGCTCCCCTATCTCCGATCCAGTTTGCACCGACTTCGAGGCTGGCATCCGATATTGTGGGCTATCTTTGTCGCCGCGCTGCTTTTCGGACTGACCAAATCAACCGATATCCCGCTGAATTACGACACCGGGCTCTATCACGCGCAGGCCCTTCGCTGGATCGAGGCCTACGGCACAGTCCCCGGCCTGGGCAACCTGCACGCCCGACTGGCATACAACTCCGTCTGGTTTCCGCTCGTGAGCCTGACGGGGCTTTCATTCCTCCCTTTCAGTTCATTCCACATCGCTGGCAGCTTGCTTCTGCTCCTCACCTTGCTGCTCCTGCTCGATCGATTCAATGCCCTGCTCCAGGGTGAGATGCAGCTATCCAGCCTGATGAGCCTGGTATTGATCTTCGCATCCCGGCGGCTGTTCAGCCGGGAGTTATCCTCCCCGAGCACGGACATGCCCACATCACTCATCTTCTGGGTGGTGATCTTGCTGTGGGTGGAAAAATGGGAGCGGGAGGAGAGCTGGCAGTTCGATCTCCATTCCGTCGTTCTGTTCAGCTTGTCAATCTATGCAATCACCTTGAAGGTGACGGCCGCACCCCTCCTGCTGCTCCCGGCCGCCATCCTGCTTTCCGAAATCAGGCGAGGCCAATGGAGGACGGTTGCCCCCTCCTCCATACTGGTGTTGGCGATCATCCTTCCCTGGGCAATACGCGGGATAATCCTCTCGGGCTACCTGATATATCCCTTTGCTCCCCTAGACCTGTTCTCCTTCGATTGGAAAATCCCGAAGGACCAAGTCCTCACCCGCTTGATCGGCGATCGAAGTTGGGCCCGGAATCCAGGCAGGGTGGACAGGGAGATCCTGGGCGAGCCGATCTGGCGGTGGATGCCCCGCTGGTTTCGAAAACAAGAGAACTTCGACCAACAGTTGCTCATTCTCTCTGCGGCTTCGCTGGTGGCCTTTCTGTCCACGTTCTGGCTCGCCCAGGGGGCGAAGCCACTCTCGAAGACGAGGGGGCTCGCCTTCTGGCTGCCCTATATCATCTGTGGCGCAGGCGTTGCATATTGGGTCTATTCCGCGCCATATGTTCGCTTTGGATACCCGGTGCTGGGGATCTCCCTCGCCCTGACCCTCTCTCCCCTGATGGCGTGGGCTCTCGACCGATTCCATCCCATGCGCCCACTCTTCCTCGCTGTCGCGGTGGCCGGCGCCATCGCGGTCCACCTCGTTAGCCTGGCCTTCATCACCCCCGAGATCATCGAATCCCGCCTGATCCGACCCGCCCGATACCCAAAGGTCCAGACAATCAGTCACGAATTGGGAGGGCAGGAAATCTATACGCCGCAGGAGGGCGATCAATGTTGGGACGCTCCCATCCCCTGCGCTCCCCGGCTGGATCCAGATTTGACCCCGCGAGGAGAATCCCTGGCCAGCGGATATCGAATTCAGGAATCAGATTGAGATGCCAGAATTGACTGAAGACAAAAAGCTGCGCCGAGAGTTGCCTGGGGCTCCGAGCGCAGCTTGAGGAGGAGAATATTGTCCCTATTCTGCCCCTGGCACATAAGGCGTCGCTTAATTGACTCTTAACGACCGATTAACGGCTTTCGAGGATTCAGCACGGCGCGAATTTCCCGCTGGCTGACGGGCCCTGGCCGCAGAATGGGGAAATCCGGCTGGCTGCAATCCACGACGGTGGAGGGGTCTCCCCCGGGGGTTTCCCCGCCATCCAGGAGCAGATCGAACCGGCCCGACAGATCTGACAGCACCTCCGCCGCATTGCAGCAGTTCGGCCCTCCGGACCGGTTGGCCGATGTGACCGCCATGGGACCGGCGGCCCGCAGCAGGTCTCGGGCTACGGGATGATCCGGCACGCGGACACCGACGGTATCATATGGGCTCACCGCCGCGGGCAGCCGGGGGTTTTTCGGGACCACCAGCGTCAGCGGTCCCGGCCAAAAGGCCTCCGCCAGCTGCCATACCTTCTGTGTCACCCCACGCGCCACCTGCTCCAAGTCTGAAGCCTCTGAGACCAGGATGGGCAGCGCCTTCCCTGCGCCGCGGCCCTTAGCCCTGTACAGCTTCGCCACCGCCGCTTCCAGAAATGCCATCGCGCCCAAGCCATACACCGTGTCCGTCGGAAATGCGACCAGCCCTTGGGCCCGCAGCACCCCCAGGGCGGCGGAGATCGATTTGGGGCCCTCGGCGGGAATCATCCTCGTCTTCACGGATACAGGCTCAGTAGGATAGCTCGATCACTCGGCCAAGCCCGGCGAGATCGGGATGCAATATCAATCGTTCGGGAGCGCGCACACGCCGGATCCAATGCATCAACATCGCTCCCTGATCGGCGCCGATCTCCAACAAGGCGGTCGCCCCCGGTTCGAACCTCTCTTCGATTGACCGGATCAAGCGGCGAAGGTGGTCCATGCCATCCACCCCCCCATCCAGAGCGAGGCGCGGCTCACGATCTCCTACGGCCAAATGCAAGAGGTCTCCCGAGCGTATGTACGGAAGGTTGGCGCAGAGCAAATCAACCTTCCCCAAGAAGGGCTCCAGCAAATCCGCCTGCAAAAACTGAACGCGATCCGCAACGCCGTGGTTCCCGGCGTTTGCCCTCGCAAGCCGCAATGCAGGCGCCGACAGATCGGTCGCCAAGACTCGGGCTTGCAGGGATTCCAGCGCCAGGGTGATGGCAATGCAGCCCGATCCAGTGCCCACATCCAGCACCCGTGGGTTGGGCCCCACGTCCGCCAGGCGCTTCAACCCGATCTCCACCAGCAGCTCCGTCTCCGGCCGAGGGATGAGGACCTCCGGCGTCAAGGCAAAACGCCGGCCATAAAACTCCCACCAGCCGAGAATATAGGGGAGCGCCTCCCCCCGACAATACCGATCAATGACTTCGACAAAGGCCTGCTTCTCGCATGGGGCGAGGTTCTGCTCCCCGTGGGCCAGCAACCAGGCGCGTGACTTGTGGGTGACCTGCGACAGCAGCATTTGGGCATCCAGGGTCGCGCTGTCGCTGAAGGGTTGGAAAGAACGCCTGGCCCGAGCCATAGCGTCAGCGACCGACAGCTCGGTATCCATCTTCTATTCTTCGACAGCTTGCAGGCGTTCAGCCTCGTCCTGTGCGGCAAGTTCGTCGATGAACATATTCAATTCGCCGTCCAAGACAGCCGGCAGGTTGTGAGAGGATAGCCCGATGCGATGGTCCGTCACGCGGGATTGTGGAAAATTATAGGTACGGATTTTCTCGGAGCGTTCGCCCGTCCCCACTTGAGAGCGCCGGGCAGCATCTTCTTTCTCCTGCTGCTCCGTGACGGCGATATCGTACAGGCGGGCGCGCAAGATGCTCATGGCCCGCAGCCGGTTCTGCAGTTGAGACCGCTCATCCTGACACTGGACCACGATGCCCGTCGGCAGGTGGGTTATGCGTACCGCGGTCGCGTTCTTCTGCACATTCTGGCCGCCTGCGCCCCCGGCGCGGAAGACTTCCATCTTGACGTCTTTCTCCGGGATATCGATCTCCACCTCATCGGTCTCCGCCAGGACCGCCACGGTGGCAGTGGAGGTGTGAATCCGGCCTTGTGACTCGGTGGTCGGGACGCGCTGCACACGATGCACCCCGGATTCATACTTCAACCGGGAAAAGGCGCCCTTCCCCTTGATCATGAAGACGATTTCCTTCAGGCCTCCAACGCCGGTGGCATTCTGGGACAGGATCTCCACCTGCCATCCCTGGGTCTCCGCATAGCGGCTGTACATGCGGAAGAGATCCGCTGCGAACAGCGATGCCTCATCCCCCCCCGTTCCGCCGCGAATCTCCATGATCACATTGCGCTTGTCGCGCGGATCCCGGGGGACCAGCATGGATCGCAATGCCTGCTCCAGCTTCTCCAGCTTGGGCTTCAGGTCGGCGATCTCGGCATCCGCCAGGTCGCGCATGTCTGGATCGTCCCCTTCCGAGAGCGCTTCCGCCTGGGCCAACTGCTCCTGGATTTCACGATACTCCCTGTAGGCTGTCACAATCGGTTCAAGATCCGAACGCTCCTGCGCCAGCTCCGCCAGGCGCTGATAATCGTCCGCCGCCTCTGCCATTTCTTGGGCCAGGCTCTTGAACCGCTCTTCTACGCCAGCAAGCTTTTCGAACATATCTCACACACAACAATCTCCCACACTCGGGAACAGTGGGAGTTCTTCCATATTCTACCATGGGCGGTGTCTGTTCCATCTGGCCAGCCGGGCTGCTGCGTTCCATTTCAGGGGGCAGCTATGTCCGAAAACTGGCCCGTCACTCGGGCGCCCTCCACTCCGCTTCTGGATTGCCCATCGCGGTGACCCACGCCGCGGAGGATCGACTCCGCCTTTGGAGATCCTTTCCACCCCCCACCCCAATCCCCTCCCCCAACATGCTGGGCCGTTTTCCCCGGTCTTCCGGAGGCCGGGGGAGGGGGCAAGGGGGGTGGGGGCTTATCGGCTCTGCGCTCTGAACTGGAGGGCCTCTGTGAGCAGCGGTTGCATCAGGCGAGGGAGGCGAAGTATTGCCCCCCAAGTTGGAACACACCCAGCCGGGCCGGGTGCATCGGGCGATCTGCTGCAAACGCTCGCGTCGCCTACTGTAGACGTTATGCGGGAGGGCGAGAGAGGAAGATGCCCAAGCATGCACAGAGTCTGCCAACGCGCCACTTGACCAATGGGACCGGGCTCCGGCCCGACCTCCCCCAACCTTCACCGGGCATCCACCCTACGCCGACTCCTTCCGGACTCTCCGCAGCCACCCATATCGCACCTTCGGCCGAGCTCTACGGGTGTGCATTGCGCAGTCCGCTTCGGGCGGCCGCCCCCGCCGCCATTGAGCTCCGGGAACATTCCGCCGCTGGCCGGCGTCCTGCAGTCAACCGCGGGGCAGAAGGAGGAACCGTCATGCACAGATTGCGTGTATCCCTCGGGGTCCTGATCGTCGTCGGGCTGCAGTCCCTGTTTGCGGTCCCGGCATACGCCGATGGGATCATCATCCCCGAACCACCCATCTGCGATCCCATCCCTTGCCCACCCGTCCCCAAACCGATGGCCCAGCTGGCAATTGAATACCACCATGTGCAGGTCGAAATCGACCAACAGGTGGCCACGACGCATGTGGACCAGGTGTTTCGCAACGATAACCCGTGGACGGTAGAAGGGACCTATATCTTCCCCATCCCAACCGGGGCCATGGTGACGGAATTCGTGCTCTGGGTCGACGGTGAGCCCGTGGAAGCAAAAGTGCTGGAACGCGATGAAGCGCGGCGCGCATATGAGCAGATCGTGCGGGAAATCCGGGATCCAGCGCTGTTGGAATACGCCGATCGCGGCGCGGTGCAGGCCTCCATTTTTCCGATACCGGCCGGGCGGACGCGGCGGGTCGAATTGGAGTACACCCAGGTGCTTCCCGCCGAAGGCGGCCTGATCCGCTATACATACCCGCTGAACACAGAGAAGTTCAGCGCTCAACCGTTGGAGGAAGTGAGCGTAAGCGTGTCGGTCGATTCCGCCGATCCCGTGCGGGCAGTCTATTCCCCGACCCATGACGTCGACATCTTGCGCGAGGGCGACCACCGCTTTCGGGTGGGATACGAAGCTGCGGACGTCACTCCGGATCGAGACTTCGAGCTCTACTACTCCGTATCCGAAGAAGAAATCGGCCTCAATCTGCTCACCTATCGTGATCCCGAGGGCGATGATCCAGATGGTTTCTTCCTGCTGCTCGCAGCGCCGGAAGTTCAAGTAGACGCGGATCGCGTGGCACCCAGAGATCTGTTCTTCGTCCTCGACCAATCGGGGAGCATGGAGGGCGAGAAATTCCGGCAAGCACAGCGGGCGCTTCGATACGCGCTGGACAACCTGAACGCGGAGGACCGATTCAATATCATCGCTTTCAGCACCGGGGCACACAGCTACGCGGAGGAACTGCGCGGCATGGAAGATGTCCCCGAGGCGAAACGTTGGGTGGAATCCCTGTCGGCCAAAGGCTCGACTGACATTAACCGCGCACTGCTGGAGGCCTTGGCTCAGGCGGAGGAGGAGCGCCCCACCGTCGTCATCTTTCTGACGGACGGATTGCCCACTGAAGGTGAAACCGATACAGCGGCCATCCTGAACAACGTCAAGGATGCGGCCCCGGATCGAGTGCGGCTCTTCGCCTTTGGAGTCGGGTACGACGTGGATACCTTCTTGCTCGACTCGCTCGCGAAGGAGAACGGCGGATCCACAACCTATGTAAAACCGGGCCAGGCCCTGGACCAGATCGTCTCAGGGTTCTACGCACAAATCAGCAAACCCGTGCTGACGGACGTGAGTCTGGATTTTGGAGATGTGATCAGCTTTGACGAATATCCCTCCGAGCTGCCGGACTTGTTCGCGGGGAATCAGTTGGTCCTTGTGGGACGGTACCGCGAACCAGGCGTCACTGCAATCCGGTTGGCGGGAGATGTGGAAGGCGCTCCCCGGGTCTTCACCTATGCGGATCAGCGTTTTCGCAGCTCGGGCGGCGCCGAGTTTCTGCCGCGGCTGTGGGCAACCCGCAAGATCGGCGCCCTGCTGCAGCAAATCCGCCTGCAGGGACCCGATGAAGAGACCGTCGATCAGATCGTGAGTCTGAGCATACGCTACGGGATCGTCACTCCGTACACCTCGTACCTGGTCACGGACTCCGATGTGCTCGGCGAGACAGCGCAGCAGGATATCGCCCAGGAGGCGTTCGAGCAATACTCCAACGCCCCAGGCATGACCACCGGCCAGTCAGCCGTGGAGCGCGCCGCCGCCGAATCCGAGATTGAGGCTGCCCAGGCCCCCGCATCGCCCAGCGGCGATGCAGCCGGCGTGATCAAGATCGCTGGATCACGAACCTTCCGGCTGATCGACGGCGTGTGGACGGACACCGCTTTTGACCCGGAGAGCATGTCTCCACTGAAGGTGCCCTTCTTATCTGAAGACTACTTCAAGCTGGCCCAGGCGGATCCCCACTTGGCCGCCGCCTTCTCGTTGGGAGAGCGGGTGATCGCCATTTCTGACGGAGAGGCATACGAGGTTGTCGCCAGCGATCAGCCGGGCGATGAGATTGCCATACCTGCCGGCGAGTCTTCAGCGCCCGCAACTGGAGAGGAAGAGGCGATCGACGTGATCGCTGACGGTCCGTCCCCCTCGACCGGGGTTTCTCCCTCCGGCTCGATCCCATGCCCCGGGGCTTTCGTGAGCATCGCCCTCATCTACCTTGCATTGATACGGCGTGGGAGGCCCGGGGCAAATAGACACTGATTTGGCGAAGAAGAAAGGGAAGCCCCCAAGGAGCTTCCCTTTCGCCCAAGAATCACATACAACCTGATCCCAGCGTTCCCAGATGCCACACCGCCCCTGTTTGATAGATTCGGGCGATGCACAGGGAAATCATTTCCTTGCGGCTGGAATTGACCGCAGCCGGTTTTCGAGCGGCAGATCCGCTATGTATACGGCCGCTTGCCCTGCGCCAAGTCGGAGAGCAGTTCGATATCCACCCCTCCACCGGTGACCACCACCGCCACATTCTGCCCCAGATTTTCCACCCTCTGGCTCAGCAGGGCCGCGATCCCAACCGCCCCGGCTCCCTCCACAGCAATCTTGTGCTCCTTGAGCGCAAACACCATCGCCTCGGCGATCTCCTCTTCGCTGACCAGGGCATATTCGTCGACCAGGTCTTGGATCAATCGGAATGTGTACTTGTTTTCCTTGCCGCCGATGCCGCCCGCCAGCGCATCCGCGATCGTCGGTTCCTCGGGCATCTCCAGGGGCTCACCGGCCTTGAGGCTATGGTACATCACCGGAGCCCGATCCATCGCGACGCCCACCATTCGAATAGCAGGATTGATTGACTTTAAGAATATCCCCACTCCCGAGAAGATGCTCCCCCCTCCGATCGGGACGATGGCCGTGTCGATCTGAGGCCACTGGGTCATCAATTCCAAGCCTACGGTCCCTTGACCGGCGATCACTTTCGCATCGTCAAAGGAGGGCATTGGGGTGAGCCCGCGCGCTCGCTGCAGTTCGTGGGCGTTCGCCTCGGCAGCGTCGTAGCTATCCCCCGAGACCACCACTTCCGCGCCAAGTCGCTCAATGGCCCGCACCTTGTTCTTCGGCACCCGCTCCGAGAGACAAATGACCGCGTTTGCCCCCAACTCCCTCGCAGCAAAGGCGACCGCGCGGCCGTGGTTGCCGCTGGACACCGCCACGACGCCTCGCGCCAGTTCCTCCTGGCTCAGACCGAAGATTCGATTCGAGGCGCCTCTCATCTTGAAGGACCCTGTCTTCTGCATGCACTCCAGCTTCAGCCGCACCGATGATCCTGACGCTTCGCTCAATCCCGGCGATTCGACCAGCGGCGTCTCCCAGATATAGCTGCGTATCCGCTTGTGAGCGAGAAAGATGTCTTGTGCGGTGATGGAAGAAGTCATGATGAGGTTCCCTCCTTGGATCTTTGGGGCCGGGCTTCGCCTCCGGCAACGTCCTCCTCGCGGCCCAGCAATCCGGGGTTCCCGAGGGCGGCCCTCCATTTTGGCCCAAAACCCTCAGGGAGTAAAACTGCGGTGGTAGGCATCTCCCGAGAGCCTGGCCTCATAGGGTCGACTATCTACAAACATACCGAATGCCAACCGCTCCGGGATGCGAGCATCCTCACCGACCCGAAAGCCCCCACCGGCGAGCGGCACAAGAGGAGTCTGGCGGCCAGAGGGCTCGATCAGGAGGAGTCTCCCCTTATGTACTACAACCCGAAAGCAGGGAAACCAGGGGTTGTGGGAGGCATATTTGCCGCAGTACGCGTCCCACTCAGCCGGGTAATCGAAGGCCTGAGGGGCGGCGTAGCCATCTTTCAGGTACCAGCGCGCGCCATGCTGCGCCTCGACCACCTCCCCCTCCTTCCGGCCGAACCGGACAGGAAAGCGGGCATAGGCGGGATCGTCCGCGTAGAATACATCCTCCCGCTGCTTCTGCAAGGCGATCTGCAGGCCCTTCTTCGTCAGGAACAGCCTCTCCCCTTGTGCGGCGATTGAAAAGGCATCCTCCGCAGCGGCATACTCACCAACGTACTGACCGGCATTTTCGATCTTCGCTCGGTCTGGCGGGGGGATCCGTCCACCCTCTCCCCGCACCTCCGCCCCCAGCCTGTCCAATGCGTAAACCGCCCACGGTTCAGGATCCCACGGGCCGTTGGCCAGAATCGTAACGCCCAATCCATCATCCAGGTCCACGAGCATGTGCGCCCGAAAGCCCACCGTTCCTCCGGCGTGGCCGAGGCGGGTCCGGCCCGCAACCTGTCGTACCGATAGGCCGTATGCGTAGTGTTCTCCGTACTCGCCGTCCGGAACAACGGCCCTGGGCATCGTGAGGATGGCAAAGGACTCCTTCGAGAGCACGTCGCGTCCATCGTTCAGCAGCATTCGCATGTATCCGGCCATGTCTTTGGCGGTGCTGGCAATCGATCCGTCGGCGCTGTTGGCGAGCACCCATGGCGCGGGGGTCAGGATTCCCCCCAGCCCAAGCGGTCGATCTTCGTGGAATGACTGATACCCGATTGCGCAACGGCCGCGAGTCTCGTAGGTGAGCGCCGGATCGGTATGGTCCATGCCCAAGGGCTCGAGCACCAAGCGGCGCAGGGCCTGCTCTGCCGGCCATCCTGTGGTGCGCTCGAGAATCAAGCCCACAATCTTGTATCCCGTATTGGAGCGGTGAAAGTAGTCCCCGGGAGAGAAACGCATCCTAAGATGCCGCAAGGCCCAGACTTCGGAATAGGCGGAGACGGTGGCGTCTGACCCCCTTGGCAGGCCGGCCGTGTGGGCCATTATGTGATCAAGGCGCATAGGTTCAAAAGCGGATTTGGGTTCCAACCACGGCAAGGCATCCGCCACGGAGGTTTGCAGATCCAGAGATCCACGCTCGCTGAGCGCCAGGATCGCGATGCTGGCGAATGACTTGCCGATTGAGCCGATGGGAAACGAGGTTTCCGGTGTGAGGATCGCGCCGGTCGCCATATCCGCGTATCCGAAGGTCACCACCCGCAAGGTCGTCTCCCGGTCGGTAAAGGAGATCACCACCCCGGGGGCGTTGAAGGTGCTCAAATTCGCTTCGAATTGCGCCTCGATTTCCGAGAAAGCCGTATCCATCCCCCGCATATCCAGCTCCCACTATTGCGCCCCGTCCCGAGCCTGCCTCACCGATACGCTCTCCGAGGCCGTGAACGCGCATCCCTCTTCATACGGTTGGGAAATGGGCGTCTCATCCCGGAATCAGAGTGCAGTCAAGACCTCGGCGATGCGGGTCAGCGCCCAATCGATTTCCTCTTTCGAGATGATCAGAGGGGGCGCGAGGCGGATCACATTGTCGCGCGTTTCCTTGCAAAGCAGGCCCCGTTCCATGAGCGCTTCACAGAACCTGCGTGCGCCCCCCGCGGACTCATGAAGCTCAACGCCGATCAACAGTCCTTTGCCGCGGATATCGCGGATGTGCGCGCACCGGATGCGCTCCAAGCCATCCAGAAAGTACTCCCCCATCGCTGCGGCGCGAGCCACCAGATCCTCCTCCACCAACACCCTCAACGCTGCGCGCGCCACCGCGCACGCCAGGGGATTGCCCCCGAAGGTGGATCCATGCTCGCCGGGGTGAATCAGCCCCATCACACTTCGCGAGGCCAGCACAGCCGAGACCGGGTAGAAGCCGCCGGAGAGCGCTTTGCCGAGAATCATCACATCCGGCCGCACATGCTCCCAGTCGCAGGCGAACAGCCGGCCGGTCCGCCCCAACCCGGTCTGGATTTCGTCGGCGATGAACAGAATCCCGGCCCGTGCACACAAATCTCGCACAGCAGTGAGGTAGCCATCCGGTGGGACCACCACACCGCCTTCCCCCTGAATCGGTTCGACCAGGAAGGCCACAGTCTTCTCACTGATCGCGCTGGCGAGCGCGTCGGCATCTCCGAAGGGAACTACCCGGAATCCCTCGGTGAAGGGCCCGAATCCGCGACGATACTTTGGGACGGTCGAGAAGCTGATCACAGTGATGCTGCGACCGTGGAAGTTCCCACTGCAGACGACGATTTCCGCGTGGCCCTCCTTCAATCCCTTGGTTTCATATCCCCACTTGCGGGCCAGCTTTAGAGCCGTCTCGACCGCCTCCGTCCCCGAGTTCATCGGCAGCATCATTTCATAGCCGGTCAGCTCGCATAGTTCCTGAGCGAAGCGCGGAAGCTGATCATTGTGAAATGCCCTGGAAGTGAGCGGCAGCTTGGCGCTCTGTTCGACCATCGCTCGCCGAATGCGCGGATGGGCGTGGCCCTGGTTTACCGCCGAGTAGGCGCTGAGACAATCCAGATATCGGCGCCCCTCAACGTCCCATAACCAGACCCCCTGGCCGCCCTCCAAGACAACGTGCAGTGGGTTGTAGTTGCTGGCGTTGTAGCGCGCCTCCAGGGAAATAAGCGCCTGAGTGCGATCGATGGACTCCACCTCCGGAGCACTTGTTTGCAGTTCCTCATTCAGCCATCCTTGGGAACGGTTCATGTATTGCTCTCCCCTCGCTCCGATAGATACCGACTCCTATTCGTTCCCGACTCTCGGCCAGAGATCGCTTCGGGTTTGATCAAGCAGTTCGTCAGAGATGTCAAAAAGCTGAGCGAGTTCCTCGGCCGTGGCACGAATATGCTTAAGCGCAAGCCGCTCCGCCAGCTCCACATCACCCTCCGAAATCGCCGCCAGCATGGCTCGATGCTCGGAGGTCTCACGCTTCAATCGAGCCTCGAGGAAATCAATCTGCCGGAACATGCCCTCATAGATCATCCAGTGTGGGAATCGATTGAACACCATCTCATAGAGGCGAGAGAGCAGCGGATAGCCGCACTCGTCGCTGAGGCGCAGATGCAGCTCCCGGTTCGTGGTGCGCCTGCGCGCCATCTGATCCAGGGAGACATACGCCTGCGCATCCTCGACCATTTTCTCCAGCTCTGCCAACGACTCCGGTGAAATGTTCCGGGCCGCGTGGCGCATGATGAGCGACTCCAGCAGCATGCGCCAGGCCGAAGATCTCCGCAAAATCCCCGGCCTCAATTTGGGGAACACGGACCCCCCGATAGGCGACCCTCTCTACCAGCCCTTCAGCCGCCAATCGCTCCAGCGCCTGGCGCACAGGTGTCTGGCTGACACCCAACTCCCCGGATATGTGCTCCTGCCGCAGCCATTCGCCGGGCGCCAGCCTTCCGGAGATGATTCCATCCCGCAGGGCCTCAAAGACAAGATCCGCGAGCGGTTTGCGCTCATCCAAACGAGCGATGAATTCAGGGTCCACAGCACCTCCGCCCCTTGTATGTGCCTCCGATTGGCCAAGCCGCGCCGTTGCCGTAATATGACATTAGATATTATATACAATTTTCGGATAGGCGCCAATCCCCCAACGGTAGGAGGCTGCGTTCCATCCTGAGAGGCGATCTGACACGGCAGACTCGTACCTGCCGCACCCTGCCAACAACACAGGCCAGGCCCCTCGATACACGCCTCGCTCCGCTCGCCGCTACTCGAGATGCGGTTTGCTTCGCACGTTCCGATTGTGGGGAGGCGCATCTCGAGTGCCGAGTGGTGAAACCACGAGGTGTATCGAGAGGAGCGCCGCACATTCACTCTCAAGCAGCCGCGCCCCCTGAAATGGAACACGCCCACGGTAGGAGGGCATTCCGCTTCGGTAAGCAATCGCACTTGCAGCATGAGATCCCATCGGCTTTGCCCCGTCTTCCCTGCAGCGAGCATCCGGGCCGCACAGGTCCGAGGTCACGTTCGCCTCCACCATGGCGCGAGGAGCACTTCTGCCGCAACTGTGTCAGTGCTCTGTCTGGAAAGACGCCACGCCCGGGGATGCCCAAGCGCACGTACTCCCGGTTCTCCCAAAGGCACAAGAGGCACCAAGAAATCCGCGCGTCCGAGCCGAGGTGTGACGGATCTGTGAATTATGCAGGCCGCAACTCGCCTGCGCTATTCGGTGGTCAAATGGGGGATGCCGCGTGGACGTCGAAAAGTTGATATGGGTTGCAGTCAAGCCAAGATGAAGGAAAGCACGACAATCCCGGCGATGAAAATCGCCGCCAGCATACCAATTCGCTTGAGATCCTGAACCACGTAGCTGTAGTCCGGATCGAAATCTCCGCTGCTCGGTGTGCGAGTGGATCGGGCGCCAAAGCGGCGCAATGTTGATTGAGGTAGATTCGGCCTTCGATTTCGCTTGCGGCTCAATGTCCCCTCCAGTCTGCCCGCGGTATCAACGAGGGTTCCAGAGTGAAGACCGACCTGGTCGATCAGTCCTGGAACAGTTCCCCAAATACCACGATTCGTTGATTGTCCACCAAATAAGGATAACATGAAATCAATGTGATTGTTGGCTTCTCGGTTGGAGACATGACGCTCACATCCGTGGGATCCACAATCCGCACGCCTGTGACCTTGTACAGGAATTCGCGCGAGGCCGTCGACACCACCACTTCATCCCCCGGGCGCAGATGATCCAGATCCCGGAAGAGCTCTCCGAATATGTCGTTGTGGGCGGAAAGCACCATGTTGCCCTTCTGGCCGGGGTTGGCGCTGCCAATGTGCTGCCCCACCCCTCGTTTGAGCTGCTCCCAGCCATCACCCATCACCACAGGCACCGGCCCGTTCCACAAACGCTCGATGTAGATGTTCCGCGCCTGCTCCGGGCTCGCGGTGGGCACTGGCACCGCAGCCAAAGACTGCACCAATGGGCGCAGATTGGCGGGTATCTCCGCCTCGTTGGGCTGGGCGCCTCCAGGAGAAGTGGGCGGGGTGTGGCCGGAGGGAAGGACCACAGCCGTGATCAAAGCAGTCGGGGAGGGGGTCGGCGCTTCCAGCGCTTCCGCCGCCTCCCGGTTCATCTGCCGCAGAGTGTCGAAACCGTCCACCAGGAGGTATCCCAGGCCAGCGACCGCCGCCACTTCCAACACAAGCAAGATTCGGTTGAAGGCGGTTCGCCATGGAAATCCTCCGCTGGCCCTCGCCCCCGCTTCATCAACGACCTCCGCCACTGGAGGTTCGTCTCCTCCGTGATCGTCGATGGCCAAGGCACGCCCGCTCTTGCGGAACCTCCGCAACCGGTCTTTGCTGGCCTCCATCTTCTTGCGTGCGAGCAGCGCCTCCAGTTCCGGTATCGAGAGCTCTTCGGCGGGCTTATCGTACTTGGACATGTGGTTCTGGCTCGTCCTGGGCAACCTGCACCACTTGGGCCTTCTTGTCCTCTTGGTTCGCCGCGATTATACACGAGAGGCGGTTCCCCGGCTCCCTCCGCCGGGCCCGCGCTCGCTTAT
Organism: uncultured Anaerolineaceae bacterium; assembly: GCA_964388955.1. GTDB lineage: Bacteria > Chloroflexota > Anaerolineae > Anaerolineales > E44-bin32 > CAYMCO01. Next base: position 97,771 of record CAYMCO010000011.1, on the reverse strand, counting down.
AATCGTCATATGGCGGAGACCAGACGCGTCCTGTTTGTCTGCTTGGGCAACGTCGTCCGGAGCCCACTGGCCGAGAACCTCTTCCGGCAAATGGTGAATGGAACGGATCTTGAGCCCAGATACACGGCCGATTCCGCGGGGACCTCGAGCTACCACGTGGGCGAGCCGCCGGATCGACGCATGCGCAGGTTCGCAGCCTCGCGAGGTGTCGATGTGACGGGATTGTCCCGTCAGGTGACACCGGAGGATCTTGATCGTTTTGACTTGATCTTCGCCATGGATCAGAGCAACCTGGACGCGCTGCGCGCCATGGCGCGCAGCTCCGAGCACGTCGAAAAGATGCACTTGATGCGCAAGTTCGACCCTGTGGCCAAGCCTGGAGCGGAGGTCCCCGATCCGTGGTATGGGGGCCCGGAGGGCTTCCAGACCACATATGAAATAGTGGAACGATCGGTGCGCCATCTGATCGAGACGCTGCGGAGCGGGGCGCTGTGAGGCTCCCTCAACCGGTGGCTCGCTTTCTTTTCGATGGCGGGTTCGGAGCTGTCGTACGGACCATACCCGTCGGCGGCGGGTGCATCAACAATGGGGCCCGCCTCGAGACCGATGCGGGGGCCTCATTCTTCCTCAAGCTCAACGTGGGCGCGCCGGCGGATATGTTCCCTCGCGAAGCGGAGGGGCTGGAAGCCCTGAGGGTAGAGGGCGCGCCTCGAGTTCCAAAACCTTTTCTGTGGGGGCCGGGGTTCATCCTGATGGAAGACCTGCGGCCGGCTCCCCGGCGACCGGACTACTGGGATTCATTTGGCCGGCGGTTAGCCATCCTGCACGAGACTCACGCAGAGCGCTTTGGATTCGCTCACGACAACTACATTGGCAGCACTCCGCAACCCAACACCTGGACCGAAGATGGCCATGTCTTTTTTGCCCGGCAGCGCCTGGACTTCCAGGCCCAGCTTGCCCATAAAAGAAAACTGCTTAGCGCGCAAGATCTGGACAGCGTCAACCGCCTTGCAGCACGCCTGCCCAATCTAGTCCCAAGGCAACCCCCCTCACTCATCCACGGGGATCTATGGTCCGGCAACGCCGTAACCGGACCGCGCGGTGAACCGGCAATTATCGATCCCGCCGCCCATTTCGGATGGGCGGAGGCGGATCTGGGCATGACCACCCTTTTCGGCCGGTTCCCGGAATCCTTCTATCGGGCATATGAGGGACGGAGACGCCTGGATCCAGGTTGGCGGGCGCGCCTGCCGCTATACAATCTCTATCACCTGCTCAATCACCTGAACCTTTTCGGCCGCGGGTATCTCGGCGGCGTTCGTGAGGTCCTCCGCCGCTTCGCTTGACCGAACATCCACGTACCCGCCGAACGGTGAATCCGACATGGGACCCTCTTCGCACGGACTCCCTCCCATCCCCAAAGGCGGCTTATCGGATTCGTGGTTCAGAATCCAACCGAGCGTGCCAACTTGCCCGTCAGAGGGGATCATTCCGGCCTGCTCATCTCGGCGATATAGGGGAGTGTGCGATACCTGTCCGCAAAATCCAGCCCGTAGCCAACGACCCAGACATCCGGCAAATCGAAGCCCAAGTAGTCGATCTGCAAATCAGCGGACTCATGCCTTTCCTTTCTCAAGAGCACGCAATTCTTCAGTGAAGCCGGACCCCGGCTGCGCAAGGTACGGGTCAGGTATCGCAAGGTGCTGCCGGTATCCACGATATCCTCCACGATGACCACGTGCCGATCCTCGATAGGCTCGCGCAGGTCCATGATGATGCGCACCTCCCCGCTCGTTGTGGTCAGGCCGTAGCTGGACAAGGCCATGAAGTCCACGATATGGGGGATCTTCAGCATGCGAGTCAGGTCGGCGAGGAAGATGAACGCGCCCTTGAGGATGCCGACAAAATAGGGATTCTTGCCGGCATAATCCTCAGAGATCTGTGCCGCGATCTCCTTCACTCGTGCTCGGATCTGCTCCTCCGTGATGAGGGTCTTGGCCAAACCGGAACCGGATTTTTCCTTGCTCATCGGTGCGCACGTCCCTCCTGCGATTGGATTGCCCCGCTTCGCCTATGGCGGGTGACTAGTCGCTCTCGTTTGCGGGCTCCGCCCTGGCTTCCACCGGGGCGCCGGGCCCATCGCTTTGTCCTTCTCCCAATTCGAACGTCCAGAGCGCCGGCTTGCCTCGCGTCAGGCCTGATTCGGGTCGATGACATACTTCCACCAGTTGTGCGAAATTCCGTTCGACTGCCCCTCCGCGTTGGGCAGATGCGCAAACCACCACCGATGGTGCTCGCGAATATCACCGCCGCCCCACTCTTCGCAATTCACGGACCGCATTGTGCCGGACAAGGGCGGGAAGGAAAGCCAATCATCGCAACCGCTGGGTACAAATCGCCGGTTGCCCCAATCATAGTCTCGCTCACTGTTGGGCGCGAAATGCATTGTGCCCACCTGCGCCCTTCCCGGATGGCTTGCATGGTGCCGTGTGAATCGCTCCCACAGGTTGGACTCTCCATGGGTGCCGGAAAACACGCGGCCAAGGATCGATTCCGCCCGGTGGCCGAAACTCTCCAGCATTTCCCCCACACCGCGCTCATAGTTGAAGCCCATAATCACGAAACGCCTGCCCGCAGCGGATGTACCCTCCAGCGGGGGTGCGTTGCACCAGAACGCGCCCGGACCCGCCATGACGGACTCATGGTAGCCTGCAAAAGGGAACCCGAACATCCAGACCTCATCGACCTCGCCCCGCGCCACACGCCCGAGGATGTCGAACCTTTCGATCAACTGCCGGTAGTCGATGCGATCCGGTTGATGGAATCCTTGTCCCGTCCGCAGCGAGTGCACAAACCCCTTGGGCGAATACCGGAAGCCGTTTTGTTTGGGCGGGAACTCATCCTCCAAAATCCAATCCTCGATTTGAAAGCGAACGCGGCCTTGGCTGCAGGCTGACAGGTCCTGAATAAACCCGTCGCTCAGCGCGGTTGGATCTCGCCAACCCTGACTTTCCCGCAGGCGGCGATCGTTCTCCTCGAGTAAGGGGTCATGCACTATTCGAAGGATTCGCCTGACGAGTGCGGTGTGGCCTGTGTCCCTGGAAGGCCGGGGCTGGGGGCCCCGACCATCCTCCCCGTTCCCATGCGCCACCCATGCCAGGACGGCATCCCAGCGGGCCCGCAACCACCCCAGCCAGCGCCGAACCACGTTGGTCATCGGAACACCCTCCCCCCCGTCGGCCCGAGTGGGGGCTCTATGATGACACGCAAATCGGCCTTCTCCGTGTGCCGGCCGCTCCGAACGCAGGGCCGGCCGCCCTTCGCCCCACCGGGATTCCGAGCGCCTCATCCCCCTTGAACACCAGCGACTCGGCGATCTGCCCCACCGTGCACCCGATCGCCTCAGCCGCCTCGCGGGCGGTCCGGGTCGAGTCGGGCAATTCTGTCCCCCGGTTGTCGAATCCCCTGGCGGATAATGCCTCCTGCACTTTCTGTGCGCTTCTGCCCAAACCAGCCACTATCCCTTGCCTTCCTTCCCCTCACCATGGGTCCCGCACCCATGGACAGGATCAATTCCGCACATACGGGGATTCACCCCATTTTACTCACGCTCTGCGCATGGTCCTAATCGTTTCGAGAGGCAAGTGCATCCGGCGATGTGCCCCAAGGAGCTGATTCCTCCCTCGGGAGAAGCTATGCGCCGGTGGGAGGATAGCGGAAGACCGCATGCATTTGCCACCCCCAAGACCGATCTGTTTCAGGGGGAAACGCGGGCGGGCCCCCAAGCGACCGGAGGCGTCCCATGGCTCCTCGGCGCCGCAGGCTGATTGTCCCCACAGATGATTTCGGGGGAAAGAGCGAAAGGAAAGATCTCCCAGCGGAGAGTGCCGCCCCACCAACCGGTGGTTGCGCGAGCGCCCAAGAATCGTCGATTCGAGGGTGGGAGCTCTAGCATGCGGCCAGCGCCGGATGCGCGACAAGAGGAGCGATGGTCGCTCGGAGCTTGCGGATCGAGAAGGGCTTACCCAAGAATGCATCGGCCCCGATTCGCTCCGTCAGAGAAATCACCTCCCCGCGGGGCAGCGCGCTCACAATCACTGTGGGGATCGTGCACCATCCGGGCCGGATGCGCAGGTTGCGAATGAGCGCCAGCCCATCCTGCTCAGGCATCGTGATATCGGTCATGATCAGATCGGGGGTCCTCTCTGCCAGATAAGCGAGCGCCCGCTCAACGGTGGTTGCGATTTGCACTTGAAATCCGAATCCGTTCAGCACCTCGGAAAGGATAGTGCAGAATTCTATGTCATCATCCACCACCAGGATTGAGCCCAACGCATGGAGTTGGGCATCGCGCCGCTTCCCCCGCATCGCTCTGAACATGCTGCTCCCCTTTCCGGGCGCCTGACCTTGAAATCGAAACAACGGAATCCAGCCTGTGGCCGGACAGCGCGCATTCTGCCTCTGTCATCCACATCCCCCTCAAGATGTGTCAGTGATGCAAATCCCATGCCGGGCAACCGCTCATAGGCCTTTGCTCACGGGGGCCGCCTGCTCTTAATCGCGATCGGCCATCTCTCAATGGGTCGGACCAGACAGAGTTGATCATTCCCGGCGTGTGCCCATCGTTCCCCGGAAAGCGCGCCATGCGGCCAAATCGGAGGACACGAAGATTTTCCGCCCCCTTGTCGGGGGGCGTCCAATTTGATACATTGGGAGGCCGTTGGGGATGTCGGGCAGTGTACCGGCTGGAGGTGAGCAGCCTCCCAGCCGCTCCACGCGCGAAATGACTGAAAGAAGAGGGAACTGCTGATGCGGAAGGTATGGATCATCCTCGGCCTTGCGGCCGCAGTGGTCGTCGTGGGGGGAATTTCATTCATCGCCTTCAACTGGGACCGTCCGCTGGGCCCCGCGCTGCCGGAAGTCGGGCAGGCCACGGCCAGCCCCGGAACCTCGGCGGGGACGGAGGAGGGCCTGCCCACGGCGCTCACCATGACCACAACGAATCCCACAGCGACAGAGGATTTCACGTCCGCGACCGAAACCGCCGCGGCCTTGGAGGACCTTTCCAAACCCACCCTCACCCCTTCCCCCGCGCCCACCCCCTTCTGCGGCGGCCCCCCGCAATTAATCATCCTGGCGGTGGGCACCGATAGCCGACCAGACAACTATCTCTACGGGCTTGGAGACGTCGTCCGCATTGTGCGGGCGGATTTCGTGGCCAAAGAGATTTCACTGATCTCCATTCCGCGCGACCTGTGGGTTGAAATCCCCGAGCTCAAGGCGCGCGGCATCACGCATGGCAAGCTCAGCGAAGCCTTCTCCTGGGGGACCGCGGGCATGGGCTACTATCAGAGCGATGCCGGCGGCGCCGGCTTGCTGGCGCTCACCCTGGAGCATAACTTCGGCGTGCAGTTCGACCGCTATTTCACCGTCAACATGCAGACTTTCAAGAAGATGATCAGCAGCATCGGCGGGATCTATCTTTACGTATCCACGACGCTCGACGGTCGCACCGACCCACGCCAGCCCAAGCAGCCCAAATATGGATACTTCGAACCGGGGAACTACGTCCTGGACGGCGGGGAAGCGCTGATGTACGCCCGCATCCGCAAGATGGATAATGACTTCCGGCGCCAAGAACGTCAAACCCAGCTACTCAAGGAAATCCGGAAACGGGTGCTCAGCCCCGATATTATTGACGCCGTCCCCGACCTTATCGAGCTATTCCAGGAACGGGTGCTGACCGACCTCAGCCCTGAGGAGATCACCCAGTTGAGCTGTCTGGCTCTTTCGGTGGATGCCTCCGACATCCACTACAGCATGCTGGACAAGGATATGCTGACCTCCTTCACCACGGCGACCGGCCAGGCGGCGCTGCGCGGGGATCCGGATCAAATCAGCCGGGCGCTGCAGGACTTCATCGCCGGCCGTTCGCCCCGCTAGGCGCCGGCGATTCAGCGGTAAGCTCTAAGCGGTAAGCGAAAAACTTCCTCTCTTGTTGTCGTTGGACGCTGGCCTGGCCGGAAGTCGCCCATGCCCCAACGTGCAAACCTGCAACCTCCAACCTGCGGCCCTAGTCCGCAGCAGGAAGTGCTCAGTTTTCTGAGCGAACCCGCCAATGATGTGCACTGGCGCCAGAGCATTATCCGGGTCAAGCGCCGCACCGATGGGATGGGGGGGCGGTTTCCAGCGGCGCCATGACCGCGGCAGACGGATCTACTGAAGTCTCACCGTTCGTCACGCTGGCGGCGTAGTTCTCCTCTCTACCAGTAGCAACAGCCCCACCTTTAGCATAGGTGCACCTATCAATCCGAAGCGGACGGGCGCGGCTTGGGCTGGGCCGAGCCCTGGGAATCCCAACTAACGCGGGTAGGGCTCGGCGTCAACTGTCTGTGCTCGTGCCGGTCGGCGCTGGGCCTTATTCCTCCCTCCAAGGCCCCCGGTGTGCTCTACCGCGCCGGGGGCACCAATCATGACAAGTACGTCACATATAACTACGTTCACAGAGCGCCCACCACGGGCGCTTTTGAGTTGGTAAGGAGCATGGGTAATGGCCATTTCACAATCAATCCTTGATCTTATTTTCCGCATTCGCAAGCAGGGCAAAGGCGGGAAAGAGGTTGAGGACGAACTCAAGAAAACCGAAAAGCAAGTCAAGAAAACTCAGATGGAGGATCTAGCGTGGCTGATCGCGCAGACCACCGAATGCTTTGCGTGGATGAAGCCGTACACCGCGGCGCTACGGGGATTGACGAGAATGGCCCGGCGAGGGCAGGATCGCCGATATCTGAACTAGTAGGAGCCCGAGGACAAGAGGACCATAGAGAATAGGCAACCAGTAGGGTTGAAATGCTGGGGAATGGGCGCTATGCTGGGCACAGGAAAGTTGACAACCGCGGAATAAGGTGGTATTAGTTGCGATGGAGGATAGATTCCCAACTACCCCAACTTCGGAAAGCTCAACTGGCTGAGGCAATGGAGTCCAATTCGGTCATAACCGACCCGAGAGGGTATTTGGTTAGGTTCGATTGGGACTACATACTAGCCAAGCACCCTGAGATGGGAAGACTTCAGAGCGAAATCCTAGAGGCAGTTGCTCATCCGAAAAACGGTCTGATCTATAGAGACCGTCGAAAGGAATTCGCCTTTCGGCACGTCTATTATGGGGCAGCAAGAGGGTATCGAGCAGAAGTAAAGGTCGTGGTTGCCTTTGATGACAAGAACAGTGGTAGCGCACTATCCGCGTATCTCTGCTCAAATCGACCCAGTGGGGAGGAGATCATATGGCCGCTACAGAGCCCATGATCAGAGAGCAAGATCTGAAATTCAACATCTGGCGTTCAGCATTCTGTGACGAGCCACATGACATCTTCGTCGTATATGATGAGCGGATGGACGATCTGATTGTCAGGCTTGTTCCAGAAGATGTTCTGGTATCCGCTTATCATGTCACTGATGACATGGCCCTACTAGTTGATATGAACTCGCTAGAGGTTGTGGGGTTCCAGATTGCAGAATATGTGTCAGAGTTCCTCGAAAAGCAAGGCAAGCAGTCTAGGAAATTCATAACCAGGGCTTTGGCAACAGGCGGTTTCCGTCGCTATCAGCGAATCAAATATGCTCCGCCCGAGACGATGGAGCGAGTAGAAGAAGATATCATATCAATGCTTTCGGCTGTCGGAAGGGGAGGAATGCAGACCGCAACTGCCTAGATCCTAGTACGGTGTATCTGCCAAGATGAGGGCCTCGCTTCGGCGAGGCCTTTTGTATGGGCGAACCCCGAGTTCGCAATTCTCAACCCCCATCGATCCAAGAATCCCCCAAATACAACAACCCGTGTTCAATTACCCCGAGGTGGCGTTCGCCACCTCCGAATTGGTGGTGTCACCATGCCCAAGAAGAAAGACAAAAGACGCCCATTTGTCATTGTCAGGAGGTTCGCGGACAATAGGTCTGTCGAGCTCTCCGCTCGTCTGGCGAACGTGCTGCGCCCCAGGCCACCATTTCATGACAATACCGTCCTTGAGGGGGTACAAGTTCAAGCAGACCGAGCTTTCATCGGCGTTTCGACTATTCGCCGAACTGGGGCATGCATCCCCAGAAGCAGCAGGAAGCGGCAACGGCACTTGCGAACGAGCGGGGATTCGCGCTGCCTGACATCGAAGGCGCCGCGGCAAATATGCAGCGGAAGAGGATCCTCAAGAGGTCTGAAGATTTCGTGATCCGCGCACTTAAGGCGGGGGGAATGCCCCGGAGCAACAATGGGCTATGGCTAGCGCACATCCCGGAATACCGAGTAGGCCTCCATGAAGCTGGGGAATCCGGCCGTCGGCACATCCGCAGACAGGTCTTGAGGCGCGGACTTCTCTCAATCCGGGATCAATACGCGAGGCAACCTCTCTTGCGCGTGACGAGCAAGGCATGAAGCGGGCACAGCTCGGCTGGCCATCCTGGTGGAATGCCCGTCTTCTGGCTTGAACCCGGATATGGCTCACCGGGATCGGTCAATCCGCCAGGTCAGCCGACTATTCCACCGGGTCAAGATCGGGGCCGGGTCGAGATCGGGGGTCCGTCTACCCGCCCCATCTACGCGGCCTGTACTGAATCGCCTCCGCCAGATGAGAGGGGAGAATATCCTCATCCCCCGCCAGATCCGCGATGGTGCGCGCCAATTTGAGCACACGATGGAAGGCGCGCGCCGAGAGACGAAGCTGCTGCATCGCCTGGCGGATGAGCGTCCTCCCCGGCTGGTCCAGCGCGCAGAAGCGGCGCACCTCCGCCGGCCCCATATCGGCGTTGCAGGTCATCCCGATTCCGGCGAGGCGCTCCCGCCCTCGCCCGCGTGCGATTTCCACCCGCTCCTGCACGGCTTGAGAGGGCTCACCGCGCCGTTTCTCGGTCAGCTTCTGGAAATCCACGCGCGGCACATCCACATGGATGTCAATGCGATCCAGCAGCGGCCCGGAAATCTTCTTCTGGTAACGGGTGACCGCGGAGGCGGAACATGTACACTCGTGACTGCTGTCGCCGTAGTATCCGCACGGGCAGGCGTTCATGGCCGCCACAAGCATGAAGTTCGCGGGGAAGGTCTGGGAGCCTCGGGCCCGGCTGATCGTCACCACCCGGTCCTCCAGCGGCTGGCGCAGCACCTCCAGACCGCGGCGATCGAACTCCGGCAGCTCATCCAGGAATAGCACCCCGCGGTGCGCCAATGAGATCTCCCCCGGGCTGGGCCAATTCCCGCCCCCCACAAGGCCGGCGTGGGAGATGGTGTGATGTGGGGCCCGGAAGGGCCGGGTGCGGATGAGCCCGGTGTCCGGCGGAAGCCGATCTGCCACCGAATAGATCCGCATGACCTCCAGGGACTCCTCGACCGTCATATCGGGCAGAATGGAGGGGAGGGCGCGTGCCAGCAGCGTCTTCCCCGATCCCGGCGGACCCGCCATCAACACGTTGTGGCCGCCCGCCGCGGCCACCTCCAGAGCGCGCTTCACATGCTCCTGGCCCTTCACGTCCGAGAAGTCGTATTTGGAGCGTGCACGTGCCTCGTCGGCCGCTCGGCGCACATATGGGGCTATGGGGACGGCCCCTGTGAAATGATTGACCAGCGCGGTCAGCGATTCGACGGGGATGACCTCGACATCCGGGATGAGCGCCGCCTCCGCCGCATCCACGGCAGGGACAAGGGCCCGCTTCATGCCCCGCTCCCGGGCCAGGGCCGCCGCAGGAAGCACGCCGCGCACATGGCGCACCGAACCATCCAGCGACAATTCCCCCAACACCATCGCCTCTTCCACCCACGTGGGAGAAATCTGCCCAGAGGCGGCCAGCACGCCCAGGGCGATGGGCAGATCGTAGGCCGGGCCCTCTTTACGCAGATCTGCGGGGGCGAGATTGATCGTCACCCGCTGGCGCGGAAAAGCGAAACCAGCGTTCTTGACCGCTGACAGCACACGTTGGCGGCTTTCCTGTACCGCCGTATCCGGCAGGCCGACAATGAGAGTCTTGGGGAGCCCGCGCGCCGAGTCGACTTCGACCTCTACGATCTCCCCCTCCAGCCCGACGATGGCGACAGACATCACCTTGGCGAGCACGCACCCAGTGTAGGATAGATGCTGCCCACGGTCAAACACATGTCACACAGGGGCCCTCCGCTGGGTCTCCCCGATCCCCGTGCGCACAGCTCCTCTGGGCATCGCGAAAGCTCGCAGATGACCGGATGTTAGGGGCCCCCACCCGTCAGCTTTCCACATTGCATTTTCCAGCGATCGGGCCGCATCATCCCATGATGCGAATGGTCTCAAGCTGAAAGCTGATCGCTCAAGGCTGAACGCTCGAGACCCGACGTGCCCCGCCTTCACCAACCCATAGGTGTGCGAGGCCCTCTGCAGGGCCAGCGCGACCAACCGCGGCTCGAACGAGGCCCGGGTGATCCATGTCAGCACCATGGCGTTCACCTCGTCCCCGTTTCGACTGGTAATCGAATAGAAGCCATAGGGGAGCCGGCGAAGGACCTCGCCCACCACATCTTCAGGCATTTTCCCACTCCTTTGCCCGTCGATTTTCCATTATTGTCAATGTGTATTGTGTATTGTGTACGGAGACGAAGTCCGTCAATATACCGGACGTAGCGGGCCGTCACCCCGGCTAGGAGTCGGTCCTGGCTGCCAGCGTCGCCTCGACCTCCATCGTCTCGCCATCTCGCACGATGCTGAGTACGATGGCGTCCCCCGGACGGTGCTCCGCGATGAGCGCCTGCAGAACGGGCATATCCTCCACCGCATCACCATCGACGTTCATGATCACGTCCCCGCCGACCAGGACGGTCACTCCGCCTACCGTCGCACGCCTGTAGCTCCCTTGCAGGCCGGCTCTCTCCGCCGGGCTGTCGCTGAACACCCGCTGAACGAGCGCCCCCCGCACCTCACCTTCCCAGTCCATGGCGGCGGCGATCTCCGGCGTCAGGGTGACGCCGGAAATGCCGAGCCACGCCTTCCCTCTCGCTTCCGTGACGGTTTCTTGAGGCGCGGGCCCACCCTCGCGCGTCCCCAGAGTGATCTCGATCTCTCGAGATTCGCCATCGCGGATAATCGACAAGGTGACCGTGTCGCCGACATCCTTGTAGCGTGCCAGATATGCCGCGAGATCCTCGAAATCACGCACCGGCCGGCCATCGATGGCGGTGATCACATCGCCGCCGAGCCTCACTTCCTGGCCATCGATGGTCGCCACCTGGTCACTGCCCCGCAGGCCGGCCGCATCCGCGGGCCCATCCGGGGTGACATCCAACACGAGCGCCCCTCGCTGATCGGCACCCAGATCCATCTCCTGCGCCGTCCGGCTGTCCAGGGTCCGGCCGCTGATGCCGATCACCGGGTGGGCATAGAAGCCCGCATCGATCAAGGCGGGGACGATTTTCTCCACAATCACCGAGGGAATGACGAATCCGATGCCCGCGTTCACCCCGACAGGAGATTCGATCGCCGCGGTCAGGCCGATCAATTCACCACGTATGTTCACCAAGGCCCCGCCAGAGTTGCCCGGATTGATGGGCGCGTCGGTCTGGATCACGTCCGGGATCGTGTAGCTGGGCCCCAGGAACGCGGTTGTCCCGGCGGGCAGCGAGCGCCCCAAGGCGCTCACCACACCGGCTGTCATGGTGCCCTCCAGCCCAAAGGGGTTGCCGATGGCGATGGCTATGTCCCCGACTTGGACCCGGGTCGAATCGGCCACTGCGATCGGTCTCAGAAGATCCATGCTTACGTCCACCCGGATCACCGCCAGATCGCTATCCGCGTCTTGGCCGACGATCTCCGCACCCGCGCTGGTCCCCCCGGGAAACGTCACCGTTATTCGCTCCGCCCCTTCGACCACGTGGTTGTTGGTGATGATATGCCCCTCCTTGTCCCACACCACTCCGGAGCCAGCGCTCCCCTGCCGGAACTGCGGGGCCGGGCTCCCAGAGGGAGGTTGGAAACCGGGGATGCTGCCCAGGGCACCGGCCGCCCCCGCCGTTCGAATATTCACAACGGAGGGGCTCACCTGCTCGTACACATTTGCGTAGCCGCGCTGCAGCTCCTCCAGCACCCCGGGGGTCTGAAACCGATCGCTCTGGGTCGCCCCTGCCTCCGGCCGGATCGATGAGCCCAAGGACAGATTCACACCCCCACAAGCGGACAGAGCCAGCCCCATCAAGAGTATCGTCGTGCCAAGCCTCTTCTTCATAGCGTTCCCCTATCTCCTGTGAGAGTCTCGGCGGTTCTCCCCAGTCCACCGCCTAAGCCACAAGCGCGCGGAACAGGACCGCATCCTGCCGCGCCGCTTGTCCAGCAAGGACTTACAGAATTGTATTCCGCGTTCAGCTCTTGGTGACCTTGATTTGACGCGCCCCGCCGCCCCCCTGCAACTTGAGCAGAGTCACGGATAGGATCCCGCTTTCAAACGAAGCTTCGGCCTTCTCGTCATCCACGATCGCGGGCAGCGGGATCGTGCGCCGGAAAGACCCGTGGGCGCGCTCCACTTGATAGAACCGCCCCGTCTTCCTCTCCCGGTCGATCCGCTTTTCGCCGCTGATCGTCACGCTGTCCCGGCTCACCGAGACCGAGATATCCTCGGAGGTCAGGCCGGGCAGTTCGGCCGAGATGCGCACATCCTCTGGCGTTTCTCGCACATCCACTCTGGGGACAAAACGCTCCCCTGCCCGCATCCGGCCCTCGAGAGGTCCCACATCGGGGAAGCCTCGGTAGAATTCGTCGAAGAGCTCATCCATGCCCCGCCGCAAGTCAAGAAAAGCATCCGGGGGCTCGCGTCGGATCTCGAGCTCCTCCTTTCGCCTCTTCCAGGGAATCAAATCTGTGATCCCCATTCTCGCCTCCCTTCCGCCGTTCCGAGGCCGTGAGTGGCTGCAGGGTTGGAACCCTGCAGCCGCTCCGTTCGCCATGCCATAAGTCAGGCTGATTTGACCTCGATCTTGCGTGTGCGCGCCGGTCCCGCCTTTGGCAGCACCAGACGAAGCACTCCATCCTTCACCGTTGCCTCAATCTTCTCCCTGTCGATTTCGTCCGACAGCGTGAAGCTGCGCTCGTAATCCCCCACGCCGTATTCGTAGAAGATCGGGGAATATCCTTCCCTCTCCGGCGGGTCGACATAGGCGTTGATGGTGAGGACGTTCTTCTCCAGGGTGATGTCGATCGAATCCTGGTCCGCCCCAGGGACATCCGCCAGCAACACTATTTCGTCATCGGTCTCATAGATGTCGGTGCGCGGGACGTACACGCGCGCCTCCCGGGTCCGCTCCGTCTCCTCCGCCGGGATGACCTCTTCCTTCTGCACTTCCAAAGCTTTGCTCCGCTCTGCCATGTTCATACCCTCTTCGCTCGGTTCCTCAGACGATCAATCGCATCTAGCCGCTCTTGACCGTGATCTTCCGCGGCTTGTCCTCTTCAGCGCGCGGCAACTGGATTTCGATGATCCCGTTCTTGAAGGTGGCTTCCACCTTGCCTGCATCCACCTGATAGGGAAGCTCGATCGAACGCGTGAAGCTCCCGTAGCCGCGCTCGCGGCGATGATAGTGCACGTCAGCCGGATGCTCCTCAGGTTCTCTCCGGCCGCTGATGGTGAGCACGTCCCCAATCACCTTCACTTCGATCTCATCGGGGTCGAAACCGGGGACCTCAGCCGTGAGCACCTGCTGATCCTCGCTCGCCCATACGTTCATCGCAGGGAAGCTTGCAGCCATGCGCGCTCGCCGCCCGGTTGTGCGTTCGAAGAGGCGGTTCATCTCCCGCTGCAGGCGATCCATCTCGCCCCACATCGAGGGCCATCTATATCTGCGGTACATATTTCAAACCTCCTGAATCTTGCTTTTCTCCCGGCGCAGATGAAATCCACCTGCCCGGACCTTCGGGGCTATCTTTCACGTTTATAGATTAGCGAAGCAACATATAAGGAACGTTAATGGGTGCCGGCATTTGCCGGTGTATTGACCTATGGGGCATAATCTCTTCAGGATGCGAAAGGGCGGATGCGCGGTCCGGGAGTCCGGCCGGATCAAGGATGTGGGGCGCCATCCACGCCGAGTCGCATCCGCGCCCCCTCGGTCCACACTTATAAGATGGGGGCCATACAGCCCATTCAGAGTCACAGGAGCTCCCCGGTGAGGCGATGGAACGGTTGGGGCACGGTCGAAACCTCGGTGGAGCGGCTCGGTGAGGAGGTGCTCCGCTACCTGCGATCTTCGCTCGGCGAGCTGGTGCCCTCCGAAGACGCCAGCCTGGCTGACGTCCTGCGATCCGTCCCCGACTCAAACCTTCCGCCACACCCGTTGGTTCAAACTGCCCCGGAAACCCGGCTGCGCCATGCCCGCGGGCAAAGCCTGCCAGACTGGGTAGCGCTGCGGGCGGGGAGAATTGGCACCTTTCCGGATGGGGTCTGCATGCCCGCCGCGGAAGCGGACGTCCGTCTGCTCCTGGAGTACAGCAAGGATGCGGGAGCGGCCTTGATCCCCTACGGTGGGGGAACGAGCGTGGTGGGACACGTCACCCCGGCGGGGGGCGATCGCCCCACCCTGACGATGTCTATGCGAGGCTTCAATCGGCTCCGATCCCTGGATCGCATCAGCCTTCTTGCCGTCACGGAGACCGGCATGACCGGCCCCGAAGTCGAAGGGAACCTCAAGCGCGAGGGATTCACCCTGGGACACTTCCCCCAGTCCTTCGAATTCTCCACCCTCGGCGGGTGGATCGCAACTCGCTCCACCGGCAGCCAGAGCCAACACTACGGGCGCATTGAAGATCTCTTCGCCGGGGGCCATCTCGAGACACCGGAAGGCCCATTCGATCTCCCTCCGTTTCCGGCAAGCGCCGCCGGTCCTGACCTGCGGCAGCTTGTCCTGGGATCCGAAGGTCGCTTGGGGATTATCACGCATGCCGCGATGCGCATTTCCCCGCTCCCACCAGAGGAGCGATTCTACGGGGCGTTCCTCCCCGCCTTTGAGGCCGGCCTGGCGGTTGCGCGCCAAGTCGCCCAGGCGCGAGTTCCCGTCTCGATGCTGCGCTTGTCGGATGCCGTCGAAACCGAGACCTCCCTCATTCTCCTGAATCGGCCGGCGTTGACCGGATGGCTCAGCCGCGGATTGAAGCTGACCGGGCTGGGAGCGGATGCCTGTATGATGGTGCTGGGGCTCACGGGGGAAGCAGCGGTCTGCCGCGCCGCTTATCGTCTGGTGCGACACGTTGTGCGCAGAAACAGAGGTCTTCTTGTCAAACCAATCATCGGGAATGCCTGGCGCTCGTCGCGCTTCAGGACCCCGTACCTGCGCAACAGCTTGTGGGAGGCGGGCGTGGCGCTGGACACGCTGGAGACCGCGCTTCCCTACGCTGGATATTCGAACGCCTTCACCAGCATCAAAGATGCGATCCGCCTCGCGGCCGAGGCGCGGGAGGAGCGGGTTCTTGTCTTCGGCCACTGTTCCCATAGTTATCCCGATGGTGGCAATGCCTATATCACCTTTCTATTTCGGCACTTCAAAGATCCCGAGCGCACGCTCGGGCTTTGGCGTGCCATGAAGGATGCAGCGAGCCAGGCGATCGTGGTTCACGGAGGGACAATCAGCCACCAGCATGGTGTGGGCCTCGATCACCGCGCCTATCTCCCTCAAGAAAAAGGTGCACTGGGGATGCGCACCCTGGCCGCGATCCGGGAGAGCTTCGACCCCCGCGGTGTTTTGAATCCCGGCAAACTGATCGACGAACGAGTCTCGGAGTGAGGCGCTTCCATGTGGGCATCCGGCTGGCGCGATTCTACCTGGACCGGTCTTGACGGGCCATGGCAGATCCTCATCATCGGCGGAGGCATCACCGGCGCGGGGATCTTCCGCCAGGCGTGCCGGGCTGGTCTCCGGACGCTTCTCGTTGATGCCAACGACTTCGCCTTTGGGACCTCGAGCCGCTCATCCAAGCTCGTCCACGGCGGGTTCCGCTACCTCGCCAATGGGCAGTTCAACGTCACTTTCGAATCCGTGCGTGAGCGGGAAAGGCTCCTGAGAGAGGCCCCTCACCTGGTGGAGCCGCTCCGATTCGTCATCCCCGTCTCGAGCGCCAAGGGGCAGCTCAAATATCGGCTTGGCGTGCTGATCTACGATCTGATGGCCCCGAAGTGGCGCCACGGCACCTTCAGCGCCCGCGAACTTGCCGCCCTTTGCCCGCTGATGGGCCATCCGGCAAAGGGTGGAATCCACTACATGGACGCCAAAGTGGATGATGCCCGGCTGGTGATTCGCACCATCCGAGAGGGGATCAGATTCGGTGGAGCCGCGCTCAACTACGCCGCGGTCGAGGCCTTCCTCACCACAAAGACTGGTGACGTTGCGGGCGTGGTGCTCCGCGACCGGGACCCGCGCGCGAACGGCCGAGCTCGCGAGGTGGAAGCGGAGGTGGTGATCAACGCCGCCGGGCCATGGGGCGACACGCTGCGCGCGGACCTCGCATTGCCGCCGCGGCTCCGCAGGACTCGCGGCAGCCACCTGCTCTTCCCGCGCCAGGTGCTGCCTATAGATTGTTCCTTCACTCTGCGGCACCCCATCGACGGCCGAACGGTCTTCACCGTGCCGTGGGAAAACACCACCCTGATCGGGACCACGGATATCGATGAACCGCACGCCGATCAGAAAATCGACGCCGAGGCGGGGATCAGCGCCCAGGAGTTCGACTACCTGATGGCCGCAGTGCAGCATGCCTTCCCGGCCGTTGAAGTCTCCGCCGATGACGTGCTGGCCACCTTCTCCGGCCTTCGGCCCATGGTGGATACGGGCGAAGAGCAGCCCTCGAAGGTCTCCCGAGCGCACCAGATCCTGGAGGAGAAGGGCCTGATCTCAATCATGGGCGGGAAGCTGACCACTTACCGCTTGATGGCCCATCAGACCCTGGAACGCGCCGTCGCTCGGCTGCATGACCCGCCGCCCCTGGATCCCGATCTACCGCTTCTGAGCGCCGCCGATCTGGCTCCCATCCCGGACCTTTCGGCACGAGCGCAGGATCGGTTGCTCGGGCGCTATGGTCAAGAGGCTCAGTCCATGGCGCGGACTATCCGCCCGGAGGATTCTATGCCCATTGCCGGGACCGACACGTTGTGGGCCGAGGTTCGCTGGGCGGCGCGCGAAGAGGGGATCGTACATCTGGACGATCTGCTCCTGCGCCGCGTCCGCTTGGGTCTCCTCCTCCCGAACGGAGCGGCGGACCTGCTGCATCAGATTCGGCCCATCGTCCAAGAGGCTCTAGGGTGGGAAGAGGCTCGCTGGGGACGGGAGCGCAGACGCTACCTGACCCGTTGGCGGCGGTATTACTCTCCCTCCGTCGAATTCGGGGCCTGAATCAGCGCGTGCCCAGGGCGGGTGTATGCGGCCGACGCCAGGGAGCCCCGGTTCACGGCCAGCAGCCAGCGGCACAGGATATAGACCCCTCCGCCAAGAAGGAGATACTTCTCAAGATTCCCCTGGTCTCCCCCCCGACTGCGTTTCCTGGAGTTTCAAGCGAACTTTGCATGCCCTTCACATAGTCTTCACACATTTCCTTTACCCTTGGCACGAATTGGACGCAGCGAATGGGGATTGACCTTCGAGCGCTGCCAAACAAATAACACTAGTGGAGGGATGTACATGAATAAGAAAGTGGTCGTAGGAGGGATCGCGCTGACAATGGCCTTGGCGACGCTGGGGACGACGGTGGTCTTCGCCCAGGGGCCCTGGGGGCCTGGGGATGGTGGGCGATTGGGTAGTCAAGGAAGCCCCCCGTTTCCCGGCGGCTTCGGCTGGGGAGTGTACCCATCTTCGAATCGGGACCAGATCATCGTCGACGCGCTTGGTATCAGCGTCGATGAGTTCCTGGCCGCCCGGGAAGAGGGAAAGACGCTGGCCGACCTGGCTGACGAGCTGAACGTCGATCTGGCGAGCATCCGGGAGGCCGTGGAGGAGGCCCGGGCACAGGCGCTAAGTGAGGCCGTTGAAGCAGGACGCATCAGCTCTGAACAAGCGGAATGGATGGCCGATCACGGAGCGATGGGAATCGGGCCGGGCCACGGCACCGGGATGGGCCACTTCGGAGGGGAATGTTTCTTCGATCAGTAGGCCTGCCTGCTCCGAGCCCTTGGCAGGCGGTGGAATGGGCCGCTCCCCGCCTGCCCCTTTGCTTTCACCTTCGCGCAATATCACGGCCGTTTTCCTCCTTGGCTGCCCCCCCGACGATCCCCTTCGAAGCCGAGTGCTGGGCTGCCTGAATTTGCCGGACGGTGGACCGATTCGCAATTTTGCTTCCGGAAAGGTATAAATGATGCTCCTCGAGCCCATGGCGGACATCTGCCATCGGTGCCGCGGAAAGACTGGTGACAATTCGCCCGCCCGGCGGGACTGTGGACGGAGAAAATGCCAAATATCCGTGAGAATCTACCCCTGCTTGTGCTGGTCCTCATCCTGTTGGTAGTGGCGATTGCGCTGGCCGTCTTGCTTGTCTCGGGGGGGCGAAACGTGCCCGCCCAAGGAACCGTAACGGCTGTGTCATCCACGCCCGATGCGGCTGCCGTCGAGACACAGACTTTCGAAGCGCTGCCGTCCCCGACCCCGGCGCCTCCGACGGAGACGCCCACACTTGAAACACCTCTCGCGACAGGGACGGCCACGCCCACAAACGCCCCGACGAGGGCCCCCACCGCGAACCTGTGCGATCGAGCCGCCTTCGTCGAGGATGTGACCATCCCAGATGGCACGGAAATTGAGGCAGGCAGCAAGTTCACGAAGACCTGGCGACTTCGGAATGATGGCACCTGCACGTGGACTTCGGATTACGAAGTGATCTTCTCGAGTGGAGATCAACTCGGTGGGCCGGATTCAAAGCAGTTGGCGGGGGGCTCCGTCGCCCCCGGGGACACGGTCAAGATATCGGTTGACCTGAAAGCGCCCAGCGAGACCGGCACATACCAGGGTTATTGGCTGCTGGCGAACGCCAGCGGGCAGCCCTTTGGCATCTACCCCGGCAACAGCCCCTTTTGGGTGGACATCGAGGTCGTCGAGAAATCGGAGGCCACCGCGGGTCCCACGCGAACCGCCACACCCACCGAAACGGGAGCTCCCGGCGCCACCTCAACGGCGACGCCGACGGCTACGGCCACCGAGGGAGCGACGGCCACCTCAACCGCCACGGAGGCCCCCTGATAGCAGGCTCTTCACCGGGCGCCGGGGCCTCTCTCCCGCATGAAAGGCGCCTGGCCCTGTGGCGCGCGGCGAAGTGCGCCGCTTCGCCAATCCGGGTTCGACAAGTATGTAACGCGCGCGTGGTCACATCTGCGGGGAGCCGTGCGCAAGTCCAGATACGGCAGCCCCGATGGCGAGGGTGTCTATCACATGCGGGATTCCTCGTATGGATGCAGCACGTTGCGCCTCAACAGTCTCTGACGAAGCAAATCCCAATTGATTCTAAATTGGCAGAGGATCACAGGAGGACGAGGGGACGTCGGCTGAGCGGCGCGGACCTACCGTTCCCCGTAGCGAGCCTGAAGTGCGGAGATGATCTTGGGGCCCCATCGGCTGAGCGGTTTGAAAGCTACGTGAGGGGGAACATCCGGATTGAGGCCCACCGAGAGCAAGCGCTCCCGATTCAGCGCAACCGTGAGCTGCAGCCGGTTCGAACCTCCCACGGTGATGTACCGGAACCGGCCCCCCTCAATCTCCCCCAGCACACGCTCTGACATGAGGACCACTACGGCGGTCATGGCTGAGATGCGATCCGAATCGATCTCCGGGTCGGCCGGGACGCATGCGAGCACCAAGCCTTCCAAGTCGACAAGCGCGACCCAGTGGGGATTCGGCAACTCATCTGCCAACCCGCCCAGAATGGCCTCAAGCTCTGATTGCCGCGTCCCTTCCATCGCAAAAGCCATGTCTCAAGCCCACAGGTCAAATTAGCATAACTGGTGCCGCACCCAAATGCAAGCCAGCGTTGCGTACTATGCACGTCCCACTTTCATCTCTCGCCCCGTCCGAAAACCCCCAATCCACCTGCGCTCTTCCCCTTCTACGGACCCGGGCACACCGCGCGCATCGCGCATCCCGCAACGCGCATGGCACCCCCCTCGCTTGGAGATCCCTGCCCTTTGCGATAGAATCGGCGCGATCCCCTGGCCTTCACTACGCCCATCCGGTTGGCACGCAGTCGCGTCGCTTGATCGGGCTCAGGAGACCGCCCTGTTGGACACCTTTCTTCCCCGAGACGGGCACGTGCTGGTGATTGGCGCCAGCGGCAGCGATGTCATCGGTCGCGCCCATGGGCCGATCCAATCCGGCACCTCCAATCCCGCGACCGTTCATATGTCGTACGGAGGTGTGGCTCACAATGTGGCCAAGAACATGGCCCATCTGGGGCTCGACACCGTGCTCATCACCGCTGTGGGGGACGATAGCGCGGGCGTCGCGCTTCTCAATGAATTGCATGCGGACGGGGTGGACGTCGAGCATTCCATCACGGTCGAAGGAGGTCGGACTGGAGGCTATGTCGCTGTGCTGGATGAGCACGGAGGGCTGCATCTCGGATTGGACAACATGGGCCTGATCGCCCGCATCACGCCCCAGCACTTGCGAAGCTGCTACGACCTCTTCAAACGGGCGGCGGCCGTGGTCATCGACACCAATCTCTCGCCCAAGGCCATCCGCTCCGCAATCACCCATGCCCAGCGGGCTGGCACACCCGTCGTGGCGGACCCAACATCCATGAGCCTGGCATCCCGGCTCAAAGGCCACTTGTCAGACTTGTGGATG
The DNA here is from genome assembly GCA_964388955.1 of uncultured Anaerolineaceae bacterium. Lineage (GTDB taxonomy): Bacteria > Chloroflexota > Anaerolineae > Anaerolineales > E44-bin32 > CAYMCO01. The sequence continues at coordinate 76,971 of CAYMCO010000011.1, read as the reverse complement.
ATCATGCCAAATGAAAACGAGGCGGGGGTATTCTGTCCCGGACCGGTGCCGCACGCGAACCGGGAGAGGGCGCTCGAGGCCGCCGACTTTCTCGTCATGCAAGGGGTGGGCATCGCCATTGTCACCATGGCCGAATTCGGTGTGGTATACGCCTCGAATGAGATTTTTGGGCATGTACCAGCCGTTCAGACCGAGATCCTGGACCCCACCGGTGCAGGAGACGCCATGACCGCCGCTCTGCTCTTTGGCCTGCTTAACGAGATCCCTCTGGATGAATCCGTTCGCCTGGGGGTCGCCGCAGCGGCCCTTACCCTGCAGTCACTCGGGAGCACCGCCCCTAATCTCTCCCTGGAATTGCTCTATGATCAATTGCCGTAGGTGCGCTGCCGCTCGCTCGACGCTCGGGTCCATTTCATGGTAAGCGCCATCGAATTCCCCGATTGGCTGCGCGTTTCGCCGCAGGTCCGGGGTGCAATTCGAGAGCGAAGGACCGTGGTCTGCCTGGAATCCGCAGTAATCACCCACGGCCTGCCCCCGGGGGACAATCTGCGGGCCGCCCGCATGATGGAGGCGGCGGTCCGCTCCGCCGGAGGAGTGCCTGCCACCGTCGCTGTGATCGGCGGGGAAATCCGGTTGGGCCTCACCCAAGGCGAATTGGCGCAGCTCGCCGAATCAGAGGGCAGCATCAAAGCCGGAAAGCGGGATCTCGGACTGGCCGTGGCGCGTTCCCTTTCCGCCGGGACCACCGTCTCCGCAAGCATGTATGTCGCCCGTGCGGCGGGCCTGCCGGTGCTGTCCACGGGTGGGATCGGTGGGGTTTACCCCGGCCCATCCGGCGACGTGTCGATGGATTTGCCCGAGTTAGGCCGAACCCCGGTCGCGGTGGTTTGCTCGGGTGCCAAATCCATCATGGACCTGCCGCGCACCCTGGAGTGGCTGGAGACAGTCGCCGTGCCCGTGCTCGGATACGGCACATCCGAATTCCCAGCCTTCTACAGCTCCAGCAGCGGCCTGCCGGTCCCTTTGGTCATGGGCAGCGCCCAGGAAATCGCCCGCTTCATGCGCACTCACTGGCAGTTGGGGCTGAAGAGCGGCATCTTGATCTGCGTGCCGCCCCCCGCGGCGGAGGCCATCCCTTGGGGACAGGTCCAAGCGTGGATTCGAACCGCCGACGCGGATTCCCGGAGGGTGGGGGTGCACGGCAGCGAGCTCACGCCCTATTTGCTCCGCTCCCTTGCCGAACAGAGTGACGGAGCCACGCTCCGGGTGAACATGGCCTTGCTGGAGAACAACGCTCGACTGGCCTGCGATATCGCGCAGGCCTTCAACGAAGACCAAGTCCCGGGTTGAAACACAACCACTCAAGTGGATGTGGCAACCCTGGCGCGCACATCGATCGCCAGGGCACCCTTCCCTCGCGACAGCACCCGCAGCGGATTGATTTCGATCTCCGCCAGCTCAGGAAGATCCAGGCTTAGTTCGTACAGCCGCAGCACCGTCTCCAGGCAGGCCTCTCTGTCGCCTTCGGGCAGCCCGCGGAAGCCCTTCATCCGCCGCCCGGCCCATGTGGACTCCATCCAACGCTCCGCCTCCCCGTGGGTCAACGGCGGCAGCGCGAAGGCCACGTCTCGAAGGCCCTCCACCGCGATCCCGCCGGAACCAAACATCATGTATGGCCCAAAGATCGCGTCGCGCGCCACCCCCACAATCACGTCCTGACCCTCGGGGGCCATACGCTGAACGATCGCCCCTTTCACTTTCGCTTTTGGGGCAACACAGCCCACCCGCTCCATCAGCTCCTCGTAGCCCTGCGCCACGGCCGCTTCCGTCGCCAATGCAAGGGCAACCCCGCCCACGTCAGATTTGTGCACGATGTCTGGCGAGTCGATCTTGAGCGCCACCGGGAAACCCAGCCCCTTCGCCGCCTCGACAGCCGCCGAGGCCGAGCTCACCGCCACCGGCTGAAGCGTGTGCACGCCGTAGATCTGGACCAACTCGGCCGCGAGCCTCCCCGGGAGGATGGTACCCGGCGTGCGGGCGACCTCCCCACGCAGGGCGCCCCGCTTCGACGTCTCGACGTCGATCCTCACCCGGAGCGGTTCACCGTCCACCGCCCGCCGGCCCTGCGCACGTTCGTACAGCGCAGCCAGCGCCGAAGCGGCCTGCTCTGGGAATCCATAGGCGGGGACGCGCGCAGCGTTCAATTCCCACACCGCCTCCGCGGCGCGCGCATCGCCCATCACAGTCATCAAGACCGGTTTATCCGCCCCCCGGCAGATGGGCAGGATGGCCCGCACCACATCCAGCGCCTTGAACATCGGCGGAGGCACAAGCAATGGAAGGATCGCGTCCACACCCGGATCCCCCAGCAATGCCCCCAGCGCCTGCGCGTATTCCTCGGGCCCAGCCGAGGCCAGCATATCCACCGGGTTTCTCACACTTGCCGCGCCTGGCAGCAGCGCAGAGAGAGATTCCATCGTGTTTTCCGCCAACGCAGCCAAGGAAAGCCCGAAACCAGCCAGCGCGTCGGCCGCGATCACGCCTGGACCACCCGCGTTGGTGAGCACTGCTGTCCGGGTTCCCTGGAGGGGCGGACACCAAGCCAGCGCGAGCGACCAAAGGAGCATCTCCTCAACCGTCCCGGCGCGAAGCACCCCCGCTTTGCGCAAAGCCGCGCCGAAGGCGGCATCCTCCCCAGCCAACGCCCCGGTGTGCGAAGTCGCTGCACCCCCACCCTCCGCCGACCGGCCCACCTTCACCGCCAACACGGGTTTCTCCACGGTGAGCTCGGAAGCGGCCCGCACGAAGCCGGGCCCATCCGCGAGGCCCTCGAGATAGAGGGCCACCGTGCGAGTATGCGCATCCTCCCGCTGGGCTTCGATCAGCTCGGCCTCGGTGATATCGCTCGCATTCCCCAAGTTGATCATGCGCGAAAAGCCGAAGCCCTTCCCACGCGCCCAATCGACCAGCGCGCCGCAAAGCGCGCCGGAGTGGGCGATCAGCGCAATGTCGCCAGGCGGTGGAAGCGGCGGGGGCAGAAAAGTGGTATCAACGGGCGTGCGCGTATCCAGAAGACCGATGCAGTTGGGGCCCAACACCCGAATCCCATACTCCCGGGCGACGGAGACCATCTCCCGCTCCAGGGCTTGACCCGCCGGCCCGATCTCTCGGAAGCCTCCGGAGACCACGATGGCCGCCCCGGCTCCTCCCTTGGCGCACTCCTCCAGAACAGCGACCACGCTCTCGGCGGGCGTGGCGATCACCGCCAGGTCGAAAGGCTCCGGGATCTGGCGAACCTCCTGATACACGCGCAGGCCGAAAAGTTGCCCGCCGTGAGGATTCACAAAATAGATCGGCCCCGGATAGCCGGACGCCGTGAGGTTGCGGGCGATACCGTGCCCTAACTTTTTCGGGTTCGTGGAGGCCCCAATCAGGGCGATTCCATGCGGTGCGAAGAGCGCCTCGAGCAAGAGGGCACCTCCGACGTAGGATCAGCCGGGGAATCCAGACAAAGAGGGTACAATGATAGCAGAGATCGGCGTTCCGAGCAGGCGGTTCTCTCTTGTTGCCTGCCCCCGGAGCGCTGTGTTAGAATGCCGACACTCGAGCAGATCGCTCGCCGGCGGAGGTTCTATAGTGATCGAGGTCACGATAGACAGTATCCGGGTTAGCCTGATGTCCCAGCATCGGGTCGTGATCCTCAAAGATACGCTTGAAGACCGCTATCTCCCCATCTGGATTGGCCCATATGAAGCCGAAGCCATCACAGTCAGCCTGCAGCAAATGGAGGTCTCTCGGCCGCTGACTCATGACCTGCTGCGAAACGTGCTCCATAAGCTCGGCGCAGAGGTTCAGCAAGTGCTGATCAACGATTTGCGCGATGATGTCTTCTATGCCCGCATCCTCCTGCGTGTGAACGGGCGCGATATGGAGATCGATTCTAGGCCCTCCGATGCCCTGGCCCTGGCGGTCAGAGTCCACGTGCCGGTGTTTGTCGAAGAAACGGTGATGGACCAGGCCGCCACCAGGCCTGAGGAGAGTGTGGACGCAGAAGAGATGGCGGAGGAGGACCCAGGTCGGCTCGAGGTCTTCGAAGACTTCATGAACACGCTGGATCTCGAGGAGCTGGACGAAGAAGAGGACGAAGAAGAGGACGAGGAAGAGGACGAGGAAGAGGAAGACGAGGACGAGGGGGAAGACGATAAGGACGACTAGCCGAACCCAAAGGGAACTCGATCCCCGCTGACGCACCTGCCGGCGCGGCCTGTCGCCAGATGCGCTTTGCCCCCAGGAATTCCACTTCGGCCAACACATCACAACGGGGTGGTAGTCTACATGACGGAAGGCGCTTTCACGGGACCCATGGGTTTTGACGACCCCGGCGATGGACGGGATGCGCCTCCGCTGCCGCACAACCGCGAGGCCGAGGAAGGCGTCCTGGGCTCCATCCTGGTCAATCCCGAGGTCTATTATGACGTCGCGCATTTTCTCAAAGCGGACGACTTCTTCCTGCACCGCAACCGCTGGATATGGGAGGCCTTCAACAGCTTGCACGACCAGCGGCTGCCCATCGACATCCTCACCGTCTCAGATGAATTGGAGGGGGAGGGGCGCCTGGATGAAATTGGCGGCCCGGCGTACCTGACCGCCCTCATCAACCGCGTCCCCACCTCCTTGCACGCCGAAGCATACGGCCACATTGTGGAGGAGACCGCCACACGCCGGCGACTGCTCGAAGCCGCCGGCCAGATTGCCCGCCTTGCCTACCAGGAGGGGACGGAAATTGGCGAGGTGGTGAACGACGCCGAAAAATCCGTCTTCGGGGTCAGCGAGCGCCGCCTGACCCAGCAGCTTCTACCCATCAAGACTGTGCTGAGTGAATACTACGACCGCGTGGACTACCTGGCCCGCCACCGGGACGAGAGCATCGGCGTACCGACGGGATTTATCGACCTGGATAGGCTCCTGGGCGGCATGCAGCCCAGCGATCTGCTGATCATCGCTGGCCGGCCTGCACAGGGCAAGTCGGGATTCTGCATGTCGGTCGCCAAGAACGCCGCGCAAATGCACAAGAAGCATGTGGCGGTATTCTCCCTGGAGATGTCCAACGAACAGCTTGTCCAGCGACTGGTGGCCCAAGAGACGGCCATCGACTCACAGCGCCTTCGCTTGGGGCAGATGCAGGACGACGAATGGCCCATCTTCACACAGGCGGTGAGCACCCTGAGCGACACGCAGATCTACCTGGACGATACGCCGGCCATCACCCCGCTGCAACTGCGCACCAAATGCCGGCGCCTGCATATGGAAATCGGCCTTGATCTCATCATCGTCGACTATCTGCAGTTGATGACCGGCGATACCCGGATCGACAATCGGGTGCAAGAGGTGTCCTACATCTCCCGCAATTTGAAGGTTCTGGCGCGCGAGTTGAACGTTCCCGTCCTGGCCGCCGCGCAGTTGTCACGCGCAGTTGAGCAGCGCGCCGACAAGCGCCCCGTGCTTTCGGACTTGCGGGAATCGGGGAGCCTGGAACAGGATTCCGACGTGGTCATGTTCATCTACCGGCCTGATCAGTACGAGACCGACACACTCAAGCAGAACATCGCTGAGATCATCGTCGCCAAACACCGCAACGGCCCCGTGGGCAGCGTCGAACTGGTGTTCCGCAAATCGCTGGCGAAATTCGAGAACGCGGCCACACGATCCTTCGATATCACCCCGGAGACGGAGGGGGCGGGTTAGCTCCGTGTCCCGTCAGACAGGTACATCGACATGATAAGGGAGTATCAGGGAGGTTTCGCGGGCTTCCCGCAGGGCAGGCTGCGGACCACACCCGTCCCGAACCTGTTCTTCAGTGAACTGCTGCCCGCTATCGACGATTTGAATGAATTGCGCGTGACCCTGTATGCTTTCTGGGCGCTCGCGCAGAAGGAAGGCCCATTTCAATATCTGCGGCCTCAGGAGATGATGTCGGATCGCCTCCTGATGTCCGCCTTCGAAGCTGGCCCTGTGCCCGGGGAGGAGGCGCTGGCGGAAGGGTTGGAGCGCGCCGTGGCGCGCGGCACACTGCTCAAGGCGTCGTTGAAGGATGATGATGTCTCAGAGGATTACTATTTCATCAACACGCCCAAAGGCCGCGCTGCGATACACGCCCTCGAATCGGGGGAATGGCGGCCCGGCAGCGAGATCAACGCGCCCGTGGAGTTGGCCATCGAGCGGCCCAATATATTCACGCTCTACGAGCAGAACATCGGCCCGTTGACCCCCATGATCGCCGAGCGGCTGCGCGATGCCGAGGGGGCCTACCCCGCGAGGTGGGTGGAGGATGCCATCGCCATCGCCGTGGAGAACAACGTGCGCAAATGGCGCTATGTAGAGGCAATTCTGGAGGATTGGCAGACCCGAGGCAGGGATGAGCAAAGAGAAGATCGAGGAGACACTGAAAAGGCTCGCCGAAGATACCTCAGCGGCGAATTCTCCGATTACATCGAAAGCTGACCCCATGCGAGACGGCATGGGCGATCCAAACTGCCCCCACTGCGGCGGCCAGGGTTATCTGCGCCGAGATGTCGCACCGGGCCATCCTGACTTCGGCCGGCTGGAGATCTGCACCTGCCGGACGTCACAAGTTCAGAACCAGATCCGCGATCGTCTGTATAAGCTGAGCCATCTTGATCAACTGGAGGATCTGACTTTCGACAACTTCAACCCCCATGGCAGGATGGGAATCGGCGAACAGGCCGCCGCCTCGATCGAGCGCGCGCTCAACCAGGCGCAGCTATTCAGCGGAAGCCGGGAGGGCTGGCTGCTTCTCCAAGGGGGATACGGCTGTGGCAAAACCCATCTTGCTGCCGCTATCGCCAATCGCTGCGTCGCGCTGGCAGTGCCCACTCTGTTCCTCACCGTGCCCGATCTGCTGGACACATTGCGCTTCGCCTATGAGTCAGACGACCTGACTTTCGAAGAACGCTTCGAGCAGGTGCGGGCAGCACCCATGCTAATCCTGGATGACTTCGGGACGCAGAATGCCACCGCATGGGCCCGCGAAAAGCTTTTCCAGATTCTGAACTTCCGATACATCAACCACCTCCCGGTTGTGCTGACCACCAACCTCTCGCTGGACGAGCTAGATGGGCGCATCCGGTCCCGCCTGGCGGATCCCGATCTGGTCACCCACGTCCACATCCTGGCGCCGGACTACCGCAGACCGGTGGATGACCTGGGACATCACGAACTCTCTTCGCTGGGCAACCATCATCATCAGACCTTCGGCACCTTCAGCCTGCGTAAGGGGGAGCGGCTGCCAAGCGCGGAGGAGCGCTCGCTCGAGAAGGCCTTCGATGCCGCCCGCCAATTTGCGGAACAGCCCGAGGGCTGGCTCGTTCTGCTGGGGACATTCGGATGCGGGAAGACGCACCTGGCTGCCGCCATCGCCAACTACCACGCCAGCCAGGGCAGACCGGTGACGTTCGTGGTCGTCCCGGATTTGCTGGACCACCTGCGCGCCACCTTCAACCCCAACAGCCCGGTCACCTATGACCGGCGCTTCGAGGAGGTGCGCTCGGCGCCACTGCTGGCGCTGGACGACCTGGGCACCCAGGCGACCACCCCCTGGGTGAAAGAGAAACTCTATCAACTCTTCAATCACCGCTACACCTCCGGGCTTCCGACGGTGATCACCTCTGCCGATACCTTGGAGGAGATCGACGCCCGCCTCCGGGCGCGCATGCTCGACGGACGCCTTTGCTCCATCTATGTGATCAACGCCCCCTCGTACCGCGGCGGCGGGGGCCGGGGGCGCGGTTGAGTTCGGACGGGTGGACGCGGGCTCTCAGCGATCGGCTGCAAGCGGTCGGCGATCGGCTTTCAGCTTTCAGCTTCTCGCCGAATTGACCATCCCCGAAAAAGGAAACGCATCTCGAGTGCCGAGTTGCGAACGCCGCGAGGTGTATCGAGAGGAGCGCCGTCCAACGGAAGGCATTCAGCTCTCAGCATTCAGCTTTCGGCTCGTTGGCGATGGTCGCAAATCATGCTGCGCCCGGCGATGGGTTGCCGGACAGCCGACCGCCGGTCGCCGATTGCCGATCGCCGACAGCCCGAGAACCTCCCGACCTGCAACCTTCAACCCAATCCCGGGGCTCCCCTCGCTCCCCCGCCCCACCGCACCCCTGCTCCCTTGCTCCCACGCCCTCCCAAGTTGACCGGCGCTTTCGCAGCGTGTTACAATCGATCGCTCTGCCCCCATCGTCTAGGGGACTAGGACGTAGGCCTTTCAAGCCTAAGACCGGGGTTCGAATCCCCGTGGGGGCACCTGCCGCGCATGTATAATCCAGTTGCATGACCCTTCCTGGTTGGATCACATTGGCGATCATCGGGGTCGCTTCCCTGCTGATCATGACGGGCAAGGTGCGCCCGGATCTGACTGCTCTCCTGGTGGCGGTCTCGCTCGGCATCACCGGCGTGCTCACCCCCGCGCAGGCCTTCTCCGGCTTCAGCCAGTCGGCGGTCATCACGATCCTATCTCTTTTCGTGCTCACATCCGGGCTGGAAAAGACGGGAGTCACCCAATGGCTTGGCCGTCGGCTCCTCGGCCGCCTGGGACACTCGACCCGGCTTCTGACCACCGGAGTCACCTTGGGCGGCGGTATCATGTCCCTCTTCATGAACAGCGTCGCCGCCGCGGCCGTACTCCTCCCGCCGACGATGGGGCTCGCGCGACGGGCCAAGATACCTCCCTCACGGTTGCTCATGCCCTTGGCTTTCGGCACATTGTTGGGCGGCACCGCCACCCTCCTGACCACCGCCAACATTATCGCCAGCACAACCTTGAGCCAGGCGGGCTTTCAGGCCTTCGGCCTGTTGGATTTCCTGCCCGTGGGACTGCCGCTGCTCATCGCCGGCACACTCCTCATCCTCGTCGTGGGACCGCGGCTGCTCCCGGCGCGGGACGTGGGGGGCTCCGTCGCCCGCATGAGCCGGCTGGAGACCGAACTCGCCCAGCTCTACCACCTGCGGGAGAGCACATGCGAGTTCCAGATATCGCCCGCTTCCAACATGGCCGGCCAGACTCTCGGCGAGGGCAGATGGGGGGAGGACCTCGGCTTGATCGTGCTGGGGGTCCTGCACGACGGCCGGCTCCGCCTGGCCCCCGATCGGGATACCGAGATCCAGGTGGGGGATGTCGTCCTTGTGGATGGCGTGCCGACGCAGGAAGTGATGGACCAGCACGGCCTGGGTCGTCATGGTGCATCGGAATTGGCGCAAATGCTGGCGACCACCGACTATCCGCTGGTGGAGGTCATCCTGACCCCGCACTCCGAATTGGAGGGGCAGACGTTGCGTGACATCCGCTTCCGTGAACGGTACGGCATACAAGCCCTGGCCCTCTGGCGCGAGGGGGAGGTGAGACAGGCGGAAATCGCGGATATTCCGCTGCGCTTTGGAGACGCGATGCTCATGCAGGGACCACGCGAACAGGTGGAACTGCTGGCCACAGATCCCAATTTCCTGCTGCTGGAGGAAGAGAGCGAGGCACGGCCCTCCGCCAAGGCCCCGCTGGCGGTCCTGATTCTCCTTGGGGCGCTGGTCTTGGCCGGTATCGGCACGCTCCCCATTTCATTGGCGGCGCTCTCCGCAGTTGCGCTTATGGTACTGACGGGGTGCATCAAGATGGAGGAGGCCTACCGCGCCATTGAATGGAAGGCCATCTTCCTGATCGCCGGCATGCTCCCCATCAGCGTCGCGCTGCAAACCACCGGTACCGCAAGGATACTCGGCGAGATGGTCGCCTCGGCAACAGGCAACATGGGCCCACTTGGAGCGGCGGCGGTGCTGCTGATTGTCACGATAACCATCAGCCTGCTCCTCGGCGGCCAAGCTGCCGCCGTGATCTTGGCTCCGATTGCCATTGCCGTGGCTGCGCTCCAGGGGGTGGATCCCCATGGCCTCGTCATGGCCGTGGCCGTCGGATGCTCCATGGCTTTCCTCAGCCCATTGGGGCACCCTTCCAACCTGCTGGTCATGGGGCCGGGGGGCTACACCTTTCGAGATTACACGCGTCTGGGAATTCCCCTGGCCGCGCTCTCGGTTCTGGTGGCTTTGGCTGGGTTGCACTGGTTCTGGGGCCTCTAGCAGCCTTCTGCACGTCGAAATGCGAGAGGCGCGGCATGCGAGAAAGGGCCTGCCCCGGTTCCTGCCTCGTCTGGTGAAATCCGTCACAATTCGGTAACATGACATTGTCGAATCATTACATCCCTGACATGGCCTGGAAACCCACCCGCGCGAAGCTGTATGTGTACGACGCCGATCGGGCGGGGCTCACCCCGGCCTGAAATCGAGAATACAGGGAGAATGAGCATGTCCATACAGCGCATACACATCGGGAGATTCGGCCTCGCGGTGGCCATAATGTTGATCACAGCCGCCTGCGGCGCGGTTCAGGTCGGCTTCGAGTCGACTCAGACCTCGGGTGCCGCCCCAGGGGATCAGGGCCGGATCGACGAAGCCAGCCAGAGATCAGCGACCGCCGGTCCACCATCTGTGGGGCCTGGGAAAGAGGATCCCTCGGCGGGAATGGAGGCCATCGCCTGGTATGGACATGTGGTCAGTCTGGCCGAAACCACCGAGGCGTTGGGCGCCCTGGTCCTGCCCTTCGATGTCGGCGAGATCAACCTGGAAGCCAGCGATCCCGCAGTGCGGTCCCAGATCGAAGAGCTGAAGGATGCCCAAGCACTGGGCCAAAACGCCCACTTTTGGGGAACTGTGTCCTGCGAAGCGGGGAAATTCGAGAGTTGTCTTCTCAGTGTGGGCTACTTGCGACGAGATGGGGCCGGGCCGGTTTTCGAGCCCCAGCCCGTCGAAGGGTGGGAGGGAGCCATCTATAGTGGCCCGCCGGAGCCGAGTTCCGGTGGCGATGATTTCTTCGCCCTGAGCGGCCCATTCCACATCCAGTACGGCCTTTGGGCAAAAGATGAGACCACCGCGCGGGAGCTGGCAGAACTGCGGAATTCCGGCCAGGCGATCCGGGTTTGGGGCCAGATCATCATCGGAGCGAGCATGGATTGGAACGGCACCCAGATCCAGGTCGAGCGCTACCAGCTCGTGGAGGCGCCCACCGCCGAGCTAGCCCCAGCGCCCCGATGGGAGCCACCGGATGATGGCTGGATGGTGTATGTCAACGACAACTACATGTATCAATTCCGCTACCCGCCCAGCGCAAGCATATCCGAGCACGGTGTGGAGAGCTTCCGCACCGCGGACCTGCCGGAGGGCATGACGCCCGATGAATACATCGCCTCGCTGCAGGCAACCTACGGGCCAAATATCTGCGTCGGTGTGGAGACGGACCTCGCTTACCTCTATATATCGGCGCCCGTGAATGAGGGCAGGCGCTTCACACCCTGCGGCCCGACGGGCCTGGGCGCATTTGAAATCGTGGAGAAGAGCGAGGAGGTAACCATCGGCTCCGCCGCCTACCAGGCGAACGGGGTGGAGTTCATCGGTGAAGGAGACAACCTGGAAGAGCATGGCGAGTTGATGTCCCTGGCGCTGCCGAATGGCACCCGCCTCGCCTACGGCAGCCGGCCGCGCGTCGACGCCACCTACACCGACTACGAGATGAAAGGCAGGCCGCTCATCCACCAGATCATGGCGACCTTTACCAGCACGGAGTAGATGAAGGGCACAATCGCTTCCACGTCGAACCGTAGAGACCTCGCAAGCAACGTCTCTACGCGCGTGCGAACGCGACCACGGTATCTCTCAACGTAGCACTCCGCTCTTCGGACCATGCTGACGAACTCTTCCGGAGGCTGGATATCAGACACCGTCCGCCCATCCGATTGCATCTAGAGCTGCGCACTTTCACGGCCATTTGGCGCCTTGGGAAGAGCGTAACATCCACCTCTGCCATGGCGAGATATAATCACACATCTACGCCTCGAGGAGCCAAGCCTCTTGGCCCCAATTGATGCCGCGCAGCAGCCCATCCGGCCCTCTTCAGCCCTCAATCACGAAGGAGATTTCCACATGAAATACCGACGTTTGGGGAAGACAGAACTGCGCGTCTCCGTGGTAGGAATTGGCACATGGCAGTTCGGGGGCGAGTGGGGGAGGATATTCTCGCAGGGGGATGCGGATCGGATCTTGGGCCGGGCTGCTGACCTCGGAATCAACTTGATCGACACAGCCGAATGCTATGGGGACCACTACTCCGAACGGCTGATCGGCAACGTGATCCGAGGCGTGAGAGATTCTTGGGTCATCGCCACAAAGTTCGGGCACAAGTTCAACGCATTCATGGATCGAACGAGCCTGTTCTCCCCCGAAGAAGTCATCAAGCAGCTGAACGATTCACTTCGGGCGCTGAACACAGACCATGTCGACATCTACCAGTGCCACTCTGCCGGGAACGATGAATTCGACCAGCCGGCCCTGTGGGAAATGCTCAACCGCCAGGTGGAGGCGGGCAAGATCCGCCACCTGGGAATCTCCATCAGCCCCAATGACAACCGCTTCCAGACCGCCAAAGCCACACAATTCGGCGTCACGGCAATCCAGGTCATCTATAATCGCCTCGATCGGGAGCCGGAAGCGGAAGTGTTTCCCTCCTGCCAGGCGCAGGACCTCGGCGTGCTGAGCCGCGTGCCGCTGGCGAGCGGCATCCTGAGCGGCAAGTACCGGCCGGGGGACCAGTTCACACAGCCACATGACCACCGGTCGACGATTGATGAGAAGAAGATCCAACGTCGGCTGGAGCAGGCCCAAGCGATCCGGAGGGATGAGGTCCCAGATGGTATGGAGATGGCGCCATGGTCCCTGGCGTGGTGCCTGCAGCATCCCGCCGTCTCCTGCGTCATCCCGGGCTGCAAGACAGTGGCGCAGGTAGAGGCCAACGCCAAGGCGGCGGACATGGATCTCGTGAGCGACGGTCACCCGCAGGCCTGGGGTTAGCGGGCCGTCCCGCCAGGATGCCATATCGGGCGGCCGGCAGAGATCCTCGGGCCAAGCCCACTCCTGGCGGACATGCCCGCGGTCTTGTCGAGCGAACAGCAGCGTGCTTGCTGACCTTCACCGGCCGGGGGCTCCTTCCGTCCGCACATCTCACCTCCGAAGTCAGCCGTTCCCCCGCGCTAGGCAGGCGTTACTGCCGGGAGGGCCTCTCTCCGGCCTTCCCCCTCAGACATTCAAACCCTGCAGCATGACGCCCACGATGTAGGACACCAGGGATGCCAGCCCCCCTACCAGCAGCATCTCCGTCCCGCTCTTGAGCGGGTGCTGGTGCGTCACCAGCACCCGTGCCGCGCCCAAGCCAAAGAGTGCCAGCCCCGAAAGCGCAGTGGAGATCGGAAAGGTTGCCGGATAGGGCACCGGGAAGGCAAGCCCGAGCAGGTAAACCATCAAGGGCACGGAACCCGCCACAATGAACGCCCCCAGGGTCGCCGCGCCGTTCAGCAGCGGGTTGCGCTCATCCTTCAACATTCCCAATTCATCCACCATCATGGCATGCACCCAACGCTCCTTATCGGCGCTGATGATCTCCACCAGCTTTTGCGCTTCGTCTTCGGAATATCCCCGCTGCAGAAAGATCTCGAAATGCTCCCGGCGCTCGCCCTCGGGCAGGTGCTCCATCTCCCAGAGTTCCCGCTCGCGCTCCTTTGTATACAGCTCTTGCTCGCTCTTGGAAGACAGATAGGCGCCGGTCGCCATAGAGAAGCCATCCGCCAGCAGGTTGGCCAGGCCCATGATCAGCACCACGCCCACACCCAGCTTCGCCCCAGCCACTCCGCTCACCACCGCGAATGTGGTGACGATCCCATCGATGCCTCCGTACACAAGCTCGCCGATGTATTGTGAAGCGCCTCCAGCGTGCTCTTCGGCTGCACCCCGGTAGGCCGACGAGATGCGCCCTGGATCATGGGCTGCGGCCGAAAGCGCGCGATCCTGCTCTTTGTAGCCCCGCCGGGCATCATCCAGGCGCTTCATCAGACCCATCTTGAATCCTCCCTCCGTCTTCCCGATTCGGATCGGGGGCATACGCCCGCCGTCAGCGCCTAATAGTAGCCGCAATCCCCCCCGAAGGCCAAGCGTCAACGCGAGCAAGGGGCAGGGGCCTTTCAATACGGCCCTCGCTACGCTCGGTCTACTTCCCGCCGACTGGGCGGCACAGGCGGGATGAAAGTGGGGGAGATTTGGTCTTAGGAGGTTACGGATTGCACGTTTGAACGTTCTCATGTTTGAACGTGACAACGTTCCGGCGTTCCAACGTGAAGACGGTTTTCTCGTTGGTCGGCATCTGCGCCTGGAGCACTAGGCAGAAAGGGGGAAAGAGGCGCCTCCCGCCACCTGGTGGGCCCATCGCGTCGGCTCAGGCAGGCGGTAGTGGGTGCAGCATCGAAGGACGAATTCCACCGCCTGGGCCACATCCATGCGATGGCCGGGGGAGATATACAGCGGCCTGACACCGTCTTGCGTGCGCAGGACCATGCCGATCATCTCATCCTCGTCCGCCTCGTCCCACAATGTTGCACGATCGCCCCGGTGTGGACCGGGTGTCTCGTGCCGCCCGTAGAGTCTGGATTTCGCCACTCCGATGCTGGGGTGATCGAGCAGCAACCCCAGATGAGCCGCCAGACCAAAGCGGCGTGGATGGGCGATGCCCTGCGCATCGAACATGAGCAGGTCGGGGTCGGTCTTCAGTTGCCTCCAGGCTTCCAAGATCGCTGGCCCCTCCCGGAAGGACAGCAAGCCGGGGATATAGGGAAAGGTCAGCTTCGCCTCACCTCTCATCGCCTCAATCGGTTCCAGGCCCGGGAAGCCCATCACGACAATCGCGGCCGTCGCGCCTTGGCCTTCGAAGTGCACGTCCACCCCGGCCACTGAAGAGACCCGCCCCTCTCCGCAGCCCAGGATCAGCCCTTCCCGCAGACGTTCCTGCAGGCCGATCGCTTCGGAGGGCTCGAGATCCCAGTTGTGTTCCAGGTCGCTATTCAGCCGCATTTCGAACCTTCATCCAAGCGAGATATCGACGGAGAACAGGTGTGTGCAATTCAACGGGATGGTGTGCAATTGCGCGCTGCCAATCCTCGCCCCGGAGGCACCCCGGCACCCCGGCGGATCTTCTCCCAAGCCGCCCCCCTTCCCCCAGCCTCCGGCCGGCCGCCGGCGCTCGGGAATGATACACCGATCCCATTTCGGGAGGTGGCCCGGGCGGCAGCCAGCCTCAGATCCGGGCCGCCTGTTTGGCGGCGAAGGCCTCGGCCACGTGCACCGGCACCGCCACCCCGACGTCCGGCCCGGCGGCCAGGGTGTTGATGCCGACCAGATTTCCGCCGGCGTCCATCAGCGGACCGCCCGAGTGCCCGGGGCGCAGATGTAAGCTGACCAAGATCAGTTCGCGGCGGTCGCGGGGCATCTCCTCCCACCCCCGGCCGATTCCGATCACCGTGCCGCAGGTCACCCCACCTTGCACACCCCAAGGGTGGCCAGCGGCCGCGACCCAATCTCCCGTCCGCAAGGCCCTGGAATCGCCGCGCGGCAGGGGCTGAAGGCCTTTCTTCTCTACGCGCAGCAGGGCCAGATCCAATCCGCGATCGAGCGCGGCCACCCGCGCCCGCACCTGGTCGCCGCCTGGCAGTTCCACCATGGGATCCTCACGCCGGATGACATGGGCGTTGGTCAGGATAAGGCCCTCCGCCTCCCAGATCACACCGGCCCCGTAGCCCAACCGCCCATTCTCGACCCGCACCAAACCATGCCCAACGGCGCGAACGACATCTGCCATGTCCTGGCTGAGCTGCGCCAATATGCCGTTCATGAGCGTCCTCGTCCCTATCCCGCTTTCTTTTCACCGACGACGACTGAAAGGGCTTTGATCTCCCCACCGCGCAGGACCTGGATCTCGGTCGGCTGCCCGATCCGGTCCCCGGTTAGGGCCGCCAGTAGATCGTCCACCCGCCGCATCGGGGAACCTGCGAAGCGCAGGACAGTATCGCCGAGCATCATCCCGCCCTGATCCGCCGCGCTCCCGGGCTCCACGGAGACCACCAGCAAGCCTGTCTCCTGGCCAATCCGTTCCGCCACGGATTCCGGGAGGGGCACGCCCTGGGCACTGACCCCCAGGAAACCGCGCCGCACTCGCCCATACTGAAGAATAGCTGCTGCCACCAGCTTGGCGGTGGATATGGGCACCGTGATGCTCACTCCCCGCACCAGCGCCGAGGTGTTCATGCCAGCCACCTTCCCCTGTGCATCAACCAAAGGGCCGCCGGAGAACCCGGGGTACATGACCACATCGGTCTGCAAGTAGTGGTCGATTTGGCCGCCGGCTGGGGTTCGCCAGGCATCGCCGAATGCGCTCACGACGCCGATTGTGGCGCGCGTGGTCTTGCCTGGCCACCCCAAGGCGAGCACCAGGGATCCAACTCGAAGCTCATCCGTGAGGCTCCATTCCGGGGCATCAAGTGCCAACCCGGTCCCCTTGATCACCGCGAGATCGGTGCGTGGATCCCGGCCCACCAGTTCCGCGGTCCCTTCGCCGCCATCCGGCAGACCTATCGTGATTTCCTGCTCCTTCTCCACCACGTGGTGGGCGGTCAGGATGACGCCATCAGCAGAAAACGCGATGCCACTCGCCGGCAAGCGCCTGCGCGCCTCGACCCGCAGCACAGCGCTTGACGCCTGCTCCACCGTCTCCACCAATGCCTCCGAGAATTGTTTCAACGTTTCGCCCATTCAATCCTCCATGCAAACATCATTCACCTTGTCACCGTTATAGGCGCTTGTCGGCGCCGGCGCATCGGAAGAATTTCCAGGGAGGCGCCTGGAAGAATGGGGAGGTCTAGAGAGAGATGATGCCCCTGCGCATGCCGCTGACGACCGCTTCCGTGCGGCTTTCAGCGTTCAGCTTGTTCATGATGGAATTGACGTGGAATTTGACGGTGTGTTCGCTGATCTGGAGTTCGTTGGCGATGCCACGGTTGGACAAGCCGTCCGCCAGCAACCGGAGCACTTCCGTCTCCCGGGGGGTCAGGGGCGAGCTGGACCCCGCGGGCGCTTCCGCTTTTGGGGGCTCCAGGCTTGGAAGCAGCTCCGGGTCGAACACCGCAAGACCCTCCGCCAGCCCTCGCAGCGCGGCCCTCAGCGCGCCCACGTCCACCGTCCGCGGCAGAACGCCCCGAACACCCCCTGCCCAGAGCCGGCCGGCCTCTCCGGGATCGGGCACGAGTGCGAGCACGGGCGGGAGGCTCCAGATCAATCCGATCACCTCTTCTAGAGCCTCTCCCGCCTCCCAACCCACATCCCAAATCAAGAGGTCCGGATCGAGCCTTTCCTGCTGCTCCACCCAATCGTCCGCCGTCTTCTGCTGCCCAACGACGATGTATTCCGGATCTTCCTCCAGCAAAGCCGCCAGCCCTGCGCTGGTCAAGGGATCATCGGCCAGGATCAGGACTCGCAGTTCATGCATCGGTCTCTGCCGGATCAGAGAGTCTGGACCGCAGGTCTACGGCTCTGCCTGCATGCTTCGTTCGCATATGCAAAGCATAACAGAGGCGCAGCCGTAGGGCCTGCCAGTTTACGGCGCCAAGATCACATAGTTGTCGAACTCCCAGAGCGCCGATTCACCACCCATCAGCTCGATGCCCAACCCGATGTTGCCCTGGTCCAGCGAGGCATCCGTCACCTGATCGATTTGCTGATGGTTGGCGTAGAAGGTGAATTGGTCACCTTGGGCCAGCACTGCGACGCGATTGCAGGCTCCCGGCGTCAACGCCGAGGCCCGAGTCCAATCCACACGAGTGTTCCACGTGTTCTTGACCAGTTCATAGAACGCATAGCGACCGCTGTTTCGCATCATGAAAACATAGGCGTTCCCGGCGGTGTCACTGCGGAAGATGACGCCAGCGGAGGTTGTCCCCGACCCCTCTTGCTTGCAAACATCCACTGCGGAGTAGAAGTCGGAGAACTCCTCCCCAGAGGGCCAGACGCGATAGAAGACCGGCTGTTTCGCATACAGGGACCAGCGGTAGAGGCCATCCACAACGCTGCGGGTCTCCTTCAACCACTCATCCTCGTCGGTCCCCTCCCACCAGTCGCTGGTAGATGCCGTGAAGTCATCCGCCCGCACCACGGACCACCCCACCGTGCTCTCGGGGATCTCCCCCACGACGGCCTGCTGGGTTGACCGCACGCTCTCCGTGGCGTCCATCGCCGCCTCGGCGGCAGCCGTGGCGCCGGCCTGTTCTGTGGCGCTACGCGCCTCCAGGGTCCCCTCCGCCTGCGCCACCGAAGTTTGCAGCGCGACGGCAGTCCCACTCTGTTCGGTCTGCCGCCGTGCCTGCTCTGTGGAACCCGCCGAGAGTGTCTCTAGGGCGCGTTCCGTGCCGGCGGCATCAACCTCCGATTGAGCGGTTGCCGTCTCATCCACCCGGCCGGCTAAGGAGCAGGCGAGGCTGGATGCCATCAGCGCTGCCATCAATAGAAACAGCCGCCCCAGATCTCCAACCGGGCGCACAATTGGCCTTGATTTGACAGTCCCCTTCGTCACCTTGCTTTCCCTCCTGTTCCCGCTGCGGCGGGAATCCGCCCGCATCCTTTAACGATAGCATTTCAGGCCCCCGGCGCAAATGGGGGATTCGGTGCCAGCCGATCACATCCCATCGAGTCGACGGGCAACAATTCCCCCGGTCGCGGTGCGCCCATGCCCCGAACTCGGCCGTGAACAGGAGGGGGCGATGCGGGGCTCCATGGGCACGGACGGGCATCTTGCGTCCGGGAAACTCACATCGGCCGACTGCGCTGAGATGGGAGGTTGGGCATGCGAGACCTCGGGAAGTGCCGCATCCTGGTGACCCCACGCTCCCTTGGCGAATACGATCCCGCGCTGCGAAAGAAACTTGAAGCCACGCTGGGCGAGGTGATCATCACGCCCCACATGGGTGCACACACCGATCAGGCGGTGAACGAGATGGGCTGGACGGCGCTGGGGGATTGCCTCGCGGTCCTGTAGCGGCGAGCCCCCGCTATTCCGGGCCCCATAGCGCAGCGCGGCGCACCTAGGGCCGCCCCCTGCTGGCTACCAGCCGTGGGCATCGCGCGGCCGAAGTCGACTGACCGGACCCCGCTTTCGCTGATCTATGTTTCCGACGAGGGGCATGCCGGGCAGCGACCGCAGCCCCGGAACCAGGAGGTGGGGCCTCCGGCCGGGCCGGAGGCCAAGGGATCCTCAACCCGCGACCCGCGCACGTGGGGCGATTTAGCGGTGGGACCCCCGTATAGTCCCCCTTGACATGCGGCCAGAATCCCTATACCATATCGATACCTGTAGTCCTGTTATTACAAGTTTGTACTTACTTGATGATATGCAGGCGACACCCGGAGGGACGCAGAACGTGACGGATCAGGCGCCAGGCGGGAAACTGCAGAGCACGATTGACCGCAGCAGCCCCGTCCCTTACTACGCCCAGGTCATGCAATCCCTCACGCAGGCGATCGAAGCGGGCTTGTGGGCCCCGGGGGACCAGATCCCCAGCGAGCATGAGCTGTGCGAGCTCTTTGGCGTAAGCCGGACGGTGGTCCGCCAGGCGCTGAAAGAGATGGACCATCAGGGTTTGCTGCTGCGTGAGAAGGGGCGCGGCACATTCGTGAAGGAGCCCAAGATAAGCAGCCGCAGTCTGGTCCATTCCTTGGTCGGCTTCTACGAAGATATGGAGCGCCGCGGCCATCCACCGGTGACCGAGGTGCTGGAGCAGGAAATGCAACCCGCAAGCCAGGGGGTGGCTGAGGCCCTCGAAGTGCATCCGCTGGCTCCGGTGATCAAACTTGCCCGGTTGCGCTTCATCCAGGATGAGCCCATCGTTCTGGTCACCTCATACCTGCCCTATGAGCTGTGCCCCAAATTGATCCAGGCCGATATGCGCCACCAATCCCTCTACTCCTTCTTGAAGCGCGAGTACGGTCTGACCATCACCCATGGTCGGAGGCGCATTGATGCGGTGCTGGCGGGAGAGCGCGAGGCGAAGCTGCTCAGAGTAACGCCCGGCGCGGCGCTGCTCCGCCTCCACAGCGTGAGCTACATGCAGAACGGCAGGGCGGTGGAATACTTTCACGGCTTTTTCCGAGGCGATCGCTCCGCCTTCGAGGTGGAGCTCGATCGCCGGCCCGGGCACCGCGCCAACCCAAATCCGATAGGTGACCTGTGAAACCCTTTTCGGCGCCCCCTGGGAGGTCCGCCATGCCCTGCGGTCAAACTGAAGGAGATGCCCGGTGACGGATAAGGAGCGCATTCAGCAGATGGTGCGGCGGGTCGTCTACCGCACCCTGGGGCTGCAAACACCTCTCCGCCCCTCCCCGGCGCGACCATTGGTCACGGAGCGGGAGATCAACTCCCTCCCCTACGGGGCGACTTACTCCGTCCCCCCGGGCGCGCTCGTCACCCCACTGGCACGGCAGATCGCCCTCGACCGAAGAATAGAACTTGTCGGAAGCGCGCCCGGACTCAGCCCACGGGCCTTGCACAGCAGGACTTCGGGGATCGCCGTGCCCAAGGGGACCCCTGTGCCG
Source organism: uncultured Anaerolineaceae bacterium (assembly GCA_964388955.1). Taxonomy (GTDB): domain Bacteria; phylum Chloroflexota; class Anaerolineae; order Anaerolineales; family E44-bin32; genus CAYMCO01. Next base: position 56,409 of record CAYMCO010000011.1, on the reverse strand, counting down.
GCCGGCGCAGGGTCCAATGGAAAGATCGCGCTGGCCGCCGACCACGGCGGTTATGGGCTGAAAGAGGCGCTCAAACCCTCTCTATCGGAAATGGGTTATGCATATATGGACTGCGGCACGGACAGCACCCGCTCGGTGGACTACCCGGATTACGCGTTTGCCGCCGCGGAGCTGGTCGCTCGCGGTCAAGCTTGGCGGGCGATCATCATCGACGGCGCGGGGATTGGCTCTTGCATGGCGGCCAACAAGGTCCCTGGGGTGCGGGCAGCCATGTGCTATGACCAAGCCACGGCGATCAACAGCCGCGAACACAACGACGCCAACGTTCTCACCCTGGGTGCAGGCCTGATCGGAGAGAACCTGGCGCGCCAGATCGTTAAGACCTGGCTCGAAACCCCCTTTGCGGGTGGGCGTCATGCCCGCAGAGTGAACAAGATCATGGACATTCAGCGGCGCTTCGCCCGCTAGCCGCTTCCGGTTCGACTATTCGACCCGGATCAGGCTCCGGCGGACCTGGGCCGACCGAGAAAAGCCGAAGGAAGATGAAGGAATTCGACGAGCAAACCATAGAGCGCATTATCGAGCAGATCACCCGCAATGTGCTCATCCTGCTGCAGGAGGAGAGCGGCCGGCCCACGAACGGCGGGGAGCGGATCTCGCTTTCCGCGGATACCTTCACGGATCACGTCCGGCCGGTGGTCAGCGCGGGCGCGGATCGTGTCGCCAGCACTCTGGGGATCGCACCAACAGACGAGCGGCTGGCGCACATGATTGACCACACGCTGCTCAAGCCGGAGGCCAGCCAGGACCAGATCGCACAACTATGCTACGAGGCCCGCAAGTACGGCTTCGCCTCCGTGTGCGTGAATCCCACCAACGTCAAGCTGTGCGCCCAACTGCTGGAAGGCAGCGGCATCCCAGTCTGCACGGTGGTCGGTTTTCCCCTGGGCGCCACCCCACCGGACGTCAAGGTGTTCGAAGCCCAGGAGGCCATTCGAGACGGCGCCAAGGAGGTCGACATGGTGATCAATGTCGGCGCCTTGAAATCGCGGGACTACGAACTCGTCGAGCGGGATATCGCCTCCGTCGCCCGCGCCTGCCACGCCGGAGGTGCCATATTGAAGGTGATTATTGAGGCCGCCTTGCTCACAGACGAGGAAAAGGTGGTCGCCTGCCAATTGGCCAAGGTGGCAGAAGCGGACTTCGTCAAGACCTCCACGGGATTCGGGCCCGGGGGGGCGAAAGTGGAGGATGTCGCTCTGATGCGCCGCGTCGTCGGCCCCGCCATGGGCGTCAAGGCGGCCGGGGGCATCAGGACATTTGACGACGCACAGAAGATGATCGCCGCCGGCGCCACGCGCCTGGGCGCCAGCGCGAGTGTCAAGATCGTGAGCGGCAGCCACAACTAGAGGAGCCGTGTATGAGCGTAGAGCTACGCACGTACGTGTTCTTGGACAGCCTGCAGCTTCAGCACGCGGGGTTCCTGGGGACTGTAGCCAGGGGTTTCCTCCCCTTGCCCAACGATACATCCTTGTGGGTGGAGATCTCTCCAGGGATCGAAATCAATCGCATCACGGACATCGCGCTCAAGTCCACTCGTGTGCGCCCGGGTATGCAGATTGTGGAGCGGCTGTTCGGCCTGCTCGAGGTGCACCATGAGGACCAGCATGAGGTGCGCGCCGCCGGCGCAGCCATATTGGAAGCGCTGGAGTTGAAGGAACCCGATCGCATCAAGCCGCGCGTGGTCTCCAGCCAGATCATCCGCTATGTCGATGCCCACCAGGTGCAGCTTATCAACCGAATGCGTCATGGGCACATGCTGCTGGCCGGGCAAACCCTCTACGTGCTCGAGGTGGAGCCGGCGGGCTACGCCGCTCTGGCCGCCAATGAGGCCGAAAAAGCAGCGCACATCAACATCCTGGAGGTGCGCGCCTTCGGCAGCTTCGGCCGAGTATACCTGGGTGGAGAGGAACGGGACATCATGGCCGGCTACGGCGCCGCCATAGCGGCGCTGGAGGGTGTGTCCGGCCGCGAGATGGATAGCAGTCGCAAAGAATAGCAGTGGAATAATCCACAGCCCTACTTCTGGAGGCAGATATGGCAGAGCAGGAATACGGTTACACGGAAGCGCTCGGCATGATCGAATGCAAGAGCTATCCCGCCATGGTCGAGGCCGCAGATGCGATGGTGAAGGCGGCCAAAGTCGAGCTGGTGACCTACGAAAAGACCGGCGGCGGATATGTCACCGCGGTCGTGCGCGGCGACGTGGCGGCGGTGAAAGCCGCGGTCGAAGCCGGCGCACGCGGGGCCGAGAAGGTCGGCGAACTGGTCGCCATCCATGTCATCCCACGCCCCCACAAGAACGTCGATCGCACGCTCCCGTTGGGCCGCCAGCCTGCCGAGGGCGAGTAGCCCTTGTCGCACAGGGTGGCTGGGGGGGGGCGGGCAACCGCCCATCTCCCCCTGCATTCGACGGACAGGGCCTGGCCCGGGTGACATGGCTCACGCCTCCAAGGGCGCCACAAGGGAATCGCCCCTGGATAGCATCGGCGCCATCATCCCACCCGGGCCGATGGAAGGGAGAGCGGTATGCTGCTAGGTAGAGTAGTCGGCACGGTGGTCTCCACCCGCAAAGAGCCCTCGCTGGAGCAGCTCAAGTTCCTCGTGCTCAAGCAACTGGACATCGAAGGGCGGGAAAGCGGGGGCTATCGAGTGGCAGCGGATGCCGTTGGCGCGGGCCTGGGGGAGGTGGTCCTTTACGCCACCGGCAGCGCCGCACGCCAGACCAAGTACACGCATCAGCGGCCATGCGACGGGGTCATCATGGCCATCGTGGACGTGCTGGAAGTCGACGGCGAAGTCAAGTATGACAAGGCGGTGGAGGGCTGATGCTCGACGAGGCGCGCATCGAAGAAATCGTCATGCGGGTGATGACCGAGCTCCGCCAGGGGGAGCGGACGCGGCACGACCCCACTCCGGAGCCGGTGATGGCCCCCGGCCCTCCCCCTCCGGCGACCGAGCTGCGCCACGGCGACAGCCTCTTTCCAGACGTAGATTCCGCGGCGGCCGCCGCCTCGAAGGCCTTCCGCCAACTGCAGGAACTGCCCCTCTCCCTGCGCGAAAGCATGATCGCCCATATCCGCCGCATGATGCGGGAGAACGCCCAGGTGCTCGCTCACGAGGCGTGGACCGAGACCGGCATGGGCCGCTATGAGGACAAGATCGAGAAGAACCTGCTGAACGCCAACAAGGTTCCGGGCACAGAGATTCTGCGGCCGACGAGCTGGACCGGCGATCACGGCTTGACTCTGGTCGAATATGCGCCCTACGGCGTGATCGCCTCGATCATCCCCAGCACCAATCCCACAGCCACGGTGATTTCCAACTCCATCGGCATGCTGGCAGCGGGGAACGCCGTCATCTTCAACGCCCACCCGGGCGCGAAGTCATGCTCCAACCATGCCGTCCAATTGATCAACGAAGCCATCATCGAGGCTGGCGGGCCAGCGAACCTGGTGTGCGCGACCGCCGACCCCACGATCGAGAGCGCTCAAGAGCTGATGCGCCACCCGCAGATCGCCTTGATCACCGTCACGGGCGGCGCGGGGGTCGTCCAGGCCGCCATGGGCTCCGGGAAGCGAGCCATCTGCGCCGGCCCGGGCAACCCACCCATCGTGGTGGACGAAACGGCGGATATCGAAACCGCCGGCCGGGGGATCGTGCGCGGCGCCTCGTTCGACAACAACATCATCTGCACGGATGAGAAGGAAGCCTTCATCGTCGAGGCCGCCTTTGAGCCGGTGAAGGCGGCCATGAAGGCCCATGGTGCCCTGGAAATCGACACCCAGCAGTTGGAGCGGTTGGTGAAGGTCATCTTCAAGAAGGTCCCTCCGCGAGGCGAACATGGCATGATGAACAACGCGTTCATCGGCAAGAATGCAGGGCTGATCTTGAAGGAAATCGGGATCTCGGCGGGGGATGAAATCCGGCTGGCCATCGCCGAGGTGCCCAAAGATCACCCTCTGGTGCTCAGCGAGCAGATGATGCCGGTCTTTCCCCTGGTGAGAGTCCGAAACGCGGACGAGGGGATCGACCTGGCAAAGTGGGCCGAACATGGATTCCGCCACACGGCGGTGATGTACTCCAGGAATCTGGACAACCTGAGCCGCATGGCGCGCGAGATGAACTGCAGCATCTTCGTCAAGAATGCCCCCTCGCTGGCGGGCCTCGGGTTCGGCGGGGAAGGCTACTGCTCTTTCACCATAGCCAGCCCGACGGGGGAGGGCCTCACCAGCCCGATCAGTTTCAGTCGCATCCGCCGCTGCGTGCTGAAGGACCATTTCCGAATCGTATGAACGTCGACACTCAAGAGTCCAAAGCGGGATAGACCATGATAGACCCAGCCCTTGCATTGCTCGAGTTTGACAGCATCGCCGCCGGCTTTCAGGCCGCGGATGCCATGATCAAGCGCGCTCCCATAGCAGTCATGAGAGCGGGAACCGTTCAGCCCGGGAAATTCCTGGTGCTCATCGGGGGCCTGACTGCGGACGTGGGGGAATCCTTGCAGGCGGGCCGGGAGGTCGGAGCGCCGGCAGAAGTGGATTTTGTCTTCCTGCCGCGCGTGGACGTCCAGGTTGTGGAAGCCATCTCCGGGGGACGGGTCCCGGCGCCGGAGGACGCGCTGGGGATCATCGAAACCTCCACCGTGGCCGCCGCGATCCACTCCGCCGACGCGGGGGTGAAGGGCGCCAACGTGCGCCTCGTGGAGGTGCGGCTCGCCGACGGCTTGGGCGGCAAGGGAATCGTGCTCTTCTCCGGCCTGGTGACGGACGTCGAAGCGGCGGTCGAGATCGGAATCGGCGCGCTGGAACGACCCAACCTCCTGGTGCGCCAGGTCGTGATCCCGCAACTGCACGAGGGGATCTGGAGCAATTTGGGCGAAGCCACTCGCTTCCGCACTTTGGTGGCAGGCAAGCTATGAAATTCGGGCGCGTGATCGGAACCGTCGTGGCCACCCGAAAGTACGACGACCTGGAGGGGATCAAGTTCCTGGTCGTGCAGCCGTTGGATGAGAACGCCCAGGTTCATAAAGGAGAACCGGTCATCGCAGCCGACGCCACCGGCCAAGCGGGCCCCGGCGAATTGGTTTTCATGGTCGCGAGCCGCGAGGGCGCCCAGGCGCTGCCCGAAGTATTCGTCCCGGTTGATCTGGCAATCACGGGCATTGTGGACGAGGTGGATATCGAACGCGGACCTCGCCGGGATCAGCCGACGGCCCGTTGGCACCACCTTCCAGGCCCGGGTGGGTAGCCATGTATATCGGCAAGGTGATCGGGACAGTCGTCTCCACGATCAAGATTGACCACCTCTCGGCGCGCAAGCTGCTGCTGGTGGATCGGCTTGACCTCGGGGGCAGCGAGACCGGCTACTACGACGTGGCCGTCGACGTCGTGCAAGCCGGCCCCGGGGATACCGTGCTGGTGATCGACGAGGGAAATGGGGCCCGGCAGATCCTGGGGATCGACCCTGGCGCGGTGCGCGCGGTGATCGTCGGCATCATCGATGAAGTCGCCATTCAGGATACGCAGGGCACCGGGACCACGGAAGAGGTCCCCTGAGCGGACACGGCTTCCCGCCTCCGGCCACGGATCTCTCCGGTGCGGATCCCCAACCCGGGTCCTCTGCCCCAGACTTGCCCCCCGCAGACAGCCATGACACCGGCGGTTGAGCCCCGGCTCCGAAAGCGCAAGCCTCACCCCTCACCTACCGACCGCCTCACCAGCTCGACGAACCCGGGGTCCAGGCTCGCCCCTCCGACGAGCGCTCCGTCCACTTCCGGCATGATCATGAACGAGGCGATATTGTCCGGCTTGACACTGCCGCCGTATTGCACGCGCACGCTCTGCGCCACCTCCTCCCCGAAGCGCTCAGATATCCTTGCCCGCACCGCCAGGGCAATCGTCCGGTTGACATCCGCGGGTGTCGCCGCCTTGCCCGTGCCGATGGCCCAGATGGGCTCATATGCGATGATGCAGCGTGCCACCTGCTCCGCCGCCAGCCCCTCCAGGGCGGCAGCGACCTGCCCTCCGACAAATGATTCCGTCTGCCCGGCCTCGTTCTGAGCCAGATTCTCGCCCACGCAGATGATCGGAGTCAGGTCATGTTCCAGAGCTGCCTTGACCTTCTGGTTGATCGCAGCATCCGTTTCCATCTCCCCGCCCGCCGCCCGCCGCTCTGAGTGCCCGAGGATGACGTATTGACAAAGGTCGGCCAACATTCCGGGGGATATCTCGCCCGTGTGGGCGCCCCCTTCCTCCCAGTGCATTGTCTGGGCTCCCAGGCCGATCTGTGTAGCGCCCAGCAGCCCAGCGATCTCGCTGAGCACGGTGAAGGGAGGGCAGATCACGCGATCCACCTTCTCAATCTCGTTCAAGGGGTGTCGAATCTTGCGCACGAATTCCACCGCCTCCCTGATGCGGCCTAAATTCATCTTCCAGTTGCCTGCGATGATCGGTCGGCGCATCTGCCTCCCCTCCTCTGCATTCTCGGCTGCGGTAGATCCCCCCATACATGCGCCCTCCCGGGAAGCCATACGGATCGCACCGTTGCCGCTCGGGTCCCACGCTCCTTCGATCATCTCCCGGAGCCCGCCCCCTGCGGCAGAATCGGCGAACCCACCTGATTATACGCGCTCCCATCTGGCAGGCACAGGAGCGTGGCCGTCCTCTCACTCACCATGGCCGCGCGGCTCCACCCCAGAATCACTTGGGACGCTCCGGAGGTCATTTTACATAAGGTACAGTTGCGGGGAAGAAATCCGCTCGATACAATGGGCAGCATAAAGCGCTGCCAAGCCAGCGCCAATAGCCGCGGCGATGAGAGAGGAGGGACAGCAAAGGAGTGGAAGTCTTGCTCGAAACAGACTAACAGAATCGAACCTTGCGCTTCAAGGAAGGAAACCAGAGAGGAGAACTGAGATGGCTTATGCACACACAAATTCGAAGGGCGTCACCTACTATCTACACAGCCGGACCACAACCCTGAAAAGCGGCAAAGATCAAACCATCTACTTCTTTTCCAAAGAGGTCAAGCATGGTTCACTCGATTCCGTGCCCTCCGGGTATATGGTCAGTGAGACGAAGAACGGGCTTCCCGTTTTGAAGAAGGTGAGATAGGCCCGCGTTCTTCAGGGTGACGATGACGCCTCGGGGCCAAGTCGGTCCTGCGAAGGTAGCGCACTTGCCCGGAGGCGCTTCGAAACAATAGCGACCGCCGAGAAGCGTTGAGGCTGATCCCAAGCACCAACGATTCCGCTCTCCGTTCCCCCGCTTGGGTGCTCCGATATCCTCACTGACCAACGTCAATGATGGATGTCCATCAGCATCTAGATGAGCAGGAACCATGACGTCCAACCCCTGGTTGGGCGTCATCTTTTTCCGGCAAGGGAGGTTTCATGTGAAAGCAAGCGCGCCGCCCATGAGCCTCTCACGCCAGCCTGGATTCTGAAAAGTGATCGCAAGGGCATTCGCAAGGTCCTTGCAAGCTGTCAGTTATAAGATACAGGCAAAGCCCATAACCGCTGGGGGGTTCAATCTGATGTTTCAAGAGACCGTTCGTGCTGTGCCCGAAATGGAGGCCCTGGAAACGGGTCCCACTGTGCTCGTCGTCGACGATGAGCCCGCCTTCTGCACGGTGGTGTGTGAGATCCTCCGAACCTACGGATTCACGCCATATCCTGCCCTGAACGCCCGACAGGCGATCGCCCTGCTCGGAGATATGACGCCGGACATCATTCTGACGGATGTCATGATGCCCGACGTTGACGGACTGAGCATGATCCGCCGACTTCGCTCCCATCCGGAGCTGTCCGCGATTCCCACTATCGTGTTGAGCGCAAAGTCCGAGCCGGAAGATCTCAATGCCGCGTTCGAGGCCGGCGCCGACGCGTGCCTGCCGAAGCCCTTCACTGCTCAGGAGCTGCACGAACTGGTGCGACGCTTCTCCTGATCTTGATCGGTCACCAGTCCGGCTTCGCCACCGGGACCAGCCAGGGAGACGGCCGGTCCCGTTCAGCTTTCAACGGCTGTGGAGATGAGGCGAATCAATTCGTTTGCATCGATGTCCTTGAGCAGGTATCTGGATGCCCCCGCCCTCCGTGCCGCGTCCCTCTCCCATTGGGAGGGATAGGAGGTGAGAACAAACACCACCGGAGCATGCGGCATGCTGGCGATCTGACGAAGAATCTCCAGCCCCATCCCATCACTGCGCTTTGTCTCAACGAGCACCACATCCGGCTCGGTCTCTTGAACGCCGAGAATGGCTTGATCGGCCCGCTCACAATGGCCAATCACGTCCAGGCTGGCAGCCTGTGCCAACCGCTCCGCGAGTGCCGTGCGCACCGCGGTGTGCTCGTCAACGATGTAGACTCGTGGTCCTGTCATCTGCTCTCTTCGCTTGAACCCTTTTCAGTATAGGAAGCGCAGAGCCCGATCTCCAGTGAACTCTATCCCGGTGGCATTTGCCACCTGTCACTCCATCTGAGCCCGCCCTGCAGAGGAGGAAGAGAAGAAATGGAGGTTTGCGAGGTCAATCCTGAGGGAGGGGGGTATTCTCTGTCAATCCAAGGCGCACGGTCAGGGTGGTGCCCTCGCCGGGGCTGGAGACGACATCACACGTTCCGCTGATTGCATTGGCCCGCCGCACCATGTTTGAGAGCCCGTGGCCCAGCAGTTGATCCTCTTGGTCCACATCGAAGCCATGCCCATTGTCGATCACCTGGAGCAGTACCTCACCATCCACCACGCGCAGATTCAACCAGGCCCTCGAGGCGTTGGCGTGCTTGGCCACATTCGCGAGCGCTTCCTGGGCGATCAAATACAGCTCCTCCGAGAGCTCTCCCGGCACCCGCAGCAGCGCCTCGGGCTCCAGAGTCAGCTCCAAATCAGTCGATGTGTTGGCGGTGAATTCACGCCCCAACTGCCGCAGCGCCTTGTCCAATGTCTCTGCTCGCATGCGGCTGGGCTGCAGATCGAGGATGTAGTTTCGCAGATCCCGGATGATGTCATTTAGCTCATCGATCGCCTTTGTCAAGCGGCGGTGCAGCTCCTCTGGATTCTGATCTTCCTTCATCAAGCGGCTGGACTCCAGGGTCAGACCGACCGCGTAGATGGATTGGATGATGCCATCGTGCAGGTCCATGGCGATGCGCTCCCGCTCCTCCAGGACTGCAACCCGTCGCGCCTGTCGCGTCAAGCGCGCGTTGGCGATGGTGATGCCGGCGCCCGCGCCCACCGCTTCCAGCAGCCCGATCTCGCGCTCGTTGAAAGTCCGCTGCTCGTAGAAAGCCAAACTCAGGACGCCCAATACCTCGCCCCTCGACCGGAGAGGGACGCTCACCATGCTGCGGAAACCAGCCTCCACCACCCCTTTGCGCAGGAAACGACGATCATTCCCCAGATCGCTGGTCGACAGGGGGTGGCCCTCGGAGCCGACAGCTCCCACCCAACCCTCACCCGGATGAAAGCTTTCCATCTCTCGGAATGCGTCCTCGGCGGCCCCATGGTGCAGCGCAAGCTCGAGGAAACCGCGGTCCTCGTTGCGCAAATGGATCTCGGCCGCATCCGCCCCGAACAGCACGCTCACCCGCTGCAGCGTCAGCCGCAGCAGATCATCCAGTTCCATCTGCGAACTAACCATCTCGCTGAGCGCCAGGCTGACTTCCAGCTCCTCATTGCGCTGCTCGAGCTCGGATTGGTTGTCCAGGATCTGCTGATACATGCGCGCGTTCTCGATGGCGGCTGCCGCATGCGCCGCCAGCATCTCGATCGCCTGCTGGTCGCTCACCGAGAACTCCGAGGCGCCTTCCTTGTCGGTGAGGTAGATTTGACCGAGCGGCCGGCCATAGGCAGCCACCCGCACGCCGAGGAAGGAATGCATCACCGGGTGCCCTGGGGGGAAGCCGGCTGACCTGGGATCGTCGGCGATTTCCGCAACGCGCAGACTCTGCCCGGCCCGGATCATCTCCCCGATCAACCCCTCCCCTGCTGGCTGGTGAGGTATTCCGGCGGCTTCTTCTTCCGAAATCCCCTCGGTGATGAAGGTGGTCAGGTTCCCATCCGCGTCGACCAGCCCCAAGGCGGCATAGCGCGCGTGCGCCAAGTCCCTGGCCGCGGAGACGATTCGCTGCAGGACTCCCTCAATGGAAAGATCGGCGGAGAGGCTGAGGATGGCCCGATGTAATCCTCCCATATGGGACAGGGCATCCTCAGAAGGTGTCGGATGCTTTGACTTTACTTCTTCCAAAATCTTTTCCGTCACGGTACCGTTCCCAATGGCATTCTACACCAAGCCGCAAAGACCGTAAACGGCTCCATCGGCCCAAACCCACCCCCCTTCGCTCGCCAGCCTCATTCGAATGCCGAAACGCCGTTGAGCCAGGTTGATAGTTTTTGCCAGCAGCGAGACGGTATACACGGGCGCGAGTTCACGCGGCCGGAGGCCAAATATGACCGTTTCCCCAACATCACGCTACCCAGGATTCTACGCCCTGTCGGTCGAAGAGCGCCTGGAACGTATCGAGGCGTCCCACGGTCTGACACGACAAGCGAGAGACGCGCTGATGGGGCGGGCCGGGTTGGACCTCCTGCAGGCAGATCAAATGATCGAGAACGTCATCGGCCTTTTCCAGATGCCTCTGGGTGTGGCCGTGAATTTCATCGTCAACGGGCGTGAGGTTCTCATCCCCATGGCCATAGAAGAGCCCTCGGTCGTCGCCGGCGCCTCCAATATGGCGAAGTTGGCCCGGGCAGGGGGTGGCTTCACCGCCCAGGCGGAGAGTTCAGAGATGATCGGCCAGATCCAGGTGCTCGATGTGCCTGATTTGGTTGCGGCCGAACGTGAGCTTGAGGCGCACCGGGAGGAACTGCTCCAGGGAGCAAATGATCCCAACCCGACACTCGTCTCTTTGGGAGGCGGCGCCAAGGAGTTGCAGGTGCGAATATTGGGGCGTACGCCTGTGGGGCCCATGCTGGTGGTGCACTTGATCGTGGATGCGGTGGACGCCATGGGCGCGAACGCGGTCAACACGGCGGTGGAAGCAATCTCCGACGCCGTCGAGCGGTTGACGGGAGGCCGCGCGCTGCTTCGCATCCTCACCAACCTAGCCGATCGACGCCTGGCCCGGGCAAGCTGCCGGATTCCCGCCTCCACCCTGGATGCGCCGGGTTTCTCAGGTCAGCAAGTGCGGGATGGTATCATCGAGGCTTGGGCTTTCGCCGCGGCAGATCCCTACCGGGCCGCAACGCATAACAAGGGGATTATGAACGGCATCGACGCATTGTTGATCGCCACAGGAAATGACTGGCGGGCAGCGGAAGCCGGGGCGCATGCGTATGCGGCCCGGTCGGGCAGCTACAAGCCCCTGAGCACATGGTCTCGGGATCAAGATGGCGGGCTCAGAGGCGAATTGCAGTTGCCCCTTGCCGTTGGTGCGGTCGGCGGCGCAACGCGTGTCCATCCAACGGCCAGGGCCAGCCTGGAGTTGATGGGCGTCGCATCCGCGCGAGAATTGGCTGAGATCGCCGCGAGCCTGGGATTGGCACAGAATCTGGCCGCCCTGCGGGCGCTGGCGACGGAGGGAATTCAGCGCGGCCATATGGCGCTGCATGCCCGGCAGGTGGCCATGGCCGCTGGCGCGCAGGGAAATTCCATCCGGCAAATCGCGCAGCGCATGATCGCTGACGGCGACATTGGCATTGAACGCGCGCGGGAACTCTTGCGGGAGAAGGAAGGCGATTAGTGCTGCGTAAATGCTCAATCGACCCTTGGTTTCGGGGCCACCTGGGACATGGAGCCACATTGGGAACTCTCATGTCATCGTTGACGCAGTACTAGCTGCTGTACGGGCGCAGCATGCTGCGCCCCCATGGCTGCTGGCGAGGGACCGGTCGATTCATGATAGACAGACCACTGGCTACCTCCATCAGGAAGGTGAGTATGCAAAACGCTCAAAGGGACCGCTTGCTTGTACCCGCGCGGGCGGTCGGTATTGCCGGATATGGCGCTTATGTCCCGCGCTACCGACTACCCGCCGCCGAGGTTTCTCGAGTCTGGACCGGAGGTCTGGGCGGAACACCCATCCAAGAGAAATCCGTGCCCGGACTGGACGAGGATGTGATCACCATGTCCATCGAGGCCGGTCGGAACGCCTTGGCGCGCGCCCAGATCGACCCCTGCACCATTCGGGCCGTTTGGGTGGGCTCCGAGTCCCATCCCTACGCCGTCAAGCCCACAGCCACCGTAGTCGCCGAGGCGCTCGGAATCGTCCCCGACACCATGGCCGCGGATTTCGAATTCGCTTGCAAGGCAGGTACCGAGGCGCTGCAGGCGGTCATCGGCCTGGTCGGATCCAGCATGGCGGATTACGCCATGGCGATCGGCATGGATACCGCCCAGGGGAGGCCCGGTGACGCGCTGGAGTACACCGCAGCCGCGGGAGGAGCGGCCTATATTGTGGGGCCGGCGGCCGATGCGCTCACCATCTTGGAGGCGTCCTATTCCTACGCCACGGACACGCCCGATTTTTGGCGCCGGGCCGACGAGAGATATCCCGAGCACGGCGAGCGGTTCACTGGGGAGCCGGCGTACTTCCATCACACATTCTCCGCTGCACAGAACCTGATGGAAAGCCTTGGAAGAACCCCGGCGGACTACACCTTCGCGGTCTTCCACCAGCCGAACGCCAAATTCCCCCGGCGGGCAGCGCGCTCCTTGGGGTTCAAACCAGAGCAGTACCAAACAGGGCTGTTGGCCGAAACCATCGGCAACGTGTACGCCGGATCATCCCTGGCCGGCCTATCCGCCGTCCTGGACGTGGCCGAGCCGGGAGATCACATCCTGCTCGTCTCCTACGGCTCTGGCGCGGGGTCGGACGCGTTCAGCCTTCGCGCCACACCGGAACTGCCGGCGCGCCGGGGGCGAGCGCCCCTGATGACGGCATATCTAGAACGCCGGACCGAGATCGATTACGCGACTTACGCCCGCTATCGGGGAAAGCTGGTCCTGCGATGAACCAGGCGCCTCGCCCCATGCACAAGGATGACGTGCTCATCATTGGGGTCGGGATGACCCCCGTCGGCGAGCACTGGGATCGCTCCTTGCGGGAACTCGCCCTGCAAGCCATTGACGCCGCTCGTACCGAAGCCGGACGCCTGCGCCCGCAGGCGGTGTACGTAGCCAACATGCTGGCCTCCATGCTCGCTGGCCAAATTCAGCTGGGAGCCTTGCTGGCGGACTTCGCCGGCATATCCGGCGCTGAGGCGCTCACCATTGAGGCGGCCGGCGCATCCGGAGGGTTTGCGATGCGCCAGGCAACCATGGCCGTCGCCTCCGGCGCCGTCGAAGTGGCGATGGTGGTCGGCGCTGAGAAGGTCACCGACAGGACCGGCGCCACAGTCACAGCAGCGCTGGCCTCAGCTGCGGACGCCGATTCCGAGGCGGTGCAGGGGGTAACGCTCGCCGCCCAGTCGGCTCTGCTCATGCGGCGCTATATGTACGATTATGGTGCGCCCAGCGACGCACTTGCCGGGTTCAGCATCACCGCCCACCAGAACGCGGTGACCAATCCCGCCGCCATGTTCCGCAAGGCCATCGACATGGAACGCTATCGGCGGGCGCCGATTATCAGCGATCCGCTAAACATGTTCGACGCCGCACCGGTGGCAGATGGCGCCGCAGCGTTGATTCTCGCTCGCGCCGATGCGATTCCCCCAGGAACGCCCTATGCACCAGTGAGAATCCTGGGTTCGGGGGCTTCCACTGCTGAGGTGGCGCTGCACGACCGCCCGGACCCATTGGCCTTCACGGCCGCGGCTGAATCCTGCCAGCGGGCACTTGCGCAGGCGGGGGTTGAACCGGCCAGCATAGATTTCTTTGAGCTGCACGACATCACCACGATCTGCGCCGCTCTGTGCCTCGAGTCCTGTGGCTTCGCGCCGCGCGGTGGGGCCTGGAAGCTCGCCCGAGATGGGAACATCGCCCTCGGTGGAGATTTGCCTCTGCTCACCTTTGGTGGATCCAAGGCGCGCGGCGACACGGCCGGGGCCACCGGAGTGTACCAGCTTGGGGAGGTTGTGTACCAGCTTCAGGGTCGGGCGGGCGAAAATCAGGTCTCCGACGCCCAAATCGGCCTGGCTCAATGCCTGGGAGGCCTGGCTGGTACCGCGGTCACCCACGTTTTGTGCCGCTCCGATGGCGAATAGGGGCCATCTGATAGTGTTTGAGAGTCTCGACATCATACACTTTAGCCCGTGTAGCCGGTAAATCACTGTTCTAGAGGTGATCGAATGGAAGTTTCCCGTCATTGGCGTCTCAAGCGACAACGCTACTCCCTCATCGGGGAGGTCTGCCCACATTGTGAGGCGAAGATATTCCCCCCGCGTGACATCTGCCCCTCCTGCGGTGAGAATGCGAAGACCGACTACGAATTCAGTGGGCGCGGTCAGGTGTTTTCTCATACCACCGTCCAAGACGCCCCGAACGGACACAAGGAACAGGCCCCCTATACGGTAGCACTGGTGCGCCTCGAGGAGGGCCCGTTGGTGACGGCCCAACTCACGGATCTTGGGGGGGAGCCCGTCGAAATCGGCATGCCCGTTGAAATGGTAACCCGCAAGCTCACGACCGACGGGGAGACCGGAATGATCATATATGGATATAAGTTCCGCCCTGTGCTCGAAAGGGCCGCCTGAGATCCCCGCGTAATCCCCGGCCCCTGCACCCTTTGTGCAGGGGCCTTTGCCTTTTACCGCATATGGCGCCTCCTATCGCCGAGGGTGTGGCCCCCGGTCGGGGAACCCAGATCCTCCTCCCCAGTCCCTCGCCTGAAGCTGCAGAAGACCAAGAACCCATCTTGCGGGCTGGGCCTCCCCAGCCGTCCTGAATTCAAGCCCCAGATCCGGAGCCACATTGCAGATGATGGCATGGATATTGCAACATATCGGGCATCAGCCGTCTTGACGCCTCTGGGCCCGCATGCTAGTATGCCGCCTTGGGGGTCCCAGGGCGACTGCTTGGCCCCATGGCATCAGGAGGACCTCATGGTTGACCGGAAGATGAAGAAGCCACTTTTCATCATAGTGTTCGCCGCCGCCATCGCCATCGGCGCATGCACTCGCTCGGCGTCCACACCCCCGCCACTGCCGGGGGCGGAAGGGTCCCTCAACCCGGTATCCGCCCAGCAATCGACGATGGAAGCGGTGAGGGCCGCCCTACTGACGCAAACCGCCCAAGCCTCCGATGCCGGCCCCTTCCCTACTGCGATCACGACTGCGGAGCCATCCAGCGCCGAAGAAGAGTCGCCGACCGCTCCGCCCACCGAGGGTACGACTGAAGAGCCGACCGTCGTGGTGAGCACCCCGCAGGCCACGCCAACTCACGGCTACACCGAGTATGTGGTCAGAGCTGGCGATTGGGTGTATTCCATCGCCCGCGATTTCGATGTCCATCCCGATGACGTCATCTCGCTCAACGGATTGACGCCGCCGTATGCGCTGGAACCCGGCGACGTGCTGAAGATTCCCCCAGCCAGCGAGCCGGCCCCCGAAGGGGCCACAATGTATCGCGTCCAGGCCGGGGACACGGTCTTCTCCATCGCCAGGCGCTTCGGGGTGGACCCGCAGGAAATCATCGATGCCAATGACATGGACCCTCCGTATGCGCTGGACGTGGGTGATCGTCTGATCATCCCTGAGTAGCGATGGGCGCGCTGAACTCTCAACAGGGCGGCCTTCCCCGGCCGCCCTGTTCAGCATATTGGGGCTGAAAACATGTACCGTCAGACCGCTTCCGAGTACCGCTTCGAGGGCAAAGTCTTCAAAGTGCGAATCGATCAGGTGATGACGCCCTCCGGAGACCTCATGCGCGTTGACCTGGTCGAGCACGAGGGCTCCATCGCCGTGGTTCCCATCGACGATGACGAGCGAATATGGTTTGTGCGCCAGTACCGCCACCCAGCCGGAATCGAGCTTCTCGAGCTGCCGGCCGGCACATTGGAGCCCGGCGAGGAGCCGGAAGCTTGCGCACGCCGCGAATCTCAGGAGGAGATCGGCATGGCCCCCGGGCGGATGCAGCATCTCGGCTCCTGCTTTCCGGCACCCGGCTACTCCACGGAACGCATGGAACTCTATCTGGCTACCGATTTACGCCCCGCCCGGCTGCCCGCGGACGAGGACGAAGACATCCGCGTCGAGCGCATCCCACTCGCTGACGCCCACCAGCGTCTGATCCGGGGCGAGTTTCTCGACGCGAAGACGTTCACCGGCATCACGCTCGCGCTCGGGCACCTCGGCATGCTCAACTGCCCATGAGATCCAGCGGGGCCGGCGCAGGCACTCCTCCCCCCGCGCGCGGCGAATGAGCCTTGCCGCGTCCGAAGCGGATTCAGCCAAGCAGCAGCCGCACTCTTGCGTCATCGGTACGAATGTCAGGCTCTTTTGTCCCCTTCGGCAATTCTTGCCCGCTTGCATTGCCGATCGCGCGTTCCCGTGGCGGATCCCACGATCCATGGCCGGCTGCCCCGCTTCAGATGAGATTCAGCCGCGAGGTCCTTCGCTGAGACGCCCCGGCGGGGCGTCTCTACGGTTCGGCATCGCCATCTCCGGGGCTCCCGGTGCATCCGGGTTTTTGTTGCGCGGTGCGATCCCGGGGGTGGACGATATTCGATCCTGCCGGCTCGATGAGCCCCCTCCTCCGGCCGCGATGCTATTCCCTCGCCAATCTCGCTGAAGTGAACCCCCGTGGGGGCACCTGGGGGCGCCTGCTGCCGCCAGCCTTCGCCCCCTCCTCCCGCATTGCGCTTCGATCCGCCCCCACCCCCAGCTCCCCTGGGGTCGTCTTCCCCGGTTCTCCGGCCGCTGGGGGAGGGGAAGAGGTCCGTCAAGGTGCGGGGGATCGGCGCTCCCCCGCGCCCTTGTATTAACCAACCCCTCCCCCCCACAGTGACCTCGGTATGGAGAAATCAACGCCAACTGTGGGGGGGGGATTAGGGTGGGGGGCAAAACTCCGCTCGTCCCGCGGGGTCGCGAACCGAATGCCGATTCCTCCGTTCAAGTCGATCGCTGCCGGGCCGCACGGATGCTAACTCAACTTCCTCTCTCCGCCCCAGGACACAGCCTCTGAGGCACGAGGCAAATGCCCTTGCAACAGATGGCCGGATGCATCCAGGGCTCCGCGCGCCTAGCTAGCCCTCGCCCGCTGTGGTATACTAGCTTCTCGCGCCGCCCGGCACGAGGAGGGCGGCGGATCGTGTGTAAATCACGGCAAAGGTGGGCGAGATGTCCGCAGAAGCGAGAATGATTGAAGCCCCGATCAACCCGAACATCCCCCGGCTCACTCCAGGTGACACCGTAAGTGTACACTTGCGCATCGATGAAGGCGGGCGAGAGCGAACTCAGGAGTTCCGCGGCACGGTCATCCGCATTCGTAAGGGTGGCAACAACGCCAGCTTCACCGTTCGAAGGATCGCCTCCCACGGAATCGGCGTGGAGCGCACTTTCCTGCTGCGTTCCCCGCGAATAGAAAAAGTGGAAGTGCAGCGACGGGCGAAAGTGCGCCGCGCCAGGTTGTACTATCTGCGTGAGCGAACGGGAAAAAAGGCGCGGCTCAAGGAACGACGCACCTCCTAGAGGTCTTGTCCGAATCAGGTGCAGCCCCTTCTGGGCTGCCCTTTTTCTTCGCGATGCTGCCCATGTCCGAGAAACCAATCATCGGAATCACACTCTCCCTCTTTCGCTCCACATCCCGGGAGGAAGGGCGCCCCCCAGCCTGGGTCGCATATGCCGATGTGGTCGCGGAAAACGGCGGCTTGCCCCTGTTTATCCCCACACACCTGGATCCCGAGCGGAGCCAGGGCCTTTACGAGCGTATAGATGGGCTGATCTTGAGCGGCGGCGGCGATATCCTCCCCCAGTCCTATGGGGATGACCAGCGGGCTGACCTGGACGAGCCGGATCCCCAGCGCGATGCTTTCGAGTTCGACGTCCTTGAACAGGCGATGCACCGGGAAATCCCCTTCCTCGGCATATGCCGCGGTCTGCAGGTGATCAACGTGGGTTTGGGCGGCTCGCTTTTCCAAGACATTCGTTCCGACTGCCCCGAATGCATGCCGCACAAGGAGTCGGACGCGCACCCGGAGCCGCTCCATCCGGTTCTAATCCGGCACGGCACCCGCCTTCACAGCATCATCCGGGAGACGGAGATCAAGACCAACAGCTATCATCATCAGGCGATACGCGACTTGGCGCCCGCATTGAGCCGATCCGCGCGATCCCCGGATGAAATCGTCGAGGCGGTCGAACTGCCCGACTTCCCTTTTGGCCTGGCTGTGCAGTGGCATCCTGAGAGGATGCGCTCGGCCCCTTCGACAAAGGCCTTGCTGGGTGCCCTCATGCGCGCGGCCGTTCGCGGATGACACGATGACCAAAGTCTGCCACATCATTGGCGTTTTCGACTCGGGTGTCGGCGGGTTGTCGATCCTGCGGGAAATCCGGCGGCAGCTCCCGGGCAAGGAGGTCCATTATCTGGCTGACCAAGCCCATGTGCCCTACGGCCCGCGCTCACGAGAGGAAGTACGCGGGTACGCGGAAGGGATCACTCGCTTCTTGCTCGATCAAGGCGCGCAACTGATCGTCGTCGCCTGCAACACCGCCTCGGCCGCGGCGCTGCATGAGCTACGCCGACATCACCCCGATGTTCCCTTCGTCGGCATGGAGCCTGCCGTAAAGCCCGCAGCCAGAATCACGCGAACAGGCGCGGTGGGTGTGCTGGCGACCCAAGCGACCTTTCAAGGGCCGCTGTTCGCCTCCACTCTGGAGCGTTTCGCGAAGGACGTGCGCGTCATCGAGCAGACGCTGCCGGGGCTGGTGGAGCGCATTGAGGCCGGCGACCTGAATTCTCAAGATACCCGACGCATTCTGGTTGAGGGCCTGGCGCCGCTGAAGCGCGAGCAAGCCGACACTCTGGTGCTCGCATGCACGCACTATCCCTTCGTCATCCCCCTGATCCGTGAGCTGGCGGGGCCGGAGGTAAAGGTCATCGACCCGGCCCCGGCCATCGCCCGCCGCGTGGCCTGGCTCCTCGAGAATGCCGACATACCGCCTGTCGGCAGAGGGCCCGGGCGGATCAGGTTCTACTCCAGCGAAGATGCCCAGCGGCTGCTCGCCATGGCGGGCCGGCTGGTCCAATTGCGCGGCCAATCCGTGGATGTCCGCTGGCGGCGCGGAAGCTTGGTCCCGGCAGCCCCCTAGGTTCGCATCCGCCAGCAGTCTGCCAGCCGCCCCTAGAGGCGGCGATGCGTCGATGCCGAATGCCCGCGGGGTGTTTACTTGCTCACCCCGGCGCGCTGCAAATCCCTGGCCGCGATCCGGGCCACGGAGGCCACCATATCTCCATCCCGGGGATCCATCACCCGCACACCCATCGTCGCCCTGCCGGAGCGCGATATCTGCTTGACCTTGCAGCGCAGAACGATGCCGCCGGTGGAAATCACCGTGAGGTCGTCGTCGTCGTAGACGACCTTGGCAGCGGTAATCGGCCCCGTCACTTCGAGCTTGCTCTTGGAAAGGGTCAGGACCCCGCCTGTCGCACGCCCCTTGGCAGGATAGTCCTTCAGGGGGGTGCGCTTGCCATATCCGTTCGTGGTCACCACCAGCAGATCGGCATCCGGATCAACCACCTCCATGCTGGTGACATGATCGCCCTTGCGCAGATTGATCGAGTTCACCCCCATCGCCGTGCGCCCCATGGGGCGCACGTTGGATTCATGGTAGCGCAAGGCTTTGCCCTTCTCCGTCACCAAGATGATCTCGTCATCGCCGCTGGTGAGCCGCACCCAACTCAGCACGTCGTCCGCAGCCAAATTGATGGCGATCAAACCTGAGGGGCGCACGGAGGCGAATTCCGACAAGGCAACGCGCTTGATCTTCCCCTCCCGCGTGGCCATCGTGCAGTACTTTGCTTCGCCGAAATCCGGCACCGCCACAGCCGCCGTGATCGTCTCCCCAACCATCAGGGAGAGGATGTTGACCACGGGGATCCCCTTCGCGGTGCGATCCGCATCCGGAATCTGGTAGGCTTTTTCGGAATACACCTTGCCGCGATCTGTGAAGAAGAGCACCGTGTCCAATGACTGCGCGGGCAGGAGCATGACCACTTCGTCCTCACCACGCATGGAGTGCCCCGTCACGCCTCTTCCACCCCGGCTCTGGCGCCGGTAGGTTTTCGCCGGCACCCGCTTGACGTAGCCCCGGTCGGTGATGCTGATCAGCACCGCCTCATCAGCCACCAAGTCCTCTTCGCTGAACTCCTCTTTGGCATCCGGGGCGATGCGCGTCCGGCGTTCGTCCCCATAGGCCTCCGCCACATCTTTCAGATCATCCCGGATCAGCCCCAGGATCATTTTGGGGTCCGCCAGCAGAGTCTCCAGGTACTGGATCTGCTCCAGGATCTCCTTGTGCTCATTCTCGATCTTTTCGCGCTCCAAGGCTGCCAGGCGTCGCAATTGCATGTCCAGAATCGCGCCGGCCTGGGCCTCGGTGAGATCAAAGCGCTCTTGGAGGCGCGTCTTGGCGACGTCCGCATCGGGCGCCTGGCGGATGGTGCTGATCACATCATCGAGGTTTGCCAGCGCGATGAGCAACCCGTCCAGGATGTGCGCCCGCGCCTTTGCCTTCTTCAGCTCAAATTCCGAACGCCGGGTGATGACGCTCTGCCGGTGCTCGACGTAAATCGATAGCGCCTTCTTCAACGGGAGGAGCCTGGGTTCGCCCTCCACCAACGCCAGCAGTTGGACACCGAAGGTGGTCTGCAGTTGAGTGTATTTGTAGAGCTTGTTCAACAGCTTGCGCGGCTGGGTGCCGCGCTTCAGCTCGATCACGACGCTCATCCCACGACGGTCGGATTCATCGCGCAGGTCAGAGATGTCCTCCAGACGACCGGAGCGCACCAGCTCGGCGATGCGCTCAATTAGATTGGCCTTGTTCACCTGGTAGGGAAGCTCCGTGACCACAATACGGTAGCGCCCCCCACTCGCCTCCTCGATGTGCGCGATCGCCCGCAGCACGATTCTGCCTTTGCCGGTGCTGTAGGCCTGCTTGATGCCCTCCACCCCCGCGATCAGCCCCCCGGTGGGGAAATCCGGCCCGGGCAGGAATTCCATCAGGTCCTCGACTGTGACATCGTCCAGGCCATCGAAGTGATCCACCACGTATGACAACGCGTCCGAGAGTTCAACCAGGTTGTGGGGCGGGATGTTGGTCGCCATGCCGACCGCGATGCCCGATGCCCCGTTGAGCAGCAAGTTGGGCAGCCTCGCGGGGAGAACCATCGGCTCCTGGAGCGAGCCGTCGAAGTTGTCGACAAAATCGACCGTCGCCTTGTCAATATCCACCAACAACTCTTCCGCCATGCGGCTCACGCGCGCCTCTGTGTAGCGCATAGCGGCGGGCGAATCTCCATCCACCGATCCGAAGTTCCCCTGCCCGTCAACGAGCATATATCGCATGCTGAAAGGCTGCGCCATGCGCGCCATGGCCTCGTACACAGCCGAATCGCCGTGGGGGTGGTATTTGCCCAGCACCTCCCCCACAATACGCGCCGACTTTCTATAGGGGGAATTGGCGCGGATTCCCATCTCGTGCATGGCGTACAAGATGCGGCGCTGCACCGGCTTCAAGCCATCGCTGGCGTCCGGGAGCGCCCGCGCGACGATCACGCTCATGGCATAATCCAGATACGCGCCGCGCATTTGATCGTCTATGTCTACTTGACGTACAGTCCCTAATTCCATGCTTACAGATCTCACTTATGTATAGTGATTAAGGGGGCCATTCCGCGCTCATCCGATCGTTAAATTATACCAAGCGAGCCCATCCGGAGCCACTTCTCAGACGCTGGGGATGTGTTCCATTTCAGGGGGCAGCTGTGTTCGAAAACTGGCCTGTCACTCGGGCGCCCTCCGCTCAGCTTCTGGATTGCCCATCGCGGTGATCCACGCCGCGGAAGATCGACTCCGCCTTTGGAGATCCTTTCCACCCCCCACCCCAATCCCCTCCCCCGAAGAACCTTTGCCCCTCCCCCTTGCCTGGACCGCCCTCTGCGGTGGGCTTGTCGTTGGGGACGGGGGAGGGCCTCTCCCCCGTCCCCTCCGTTCAATCAGCCCCTCCCCCCGCGCCGCCTCCGATGATTGAGAAGTCAAATCCATGCGCGGGGGGAGGGGTTCAGGGTGGGGGGGCCGAACACAGCCGGCGGCGGGCAAAGCGTCGCCGCTGCCGCGAGTCTGCGCCATCGGGCCGCGTGGAGATGGTAGGACGACGGAGGGCCGGTGCAGCTTCCATCTTCAAATGCGTTTGCCCCCTGAAATGGGACACGCCCGAAGCCGGTGAGCGGTGAGCGATAAGCGCATCGGCATCGAGCTCACGGGCGACGATTTCGATCTTCCCTGTGCAAGCGCGTGAAGTCTCTCCGAGCGCGATCCGGGGCATTCTCCGCGCCTTGGCGGCACACACATGATGTCATTCCGAGAAGCCCGAAGGGCGACGAGGAATCTCCTCCCCCCTACAACGGCGATTGACATCCGCTGGGTGTGATGCTAGAAACAATCCGATCTCACTGGTGGGGGAAATCATGCGCAGAATAGTCGCTATTCTCTTGGCTGCACTGGCCGTCCTGGTGCTCTTCCTCGCTGCCGGCGGCGTGCTGACAGTGCGCCGCTCATTCCCAAAATACGACGGGACTGTGACGCTCCCCGGCCTGGCCGGCCGTGTGGAGGTGCGGCGGGATGAGATGGGGGTGCCCCATATCTACGCCAGCACGACGGCGGATCTCTTCATGGCGCAGGGATACATCCACGCCCAGGACCGGTTCTGGCAGATGGATTTCTGGCGCCACATCGGCGCCGGGCGCCTGGCGGAGATGTTCGGAGAGTCCCAGGTCGAGACAGACGCTTTCTTGCGAACCCTGGGTTGGGAGCGCGTCGCCGAAGAGGAGGTTGCAGGCGCGGACCCCGAGACGTCGGCAATCATGCAGGCTTACTCCGCCGGCGTCAACGCCTACCTGGCGGATCACCAGGGCGCCGCGCTATCCCTGGAATATGCGATCTTGCGCCTCATGAACCCCGTCTACGCCCCCGAGGCCTGGACGCCGGTCAATTCCTTGACATGGGCGAAAGTTATGTCCTGGGATCTGGGCGGGAACATGTCGGAGGAGGTCGAGCGCGCTGTTCTGCTGCCCATCATCGGGGAGGACCGACTCCAAGATCTCTTTCCCCCCTATCCGGAAGACCATCCTGTCATCGTCCCCTCCGCGGACCCCGACCAAGCATCGGCGGGCGCCTCCCGCGCCGCGCCGCTCGCCATCGAGCCCACTACACTGAAGAGGTTGGCATCCCGGGCGACAGCCCTCGACGCCCTGATCGGCGGAGGGCCGTCCGGGATTGGCTCGAACAACTGGGTCATATCGGGCGAGCGCACGACAAGTGGAAGCCCCCTACTGGCGAACGATATGCACCTGGGCATCCAGATGCCCTCCATTTGGTACGAAATCGGGCTGCACTGCCAACCGGTCGGACCCGAATGCCCCTATCAAGTCATGGGATTCTCCTTCGCCGGCGTGCCGGGTGTGATCGTCGGGCACAACGACCAAATCGCCTGGGGGGTCACGAATGTGGATCCCGATGTGCAGGATCTCTTCATAGAGCGAATCAACCCGGAGGATCCCAACCAGTATCTGGTCAACGACCAATGGGTGGATATGGCCATCCGGCAGGAGACCATCCGGGTGGCGGGCGGCGAGCCGGTCACGATCACAGTCCGCTCCACGCGCCACGGTCCGGTGGTCTCCGACGTCGATGATGACATCGAGGCGATGGCGCAGGCCGAGGGAGAAGAGGGGCGGCCGCTGGCGGTGAGCCTGCGCTGGACGGCCTTGGAGCCGACGCGGATCCTCCGCGCCGTGTTGGGGTTGGATCGGGCGAAGAACTGGGAGGAATTCCGCTCCGCGCTAGAAAACTGGGATGTGCCCTCCCAGAATTTCGTGTACGCCGACACCGAGGGAAACATCGGCTATCAAACCCCCGGCCGCATCCCGATCCGAGCTCAGGGCGATGGAACATCACCTGTCCCGGGGTGGACGGACGACTTCGAGTGGACCGGATTCATCCCCTTCGATGAGCTGCCAAGATCATACAACCCCTCACGGGGTTTTATCGTCACAGCCAACAACGCCGTCATCGGCCCTGATTACCCCTATCTGCTCGCCGCAAGTTGGGACTATGGCTATCGCGCCCAGCGTATCCAAGACCTGATCGAATCGGGTGGGAAGCTCTCCCCAGCCGATCTGCGGCAGATCCACGGCGACAACTACAACGCCATGGGGCCCGTGCTCGTCCCGCTGCTGCAGTCGCTGGATTTGACCCCCGAGGAGAGTGGGGGCTCGGACACCAGTGATGATCTGCGCCAGTACGTCCTGCTCTTGTCGAGTTGGGATTTCCAGGACGATATGGATTCGGCTCCCTCCGCCCTGTTCAACGCCTTCTGGCGACACTTGGTCGTGCGCACTTTCGCGGATGACCTGCCCACCGGTTGGCTGCCGGATGATTCGCGAGGCTTTGCGGTCGTCTCTCGATTGGTGGATGCTCCCCACAGCCCATGGTGGGACGATCGGGGAACCCCGGCACCGGAGGACCGAGACACCATCTTCCGCCTGGCGTTGGGCGATGCTGTGGCTGAACTCAAGGGGGCTCTGGGAAAGGAGCCCTCCAATTGGGCCTGGGGGGACCTGCACACAGCCACATTCAAGAATCAAACCCTGGGCGAATCGGGCATCCCACCCATCGAAGCGCTCTTCAACCGTGGGCCATTTCGGGTGGGAGGGGGTACTTCAATCATAAACGCCACGGGTTGGGATCCGGAGGCCGGGTATGAGGTGCAGTGGCTGCCGTCGGAACGCATGATTGTCGATCTAGCTGATTTTGATGCTTCCCTTTGGATTCATCCCACTGGCCAATCGGGGCACGCCTTCCACCCGCACTACATCGATATGGCGGATTTGTGGCGGTTGATACAGTACCGGCCGATGCGCTGGAGCCAGGAAGCGGTGGCCTCCTCCGCGGTCAACACTTTGACGTTGCTGCCCTCGACGGAAAGCCCATAGCAGGGGAAGCCCTCGAGAGGACGCCACGGAACGTGGGGGCGGGCCAGCGCTGATGTACCGCGCACCTAAGGAATCCAGGCCAGCTTCCCCGCGACCAGAAGACAGAGGGATCCCACCACGATCACCGCTCCGAGGAGCAACACCGAAATCACCAACCGCTGCGCGGCGGTCATTCCCAGGAACCGCCCCCGCCTTCTCCTTGGCCGCGGCGCTTCATAAGGGCTCTCGTACTCCTCTTCCAAGGAATCAGAATCCTCCGGCATGTCTCTCAGGTCATCGAACATAGGAATCCTCCTGACTGCCCCTCACCAAAGCGGCTACCTTGGGGTGGAAGATGGCCCACCTGGTGGACGTATCGCCCGCAACCGGTACCCGCCACCCTCCACCAGTCTTACCACACCGCCCGGCATTCTCAGCTGCGCTGCCCCCTGGCCGTTCACCCCTTCCATCACCCCTTCGAGGGCTCCACCCTCCCATTCCAGCCTGACTCGCTCCCCTAGGAAGGCGGTGTTTTCCCGCAGCGCCCGCACGAATTCCGCGGACCCCAATCTCGGCAGCCAGCCGGCCATGGATTCGAGCACCGCGCACAGCAAGTCAATTCGGGGGACCGGGGCTTCCATGATCTCATTCACACTGACGGCCGGGTAGTCGAGCTCCGTCCTCCGGGGCACGGACTCAGCCCGCACGTTGACGCCGATCCCCACTATCACACACTCCAACCGCTCCCCCAGCCAGGCGGTTTCCGTCAGAATCCCCGCCACCTTGCGCCCGGCCAGCAGCACATCGTTCGGCCATTTGATCGACGCCGCCGCGCCCCGGGTCCTCAACTGCTCCACCAGCGCCAGAGCCCCCAACACATTCAGCGACAGGGGTTGATAATCAGGATCCCCATCACCGGGCCGGATGAGCAAGCTGAAGGCTAGGCCCGCGCCCGGACGGGTGAGCCATGGCCGCCCCGCTCGGCCTCGCCCGCTCGTCTGCTCGTCCGCGACTACCAGCGTGCCATGGGGCGCACCACCCCGAGCGAGTTCCAGCGCTCGATCGTTGGTCGATCCGATCGTTCTGTAAAAGAACAGCGGTTTGCCCAAGCCATGAACAGGCAGCCGTTCCAATAGCTGCGCTTCCCCGAACATGCACTGATTGTACTGAAAATTGCAGCTTATGTGCCAGCCGATCACCCAGGCCAGATCGGTCATGAGGCAGGCAGCCTATTGTCTCGGAATTCTCCATCACGGACACACTGCGGGTACGTTCCATCCTGGGGGGCGACCTGACACGGCGACTCGTACCTGCCGCACCCTGTCAACAACACAGGCCAGGCCTCTCGATACACGCCTCGCTCCGCTCGCCGCTACTCGAGATGCGGCCTGCTTCGCAGGTTCCGATTGTGGGGAGGCGCATCTCGAGTGCCGAGCGGTGAAACCACGAGGTGTATCGAGAGGAGCGCCGTACATTCAATCTCGAGCAACCGCGCCGCCTGAAATAGAACACACCCCACAGTGCTCGACCGCTTGCCCGTCAGGTATTCAATGATACAATGCCACTCAATCACATGAGGTACATCTGGTCCCCTTGGCGTATGGAATACATCGAAGGAAACACCCAAGAATCCGGCTGCCTGTTCTGCCGGATTCTCTCCACGCCCGACGGCCCCGAGAATTTGGTCATTCACCGGGGTGCACGCGCCTTCGTAGTGCTCAACCGCTTCCCCTATACGAACGGGCACATGATGGTGGTGCCGATCGAGCATCAGGCATCACTGGAAGGGCTGCCGGAGACCACCCTCACCGAGGTCATGGTCCTCGTAACGCGTGCGATCGGCGCCCTGCGAGACACCTATGATGCCGAGAACTTCAACGTGGGGATCAACATTGGCGAGGCTGCCGGAGCGGGCGTGGTTGGCCACGTCCATGTGCACGTGCTGGCGCGCTGGAGCGGAGATACCAGCTTCATGTCCACCACCTCGGATACACGCGTGATTCCGGAGCACCTGGAAACGACCTACCATCGCCTGCGGGAAGCCTGGGGGACGGGCTCGCAGCGACCTCCCGGAGGCGACGCCCCTGCATCCCAAGGAGCTGATGCCCATGACATGTGAAGAGAAGCCTGCCCCTGTGATTCTCAGTGCCGCCCGCACGCCTGCGGGTCGATTTCTGGGGTCCTTGAGCGAATACTCCGCCACCCAACTGGGATCGCTGGCGATTCGAGCGGCGATCGACCGGGCCGGCTTGGACGACTTCGAAGCGATCGATGAGGTCCTGATGGGGAATGTTGTCTCGGCCGGGCTGGGCCAAGCCCCCGCTCGCCAGGCATCAATTGGCGCCGGGGTACCTGCCACCGTCGGCGCCACCACGGTGAACAAGGTATGTGGCTCTGGCTTGAAAGCCTGCATGTTCGCTGCCCAGGCGATATGCGCCGGGGACGCTGCGCTGCTCGTGGCCGGAGGCATGGAAAGCATGAGCAACGCCCCGCACCTGCTCCATGCGCGCACGGGGATGCGCTATGGAAATGAGGAACTGACGGACGCGCTGCTGTACGACGGACTGTGGGATCCTTTCGAAGATTGGCCCATGGGAATGGCCGCAGAGTACATCGCCGAGAAGCATGGGATTACACGCCAAGAAATGGACGAGTTCGCCTACAACAGCCATATCAAGGCAATGGCGGCTACGGACGCTTCCAGGTTTGACGCCGAGATCGTCCCCGTCCAGATCACGGACCGGGCGGGCAATTCCACCCTCTTGAAGCATGACGAAACCATCCGGCGCGACACCTCACTGGAGAAGCTCGCTGCCTTGAAGCCCGTTTTCAAACCCGACGGCATGGTCACAGCCGGCAACTCCCCAGGCCTCAACGACGGCGCGGCCGCGCTGGTCATCGCCAGCCGGCCGACGGCGGAATCGCTGAGGCGGCCGCCCATGGCGCGCATCGTCGGCTATTCTCAGGCCGCTGTCCCCCCAAGAGATCTGTTCATCGCCCCGGCCTACGCCATCCCAAAACTGCTCGACAGAATCGCATGGACCATGGCCGATGTGGACCTGGTCGAAATCAACGAGGCCTTCGCCGCACAAGTGCTGGCGGACGGATATGAGCTCGAGTCCATCGATTGGGACTGGGACAAGGTCAATGTCAACGGGGGCGCGATCGCACTGGGCCATCCCGTGGGCGCCTCGGGCGCCCGCGTGCTGACGACGCTTATCTACGCACTTCGCGATCGGGGCGCGCAGCGCGGCATCGCTTCACTTTGCCTGGGAGGCGGTGAAGCCGTGGCCATGGCGATCGAGATCGAATAGCCCCGCTGCCCCGCGAGATGCAACAAGGAAGAAAGAGCGATGGAGACCAGGACAATCTGTGTGATCGGCGCCGGCGCGATGGGAAATGGGATCGCCCAAACGGCCGCTGTGGCGGGCTATGACGTCGTCATGACCGATGTCGTTCCAGAGGCCATCGATCGCGCCAAGGAAACAGTCGCCAGGTCGGTCGAGAAACTTGCCAGCAAAGGGACCATTGATGAGACTCAGAGACAGGCGGCGCTGCAGATCCGCACCGCGCTGGATCTCGAGCCTGTTCGTCAGGCCGATCTGGTCATTGAAGCGGCCCCCGAGCTTCCAGAATTGAAGATGGACCTCTTCCGGAATCTGGACGATCTGGCACCGGGCCATGCCCCGCTCGCCTCCAACACATCGTCGATCTCGATCACCAAGCTGGCCGGCGCCACCCGCCGGCCGGAGAAGGTGATCGGAATGCATTTCTTCAACCCGGTCCCCCTGATGCGACTGCTGGAAGTCGTGCGCGGCTTGGCGACCTCAGACGACACTCGGGATCTCGCCTTCACCGTCGGGCGGCGCATGGGCAAAGAGCCTGTGGAAGTGGTGGATTCCCCCGGCTTTGTCTCCAATCGCATCCTCTGCCCCATGCTCAACGAGGCGATTTTCGCTTTCCAGGAGGGGATTGCCTCCGCGGAGGCCATCGACTCGGTGATGAAGCTGGGCATGAACCACCCGATCGGGCCCTTGGCGCTGGCCGATTTCGTCGGATTGGACGTGGTGCTGCATGTCATGGAAGTGCTGCATCAGGACCTCGGGGAAGATAAGTACCGCCCAGCCCCTCTGCTGCGCAGGATGGTGGATGGTGGTTATCTGGGCAGGAAGAGTGGCAAGGGATTCTTTGACTACAAACCACCGGATTGATCCGCTCCTCTCTCTCCCCGGGCGATAATTCGCTATAATCGCCGGCGCGAGGCATCCCAGACGCGATCCCGCCACGGCCGGCCAAGCCTATGCAAGTCCCATTTCGCAGGATCCCCTGCGGGATCTGCTAGCCGACAGGACAGGAGACGATTTCGCATGAAGCAGAAAACAAGGATCTACTGCCTGGCGTCCATCGCCTTGCTGGTCTCCGCGACGGCGTGCTCCCTCGGCAGCGTCCTGAGCCCCACGGAGCCCACGGGGGATGAGATCGCGACCCGAGCGGCGGCCACCATGGCGGCGCAAGGGGCTCTAACCTCACTCCCACCTACGGCGGCGCCGACGACAAGCCCGGCCACCGCGGCCCCTCCCACAGTGGTCCCGATCGTGCACCGCATCGCGTATATTGATAGCGGAGACGTCTGGCAGATCACGGCTGGGGACCCCCCGCAGCAGATCAGCAGCAGCGGGGACGCCGTGGAGGTGAAGATCTCAGACGACGGCCAGCGTGTAGTATTCCTTCGATACCAATCCGATGCCAATACCTATCAGGTATGGGCCGTGAATGCCGACGGGGTTGGAGAAGGCGTGCTCCTGGATCAAGCCGCTTTGGATGCTCTTCACCCTTTGGGCGGCGCGCTCCACATCATCCCTCACCAACTGGAGTT
Organism: uncultured Anaerolineaceae bacterium; assembly: GCA_964388955.1. Taxonomy (GTDB): domain Bacteria; phylum Chloroflexota; class Anaerolineae; order Anaerolineales; family E44-bin32; genus CAYMCO01. The sequence goes on along the minus strand of CAYMCO010000011.1, from coordinate 26,351 downwards.
CCTCCCGGACAGCCACCACATGCTGATGAACACCCAGGGGACATTCGAGGGGCCGGGGCAGGCATTGTACGAGGACCTGCTGCGCCTGGACGCCGACACCGGAGCGGTGACGGAACTGCTCCCCCCCGAGCAGGGCGGGACCTTCAGCATCTCCCCTGACGGCACCCAAGTGGCGCTCGTCCAGCCCACCAGCGTCAGCCTGGCAAATTCGGACGGGACAAACCGGCGAGCCGATCTGGTCACCTTCGAGAGCATCATCACATATAGTGAATTCCTCTACCATCCACCTGCCGTCTGGGCACCGGATTCGAGCGCCGTGGGCATCGTGATCCCCTCGCACGACCCGCTCGCCGAGGAGACCAGCGGCACCGTCTGGCGCATCCCAGTCGATGGCACCGCCGCCGCTTCCCTCGCCACGATAGGCGGGGAGTTCTATTTCACCCAGATGGGGGAAGGGGGGTTCGGCTCGCTCATCTCGCCGGACTTGAGCACATTGGCCTTTCGTCGGGAGACTTCGCCGAATGTCTACGATTTCTACCTCGCCAACGCCGACGGCTCGAGCGAAACGCTCTACGACTCGGGCGATGTCCGGTGGAAAGGTTGGTCGCCGGACAGCATTCATTTCGTCTACGTCAAGGGCACGAACGATCTCTATTTGGGGAGGATCGGGATGCCGCCCCTGATGCTTGGCACCGGGACAGACCTGCGCTGGATCACACCCACTCGGTACTTGTACCTATCCGGTAGTTATGGCGCATGGACGCTTGTGCGCGGGGAGTTGGGCGCCGGGGACACGCCGCTGGTCAGCCCATCGGGCGAGTTCGTCGCTTACGACTTCAACTGATCGCGCCAAGCTGTGAGGAACCGCCCGGCGCCTCTGAGCAGTATGCCCGCCAGCGCCGGGGGAAAACGCCGGTCCAAGACCTGGGGCCTCAGCGACCCATGCGCACCATGATTGCCAGCCGCGGCTTCCGACCCATCAGCCGGGATGGCCATCCGAACAGCCGCCGGACCCACCGGAAATAGAGCGGGAGCGGTTCGTCCGCTCCGGCCTCGCGGAAATGAAACCGGCGATAATAACCGGCCAACTCCGACCGGCACATGAGCCACAAAGGGGATGGCGCGTGCTCTGCGAGCCGCCTCACAATCGCGCTCCCCACGCCCCGACCGCGCCAATCCTCCCGCACCACGAGCGATGCCAGTTCACGCGATCCGTCGCTGTGGATCTTGATCTGGCCGCACCCGATGACCGATCCATCTGCGGCTGTTGCCACGACGAAGTGACGCCAGTTCAAGCCCAAGGGGTTCAGTCGCTCCCCGCACACCAGGTCGCGAATGGCGCTCTTGTCCCCAGCGCGCGCCTCTCGCAATGATAATCTCTCCCGCCTTTGATTATTCATTTCTGCATTCCGGCGATGTGGTTTCTCCCGCCGGCATCTACGCGTTGGGGTCAGCCGCCGGCCAGTCGGCGGGATCTCGGAAGCGATGGATATCATCGACACCGGCCGCCTTCGCTGCCGGCGGCTGCGCCGATTCTGCCTATTCCGACAACAGTTCCTCGAAGATCGCTCCGGCAAGCTGGGGATCGGCCTTACCCTTCGTCTTGCGCATGATCTGGCCGACGAACCACCCCAGCACGCTCACCTTCCCACCGCGGTAGGTCGCGACCTGTTCCGGGCTTTGGGCGATGATGTCCCGCGCCATCGACCGCAGTTCGTCTTTGTCTGAGACCTGACCCAGGCCTTCTATTTCCACGATCTCTCTGGCCGGCCGACCCGTCCTCTCCACTTCCTGCAGAAGCTGCTTCGCCGTGGTGCTGGTGATGCCGCGCTGGTCCAGCATTTGGACAATCTGCGCCAGATCACCCGGCTTCACCCCCAGCTCTCCCGCCGTGACCCCCCGCTCACGGATTAACCGCAGCACATCGTTCATCACCCAGTTGGAGATGGCCTTCGGGTCTCCTCCATACGCCTCCACCGCAAGTTCGAAGAACTCCGCCAGGCTGCGTTCTTCCGTCAGGATCTCCGCGTCGTAGGCCGGGAGATCATACTCGGACATGAAGCGCGCCCGCTGCGCGAGAGGGAGTTCAGGAAGGGCCGCCAGCATGTCCTCCAGCCACTCCGCCTCCAAGCGGATGGGCAGCAGATCCGGCTCACGGAAGTAGCGATAGTCCGCCTCGGTCTCTTTGGCGCGCATCTTCAGCAGGCGCCCGGAATCTTCGTCCCAGTTGAGCGTCCAACCCTCTATAGACCCGCCTGCCTCCACCGCTGTGATCTGCCGCGCCACCTCGGCCTGGATCGCTGCACGCACGGCCTCGATGGAGTTGAGGTTCTTGATCTCCGTCTTGGGGTTCAAGCGGTCTTCGCCGGCCAACCGGATGGAGACATTGGCGTCGCAGCGGATGTGCCCCCGCTCCATATCCCCATCCGAAATCCCCAGCCAGCGCACCAGCTGGCGCAGTCGAATGATATACTGCGCCGCCTCGTCTGCGGAACGCAAATCCGGCCCGCTCACCATCTCCACCAGCGGGACCCCGCAGCGGTTGAAGTCGATCAAACGCCGGCCGTCCCGGTAGACGGTCTTGCCCGCATCCTCCTCGATGTGTATCTTCTGGATGCTCACCACCCGGTCCCCGCCCTCTGGCATCGGAATGGTGATCGCGCCTCCCCGCGCCAGGGGCTCATCGTATTGGCTGATCTGGTAGCCCTTCGGCAGATCCGGATAGAAGTAGTTCTTGCGCGCCAGGAATGACTCTTCTTGAATGGAATCCGCTTGCATGGCGCCCGCCAGCATGACCGCCTTCTCGATCACACTGCGGTTGAGAACGGGCAAGACGCCCGGAAGGCCCGTGCACACTGGGCAGATATTCTCATTGGGGAGTTGATGCCAGAAGTCCGCCTTGCAGCGGCAGAAGATCTTGCTTTGGGTGTTCAGCTGCACGTGAGTCTCCAGCCCGATAATGGACTCATACTCGGGCATCGGCCGCCTCTGGAGGCGTCGCGCCATCCCAGTTCACCCAAATCTCGCCGCTTGGCAGACGCTCATGAGATCTCATTCCAAGAAGGGCTCCCCATCCTCGAGAATGCTGATGCGCACGATTTCGTCCTCAAGCGTGAGCTGCCCGGCCACATCCAAGCCGGCCGCAATATGCCCGAAGACCGTGTGCCGGGCATCCAGTTCAGTGACGTCATCCAACAGGATATAGAATTGGCTCCCGCTGGCGCCCACTTGGTCGGTTCGATACCAGTATCCCACCGCTCCCCGGACGTTGGACATCTCGCCCTCCTCCCGCAGCACATAGCCCACATCGCTGCCGGGATCCCCGGCCGGCGAGCCGGTCAGCAAGAACGTCTCCGGTTCGACGAACACGATCGGGAACCCGTCCCAATATCCCAGGCTAGCCAACACAACGAAGTTATTCACCAGATTCGGCGCGGCTTCCGCCTCCAAATCCACCAGCAGATCCCCCCGGCTGGTCTTGATCTGCGCCTGATAATCCCCCTGGGGGTCGATAACCATCTCCGGGGCGCCGGTGTAGAGGCTCTCGCGGGATTCAACCGCCAGATCCCCCAGGGGTCGGCCCCCCTCCATCACCGGAGGGGTGGGGATCGGGGTCGGCGTGGGGGTGGGCAGCCAGCTCTCACCGATCACCTCGATCCCGATCGTCTCCAGCGTATCCCCTTCGAAATCGGGGTTGGCCGTCGGATCTCTCGGGGTGAGCGATTCCAGCACATCCATGCCCCGCACAACCTTCCCGAAGATGGTGTGGCGTCCGTTCAACCACGGTGTAGGCCCGTACGTGATAAAGAACTGACTGCCGTTCGTGTCCGGGCCGTTGTTGGCCATGGCGAGGTAGCCGGCGTCGTCAAACTGCGCGTCCGGGGAGAATTCATCCTCGAACTGATAGCCCGGGCCGCCCGTGCCGGTTCCGGTCGGGTCGCCCCCCTGGGCCATAAAATCTGGGAGCACGCGGTGGAAGGTGGTGTCGTCATAGAATCCTTGTTCGGCCAGGAACACCAGATTATTGACCGTCTTCGGGGCCCGATCCGCGAACAACTGAACCTGGATATCCCCCTTCTCGGTCTTGAAAGTCGCCAGGTATATCTTGCCTGGGTCGATCGACATGGGCGGCGGTTGGTTCCACCGCATCTCCGACCTCGTCGCCTCCGGGCCCTCGGGTGACGCAGCCCCCGAAACAGCAGCTTGCGGAGCCCCGCACCCCATAAGGCCGAGCGGTAGGGCGAGCAAGAGAGAGGCAAGGATGAACCACCGCGGCACGCGTATACTCACAGAATAGCCTCCCCACTCGCGTCCATGGCCCAAGGTGCCACGATACTTTCCTTGTGCGAGATCTCACCCGGCGAACTCAAGCCGGCACCCAGGCTGAAGACCGCTTTCGCGGCTCGTGTCTCACGCCCAACCGGTCACACCTTCGAGCACCTTGGGCCGCAGGCGTCTCCAAGAAGCCGATTCGGTGGCCATCTCAAAGCTCCGCCCCACACGGAACAAGACCGCCTCCGAAAAATCCGGGCCGATGATCTGAACTCCAAGCGGCAGCCCGTTTGCGTCGACCCCCGCGGGGACGGAGAGGGCGGGCACCCCGGCATGATTGGCGGGGACGGTGAGCATATCGGCGTACTGCATGGACACCGAATCGCCGTAGATGGCCCCCATTTCAAACGCGCTGGTAGGCGTGGTTGGCGCGAGCAGACAATCCAGTCTGTATCGGCCCTCCGGATCGAAGATGCGTTCGAAATCCTCCCGGATCAGGGTGCGCACCCGCAGCGCCTTCCGATAGTACTCCTGCTCATACTGCTCGGCGGAGACATACATGCCCATCAGGATGCGCAACTTCGGCTGCTGCCCAAATCCGTGCCCCCGGCTCTTGCGATACAGATCCCACAAATCCTCAACCTCACCAGGATAGCGAAAGCCGTACTTCACCCCATCATAGCGGTGCAGGTTGGATGCGGCTTCCACCCGTGAGACGACAAAGTAGACAGGGATCCCGTAGCGAGTGTTGGGCATCGGCACATCCGCCACTATCTCCGCCCCAGCGTCCGCCAGGGCTTCCGCGGCATACGCCACGGCCTCCGAGACCTGCGGGTCGATTGATTGCTCCCGAATGCGGCCGTCCGTTGGATCCGGGAAGCGCAGCTTCAGGTAGTCGGGCGACAATCCCACCCGCATTCCCGTGACCGGGCGCTCCATATCCGCCACGTAGTCCGGCACCGGCACGTTTGCGGCGGTCGCGTCCCGGTCATCCGGCCCTGCCATCACCCCCAGCGCCAAGGCGGCGTCACGCACATCGCGCCCGATGGGCCCCGGGCAATCCAACGAGGAGGCAAAGGCGATCAATCCGTAGCGCGACACCCGCCCATAAGTCGGTTTCAGACCCACCACGCCGCAGAAGGCTGCCGGCTGGCGAATGGACCCCGCCGTGTCGGTGCCCAAGGAGAGGCTGGATTCCCCGGCTGCAACGGCCGCCGCGCTGCCCCCTGAGGAGCCCCCCGGTACCCGCCGCGTATCCCACGGGTTGCGGGGGGTTGGTTGAAAGGCGGAGGATTCGTTCGACGATCCGTAGGTGAATTCGTCCAGGTTCGTCTTTCCGATCACGAGCGCTCCCGCGGCCTCCAACCGGGCCACCGGTGTGGCGCTGTAGGGGGCGGTGAAGGTCTCCAGGATGCGCGACCCGGCGGTCGATGGTGTGCCCTGCACGCAGAAGATGTCCTTTACAGATAGCGGTACGCCCGCCAGAGGGCCTGGATCTTCACCTGCGGCCAGCATACGATCCACCCTGGCGGCCTGCCCGCGGGCGCGCTCCTGTGTGAGCGTGATGTAGGCGTGGACTTTCGCGGCGTCATCTTCCCGAGGGGCATACGCCCCCGTGCTCGGCGTGCGGCCCTCTACGGCGCGCACTCGGTCCAGCGTCGATTCGAGCACTTCCAAGGCGGAGATGTCGCCATCCCGGACACGACGGTTCAGCTCGTGCGCCGGCAGATCGCACAAAGAGACCATCAAAGCTGCTCTTGAGGCATATCGGGCACTACGACGTAGCGATCTTCCACCTGCGGCGCTTGGGCCAGGATATCATCGGCTTCTGGACAGGATTCCATTTTGTCGGGGCGCAGCGGAGGGCTGATCGCGCGTGTGTAACGGACACCGTGAGACGTGATGGGAACATCCTCCCTCACCCGGATTGCTTCCAACTCTCGGATGGCTTTCAACTGGTTGTTCAACTGGGTGCGCAGGTACTCCGATTCCTCCACCTCCAGCTCGAGCGCGGCCAAATCCACCAGGTGCGCAAAGATCTCGCGTGTGATCGGCTCGTCCATGAAGCCCTCCTTCACCAAGCCAGGGTCATTGTAACCGCGGGCAAAATGCCGGTCAAAGGTGCATGCTATAATCGCGGCCACCGATCCCTTTCCGCTCTCAGTGGAGGCCGAGATGACCGAGACCACCGTCCACGCCGGTCCGAGCCTTGGACTCTCCCCCGAACACGAGATGATTCGCCAGGCAGCGCGCGACTTTGCTCAGAACGAGATCGCGCCCATCGCCAGTGAATACGATGAAAGCGGGGATTTCCCGCTGCCTACGATTCGCAAGATGGGCGAGATGGGATTCATGGGCATCGAGGTGCCTGAGGAGTACGGCGGTGCCGGCCTGGATACCCTTTCTTATGTGCTCGCCCTGGAGGAAATCTGCAAGGCCGATGCCGCTCACGGGACGGTGATGTCCGTGAACAACTCGCTCTTCTGCTACGCGATCGATCAATTCGGGACAGAAGAGCAGAAGCAGAAATATCTCAAACCCGTCGCATCCGGAGCGGCCATTGGCGCCTACTCACTCACAGAGCCCATGTCCGGATCCGACGCCGCCACCATGCGCTCCCGAGCCGTGCGTGAGGGGGATGCATATCGCATCAATGGGTTGAAATCCTGGGTCAGCAGCGCACCTGTGGCGGACTATGTTCTGCTGTTCACGATGACCGATCCGGAGAATAAACACCACGGAATCTCGGCATTTATCATTGAGACCGACCGGCGCGGCTTTCGCCGGGGCAAGAGAGAGCCCAAGCTGGGGATCCGGGCCTCCGCTACCAGCGAGATTGTGCTCGAAGACTACGAGTGCCCGGCCGAGAACCGCTTGGGCGAAGAGGGCCAAGGATTCAAGATCGCCATGTCCGTCCTGGACGCCGGCCGCATCGGCATCGCCGCTCAGGCACTGGGCATCGCGGAAGCTGCCTACGAGGCCAGCCTGCAGTACGCCCGTGAGCGGGAGGCGTTCGGCCACCCCATCGGGCGGTTTCAGGGCATTTCATTCAAATTGGCCGATATGAAGACCCGCATCGAGGCCAGCCGCCTGTTGACCTATCAAGCAGCGCTGGCGAAGGAGGCTGCCAAAGGGACCGGTTCGCGCTTCACCCTGGAAGCTTCCATGGCCAAGCTCTTCTCTTCCGAGACCGCGAACTTCGTGGCCGACGCCGCGGTCCAAATTCATGCCGGCATGGGCTACTCAAAGGAACTGCCCATCGAGCGCTACTTTCGGGATGCGCGCATCACCGAGATCTACGAGGGCACCAGCGAGATCCAGCGGCTGGTCATCGCCCGATTGGAGCTGGGGCTGTAGCGCAGGGAGACCGTACTCCCGAATTGCGGACATCCCCGGCCGGCACCGCCGGTCGCGCTGGTTCTTACTACCCTCCTTTGGCGAGGGATCCGGCACAACCAGCCGGGTACCCAGGGGGGAATAAGGCCCCACCTCATAGACCTTGACCTCCATTCTTCTTTCGCCTAGTCTATCCTTGAAGTCACCATGACATACCTGAAAGTCGATAGAAGCTGCGGGGATTTCCGATGAGGCGGCCGGATTCGGATTCGCGGACCCAGCGCGCGCCGCGTCTGGAACCAGGGGGGGCGAAATGGGAGGCGGATGATTCGGCCCTTCGCCATCGTGTTGACGAGCTGGAGCGAGAGGTTGAGCGGTTGAAGAGCGTTCGCCCTCCACAGGCTGTACCGCCGCGCGAGCGCCTCATTTCAATTCGGGGACAGGCAAGCAAGGCCGCCTTTGTCGTGCTCGCCGCGCTGGCCGCGGTACCGCCCTCCCTGGTCGCCCTGGATCGTTGGCTGGACAGGCCAATCACCGCCCAAGCGCTCCGGGAGCTTTGGTGCCGATCCGAGTTTCTCTGCCAGCTGAGCTACCCGGAGTACTTCCCGCTGATTCCGCTGTGCTTCGCGGCGCTCGCATGCGGCATCTGGGCCTGGCGGCGCGCACCCCTGGTCGCTTTCTCCAACCTGAGCCTGGGACAAGAAGTCCGGCCGCCCTCCCCCATCGCCCCCTGGCAGGATTTCGCCAGCAAAGCATGCCTCTCCCTGGCGGGTCTCATTGTGCTGGTCATCGTTCCTTTGGCGATATTCTCGGGGCGCGTTCCGGGTTGGGATCTGATCATCGCCTTGATCCTGTATGTGGCCGGCTGGGCTTTGCGAGATGTGAATCTGGAATCGCTTGCCGGCAGGATCATCGAGAATCGCGGCTACTATTCCGCGCTGCTCCTGTTTCACCTGGCGCTGTGCGCCGCGCTCTTCACCTTATTCTCCAATAGCGGCGGTTCCTGGATCTTCTTCCTCCTGCTCGGCGGGGCATTGGCCAACTTGCTGCTCTACGCCAAGCGCATCCCCGCGATCTATTGGATTATGTCGGCTGCTCTAGTCGCCCTCACCTGGCGCCTGGACGCGTGGCAATACATGGCGATCGGGGACGAATATGCTTTTTTCTATGATGTTCACAATTACATCCAGAACAGCAGCCTTCTGGAGATCGGAAATCGGCTGTTTGATGGCCAATTCGTATACCAGACCCATCCATTCTTTTCCTCCGTTATCCAAGCAGCCTTCATGCGCCTTTTCAATTTCCACAACTTCGGTTGGCGTTTCAGCAATCCCTACCTCAGCGCTTTTTCATTGATGCTCTTCTACTATTTCTTCAAGACCTTCTTCTCCCGGCATGTGGCACTCGCGGCGACCGTGATCACCGGCTTCTCCCACTATTTGATCTCATTCAGCAAGATTGGCTACAACAATCTCCAAGCTCTTCTCGCCATGGCGCTTGTCCTGGCGCTCGCGGCCTGGGCGTTGCGATCCATGCGCTACCTGGCGTACGTGCTTCTGGGATTGGGAATCGGATTTTGTTTCTACGTCTACCCGGCGGCGCTGTACGTCGTCCCCCTGCCTTTGTTGCTGGTCCTCCTCTTTGCCCCGCCGACCTCGAAGCCAATTGCCTCGCGCTGGGGTCTCATGCTGCTCTCGACGATCCTGCTGATTTTTCCCCTCTTCCCCCAGAGCGGATACTGGCTGGCGAAGATCCCGGGCACTTTCTATTTCAAGCCTGAACTCGTGATTTCGAGCAGCGTCCTCCTCCAGCACAGCAGCGAGAACATCATCTATTCCTTTTTCTCCTTTCTCTTCATCCCACAGGAAAGCCACTATGTCTCCACGGCATACATGGGACCGCTGGCTGGTGCTCTGATCATGATCGGCATGGCATTTGCCCTCAAGCTCCTGTTCCAACGCAATCGGATCCTGGCCTTTGTGATTATCTCCTTCGTCGTGTTTCTCATCTTTGTGGGCGCATCGCACGATCGGCAATACCCCGCCGCCACTCGCATGTTTCTCTTTATTCCCTGGTTCGGGTTGTTCGCGGCCATCGGCTGGGCGTGGTTCCGGGAAGCAGCCGCTCGTATACTGCCTGGTGGAATGAATCCCTCGCGAAGCCTCGTCATCATGATTGCGGCTGTGATCGCCATCAACCTCTATGAAGCCCATGCCGTGGATGTGCACCGCATGCAGAACTATCACGATCTTGGGCCCCTTTTCCTGCGCACGGTCAGGCAGATTGAGAGTCACCCTGAGATCCCCCCGAAGACGACCGTATTTATCAGCGACCCGAGCTGGAAAGCAGACGGAATGGGGGTGCTCGTGGATGTCTATCAGACCCCCCCGAGCATGAGCCAGATCCAGAGTCTGACCATTGATACTCCCCGGCTTCCGGAAGAGAGTCTCGTCCGCCTCGCTGACGCAGACACTCTCGTGATCCTGAAACCATGGCTGGACGAGGAGTGGAAGCAAGCCCTGGGCGGTCAGCTGGCCGGGATCGGCAAAATGCCTTGCGATATCAAGACAGCCGGCGGTGACCTCCGCTTCCGGCTGTGGCACTCGGGCGATCTGGGGTGGCTGTGCCCCCAGTAATGTCTTGGGTCAAAGATCCTAGTTGTAGGGATGGGGCGGGTTCGCATTTGCCAGATTAAGATAAACCATGAGCGTCTCCTCTAGGACGTGATAAACTGGCCGAAATGGCGGCCAGGGGTGAACTGTCTCTCCCCGCCGGTTGCTCGCTGCCGGGTCGGCCGCCAGCGACGGGAGTCCAGGAGGTCGCTCAACGAATGCGCGCCTGCCCTGGGCATCTCGATGGAGATCATACCTTGAAGCATCAAGGGACGCCGAACCGGACGCCCGGATCGGAAGGGTGCCCGCGAGGGATTATCCGATGAACGATGATGAGTCGAAAGGAATCTCTGCGCAGGAAATGCCCTCAGAGTTGGACGAGGGCATCTCTGAACCGTCCGTGCTCGACTGGTTGAGGGCGAATGTCTCCTCACCCAGGCGTATTCTGGACGCGCTCGTAGAAAGCCTGTCGCCTCCCCCGGTGGAAGCCGAACTTCACCCAACTGCACACAGCGACGAACCATCGCCCGCGAAAACCGCTCCCGTCGGGGAGGCTCCGGCGGAGGCCGCACTAAGAGGGCGCGAGGCCGATGTCGCGGCCGAACCAGAGGAAGCCGCCCATGGAAGCGACGCATCCGAGAGGCGCTCGCTTGGCGAGAATGGCGGCGAAGAGCTCGCGGGCACAGCCGGAGAAGCCAGCCGCGTTGAAGAAGGGGCCAGCTCCGCCGGGCCCGGTTCGGGCAGGGAGCTGCGCATGCGAGTTCCACCCCAGAGAGAAACTCAGAAGAGGGAGGCCACGCGGAGGGCCGAAGTGCAGTTTTCCATCCAGGTGCCCGTCGGCATGCGGGTTCATCTGACCGTCGACGCGCTGGAAGGGAGTGACGGAGAGCCGCTGGTCGATATCTCAGGTGAGGCCAGTGAGGGCGAGCCCGTGGAGGTCAAGGTGCTCTCCGCGCGGGCCAGCGCCGGCGCCGAGAGGGCCGAAGGGCGTGCTGCGATGGGTCCGCCCCCCTGGGCCTCTTTGGCCGATCGCATTCGCTTGCCCGCCATCCCTCTTGGCCAGATCTGGGGACGAGCCAGCGGCCTCCTGGACGCGCGACGGACGGCGGTCTCCTTGGGGACGGTGCTCTTCGTGATGGGCGGGATTGTCTACTTGCTCACCAGATTGATCGCGCTTGATCGGTTCCCCATCTACTTCTTCGCGGACGAGGCCTACCAGGTCGTCTTCGCGCAGCGCCTTATCGAGAATCATTTCTGGTCAGCCAACCAATTTGGCATCCCGGTCTACATCGAAGCCGCCGGGCTGCGCTGGACCCCGATGATCTCGACCTACTTTCATGCCATCTCGATACTATTGGCGGGAAAATCGATCGTGGTGGCGCGCGCCACGAGCGTGTTCGTCAGCGTGATTGGCGTCGTCGCCGCCGCCCTGACGCTCAAGAAGGTCTTCAAGCTGCGCTATTGGTGGGTGGTGGTCATCTTTCTGGCGGCTGCCCCGGCCTGGTTCCTGCACACTCGCACCGCCTTTGAGACCGTGATGACCTCCGCATTCTATGCGACATTTCTGTACTTCTACCTGCGTTATCGCACCGAGGAGCCGAAGTTCATCTATCCGGCGCTGGTCTTCGGTGCCCTCACCTTCTACTCCTACTCCATCGGCCAGCCCATCATGGGGGTGGCCGCGCTGATGCTGTTCTTCTCCGACCTGCGGTACCACTGGGAAAATCGCCGGACCCTCGCTCGCGGCCTGCCAATTCTGGTGTTGCTCGCGATCCCGTTCATCATCTTCCGCATCAAAGAACCGGGCGCGATCGGTACGCATCTGCGGGCCGTCGACTCGTACTTGCTCCAGGATGGCTCACTCCCCAGCAAGGCCGTCCAATTCCTGGGTCACTATTTGCAGGGGCTCAGCCCGCTCTACTGGTTCTTCCCGAATTCGAAGGACTTGATCCGGCATCGGATGGTCGGCTTCGGCCATCTGCCGGTATGGTCATTCCCCCTGGCAATCATCGGACTGGTCATAGCTGTCCGCAGGATCAGGGAAAGCAAATATCGGGCGCTGATTCTATCCATGCTCGCCGTCCCATTTGGCGCGGCACTGCTGGATGTCACCATCACTCGTGTGCTGGCCTTCATCATCCCAGCCAGTATTCTGATCTCCATCGGCATCGATTGGGCGCTGCAGCAAGCGGAGAGGTGGGGTTCCCAGATAACGATCGCCAGCGGCAGCTTCGCGCTGCTGGCGATCGTCAGCGTGCTGATGATGCGCACCGCTCTGGTGAAGGGCCCCTTCTGGTCCGATGATTATGGCCTTTATGGCCTGCAGTACGGCGCCAAGCAGATTTTCGCCGAAGCCATCCCGCAGATTTGGGAGCAGGAGCCGGATGCTCACTTTCTCGTCTCCTCCACTTGGGCGAACGGCACAAATCAATTCTTGGACTTCTTCTATGATGGTGAGCGGCGGGGGCAAGTTGAAATCAGTGGTATTGAAAGCTTCCTGATGGACAAACTGGATATCGCGCAAAACGATATCTTCGTGCTTACCCCCCCGGAATACCAGCAGGTCCTGGATAGCCGGAAGCTGAGAGTGGTAGATCTCGAACGAATCGTCGACTATCCGGATGGGAACCCGGGCTTCTACTTCACGCGGCTGGAGTATGTGGAGAATATCGATCAAATCCTGGAGGCCGAGCGGCTCGAGCGGCAAAAGCCCCTGGAAGGGGAGGTCGAAATCGACGGCCAGCAGGTCAAGGTGGCCTATTCCCGCAACGACATGGGCCAACTTGGCGATATGTTCGACGGCGATTTCTTCACGCTCATGAGAGGCATGGAGGCCAATCCCTACACGCTCGATTTCACTTTTCCGGCACCCCGGCCCATAACGGGATTGGCTGGCGATTTTGGGAAGATGGACTTCACCATCACCGTCGAGTTGTATGCCCCAGGGGCCAGCGAGCCTGTGCAGTACGAACTCACCGAGCGGGATGTCACCACCGATCCCCATATCGAGATGCAGTTCGGCCGCGGCCCCGGGGAGGTAGCCCGGATGACGGTGAGCATCGAGAATCTACTGGCAGGGGATACCGCCAATATCCACATCCGAGAGCTCGAATTCCTGCCGTGATATAGCTGGCGGCCGTTTGGGGCCTCGCGGTGAAGGGACATGATTAAGGGAGAGTCGCCCATCCAATCCGTGAGTAGGGAAACAGACGCCGTGAACCACACGGCGGCGGCGGGTTTGTGGGCGCGGCGAGCGAGTTGTGGGCGAGAACGGTCCCATGTCCAACGATAACGGATCGCCGGGGGGAACGCCTGCCGTTCCGGATCTCTCTGTTATCATCCCAGCGTACAATGAGGCCGAGCATCTCTGTGGGAACCTGGCCCAGGTCTGTCATACGCTATCGGGCGTGGACTACGAGATCGTTTTGGTCGATGATGGCAGCCAGGACGCCACCCTCGAAGAGGCAAGACGCGCTCAAGAAGGGGAACCACGCATCAAGCTCTTGAGGTTGGAAACCAACCAGGGCAAAGGGAACGCGCTGTACCGGGGCGCGGAAGCCTCTTCGGGCAAAATCATCGGCTTTCTCGACGCAGATCTGGAGGTCGACCCCGCCTATCTTCCCCACCTCTTGCACATGATGCACGACACCGGTGCGGATGCGCTCATCGGAACCAAGTCATCCACGGAAAGCCCATTCCCCTTCTATCGTCGCTTGCTGAGCGCCGTCTATCGATCATTCGTCAGGTTTCTCTTCGGCCTGTCCATCCATGACACACAGACCGGCATCAAACTTTTCAAGCGAGAAGTGCTGACCCGGGCGATTCCAAGGCTGTCGGTCAGCCGGTTTGCATTCGACGTCGAGCTTCTCATCGCGGCCACGCGCCTGGGGTATACCATCCTCGAGGAGCCCGTGCAGGTGACCTACCGGCGGGAGGACGCGCCGGGGCGCATCCGCTTCGCTCACATGCTGGGGATGTTCACGGACACGCTGGCGATCTACTATCGGGCCAGCTTCTGGAAATGGCTGCAGCCAGGGTTGGGGACCAGGCTGTGGATGCTGGCTTTCATCCTGGGGATCTTCATGTTTGGCATCGGAGTGGGCAAACTCATCACCCCGTTGACCCTCAAGCCCCCAATCAAGCAGCTTTTCAGGGTCATCGCTCTGCAGTTCCTGCCTCTCACTTTGAGGGACTGGCTGCTGGTCGTCTCCGGAGCTCTGCTGACCGTCGTGTCGTTGATCATCCTCAACCGCCGCATTCTGGACGCCTTCGCCAATCGCGACAAGGGTGATTTACAGGGCATTCTGCGCAGGAGGTAGGAGGCCGTCCTACGCAATGCGGCACTTGAGGGTGAGTTTGTGTCTCTACAGGGATTCGTTCGGCGGGGCACCCTGGCAGGCGCCCTTTCCCGAACTAATGCACAGGCGCATATCCATCGAGAATCACCGTGTGCCAATATCGGGGAGGACCAGTCTCAATGGCAAAGATCCATCCGACATCGCATGTTTCTCCCTCCGCTGAGATCGGGGAGGGCAGCCGCATTTGGCTCCACTGCCAGATTCGCGAGCACGCTCGGATAGGCCGCAACTGTATCCTGGGCAAGGGCGTATTTGTGGATTCAGAGGTCACCATTGGAAACAACGTGAAGGTGCAGAACTATTCCTCCATCTACCAGGGAGTGACCCTGGAGGCAGGGGTGTTTGTGGGCCCCCATGTCTGCTTCACCAACGATCGTATCCCGCGGGCCATAAACCCGGATGGGACGCTGAAGACAGCAGACGACTGGACGGTGACCCCGACTTTGGTGCGGTATGGGGCTTCACTCGGCGCAAACAGCACGATTGTGTGCGGTGTCACCATTGGAGAATGGGCTATGGTTGGCGCTGGAAGTGCTGTCACGCGCGACATTCCCGCCCACGGCCTGGCATGGGGGAACCCGGCGCGGCTGAGAGGATTTGTCTGCAAGTGCGGGACACGGCTTGCCAAGCCCGACCAGTTCCAGGAGCAAATTCCTATCGAATGCCGGGCCTGCCATGAAAAGATCTACATCCCCCCTGAGGACTGGCGGGCGATCGACGGAATACCACTTGACACATAGACGCAATTCCATAAGAATGCCCAGAGCAAAACCGTTCGGGAGGATCATATCAGAGCCCACATATTCGGTTGAGGGCACATGGCGTTCGCCATCCTCGTGCGCTTGCCGGCGAGCTATGCCTGGAGGCTTTGCTCCAAGCTGTCTCGGAGCCCGGCACTCCGGCCTCTACCCATAGAGAGGCAGGCTGAGCGCACCAGCCGGCTCTCTTTCCAAAGGCCAATCATCGTGAACGGGCGTCGATAGGGAAACCGACTTGAAAGCCATCCTTTTCCACAAACACGGCGGGTCCGAAGTACTGAAATATGAAGAATTTCCGACCCCTGAGCCTCTCCCCGGCGAGGTCCAGGTACGCCTGCGCGTCGCGGCCCTGAACCGATCTGACATTTTCACCCGCGAAGGCTGGCCCGGCTTGAAGTTGGAGTATCCCCACATACCCGGTGGAGATGGGGCCGGGGATGTGACGGCCCTGGGGGAGGGCGTGGCCGATTTCCAGATCGGCGACCGAGTGGTGATCAACGGCAACCTCGGTTGCGGGGAATGTGACTTCTGCCTGGCCGGCAAAGACAACTTGTGCCGCGATTGGCACTTGCTCGGGGAGACGGTGCGCGGTACATACGCGCAATATGTCGCCCTCCCAGCGCGCAATTTGCTCAAGATCCCCGACGAGTTCGATTACGCAACCGCCGCCGCCGGAAGCCTCGTCTTCCTGACCGCCTGGCGTTCTCTGATTACCCGTGGGGATTTGCGCCCGGGCGAATCGGTGCTGGTCGTGGGCGCCTCGGGCGGCGTCAACACCGCCAGCATCCAGATCGCCAAGTTCGCAGGTGCGAAAGTGTATGTGGTCGGTTCCAGTGCGGAGAAACTGGAATTGGCCGAGCGGCTCGGAGCGGATGTGCTCATCAACCGCTCCCGGGAGGAGAACTGGTCCAAGGCAGTGTTCTTGGCCACCGAACGGCTGGGAGTGGATGTTGTGGTCGACAACGTAGGGGCGCCCACGATGATGAGCAGCCTGCGGGCCGCCCGGCGCGGCGGCCGAGTGCTGACTGTCGGGAACACCGCCGGGCCGAAGGTCGAACTCGACAATCGCTTCGTGTTCGGCAAGCACCTGTCGCTCATCGGCTCCACCATGGGCACCATCTCGGATTTCAAGATGGTCATGGGGTTGATCTTCGCGGGGAAGCTGGAGGTCCCTCTCGGTCGACAATTCCCCTTGCGGCGGGCGAAGGAAGCGCAGGAGCGCATGGAAGCCGGGGAGCACATCGGGAAGATCACCCTTGCCATCTAAGCGGCGGCCGCGCCTCGTAACCTGGCTCTTTGGCGGTGTTCTTATATTTGCAGCCGCCCAAATCACCCGCCTTGCCGCTGGCCTGCGCCTGCCGGATCTGCCGTACACGATCCCGGCGTGGTACTTTCCGGCGACCGGCGGGCTGTGGGCCCTGCTTGCCTTGCTGGCGGCCGCCGCCCTCTATCGACGGATGTCTTGGGGGCCAACGCTCACCGCGTGGATAAGCTGTGGCTATGCTTTGTGGTATTGGGTCGATCGACTTTGGCTTGCCCACACAGACTACAATCGGAGCACCTGGCCCTTCGCTCTGTGCGTCACCGTCGTCAGCCTGGCGGCAGTACTCTTGATTCTCAACCTTCAATCCACTAAGCGTTACTACCGGGAGGACCTGGATGAGTAAGACCTCCGATCTGGAGCATTTGCAGGAGATGCGCGACAAGGCCCACACAGGCGGAGGCGCAGAGCGCATCCAGAAGCAGCACCGCCTGGGCCGGCTCACAGCTCGGGAGCGCCTGGATTTGCTGCTGGACAAGGGCTCGTTCCGTGAGACCGACATGTTTGTCATGCATCGCACAACGGAGTTCGGCCTGGGCGAGCGGAGATACCTGGGGGACAGCGTGGTCACCGGCTGGGGAACAATCGACGGGCGCCTGGTGTATGTCTTCTCCCAGGATTTCACGGTCTTCGGAGGCAGCCTTGGGGAAGTACACGCCGAGAAGATATGCAAGATCATGGACATGGCCGTGAAGAACGGGGCCCCTGTGATTGGCCTGAACGATTCAGGAGGCGCGCGCATCCAGGAGGGGGTGGTTTCGCTCGGCGCCTACGCCGACATCTTCCTGCGCAACACGATGGCCTCCGGCGTTATCCCGCAAATCAGCGCCGTGATGGGGCCATGCGCGGGCGGAGCGGTCTATTCCCCTGCGTTGACGGATTTCATCTTCATGGTGCGCGGCTCCTCGTATATGTTCGTGACCGGTCCGGACGTGGTCAGATCAGTCACCCATGAAGAGGTCACTCACGAGCAGTTGGGCGGGGCGGAGGTACATGCCAGCGACTCCGGCGTGTGCCACTATGTGGCCGACAACGATGCGGACTGCCTTTACCTGCTGCGCGTGCTTCTGTCATACCTGCCGCAGAACAACATGGAGGACCCACCCCTTGTGGCGACCACCGATGACCGGCTGCGCACGGAAGAAGCGCTGGACGACATCGTCCCCGACGATCCAAGCAAGCCCTATGAGATGCGGGATGTGATCCGCATGGTAGTGGACGACCGGGATTTCTTTGAGATCCATGAGCACTATGCCCCAAACATCGTGGTCGGGTTTGCCCGGCTCGGTGGGCACAGCGTGGGGATTGTGGCCAACCAGCCGGCGGTGCTGGCCGGCGTGCTGGACATTGACGCCTCGGACAAGGCCGGGCGCTTTGTGCGCTTCTGCGACTCTTTCAACATCCCGCTCATCACCTTCGTCGATGTTCCCGGTTTCCTGCCCGGCACCGAGCAGGAATTCGGTGGCATCATCCGTCATGGCGCCAAGCTATTGTATGCCTATTGCGAGGCCACCGTACCCAAGATCACTGTCGTAACCCGGAAGGCATATGGCGGCGCCTACGACGTGATGTCCTCCAAGCATATACGGGGCGACCTGAACTTGGCCTGGCCGAGCGCAGAGTTCGCCGTAATGGGCCCGGAAGGCGCCGTCAACATCATATTCCGCAAGGAACTCGCGAAATCCGATGACCCGGAGGCGCGCCGCGACGAGCTTGTTGCCGAGTACCGGGAGACCTTTGCCCATCCATACATCGCAGCCTCTCGCGGCTATGTCGACGACGTGATCGAGCCTCGTTATACGCGGCCGAGACTGATCAACGCCTTGGAGATGCTGAGCAATAAACGCGATGCGAACCCGGCCAAGAAGCACGGGAATATGCCGCTATAGGTTGGGGCGCGGTGGATGATCACCGGCGCTCGGATTTCCCACGTCCCGGCCCAGGATCCATACTCTGATGAGCCGAAGATCAACCCGAGCCCCAACCCCGAAACCATCGGGCGGCCCCAGATACCGTTCTCGCGGGGTTCCGTGTTACGATTGTTGATCCGGCGCGCCCGCAAATGTGGGCGGCGCGAGGCAGAGTGAAAGGGAGTCTTCTTTGCCTACCTTCAGCAAGGTCCTGATCGCCAACCGAGGGGAGATCGCCTTACGTGTTATTCGGGCCTGCCACGAGCTCGGCCTGGACACCGTAGCGGTGTATTCCGAGGCTGATCGGGCCTCGCTGCACGTGCGCTTTGCCACCGAGGCCTATTTGCTCGGCCCGCCCGCCGCGCGCGACTCCTACTTGCGCGGCGATCAGATCATCGAGATTGCCGAGCGCGTCGCCGCCGACGCCATCCATCCCGGATATGGATTCCTCGCCGAACGAGACGATTTTGCGTTGGCTGTCGAAGAAGCCGGCATTAAGTTCATCGGGCCGCGCGCCAGCGCCATCGCCGCCATGGGCGATAAGGCGGTTGCCCGGGCCACCGTCACCGCTGCCGGCATTCCCGTCGTCCCAGGCACGGAGGGGGAGGGAAATCTAAGGGATGAGGATTTGATCGCCATCGCCCCCAAGATCGGCCTGCCGCTGCTGATCAAGGCAACCGCCGGCGGCGGCGGCAAAGGGATGCGCGAGGTGCGCAGCATGCAGGATATGCCCCGGCTGCTACAGGCTGCGAGGCGGGAGGCCGAGGCATCTTTCGGGGACGGAAATGTCTACCTGGAGAAACTGATCCCCAAAGCCCGACACATCGAATTCCAGATTCTGGCTGACACCCATGGCAACGTAATCCACCTGGGCGAACGCGAGTGCTCCCTGCAGCGCCGGCACCAGAAGCTACTGGAAGAATCTCCCTCCCCCATTCTTGATCCCGCCTTGCGCGAGCGGATGGGGAGGGTCGCCTGCAAAGTCGCACAGGCGGTGGACTACTTGAACGCCGGCACGATCGAATTTCTGTTGGATGAGGACCGCAACTTCTATTTCCTCGAGATGAACACCCGCCTGCAGGTGGAGCACCCGGTGACCGAAATGGTCACGGGTGTTGACATTGTCAAAGAACAAATCCGCATCGCGCGCGGCAGGAAGCTGCGCTACACGCAAGAGGATATTCGACTCAACGGCTCGGCAATCGAGTGCCGAATAAATGCCGAGGATCCGTACAACGACTTCATCCCGTCCACCGGCAAGATCGCCCAGATCATTCTGCCGACAGGACCGGGCATTCGGGTCGACACAGGAGTGTATGCGGGTTTCGAGATCTCCCCATACTACGACGCGCTCATATCCAAGTTGATCTGCTGGGGCGAGACGCGCGGCGAAGCCATACTTCGCATGCGCCGAGCGCTGGAGGAGTACCGAGTCTTGGGGGTGAGCACCAACATCCCCTTCCACCAGAACATCATGGACTCTCATCGCTACATCGCCGGGCAATTTGACACCCGCTTCGTGGAGGAACGATTCTCCATGGATGAGATGGAGGTAGGCAAGGAGACCCTGCCCCATATCGCCGCCATCATGGCGACGCTCGTGGCGCACCGGCACAGCCAAGAGGCCTCTCAGATCGTGCGGCGCCCAGAAAGAGACGTCAGCAACTGGAAATGGTTCGGCCGATGGGAGCGCATGCAGCATTGAGGTTTGATGGTCTCGCAGACCCCATCCCCGCTCTGAGGCTGGAGGACGAATGAAATACGTCGCCACCGTTGAAGGCCAAGAATTCCAGGTCGAGATCAACGTCGGCGGGAAGATCCACTTGAACGAAGAGCCCTTGCAGTTGGACTTCCAGCCCGTCGCCGATCAACCCGTCTATTCGCTGATACTCGACGGCCGATCCTACCAGGCATATCTGAACCAAGTTGACGACGGATACGAAGTGCTGCTGCGCGGCCGGCTCTACCATGTCCGGGTAGAGGATGAACGGCAGCGGTTGCTGCGCCAAGCATCCGGCATGCGCGCGGTCGAGGGGGCGGATTTTCAATTGAAGGCACCCATGCCAGGATTGATCGTCGCACTTCCAGTGATGGAGGGCCAAGAAGTCGAACAGGGTCGTAATCTTGCCATCCTGGAGTCAATGAAGATGCAAAACGAACTGCGAGCGCCACGCGCAGGCAGAGTGGGCCGCATCCATGTCCAGGTAGGGGATTCCGTTGATCAGAAACAAGTCCTGCTGACATTGGAGTAGGATGGCTGCCACCCGGACCGAAGAAATCGAGGCTAAGTTCCCACTGCCCAACCTGGAGGCCCTTCGCAGGCTGTTGGTTCAACTGGGTGGAAAGTCCACCCGAAAGCGCACCTTTGAACGCAATCTGCGCTTCGACACCCACGACGGCCGGCTGAGAGCCAACAAGGAGATCCTCCGGCTGCGACACGATCTAGAGACCGTTCTGACCTACAAGAAGCAGGTCGAGAGTTTTGAAGAGCGGCGAGAGATCGAAGTGCGCACTCAGGAGCCCGAGGAGGCGCGAGCTCTGCTCGAGGCGCTTGGGTTCGAGGTGGTCTTCATCTACGAGAAGTATCGCCAGGTGCACGTTCTTCACGGGGGGGAGGTCATGCTGGATGAACTGCCCTTTGGGAATTTCGTAGAAGTGGAGGCGCCAGATCTCGAGCAGGTGCGACACACCTGCGAGCGGTTGGAGCTGGAGTGGGGAAGGCGTTTGCGCGCAAACTACCTGATGCTGTTCGAGGCCGTGGCCCGAGACCTTGATCTGGGGTTCCGGGATGCGACTTTCAGCAATTTCGCTGCGGTCCCTCGGATCGCCCCCGAGGATCTCGAAGCGATATGCTCATCATTTACGGCGGGAAATGTGGCATAGCGATGCAGGAAGAATTGGAAGCGGATAGGGATTCCTGGCGGGACAATACCCTGAAGGGAAGCCGGGAGCGTCCTCCGGAGCGAAAATCGGATTTCGAAACATTGTCCGGCATCCCCTTGGAGCGGCTCTATCTCCCCTCCGACCTCGACGGAGATTATGCGACGCAGATCGGCTTTCCCGGCGCCTATCCGTATACGCGCGGCGTATACCCGACCATGTACCGCGGCCGGCTGTGGACCATGCGCCAATACGCCGGCTACGCGGGAGCCGAGGAGACCAATCGCCGTTTTCGCTTTCTCCTGGATCAGGGCCAGACGGGGCTCTCGGTCGCGTTCGATCTGCCAACCCAGATTGGGTATGACGCAGATCACCCTCTGGCGGAGGGCGAAGTGGGCAAAGTCGGGGTTTCGATTTCCACCCTGGCGGATATGGAACGTCTGTTCAGGGATATTCCGCTGGATCGGGTCTCTACCAGCATGACCATCAACGCGCCCGCGGCCATCCTTCTGGCGATGTATATCGCGGTGGCCAAGCGGCAAGGCGTTGACGCGAGCCAACTGCGCGGCACCATTCAAAACGACATCCTCAAAGAGTTCGTCGCACGCGGCACCTATATCTTCCCTCCTGAGCCCTCCCTGCGCCTGGTCACCGACATTTTCCGCTACTGCACTGATTATGTCCCACGCTGGAACACAATTTCCATCTCTGGCTACCATATCCGTGAGGCCGGCGCCACCGCCGTCCAAGAACTGGCGTTCACCCTCGCGAACGCGATCGCTTATGTTCAGGCGGCGCAACGCGCAGGGCTCGACATCGACCGATTCGCCCCACGGCTCGCCTTCTTCTTCAGCGCGGATAGCGATTTCCTGGAGGAAATCGCCAAATTCCGGGCCGCCCGGCGTATCTGGGCACGGCTGATGCGCGACCGGTTCGGGGCCAAGTCTCCCATGTCGATGCGTCTGCGCTTTCATACCCAAACCGCGGGTTCGACTTTGACCGCCCAGCAGCCGGAGAACAATGTAGTGCGCGTCGCGTTCCAGGCATTGGCGGCCGTCCTGGGAGGCACCCAGTCTCTGCATACCAACAGCATGGACGAGGCGCTGGCTCTCCCAACCGAGAGGGCAGTCCGAATCGCCTTGCGAACCCAGCAGATCATCGCCCATGAGAGCGGCGTCGCCAACACCGTCGATCCCCTGGGGGGCTCCTACCTCATCGAGCACCTGACAGACGAGGTGGAGAAGGGGGTTGACGAATATCTGGCCAAGATCCACGATATGGGCGGCGCCCTATCGGCTATAGAGGCCGGCTTCGTCCAGGCAGAGATCCAGGATTCGGCCTACCGCATCCAAAGGGCCATTGAGCGCGGCGAGAAACAAATCGTCGGGGTCAACCTCTATCAGGAGGATCGCGCCACCGCGATCGAGCGTCTGCGGGTGAACCCGGCAATTGAGGCCCTTCAGATCGAACGCCTGGAGGAGTCAAGGTCACGCAGGGATGCGCGCCGCATCCAAACGCTCGAAGGACAGTTGGCGAATGCCGCTGAGGGAGAGGAGAACTTGATGCCGCTATTCATCGAGTGCGTGGAGGCCAAAATGACTTTGGGCGAGATTTGCGGTGTGCTGCGAGGAGTCTGGGGCGAGTATCTCCCGCCGGCGTTGTAGGCTCCCTCGCATTCGACCGTCGCGTTTTCAGGCGTCACTTCGCTTGTCAGCAATCCGGAGGGAATGCGTCCCATGCCAACCATCACTGGCATAAATCACATCGCCGTCGTGGTGGAGGATATCCAACAAGCCCTGTCCTTCTGGCGGGAGGCTTTGGGCTTGCAGGTCAGCCACATCGACGATCTGCCCGAAGAGCACTCCCGCGTGGCGTTCCTGCCGCTGGGAGATTCCGAGATTGAGCTGGTGCAGCCCGTCGGTGGGGAGAGCGGGTTGTCCCGCTTCTTGCGCAAGCGAGGGCCCGGCATGCACCACCTGTGCCTCGAGGTCGACGACCTCCAAGGGGCGCTGGCAGCGCTCCGGGCGCGGGGGGTTGAGCTCATCCATGAGACTCCGCTCACCGGCCGAGACGGGACGCAGTATGCGTTCATCCATCCGCGGGGAGCTGGGGGCGTACTCGTGGAGCTTTACCAGTTGGCCCCTGAGCAGTCCCCCTGAGCGCCCTCTTATCGGGGGGGCAACGGGATGGCCGTGCTATAATGCCATCGATCTGAGGCCACCCGGAGAATGGGATGCCCGAGCGCGAATCGCATGAGGCCATGGCACGGGCGCTCTCCGATTGGGAGCGGAGCGCCTTGGCCCACAGTCTGGATCGACAGCCTGAGCGCCGCGAGCGTTTCATCACCACCTCTTCCGAGCCCGTCCAGCGGCTGTACACCCCCTTGCATCTCCAGCATTTCGACTACCTGCGCGATTTGGGGTTCCCGGGTCAATACCCTTTCACACGTGGCATCCACGCGACCATGTATCGCGGTCGCCTATGGACGATGCGCATGTTTGCTGGGTTCGGCACGGCGGAGGAGACCAATCTGCGCTTCCGCTATCTCCTGGATCAGGGTCAAACGGGCCTTTCGGTGGCCTTCGACCTGCCCACGTTGATGGGCTATGACACCGATGCACCCGAGGCGCTGGGGGAATTCGGGAAATGCGGCGTGGCGGTGTCGTCACTCAGGGACATGGAGACGCTCTTTGCGGGGATCCCCCTTGACAAGGTCTCCACCAGCATGACGATCAATTCCCCCGCGGCGGCGATATGGGCCATGTACATCGCGGCGGCCGAAAAGCAGGGCGTTCGAGCCGATCAACTGCGGGGGACGATCCAGAACGATATTCTGAAGGAATATATCGCCCAGAAGGAGTACATCTTCCCTCCCGAGCCATCGATGCGCCTGGTGGTGGATACCATTGAATACGGCGCCCAGGAACTGCCCCTATGGAACCCCATCTCTATCTCGGGTTATCACATCCGGGAGGCCGGGTCCACAGCCGCTCAGGAGCTGGCCTTCACCCTTGCGGATGGCCTGGAGTATGTGCGCTGGGGTGTGGATCGCGGCCTGGATGTGGACAGTTTCGCCCCACGTCTTTCGTTCTTTTTCAACGCCCATAACGACTTCTTTGAGGAAATCGCCAAGTACAGAGCCGCGCGACGGATCTGGGCGCGCGAGATGCGGGAGACCTTCCTAGCCCAGAATCCGCGCTCGTGGCTTCTGCGATTCCACGCCCAGACGGCTGGCGTCAGCTTGACCGCCCAGCAGCCGGAGAACAATATCGTGCGTGTGGCGCTGCAAGCCTTGGCAGCCGTGCTGGGCGGGACGCAGTCGCTGCACACCAACTCGATGGATGAGGCGCTGGCGCTGCCGTCCGAGCATGCAGCTACGATCGCGCTGCATACCCAACACATCATCGCCCATGAAACCGGAGTGGCGAATACCGTGGATCCCCTGGCCGGTTCCTATTATGTCGAGGATTTCACCAACCGCATGGAAACGCAGGCGCGGGAATACTTCCGGCGCATCGAGGAAGCGGGTGGTGTGCTTCCCGCCATCTCTGCCGGCTATTTCCAGCGCGAGATCGCTGACTCGGCGTTTCGCTACCAACGGGAGATCGATAGAGACGACCGCTACATCGTGGGCGTGAACGCATTTGCTGACGAGGCGGGGTATGACATCCCTCTGCTGGAGTTCGATCCGCAGGGCTACGAGCGGCAGGCAAGCCGCCTCGAGCGCTTGCGCGCGGAGAGGGACAGTGGCGCCGTGGGCCAAGCACTGGACCGTCTACGCATCGCTTGCCAAGGGACGGAGAACACCATGCCCTACCTACTCGACGCCGCGCGAGCGTATGCGACGTTGGGGGAGATTACGGCCGTAATGAAGGATGTCTTCGGCATCTACGAAGAGCCCACCTGGATCTGACCTATCGGCTTCTCCTTCCGAGCCACCCCGCGATCCCCAACGGAGGCACCCACTTGCGACATCAGAAACTCATTGCACCCCTGATCCTGACCTTGGCCCTCCTCGGCACCAGCCTGGCGTGCAGCCTGTCGGACCTTCTGCCAGCACGGACCCCCTCGCCGGACCAGATCAGCACCTTCGCCGCTGCCACACTCGCATCCCTTGCCAGCCCCACCAGCCAGGCCACCCTCCCGCCCACCGCCTCGGCGACCCCCAGCCCCACCGCGCCACCTCCGACGCCCACCGCGCCGCCCGACGGAGTGAGCATGACATGCGATGGAACCTATCAACGCTTTCGGGTCACCGACGCCGGCGCGGCGGGGAAGACGGCCTGGTTGGACGTGTGGGACGGCTCCAACTGGTCTGACGTGTGGCATTTCGATGGAGGTGATCCCATGATGCGCCAGATCGAGGCGGAGGCCGGCCTCTACCCCTTCGGCGACTCCGGCTTCCTTCTCTTGCTGCCAATTCGCTACTCAGGCTCAGGCGCACCGCTGGAATTGCATGCTTATGCGTGGAATGGGACCGGGCTCGACCAGGTTTATCTGCATGAGGCAAGCCACGGGGTGTGGAGCAAGGAAGGCGACAGCATCCGAGTCCAGCAATCCGTGTACCTGTACGGAGAACCGAACTGCTGCCCGTGCAATATGCAGGTGATCACAGACACATGGAACGGATCCACGTTTGTGGAGACCGGGAATGTGATCACCCCAACATTCTCCGGCACACCACCGCCGGAGTGCATCCCCTGAAGCGAAGCGATCAGGAGTTTCTCTTTGCCGCCGGCCGCGCCTCGGGAGGACGGGAGAGGGCTGTCCCAAAAGGGGTGTCTCTACAAATGCGCTCGCCGCGTGGAAGCCCGGTTCTCTTGGCGCGATCTTGCCCGGCCGAGGGCTCGATAGGGTAGGAAGGGTCGGTTGTATGCCCGACCCCTCCCCCCTCCGAACCGGAC
>CAYMCO010000010.1:37701-138956 GCA_964388955.1 uncultured Anaerolineaceae bacterium | reverse complement strand
ACCCACGACCTTCTCCTTGGCAAGGAGACGTTCTACCACTGAACTACACCCGCGTACACTGGGCAAGGATACCGTGATTGGCGCAGGATGTCAACAAGGGGCTGCCCGAGGGTGCGTCTATGTTTTGGGGGGCGATCTGACACGGCAGACTCGTACCTGCCGCACCCTGTCAACAACACAGGCCAGGCCTCTCGATACACGCATCGCTCCGCTCGCCGCTACTCGAGATGCGGCCTGCTTCGCACGTTCCGATTGTGGGGAGGCGCATCTCGAGTGCCGAGTGGGGAAACCATGAGGTGTATCGAGAGGAGCGCCGTACATTCACTCTCGAGCAGCCGCGCCTCCTGAAATGGAACACACCCCTGCCCGAGGCGGGCTGTGGGGAACTCGCTCAGGGAAAGAGAATGGAAGAATCGCCTCGTGAACAGTGAGCGGTGAGTGGTGAAAAGTGAACAGAGGGAAGCGGAAGGTGGAAAGTGGAGGGGTCACGAGTTGTGCCCCACCGTCTTGACCTCGGACCTGCTCAATCCTCGGCGCCGCATGTCGTGACACCCCCACCTGGGGGGCCGCACGTCCGGCCGCCCGACATCAGTGACAGATTACACCATACACATTACATGTTGTGTATGCTGGGCATCCAATGCTCCCTCCGATCTCGGCCCGCGCAGGCCCCCCGGCGAAGGGCTCACCGCTCATTACCTACCATCCATTACACACTGGTCATCGCCCATCGCTTGGCGCCCATCGCGCATTGCGCATGCCGCATCACAAGGCGCCCAACGCTTGACTCCGCCGAGATTCCGCTGTAATCTCTGACTGACTGACCGGTCGGTCTACACTCGAGGTGTCGATGGGCTCAAAAGAGGAATTGCGGCGGGAGCGCCGGGCCCAGATCCTTGAGGCCGCCATTCAGGCCTTCACGGAGAAGGGATTCGGCGATGCCACGATGGATGATATCGTCGCGCGGGCCGGGCTGAGCAAGGGCACCCTGTATTGGTATTTTGAGAGCAAAGACGAGCTCATCAACTCGATTGTCGGCTATATCTTCGAGCGCGAACTGGCGCACGCCCAGCAGGTCGTGCAAGGCGAAGAGCGGTCACGGGAGAAGCTGCTCGTCACGCTTGAGATGGTCACGGCCAGCTTTGAGCAGATGCAGCCCATCATGCCCATCCTAATGGAATACTGGGCCATGATGATGCGCGATGAGCGTATCCGAAACACCATCGGCGGATACTATCAGGAGTTCTATGAATTCCTGCGGCCGATCATCCGGCAGGGTGTGGAGCGGGGGGAATTTCATACCCCGGACGTGGACGCAGCGGTCTATGCACTGGTCGCCCTTGCTGAGGGGATGGGGATCCTGTGGGCAGCCGATCCAACCAAGGTCGACTTGAAACAGAGCATTGACAAGGGAATCCGCCTGCTCATCGCTGGATTGGAGTCGGACGAGTGACGGGGGCGCAGTCGAACCCGAAAATGAACCGATAGCATCTGATTGCGGAGGAGTGGAGACATGGAGATCTTGATTCTCGTCGGCGCGATGATCGTCGTAGGGCTCGTCATGGGCTGGTTGGCGGGCTTGATCTGGAAGGGGAATCGGCCTATCGGGGCGGGCGGCGATTTTCTCGTCGCCATCGTGATCGCAGTGGCGGTGGGCCTGTTGGACTGGTACGTGATTCCGGCCATGGGCTTCAGCAATGCAATGCGGAACCTCGGTGTGGCGCTGGAGCCGGCGCTGGGCGCGCTCCTGGTGCTGTGGCTCATCCGCCGGGCGAGGCGGTAGGAGCCGGGCATGGCCTCTGAGGTGATTATCGAGGCAAAGGGCCTGCGGCGGGATTTCAAAGAGACCCGCGCCGTGGACGACCTGAATCTGACCATCTTCCGAGGGGAGCTCTTCGGGTTGGTGGGTCCGGATGGTGCGGGGAAGACCACCACCTTGCGATTGATGGCCGGGCTGCTCGATATCACCGGGGGGGAGGCGGCCGTGGCGGGCTTGTCACTTCGAGAGCAAGCCGAAGCGGTCAAGGGCCATATCGGCTACATGGCCCAAGAATTCAGCCTCTACGGCGAGCTCACCGTGAGCGAGAACCTACAATTCTTCTCGGAAATCTACCAGGTCCCTCGGGCGGAGATCACGGCTCGGACCCGGCGGCTGCTTGAGTTCGCCGGCCTGACGGAATTCGTATCGCGCCGAGCAGCCGATCTCTCAGGCGGGATGAAGAAGAAGCTGGCTTTGGCGAGCACATTGATCCACGAACCCGAGATTCTACTGCTCGACGAACCCACCACCGGCGTCGACCCCATCTCGCGGCGAGAGTTCTGGGATATCCTGATGGAGCTGCACGGCGGAGGCACCACGATTCTCATCAGCACCCCTTATATGGACGAGGCCGACCGCTGCGCGCGGGTCGGCTTGATGTACCAGGGGGAGATGGTGATCTGCGACACACCGGAGGTCATACGGGGGCGTATCGGAGGCGACATCCTGGAGCTTCGGCCAGCGCATTGGCGGGCCGCAAAGGATCGCATCGATCACTTGCCGGGTGTGATGCAGATCCAAACGTACGGGGAGACCTTTCACCTGGTGGTCGATTCGGCCGAGAAACGGCGCGATCAGATCGCAGGTGCATTGGCGGAACGAGGTGTGGCGGTCATCCATCTCCGCAGAATAGATGCCCGCATGGAGGAAGCCTTCATCTCCCTGATCCGGGAAATGCGGGCGCGTGATGTGAACTGAGCGCGGCGGCGCACGGGGAGCGGGGATGTTTGGGTTGTCACTCAGACGAACAATGGCCATCGTCCGCAAGGAAATCCAGCACATCCTTCGCGATCGTACGACATTCATCCTGGTGATGCTGACGCCCACAGCGCTGATGCTGCTCATGGCGTATGCGCTCACTGTGGATCTGAAGCACATCCCGCTCGCGGTCTTCGACCAGGAGCGCAGTCAAACTTCATATCGTTTTGTGCAGCAGATTACCGCCGGAGATGACCTCGACCTGGCCGCCTATGTGAATTCGTGGGCGGAGGTGCAAGAGATGCTTGTGCACGGGGATGTAAAAGCAGCCGTCGTGATCGCCCCCACATTCTCCGAAAGACTGCTCACCCTGCGCGGCCTGGATCTGCAGATCATCATCGACGGTACCGAGCCGGAGAGCGGGAGTTTCGCGGTGGACCATGTCGGACGCCGGGCGGAGCAGTTTGTTGAGGCCGCGCTCTCCAACCGGATCCAGGCACTGGGAGCCTCCGGCGATGCGCTGCAACCGATCGACCTGCGCGTGGACGCTTGGTTCAATCCAGGATTGCGGCCCAGGGTGGACCTGGTCCCTGGGCTGATCTCGCTGGTGCTCGGTTTCCCGGCGCTTTCGGTGGGCCTGACACTGGCGCATGAGCGCGAGCACAGGACCCTGGAGCAACTGATGGCAACGCCCATCCGTCGATCCGAATTGCTGATTGGAAAGATGATTCCCTACCTGCTCGTCGGGATGGCCAGCGCGGTCTTCATCCCAATCCTCGCCATTCTCTGGTTCGATGTGCCTTTCAACGGCAGCTTCGCACTTTTCCTCGCGCTCTCATCCCTCTTCCTGTTCGCCATCCTGAGCATGGGGATCATCATTGGTGTGTTCATGCGCACCCAGGCCGCCGCGCTCGCCCTTTCCTTTCTGCTGATCTTCTTTCCTGGCTTCTTCCTGACCGGTATCTTCTTCCCCCTCGTTTCCATGCCCGAGATGGTGCGCCTTGAGTCTTTGGCACTGCCGGGCACTCACTATGCCATCATTACGCGGGCCGCCTTCCTGACATCGGCGGGCATGAGCGTGCTATGGCCGTATGCCGTCATGCTGTTGGGGCTGGGCGTGGCGTTTACCGGGCTCGCTGCGCTCTTCTTCCGCAAGAAACTTGCCTAGGGGCCGTCATGTTGAGGAGGATTCTCGCACTCTCAATCAAGGAGTTCATCCACCTGCGTAAAGACTGGTGGCTTCCTGCCTTCATGCTGTTCGGAGGCGCGACGGAGCTCCTTCTGGTGGGGTGGGCTACCTCCAGGCCGATCACCAATTTGCCGATGATGGTCTTGGACTACGATCGGGGGCCGGAAAGCCGGGCCTTCGTGGCCGCGATCGAGAACACCGGCACGCTGTCGCTCGATTCCTACGCGACCAGCATCGATGAGATCGAAGGGGCCATGATCCGGGATGACATCAACGCCGCCGTGATCTTCCCGCCGGGGTACTCGGATGCCGTCCAGTCCGATACTCAGGGAGCGCAAGTTTCGCTGCTCTTGAATGGTGCGCAGAGCGGACCCGCCCGCGCCGCGCTTCGGGCGGTGGAAGGGGTGGCGCGGGATCGCGGCGAGGCGATCACCATTAGGCGCTTGGGATTGAGCCCAGACACCTTCGCGGGGTTCAACCCGAGCCTGCGCGTGTGGTTCAACGAGGCGTTGAGCGAGGCCCTGTACACCACGCCGGCGGAGCTCGGATTGATGCTGGAATTCACCGTGCTCCTCTTTGCAGCGCTTTCCTTCTCGCGTGAGAGGGAGTTCGGCACGCTTGAGCAGCTGCTGGTCATGCCATTCTCATCCTTGGAGATCATCCTCGGCAAGTCGATACCGGTGATCATGGTGGGCCTGTTTGACTTTCTGCTCATGCTGGGCATGACTCATTTCGCCTTTGGGGTACCCGTGCGCGGCTCCCTGGCCTTGCTCATCGTGCTGGCGCTGGGCTATGTGCTCGTCGAGCTGAGTAAGGGGCTGGTGATCTCGGTGATTTCCAAGACTCAGCATCAAGCCTTCCTGCTGGTGATGCTGGTCGGTATGGCCGATTTCATGTTTACCGGATACGCCGCTCCCGTCGAATCGATGCCGCGAGCCCTGCAATTAGTGGCCAACTTGATCCCGGCACATCACTGGCTGACCATTCTGCGCGGAATTCTGCTTAAGGCAAGCGGCTTTAAGGAACTGTGGTTCCCCATCGTGGCATTGGCCGTCCTGGGCGTCGTGATCACCTCGGCCTCGATGCGCTTCGTGCGCGGGGCCCTGGACTGAGAGGCGGGCGTGGACCCGGAAGAAGCGACAGTGATCGCGAGTGGTATGGTCAAGCGATTTGGAGATTTCACGGCTGTGGGGGGAGTGGATATCACTGTGCGCAAGGGGGAAATCTTTGGCCTGCTCGGTCCCAACGGCTCCGGAAAGACGACCAGCATCCGCATGATGCTGGGGTTGATGCCCCCCACGAGCGGGGATGTGCAGGTTCTTGGCATATCGGTTCGGGAACATCCGGAGCGCATCCGGCCCCGGGTGGGGTATATGTCGCAGCAGTTCAGCCTGTACAGCGACCTTACGGTGATTCAGAACCTGCGCTTCTACGGCGCGGCGTACGGCGTAGAACGGTCCCGGCTGCCTGACAGATTGGCGGAGGTGCTGCGCATGGCCGGGTTGGTGGGGCGAGAGAGCACACCCACCCGCGCACTCTCCGGTGGCTGGCGGCAGCGGCTCGCGCTTGGGGCGGCCATTTTGCACGACCCCGAAGTGCTGTTCTTGGATGAGCCCACGGCCGGCGTGGATCCGCTTTCCCGCAGGGAGTTCTGGGATCTTCTCTACAATCTTGTGGCGAGGGGCGTCAGCGTGCTGGTCACCACGCACTACATGGACGAAGCCGAGCACTGCCACCGCCTGGCGTTCATTCAGCGGGGCGAGATCATCGCCTCAGGCTCTCCCGCGCAGATCCGCGAACGAACGATGCCGGAGGATGTATTGGAGATCACGCCCTCGGATGCCACGGCCGCACTGAAGGCGCTGCGGGAGGCGGTGTCGGCGGGGCGGCTGCATGCGGAAACGATCGATCCCTACGGATCGCGCCTGCACTTGATCGCCCAGGATGCGGCGAAGCAGCAGGACGCGGTGCAACGGGTGCTCGAGGCGGCCGGGGTTCATGTGCTGGGGAGCCAGGTGATCGAGCCCTCGCTGGAGGATGTGTTCATCCGCGCGATGGGTTGAGATCACCCCGGAAGGGGAAATAGTCCGACATCCATTTGAGCGTCCTACGAGCCCGAAGCGGGCGAAGGAGGTTACGATGAAGCCTGGGCAAAGGCGGGCATTGATCTGCGCCGGGAGTCTGATGGCGCTGGTCATCGGGAGTTGCGCTGCGCTGAGAGGCGGGGCCGAGAATGCGCCCATCAAAGCCTCAGGGATGGTCGAAGCGCTGGAGATCCGGGTCGCATCCGATTTGGGCGGCCGGGTGGCCGAGGTCTTTGTCGATGAGGGGGATATGGTGGAAGCCGGCGACCCGCTGCTCAGGCTGGGATCGCAGGTGCTGGAAAACCAACTCGAGGGGGCGAAGGCAAATCTGGCGGCGGCGGAAGCCCAGCACAGCCTGCTTGCCGCACAGCCGCTCGAGGCCCAGCGGGAGCAAGCGATCGCCATGGCGGAACTGGCGCTCTTGAGCGCGCAGCACGATCTGAGGGACCTGAGGAAAAAGGCGGAGCTGCAGCTGGCGCAGGCGGAGCTGGGCGCGGCCGAGGCGCGTGATGCCTTGGACGATGCGGAGAAGGCTCTGCGGCGAAACCAGCCCGGAAATCGGGCGCCGGAGTACATGATCAAGGCCGCCAAGGCGGAAGTGACAATCGCGGAGAAGCGCCTGCAAAGGGCGCAAAAGGCTTTCGATCAAGCGCATGGAAAGATCGCCAAGGCTCAAGCGCAGATCGCGCTGGCCGAAGCTCGCCGCGCCTACAACCAGGCCGTATGGCATCTGGATTGGCTGCAAACCGGGGCGGATGAAATCGAGGAGGCGATTCTGGAATCGAATGTCGAGGTCGCACAGCAGAACGTTCAGGATGCCAACCGGGAGGTCGATGAGATGGATGGCGGACCGGACCCTGACGCCCTGGCGATGGCGGAAGCCAGGGTGCGAGCCGCCGAAGCAGGGCTCCAGATGGCCCAAGCCGACACGCGTGATGAGCAGCTCGCCGCCTCGAAAGCTCAGGTGGAGGCGGCGCGGGCCGCGCTGGGCATTGTGCAGGCCCAGGTGGATGAGCTCACCATGCGCGCGCCGAGCGGCGGGACGGTGCTGGGTCGGCTGGTGGAGCCGGGGGAGGTGATCAGCCCCGGGGCGCCCGCGATCAGCATCGCCCAACTCTCCGATTTGAAGGTCACAGTGTATGTCCCGGAGGACCGTTATGGACAGATCAGCCTCGGCGATACCGCAGAGGTGCAGGTCGATTCATTCCCGGATGAGACGTTCGAGGCGGTGGTAACCCATATTGCCAACCAAGCTGAATTCACCCCGCGCAATGTGCAGACCCAGGAGGAGCGCCAGACCACAGTGTATGCCATCGAATTAAAGCTAAGGAATCCGGAGGGTAAGCTCAAGCCAGGCATGCCAGCTGATGTGACATTTGCGAGCTGAGCGGCGAGGGTCGACCCGCAACCCAGGATCGATCCACGAGCCGGCGCCAGGGGACGTGCAGGCCGAAGGTTCCCGGGCGCACCCCGGCCCCCGGGCCGGTTGTCAGATCCGTCGGACCTGCTCTATACTCCGGTCAGCGTATCGCAGAGAGGTTGGTCCGAAAGGTGGGGGACGATGGCTGCTGTGGGGCTTCCGCTGGATCAGGTTATCCAGGGAGATTGCGTGCAGGTGATGAATGGTCTCCCGGCGGATAGCATCGACCTGCTCTTTGCAGACCCGCCCTATAATCTCCAGCTTTCACGTGAACTATGGCGTCCCAACATGACCCGCGTAGACGCCGTGCTTGATGAGTGGGATCAGTTCGACGACTTCGAGGCCTATGACGCGTTCACCTTGCAGTGGCTGACCGCGGCTCGGCGAGTCCTGAAACCCACGGGAACGATCTGGGTGATCGGCACCTACCATAATATCTTCCGCATCGGGCGCATTATGCAGGATCTCGGATACTGGATGCTCAACGACGTCATCTGGGTCAAGACCAATCCCATGCCCAACTTCCGGGGCGTCCGCTTCACCAATGCCCATGAGACCCTCATCTGGGCGACCAAATCGCAGGGCGCCAAGTACACATTCAACTACCATGCCATGAAACGGCTGAACCAGGGCAAGCAGATGCGCAGCGACTGGCTCTTGCCCATATGCGGCGGGGAGGAGCGGCTGCGGGCCGATGGAGAGAAAGTGCACTCCACGCAGAAGCCCGAGGCGCTGCTCTACCGGGTCGTGCTCGCCGCGAGTGAGCCCCGGGATGTGGTGCTCGATCCATTTTTCGGAACGGGCACGACGGGCGCGGTGGCCAAGCGGCTGCATCGCCGTTGGATCGGGATCGAACGGGATCCACGAAATGTGCGTGTAGCCATGCAGCGCATCCAGGGCACGCGGGTCGGAGATTTCGATCCAAAAGCCTTCGACGTCCGAGACCGCCGCAGGAACGCCAAGCGCGTTTCTTTCGCTCGCTTGTTGGAAGTCGGCTACCTGGAGCCCGGCCAACGGCTTGCCTTCCGTGGGGAGATCGATCGCAGCGCCACCATCAAGCCGGATGGTCGTCTGAGATTTGGCGATGAGGAGGGGTCAATTCATCAGGTGGCGAAGCACTTATCGGGTGGGCGCCCCTGCAACGGTTGGGATCACTGGTTCTATCGGTCGGAGAGCGGGGACTGGCAGCCGATCGACAGGCTGCGAAGCAGATATCGCAAGGAGCATATGAAATAGGGGAAGCGTTCAGTTGGTGAGCACCCCCTCCGCATAATGGAATCAAAGAGCACCCCACCGGGGTGCTCCTTGGTGCCGAGGGCCAGAATCGAACTGGCGACACCGCAATTTTCAGTCGCGTGCTCTACCAACTGAGCTACCTCGGCGCGCAGCGCAATTCTAACTGCCCCGCTAGGTGAAGTCAAGCAGCAGGGCAGCGGGCTGCGCGCAATTGCACAGTCGGTCCGCACCGCGCCGGGAGCAAGCAAGAACGACCATCGAGGGCGACCCGGGGTAGTTGAGGGGGAGAGCCGGTAGTCGTCGGCCCCAGAGCCCCCACCGCCCGCTTTTCAGATGCCCCTTGGGCCGGGCTCCTTTCTAGGGCTGATAGACGATGAAATTATCGAAAAGCATCTCGGTCCCAGGTTCGGAGAAGGTCCCGGCGATCAATCCGACATCACCGGAGATGAGTTCGCTGTCGGTCACCTGCTGCAGTTGGGTTCCGTTGGCGAAGAGGGTGAGCGTAT
This sequence comes from uncultured Anaerolineaceae bacterium, assembly GCA_964388955.1. Taxonomy (GTDB): domain Bacteria; phylum Chloroflexota; class Anaerolineae; order Anaerolineales; family E44-bin32; genus CAYMCO01. The sequence continues at coordinate 129,784 of CAYMCO010000010.1, read as the reverse complement.
CGCCGACGCAGTCCGCCCGAATTCGATTGGTGGCTTCGCCCTGGTGGATGGCGCTGGAGGACAGCATGCCTTCCCCGGTGATCGCAGCAAACCCCTCTGAGTTGGACTTGAAGATTCCGTAGTAGCCGTCGCTGCTGATCAGGAAGGCGTAGAAGTCCTGGCTTCCGGTCAGCCGGCAGATTGCTCCGAAGTCATTGTCATCCGGTCCTCCCGCCTTGCTCGCATCCACCTCAATGCGCACATCCGATAGGGTCTGACCTGCGGTGGCCCAAACGTCATAGTTTGTCTCCAGGACAGCAATCCGGTAGCTTCCGTCCGCATAGTCCGCGACGCCATCCGCACCATTGGAACGATCCCATCCGCTGTTCGGATCGGAGAAGTCATCCTGGTATAGGACGATGCCCTCAGACTGGCCGCCTCCGTCGGAGGTCCCCTGCCCGACAAGGCTGCAAGCCAATAGAAGCAGGGCCGGGGCACAAACGGATAGGATTATGGCGCGACTTTGATTCTTTTTCATATCGTGTCTCCATTGTCAAGGTGAACGGTCTGATTTCCACGGCCCTGCGCTCAGGGCCGGCCCACTTGTTCGCTGATGATCAACTCTTGTTACGGAATGATGTTATTCTTGCCACCGTTTCCTGACCAGAGGGCATTCGGTCCTGCCCCTGTTGTCCGGACGGTCCTGACATGCACCGCGTTGGACCGCGCCGAGGAGGGCGCCAGAAAGCCCCCGGGCAGCCGCCGAAGCCGAGAAAGGCGATGGCGGACTTCATGCAACGGTGGCTAGTATAGCCGGAATTGGCTCGACTGCGGTTGAAAATACGCTTCATGTTGGCGATAATGGCGGGCGACCAGGGAAGGTGGTTGAGCGATGGACGCAAATTACGATGCGATCGTCATTGGCGCAGGAATAATGGGGTTGAGCTCGGCGTTCCAATTATCGCGGCGTGGGTTGAAGGTCGTCGTGCTGGAGAAATCGATCGTCGGCGCCGGTTCCAGCGGCAAATCATCGGCCATCATCCGCCAGCACTACAGCAATGAGACCACCGCCTCCATGGCGCTGCACAGCCTGAGGGCGTTCCAGAATTTTGAGGCCATTGTTGGGGGCGAGTGTGGATTTCGGGAGACCGGCTTTCTGGCGCTCACCCGCGCCAAAGACATGCAGGGGCTGAGAGAGAATATCCAGCTCCAGCGAGGGATCGGGATCCATACCGAGCTGCTTGACCGGGACGGCATATTGGCGATCATGCCCGCGCTTGAGACCACCGACCTCGGCGGTGCAGCGTACGAGCCCGAGGCCGGATACGCCGATCCCAATCTCACATTGTCGAGCTACGCTGCTGCGCTCCGGCGCCTCGGAGGGCGCATTCTACAGGAGACCGCGGTCACCGGGGTCCGTATGTTCGCTGGGGCGGTGCAGGGGGTAGATACGAGCCATGGTCCCTTCCACTCTCCGATCGTCGTCAACTGCGCCGGCCCCTGGGCTGCCAGGGTGGGAGCGTATACGGCGATCAACCTGCCGATCCGCTCCTGCCGGGTTCAAGTGGGCTTCTTCAAACGACCTCAGGGTCACCGTGACGGGCATCCGGTGATCGCCGACTTCGCCTACGGCGTCTACTGGCGAGATGAGACTGGGGCTCTGACCCTGGTCGGGTTGATCGATACTGCTGAGGCGGACGCGGTGGTTGATCCAGACGACTATAACGAAGGAGTCGATGTGGCATTTGTGACGGATGCGGGTGAGCGCCTGGTCAGCCGCTACCCTGCGATGGAACAAAGCCAGTCTGCGGGCGGGTACGGCGCCCTGTATGCCATCACCCCCGATTGGCATCCCATCATCGACGAATTGCTCCCGGATAGCGGATTCTTCTGCTGCGCAGGGTTCAGCGGGCATGGCTTCAAGCTCGGGCCCGCTGTCGGCGAGATGGTCGCCGACATGGTCTTGGGGGAGAGAAGCTCGGCGATTTCCCGCCACATCTTTCGTTTGGGCCGCTACGCGGAGGGAGATCCAGTGCGGGGCCGATATGAGTACAGCATTGTTGGCTGAAGCGAACGCCTACGTCCCCACGAGGCGCAAATCACTGATCTCCAGTTGTTGAGTTCCCGTGGTCGGGATAACGCCGAACTCGAGACCGGCCTTCGGGCTTGCGACGGCGTATTGGTTATCGATCCATGTGACGAAACCCAGTGGCCCCTGGATGGAAAGATCAGCGCGCATGACCGGGGACAAGTCGATTTGGAAGCTCACCGCTTCCGTATTCCAATGGATCTGATAGCTATGCCAGCTCTTCAGCTCCAAATCGGAGAGGGGGTGTTCCGCAGATTGCACCTGGGAGATGGCTGCGTTCATCACCGCTCTGCGAAGGGGCGGCACTCGTGTGAGCGCCCAACCGGCGGCGGCGAGGGCGGAGAAGAGGGGGGAGGGGAATCGAGGGAATCGCACGGCCATAGCGCGGAAACCGCAGCCCGGACTCCCGCTGCTGAATGCGAAATCATTGGGGGCCGAACCGTAGAAGAACCAAACGGCGCACGGGGGCGCCGGCAGGCGTCTCTCCCCGCCACCCCCGCCCAAAGACAGGCTGAAAGGGTCATTCCAGAAACCAAAACCCAGCGTCCCGAGTGGGGCGGTAGGGGAGCAGCGCGCCCGAAGCGACATTCGAACGGGCGGCCGCCAGGGGAAATGCCGTCGAGATAAAGAGCGATAGTCGTCCAGTTGGGCGTTCGCATAGCCGGCGCGCTTGGGAGGGATCTGAAGGCAGGCTCCCCCGGGGGAAGCGATTCTGACCTCGCCACCGCCGAACTCATGCGGCTCCAGCGACCCATCATGCGCCAGCCTCATGGCCGGATTGTAGTCTTTGCTTGCGGCGTCGGCAATCGTGTATAATCGAACGGCTTCTCATAAGGAGGCTCCATGCAGTTGGCTTGGCACGGTCTGTCTTGCTTCCGCTTGACGGAGCGAGGCATGGGCAGTATAGTGACGGACCCATACAGTCCGGAGATCGGTCTGCCCGAATTGAAGCTGCGTGCGGACGTGGTCACAGTGAGCCACGATGCGCCGGGTCACAGCTATCTGAAGGCGGTGCGCGGGGCGAGGCGGGTGATCAACGGGCCGGGAGAATACGAAATTGGCGGGGTCTTCATCACGGGTATCCAGATGCGCCAAGCAAAGAAGCAAGAGGATTCTACAGCCAACATCCTGTACGTTTTCGACTACGAGGGGGTTACGGTTGCTCACCTGGGCGATCTGGACTACGTGCCCTCGCAGGGTCAGATCGAGAGCCTTGGAGCGGTTGACATCGCTCTGGTCCCCGTCGGGGGGAATCAGGCGCTCTCCGCAGCCAGGGCAGCCGAAGTGATCAGCTTGATTGAGCCCTCCATTGTCGTCCCCATGCACTATCGAACGGGCGGGGAGAAGCTCGAGTTGGACGAAATCTCCCGTTTCCTGTCCGAGATGGGGGTGAGCGAGCCGGAGACGAGCAAATCCTTGAGCGTCACCAAGACCGGAGTCCCTGATGAAACCCAGGTGGTTGTGCTCGAACCGGCATGGTTGAGCAAGTGAGATCCGATTTCGAGTCGACCCCCGGCGGAGACATTTGTCCAAGAATTTAGACTGGCTAACCAACCAATGGCGGTAAAACTGCTGATGACCTGGGACATTGTTCCGGGCAGAGAACAGGAGTACTTCGAATTCGTGGTGCGCGACCTAGTGCCCGGGATGCAACGCCTTGGAATTCAACCTACCGAAGCCTGGTACACGACCTATGGGGACCGCCCGCAGATCCTGACCGGCGGAGTCGCCGAAGATCTGGAGGCGATGCGCAGCGCCTTGGAGGACGATGATTGGGATGAGCTGCGCGGCCGCCTGATGGAATATGTCTCCAACTTCCAGGCAAAAGTGGTGCCCGCCAGAGGCGGGTTCCAGTTGTAGGCCGCCCCCAGCGTAAGACTTCCGTGGAAACAGAAATCGCCGGGCTCAGCCCGGCGATTGATTCAAGCGGCATTGCTGGTCAGTGCTCGTCCTTCTTCGGCGAGGGGTCCGAGGTGGGGGAATCAACCTTGGGCTCCGCCTTTCGATCCGCCTTCTTCTCGGATGAGGCTCCATCGGTCGAACCACTCACCGCCACATTGGACGAGGAGCGGTGATCCGTCGAGTAGAATCCTGAGCCTTTGAAGACGATGCCCACTGGTTGATACAGCTTTCGCAGGGAGAGTTTGCTGCACTCCGGACAGCGTTTCAGGGGCTTATCGTCGAAGTGCTGTCGGCGATCAAACTGGATACCGCACTCATCGCACCGATACGTATAAATCGGCATCAGGTACCTCCATAGCGCACGAATTATATCGGATCTGCCATCCGCCGGCAACCTGGGCCGCCGGAGCAGGGCAAGCGTCAACCCCGGAGAATCCTCGAATCAGTGCGCCATCCTTCCACAACACCACAAATATATCACCGAATGCGTTAACGATGGGTTAACTGGCGGCCGCTTTGCGATATGCGCTGTGTGGTGCGCGTTGTCCGCGGCGCTCAGCGCGGCCTCGCCTTGCCCCGGCCGTGGCCCAACGCAGGGGCCCCCCTTTCCAGGAGGGCGCCACATCAGGCTTCGACCGGCTGCCTGAGAAGCCAGCATGGACTGGAGCAGGGGGACCTGCGCCCAACGAGACCCCCCATGCACGCCAAGTAGGGTGGGTTCCATCCTGGGGGGCGATCTGACAGGGCAGACTCGCACCTGCCGCACCCTGTCAACAACACAGGCCGGGCCCCTCGATACAAGCCTTGCTCCGCTCGCCGCTGCTCGGGATGCAGCCTGCTTCGCACGTTCCGATTGTGGGGAGGCGCATCTCGAGTGCCGGGTGGTCAAACCACGAGGTGTATCGAGAGGAGCGCCGTACATTCACTCTCGAGCAGCCGCGCCCCCTGAAATGGACGACACCCCGCGAAGTAGCGTGCATTGACCGGGCTGCTCTCCGGCGGTATGATTCTGTTGAGCCAATCGTTGGCCGGGCGATCGCAAGCGGCAATAGCCGCTTGAGGAAAGTCCGCGCTCCACAGAGCACGATGCCGGATAACTCCCGGTCTGGGGTGACCCAGAGCACGGGCCACAGAGAATGACCGCCCAGCGCAAGCTGGGTCAGGGTGAAAAGGTGGTGTAAGAGACCACCGGCGTCGGCAGCAATGTCGGCGGCCAGGCAACCGCCTTCGGGAGCAAGGCCAAGCAGGAGCGATTCCGCAACGCGGGAAGGGGGCTGCTCGCACCCTCTGAGCTTCGGGTAGGCCGCTAGAGCGTCGCGGTGACGCGGCGCGCAGATAGATGGTCGCCCAGGCGCGGCGGGCGAGGGCGAGGATATTTCGCCCTGAATGCTCGCCCGCGGGACAGAACGCGGCTTATAGGTTGACATTGGCTCTATGCCCGGGAAGACAGATTCCCGGGCAATCCCATTTGGGGCCACCGCATCTGCAATCAGAATTGCGAGAACGCAATCGGAGGCAGCTTCCTTGCGAACGGGAGCGCGCGCCTCGCTCAAGGAGCAGGCGCGGATGCGGCGCGGGGAGCGATGTGCTTGAAGGGGTAGGCGACCGGCGTGATCACCGATCGAGGTCGTTCTCAGGATCGGGCCATGGATGGATGAGCGCCCGTCTTCGAAGGGGAGGCGCGTTGGTCGTTCATCGCCGGTCGTTCGTCGATTGCCGCTCGCAGCTCCTCCTGCACTTTCCGTGCCGCCACGGCGCGGATAGGAAAAAGGTACCCCCCGCCGTTCAATCTTTAAGGTAGCGTATTCTTGCCTTAGTGGGGCCGATTAGGATATACTGTGGACACTTGTGGGACAATGTGGGGGAATGTGGGGCGCCGGGAGCGATTTCGGCGTCCCAAATATTGACAGGTGGGGCAGAACAGATGTTCATCGGCCAATATCACCATACCATCGACACGAAAGGCCGCCTGACCATCCCCGTTCGCTTTCGCGCTGACCTCTCATCCGGCGCATACATCACTCAAGGCTTCGAACGCAACTTGGTCGTTTATACCATGGAAAACTTCCGCTCGCTGGCCAAGCGGGCGACCGCACTGAGCAACACAAATCCCGAAGTGCGGGCGATGAACCGCCTGCTCTTCGGCGTGGCGGCGGAGGTCGAGCTGGATGCTTCAGGCCGCATCCTGATTCCGGATTTCCTGCGTGAGTACGCCAAGCTGGATGACTCGGCAGCCATAATCGGCGCCGGAGATTACCTCGAAATCTGGAACGAGACCGACTGGGAAAGCCAGTCTGCCGAGCTGATGGACCCGGAGAGCAACGCCAAGCGGTTCATCGATTTCGACTTGTCCACCGGCTAGGCGATGGGCGCCGCTTCCGGAGACCCGAAGGCACGCGCGCATAGTCCCGCACTTTACCATCAGGTGCTTTCAACGCTCAGCCCTCGCGCCGGTGGCCGCTATCTGGATGGCACACTGGGAGCCGGCGGCCACGCGGAAGGCATGCTCCAGGCCAGTTCCCCATCGGGCGAATTGTTGGGCTTGGATCGTGATCCGGCGGCGCTGGAGATCGCCGCCAAGATCCTTGCGCCCTTCGGCGAGCGCGTCCATCTGCATCATGGCAGCTTTGTCCACATGCGCCGGTACGCTGCCATGCAAGGGTGGGACGCGGTGGATGGTGTGCTGCTGGACCTGGGGTTGTCCTCCATGCAGCTTGCGGATCCAAGTCGCGGTTTCTCATTTCAAGAGGAGGGACCGTTGGATATGCGCTTCGATCCGGCGCAGCAAGTCACAGCCGGTGACCTGGTAAACGAGCTGAGCTTGGAAGAACTGACCGACCTGTTTCAACGCTTCGGAGAGGTGAGGGCTGCGCGGCGGATCGCCCGCGAAATCGTGGAGTCCAGGCCGCTCACCACCACGCGCCAGCTCGCGCAAGTGATCTTGCGGGCCCAGCCCAGGAGGGGCGGGCGAATACATCCGGCCACTCTGCCATTTCAGGCTCTGCGCATCGCGGTGAATGACGAGCTGCACAGCCTGTCGGAGGGTTTGGAACAGGCTGTGCAACTCTTAAAGGCAGGAGGCCGCATTGTGGTCATCTCATTCCACTCTCTCGAGGACCGGATCGTCAAACAGGCCTTTCGCCGAGAGAGCTCGGGCTGCATCTGCCCGCCGGATCAACCCGAGTGCACATGCGGCCATGAAGCCCAACTGCGGGTGCTGACAAAGCGACCGATACGTCCGAATGACACGGAAGTACAACTGAATCCCAGGGCGAGAAGTGCACGATTGAGGGCCGCGGAAAAGCTGGGCTGATCAAGGGCAATCAAGGGAGATCCTCAAGCCGGAGGAGAGGGCGGCGTTGGCAAGAAAGACACAGGCGACCCGACAGGCGAGATGGCGGAGCCAGCTCCGCTCCACAGGGATTGTGGTGCTGATCCTCTCCGCGTCACTGGTGGTCGGCGCGATGTACCTCGCGGTCAACAACAAGGTCGCCCAGGTCGGGCGGGATGTGCTGGAATTGGAGGGGAGGCGCGACCAACTGCTTCGGGATACCGCCGCACTGCAGGCGGAATTGGCCCTGGTGGCCTCCCCGCAGAAGATGATGGAGGCCGCCGAGGGGTTGAATTTCCGGCCAGCTCGGCCGCACGAGGTGCAGTACCTGATCGTGGATGGATACCAGCCGCCGGAGCCGTTCGAGGCACCGAGACCTCCGGCGGATTCAAACCAGGGCTCAACAATGCTCTCCCCGGCATTCACCGAGACCCTTGGAGATTGGCTGGCCAGGGCGCTCGCCGGGCATGGCGATCGATGAGCATACCAGGGGAGCAAGCTCGCCCCCGAATTCTCCTGGTGATCGCCGTGATGGCCATCGTGGCCTGCGGCTTGGTGGTGCAGATGGTGCGGGTCCAGTTCGGCCCGTTCGCGCCCGTTTTTGCGGAGCGGGAGCAGACCCAGCGAGGCCTTATCGAGCGAATATCGCCATCCCGGGGGCTGATCTACGATCGGAACGGTGTGCTCTTGACGGCAAATGAGACCATTTACCATATCGAAATTGACATCCCGCAGCTCACCCAGGCCAGCAAGCGGGAGATCGCCATCACGTTATCCCAGGCCCTCGACCTTCCCGAAGAGGATCTGCTGGAGCAATTGAACTACGATTGGGCATCCCAGGATTTGTACCGCGTCAGGATGACCCGCGAAACCGAATCCGAGGGCCGATGGCCGATTACGGTCGACCAGGTGATGGCCGATGTGCTCGAAGGCCTGTCACGAATGCCCGATGGGCCGGACCTGAGCGGCATGTGGCTGGTTCCAGAACACCGCCGCGTCTATCCCGCTGGATCTCTCGCGGGGCACGTCTTGGGGTTTGTCAACGATGAGGGAAAGGGCTTCTTTGGCGTTGAGGGCTACTACGATGAGTGGCTGGCTGGAAAGCCGATCACCGTTGAGCGACCTTTGATCCCCATCGAGGCGCGGCTGCAGCCGGATCCTCCCGCCGGCGTGAACCTGGTGCTCACTATTGATACTGAAATCCAATATATGGTCGAAAAAATCCTGGCGGAGGCCATTGAATGGAGCCACGCGGAGAATGGCCAGATTGTCGTAATGGATCCTCGAAATGGCGAGATGCTGGCGATCGCCGCGTGGCCTCCCCTCGACCCCAACGATTACGAGAGTTGGCTGCAGGCCGATGGGGGAGGGGCAAAGGTCATCGATCCGGCCGCAGCAAGTGTGTTCGAACCGGGATCCACACTGAAGGTGCTGACCATGTCCGCTGCCATCGACACCGGCGCGGTGCAGCCGGACGACGTGTTCGTGGATACCGGGCAGATCGAGGTCGGCGGGCACAAGATCCGGAACTGGGACGGAGAGGCCTGGGGCCCGCAGACGATGGTGGGCTGCCTGCAGCATTCGCTCAACGTGTGTCTGGCGTATGTCGCCTCTGAGAAACTCGGGGCGGCAAAGATGTATCCCTATTTTGAGGACTTTGGTCTCGGCCAACTGACCGGGATCGATTTGGCCGGTGAGATCGAAGGCCAACTGCGCACGCCGCGCCATCCTCAATGGACGGAATCGGACCTGGGGACGAACTCCTTCGGACAGGGGGTCTCGGTAACACCTATCCAATTGATGACCGCCGTCTCAGCGCTGGCGAATGATGGTGTGATGGTGCAGCCGCACGTCGTACGCCAGGTGGTCAGCCCGCAGGGCGTCTATTGGCCCGGGGAGACCATTCTGGGCCGCCCCGTCACGCCTGAGACGGCGCACACCCTATCCAGGATGTTGAGTGAATCGGTGGATGAGGAGACTCGGTTCGCCGAAGTGGCGGGGTACGAGCTGGCGGGGAAGACGGGCACAGCCCAGATTCCCACGGACTTCGGCTACGACCCGTACAAGACCATCGCTTCTTTTATCGGCTGGGGAACCGTCGATGACCCGCGCTTCATGGTGCTCGTTCGATTGGACAAACCAACCATCTCACCTTGGGGTTCGGTGGTCGCCGCACCGGTGTTCCAGAAAGTGGTGGAGCGGTTGGTCGTGTTGATGGAGATCCCCCCCGCCGACGCAGCGCCACAGCTCGCAGCGGCGGATCGGTGAGCGCGATGGTTTCCAGATTGAGCCTGTCGGACGTGATCGATGGATTGGGCGGAACAGGATTCGAGGGGCGCCGCCCGATTTCCGAGGTGGTCATTGATTCGCGGCAGGCGAAGCCGGATTCCCTGTTCATCGCCCTGCCTGGGGAAAAAGCGGACGGCCATGAGTTTGTCGGGGAGGCCTTCGCTCATGGCGCCATCTTGGCGCTGATCGATCAGCCTGTTGAAACAGATCGCCCGGTGATCGATCTCCGCCAACCGGGCGCTCCGGTCGCCATCAGCGACCTGAATTTTCCCGCCTGTCTGAGGGTGGAAAACACGCTCAAGGGGCTGCAGCAAATCGCCTCCCATTGGCGGCGGCAGTTGGAAATCACGGTGGTGGGGATCACTGGGAGCGTGGGCAAGTCGACCAGCAAGGAATTGATCGCCGATGTTCTCTCTCAACGCTACCGCACCATTCGCAGCCCGGGGAACCTCAATAACGAGATCGGGCTCCCCTTGAGCCTGCTGGGCGCCACCGGAGCTCACACCCATGCTGTGTTGGAGATGGGGTTCTACGTGCCGGGCGAGATTCGCCTTCTGTGTGAGATCGCCCAGCCAGCCATCGGCGTGGTGACCAACGTGAGCCAGGTGCATCTGGAGCGCGCCGGCACCCTGGAAGCCATCATCGCCGGGAAGACGGAGCTGGTGGAGAGCCTGCCGCCTGCGCCCCAAGGGATCGCCATCCTGAACTATGACGAATTTCTGGTGCGCGCCATGGCGAACAATACCGAAGCGCGGGTGTTCTACTATGGGCTGTCGCCCGCCGCGGATCTCCGGGCGGGCGAGATCGAGGGCCTGGGGTTGGAGGGAATCCGGTTCGTTCTGCACTATGAGGGGGAGACGGTATTTGTGCGCGTCCCGCTTCTGGGGCGGCATTCCGTGCATACCGCCCTGAGGGCTGCCGCGGTCGGCCTGGTGGAGAATCTCTCCTGGCAGGAGATCGTAGGGGGGCTGCAGGGAACCCAAAGTCAGCTCCGGCTGGTGGCGGTACCGGGGCCCCGGGGATCCATGATCCTGGATGATACGTACAACGCCGCGCCGCCCTCCGTGATCGCCGCCCTGAACCTTCTCGAAGATCTCGACGGCCGCAAAGTCGCCGTGCTGGGTGACATGCTGGAGCTCGGGAGCTACGAGGAGGAGGGCCACCGTCTGGTTGGCGCGCGGGCGGCGGAGGTTGCAGATCTGTTGATCGCGGTCGGGGAGCGCGCGAGATGGATTGCCGAGGAGGCGGTTCTGGCAGGGATGGATCCCTCCCATGTGGAGCGGGTGGAAGACGCTGCGGCGGCGCTGGAGCTGCTGCGGGCGAGGATTGAGCCCCAGGATGTTGTGCTCATTAAGGCATCACGAGGCATTCAGTTGGATCTGATTGTGGACGAGCTCGAGGAAGAAGCATGAGCGAAAGTGCGATGGCGCTCTCACTGGCGGGGATCACATTCGTGATCACCGTGATCTGGGGCGGACCGCTGATCGAGATTCTCAAGCGATTGCACGTGGGCAAGCAGATACGCATTGAGGGGCCTAGGCGGCATTTCACGAAGCAGGGTACGCCCACCATGGGCGGCTGGTTGATCGTGCTCCCCGTCTTGCTGATCACGGGCGTCTTGAACATCGTCTCCCTCCGCAGCGAACTGAACGTGATTGGAAAGTCGATCCTGCTACCGATGGGGGTGATGGCGGCATTCGCGCTTCTCGGCGCGTTGGACGATTGGCTCGGCTTGCGGGGCATCGGACGGGGCCGGGGAATGCGCGCCCGATGGAAATTCCCGTCGCAGATCGTCATCGCGTTGGCGGCGGCCCTCGTGCTGCGGTACGTGCTCGATGCTCCCGAGATGTACTTGCCGAACGTGCCCTTCGAGATTCCGCTCGGGGTCTGGTATGTGCCCATCGCCACGTTCGTGATCGTCAGCATGAGCAACGCGGTCAATCTAAGCGACGGGCTGGATGGGCTGGCCGGGTTGATTGTAGCCACTGCGTTTGTGGCGTTGGGCGCGGTGGCCATCTTGCAGAAACAGGTGTTCCTGGTGCGTTTCTGTTTCACCGTTGTGGGCGCGGTGTTCGCTTTCCTTTGGTACAACGTGCACCCGGCGGAGCTCTTTATGGGGGATACAGGATCGCTTTCTTTGGGAGCGACACTCGCCGTCGTCGGCTTCATGACCGGCCACTGGATTCTGCTGCCGATCATCGCCCTGATCCCGACAAGCGATGCCCTGAGCGTGGTGCTGCAGGTGGGGTATTTCCGGCTGACCAAGGGCCGCAGGTTATTTAAGATGGCTCCGCTTCACCATCACTTCGAGTTGATCGGATGGAGCGAAACTCAAGTGGTGCAACGGTTCTGGCTGGTGGAACTCATGGCAGCCATGGTGGGGATTGCGTTGGCACTGATATAGTGCTTCGCCAACTCATTTGGGCAGGTTGTCCGTGCGGGCGCTGCATCCCGCGCCCGCACGATGGCCTTGATTAGACGGAGGGCTAGAAGGAGGCTTGGCAATGGAGATCGGAATGCTCTGGTTCGACGATAGCGCCAGCGGGTTGAAGGAAAAGGTATCGCGTGCCGTGAGCCACTATGAATCCAAGTATGGCCGCAGAGCGACGGTCTGCCTGGCGCACCCCGATACGCTCAATGGGGGCGAGGGGCTCGTGGCCGGAGTGGAATTGCGGGCCGCACGCTCGGTGATGCCGAACCACTATTGGATTGGCATCGAGGAGGATCAACGAAGCGAAGCCAGGCCTCAGAAGGCCGCCGCATAGTGATGCCAAGCCGCCTCTCGCAAGTGGACTCCGTCCAGGCGGAGTGGTCCGGCAAGCGAGTCGTGATCCTCGGTCTCGCCCGGCAGGGCAAAGCCCTGGCGCGTTTTTTCGGCGAGCGAGGGGCGCAGGTCATTGTCAGTGACTTGAAGCCGGCCGCGGCGATGCGCGAGACGCAATCCGAATTGGAGGATCTACCGTTGGAGTACGTCTTCGGAGCGCACCCCTTCGGGATGCTCAAGCGGGCGGATCTGCTCTGCCTGTCAGGTGGAATTCCCTTTGATATCCCCATTGTCGAGGCGGCGCAAGAAGCGGGCGTGGCGGTCACGAACGACGCGCAGCTTTTCATCGAGAGAAGCTCCGCGCCCGTGATCGGAATCACTGGTTCCGCCGGCAAGACCACCACCACGGCTTTGCTGGGGGAGATGGCCAGGCGCGCCATGGCGGACTCCGATCGGAGAGTCTGGGTGGGCGGCAATATCGGCAACCCACTCATCTCAGATCTGGTGTCCATGCAGCCCAGGGATCTGGTAATCATGGAGCTTTCCTCCTTCCAACTTGAGCTGATGACCACGAGCCCGGAAATCGCCGTGGTGCTGAATATCACTCCCAACCACCTGGATCGGCACAAGACTATGGATGCGTACACCGCGGCCAAGGCGCGAATCCTGCGCTTCCAGGCGCCCGGCGATACCGCGGTGTTGGGGATGGACGATCCCATCGCTTGGTCACTCCGGACGGCTGCAGCGGGTAAGGTGATTGCATTCGGGACTGGCCGGAGGCCGGAAATCGATGGCGCTTTCGTTGGCGGCAGCAAGATATGGCTCCAATGGCAGGCGGACCGCAAGGAGGTGTGCCCCCTCACGGATATCAGACTGCGCGGCGCGCACAATCTGTTGAACGTGGCGGCGGCGTGCGCCGCTGGCGCCGCAGCGGGGATCTCTATCACGGCCATGCGGGGGGCCATTCAGGGCTTCACAGGCGTGGAACACCGCCTGCAGGTGGTGAGAGAGCTTGGGGGTGTCACCTGGGTGAACGACTCGATTGCCACTGCGCCCGAACGCACGATCGCAGCCATCCGTTCCTTCGAAGAGCCGCTGGTCCTATTGGCGGGTGGGAGGGACAAGGATCTTCCCTGGGAAGGGTTTGCCGATTTGGTATCGCAGCGAGTGGATCACCTGATCCTCTTCGGGGAGGCGGCCGGGCTGATCCTCGATGCAGTCTCGCGCGCGGGCGGCCGGGAGCGGCCCTTCAGCATCGCCGTGTGCCCGGATCTGGAGTCCGCTGTGGAAGCGGCCGCCAGCGTCGCACAGCGCGGCGATGTGGTCCTGCTCGCACCGGGCGGCACGAGCTATGACGAATTCACCGATTTTGTGGAGCGAGGAGAACGGTTCATGGAGCTGGTCGAAGCGCTATGAGTGAGCGCGTAATGGCGGGGACGGCCCCCGGTGCCTCTCTCGCCAAGCGACTGCAGCGCCTCGGATTCGATCCCTGGCTGCTTGTGCTGGCGTTGATCCTGGTTGTGATTGGCCTGGTGATGGTCTACTCCTCCAGTTGGGACATTTCCTGGCGGATGTATGACGATCCAAACGCCATTTTTCGGCGCCAATTGAGCAACCTGGGGATCGGCCTAGTGGCGATGCTGATTGCGGCCCGTCTGCCGTTGAAGATTTGGCGCTCCCTGGCGCTGCCGATCATCCTGTTTACGATCATCGCGTTGGCAATTGTACTGCTGGTGGCGCCGGGGCTCGGGCCGCGAAGGGCGTTCTTGGGAGGTTCGGTGCAGCCCTCCGAGATGGCGAAGCTGGCGCTGATCATCTATCTGTCGGTGTGGATGGAATCCAAAGAAGATCGATTGTCGGATTGGGGGTACGGCTTTATCCCCTTGATGCTGATCATCGGGGTTGTCGCGGGCCTCATCCTGCTCCAGCCGGACTTGAGCGCCGCGTTCACCATCGTGATCGTTGCCATGACAATGTTCGTGCTCGCCGGAGCCCGGTTTTCTCAGACCATCCTCATCACCTTGGGGAGCGGCGCCATTGGCTACCTGCTTGTGCGAGTAAACAAGACCGGGCAGGCGCGCTGGGATGCTTTCCTGGCCGGGCTCGTGGACATCGATCAGGCTTCCTATCACGTCCAGCATGCCCTCCAGGCTTTCTACAATGGAGGGCTGATCGGGCAAGGTCTGGGCGCCAGCCGGGAGAAATTCGGCTTGCTGCCCGCGCCGCACACGGACAGCGTGTACGCCGTTCTGGGTGAAGAACTGGGCCTGGTAGGTGTGCTGACGGTGCTTGTCTTGTTCTGGATGCTCTTCTGGCGGGGTTTTCGGATCGCCATGGCTTCGCGCTCGAAGCTGGGGATGCTGCTCGCGAGCGGGATCACCTTTTGGATCAGCCTGGAGGCCATGGTGAATATGTCGGTATTGCTGGGGCTGCTCCCCTTTGCAGGGAATGCGCTCCCATTCTTCAGCTATGGGGGCTCGAGTTTGGTCACCACGCTCACAGGCGTGGGGATATTGCTCGCGGTTTCGCGCCACAATATGCGCGAATCGCGACCGGGAGAAATCAGTGCGGGTATTGGTGTCAGCGGGCGGAACAGGCGGAGGCGTGTATCCCGCGTTGGCCGTGGTCGACGCCCTGGGAGAGCGGGTTGAGGTGCTCTGGGTTGGCGGGGAAGGTGGCATGGAGGCGGAGCTCGTCCAGCGTGCCGGAATCCCCTTCAGGAGCATCCCGGCCGCCGGCGTGCACGGCGTGAGCCCCTCGAGGCTGCCGGGGAATCTTGCCAGCTTGTTGCGCGGAATCTGGCGGGCGCGCGCCATCCTGCGAGAGTATCGGCCGGATGTGGTTTTCTTCACCGGCGGTTACGTCGGCGTACCTGTGGCGCTCGCAGATTGGACAACCCCAATGGGGCTGTTCGTCCCGGATATCGAGCCGGGATTGGCTGCGCGCGTAATCTCGCGGCGGTGCCAACGGATCTTCCTATCAACAGAGGAGTCGCGCCAATTCTACGGGCAGAGGCATAAGGTTGTGGTCACAGGTTATCCAACTCGCCAACAGCTTCGAGAGACCGACAAACGTCGGGCTCTGCAGGCGTTGGATCTGGAACCCGGCCGCCCGATTCTGCTGGCGATGGGCGGCAGCCGCGGCGCGCAATCCATCAATCAGGCGCTGTGGGCGGGGCTGCGGGATATGCTCCTTCATCTGCAGGTTGTCCACATCACAGGTGTGTCGAACTGGTCCGAAGCTACCGCCGTCCGCGGACGACTCCCGCGACATTTGGAGACGGCCTATCATCCCTTCCCCTATTTGCACGAACGCATGGGGGCGGCCCTGGCCGCCGCCGACCTTGTCATCTCCCGGGCGGGAGCTTCGACGCTGGGCGAATACCCGCTCTTCGGGCTGCCCGCCGTCCTTGTCCCGTATCCGTATGCTTGGCGCTACCAGCAGACCAACGCCCAGCATCTGGCCCGTCGCGGGGCGGCGGTGGTTCTCCCGGATGCCGAATTGGATGCGCGACTGCTGCCGACGATCCTCGGCCTGATCCAGGATCCCGCGCGCCTTCAGGCCATGGGCAGGGCGGCGAGCGAGATGGCCAAGCCGGAGGCGGCCGCCATCATTGGGGAGGCGCTGCTCGCCCTCCCCGAATGCAGGAGGCGACCCCATGGTTAGCCTCATAACGGTCTTCTACACATTCATTTTCCTGTTCGCTGCTGTCGGCGCGATGCGGGGCTGGGCGAAGGAGCTGCTGGTCACCAGCGCCGTTGTCCTGGGCCTGTTCATCAACGCCATTCTGCAGAACTATGTGGCGGCGTACGGAAATGCGCTCGCCATGCAGCCTGCCGATACCCAATTCCTGATCCGGGGCGGCCTGATCATGCTCTTGGCCTTCTTTGGCTATCAAACCCCCACCATCCATGGAATTCGTGAGAAGGTGGCGCGCGAGCGGCTGCAGGATGTGCTCCTGGGAGTGGTGATGGGCGGGCTGAACGGCTACTTGCTGGTGGGATCGCTTTGGGCGTATCTGCACAATCTTGGATATCCCACTGATCTGATCATCCAGCCCACGGATGGCTCTGAGCTGGCAGCCCGAGTGGCTGAGGTGGTCGCCATGCTGCCCCCCAATGTGCTGATGGCCCCACAGATCTATTTTGCGGTGGGTTTGGTGTTTGTGTTCGTAATTGTGGTGTTCGTGTGAAGCGGCACGTGCATCTTATTGGAATCGGCGGCGCCGGGCTGTCTGCCATCGCCCGCGTGCTGCATGAGCGAGGCGACGTCGTGACCGGTTCGGATCTTCGCCGTTCCATCTACGCCCGTGAGCTTGAAGCGGCCGGCATTCCGGTCCGCATCGGACATCGGGAGGAGAACGTCAAGGGGGCCGATCTGGTGGTGGTGTCGTCGGCGGTGCCGGAGGACAACCCGGAGGTGAAGGCCGCGCTGGAGGCAGGCATCCGGACCGTACGGCGCGCGGACTTTCTGGGAGATCTGACAGCCGGAAAGCGGACGATCGCCGTCGCCGGCACGCACGGAAAGACGACCACCAGCGCCATGATCGCCTGGCTGATGACCCGGGCAGGGCTTGCGCCCGGTTTCATCTTGGGCGGATGGGTGGACGCCCTGGGAGGCAACGGCCACGCCGGCGAGGGGGAGTTCTTCGTGATCGAGGCCGATGAATACGATGGCGCTTTCTTGGGGCTGAATCCGGAGATCGCGGTGATCACCAATGTCGAGCACGATCATCCCGACTGCTACCCGACCCGGGAGGATTATGCCCGCGCCTTCCGAGAGTTTGCGCGGCGAGCCACAAAGCGATTGGTGATCTGCATTGACGATCCCGGGGCGGCCGCATTGCTTTCTGAGACG
Organism: uncultured Anaerolineaceae bacterium; assembly: GCA_964388955.1. Lineage (GTDB taxonomy): Bacteria > Chloroflexota > Anaerolineae > Anaerolineales > E44-bin32 > CAYMCO01. Next base: position 112,573 of record CAYMCO010000010.1, on the reverse strand, counting down.
CCATCGGGGGTCACCTACGGCCGATCTGCCAGGGCGGACTGGCGGGCGGGGGGTATCGAGACGACGCCGAAGGGCGGCATGACCTTCTCGGTGAGCCATCAAGGTGATCCGGTCGGTCGATTCGAGATCGGACTGCCCGGTGCCCACAACGTGGTCAACTCGCTTGCACTGTTGGGGGTGATGGCGGAGGTGGGCGTGTCGTTGGATCTCGTCCGGCGCGAACTGCCCGCATTTCAGCCCGTAGGTCGTCGCTTCCAGGTGCTCGGATCCGCGGGTGGGGTCACGGTTGTGGATGATTACGCTCACCACCCGACCGAGATTCGCGCCACCCTGCGCGCGGCGAGGGCGCGCTACGGCTCCGCCCGATTATGGGCAGTCTTCCAGCCGCATACCTATTCGCGGACGAAGGCCCTCTTGGGCGACCTGGCGGGTGCGTTTTCGGATGCGGACGAGGTGATCGTCTTGGAGATCTACGCGGCTCGCGAGTCGCCGTTGCCCGGCATGGACGGACGGCGCGTGGCGGAGGCCATCGTTCACCCGCATGTGCGCTTCATCAGCGGGATAGAGGCGGTCACGGCATATCTCGTGCAACACGTGGAGCCCCCATGCGTGGTGATCACACTGTCTGCGGGGGATGGAAATGAGGTCGGGAAACGGCTCCTGGCGCATCAGCAGCAGGGGCAGGGAGGTTAGGTCGTGAAAAAGAGAGAGGGAAAGCTCTTCGAGCAGGATCGCCGGATGGAACTCAAAATGCGCATAGCCGCAAAGCGTATGGTGACCCAATTCCGGGCCGAGATGCCGGAGCTGCGGGTGGCGCCGCTGCCCGGCCCCGAAGTCGTCGACCGGCTCATTCGACGAGTGCGGGCATTGTGAGTTCGGTGGCCCGATCCATGGGGCATGAGCCTGACCTGCGGGCCATCTTCGGAGACCGCCTCAGGGAGGGCGTCGCGCTGGCGCGCTATTCTTCGGCTCGCATCGGCGGCCCCGCGGACTATCTATTGGAGGTGAAGACCGCCGCCGATCTTGCCGATGCCGCGCACACGTTGTGGTCGATGGATCTCAGATTCCGGATCCTGGGTGGCGGATCCAATGTCCTGATCTCAGATGAGGGTGCCCGAGGGGTGGTGGTATTGAACCGGGCGACAGGAATGCACTTTGAAGAGGATGGCCCCGAGCCCATGATCTGGGCGGAATCCGGCGCTGCCCTCGGGACGATCGCACGCCGGGCCGTAGAGCGGGGGCTCGGTGGGCTGGAATGGGCGGCCACGATCCCTGGGACCGTGGGGGGGGCCGTCGTGGGAAACGCGGGCGCGCACGGCGAGGATGTGGCCGGACATCTGGAGATGGCGGAGATATTGCAGCCCGGAAAAGATCCGCAGCCATGGAAGGCGGGCCGACTGGCCTTCTCCTATCGGCGGAGCTGGTTGAAAGACCACCCAGGAGAGGCGGTGGTGCTTTCGGCTTCATTCCGGCTGCATCCATCGACGGCTGAGGAGACCCGAAGGCGGGCGCGTGAGTTCGGAGCATACCGCCGGGCCACCCAGCCCCCAGGCGCCAGCTGGGGATCGATGTTCAAGAATCCCCCCGGCGACTACGCCGGCCGTCTGATTGAAGCGGCAGGTCTGAAGGGAGAGCGACGGGGGGACGTTGAGATCAGCCGGGAGCACGCCAATTTCCTCGTCAACCGGGGGGATGGGACCGCCCGGGACGCGTGGGAGTTGATAAAGATCGCGCGCGAGAGCGTGGAGGCGGAATTCGGGATACGGCTCGAGCTCGAAGTTGAACTCTTCGGGGAGTGGGGCCGGAACCCGGTCTCGGTGAACAAATGACATCGAGCGAAAAGAAGGGCGTGGCGGTGATATTCGGGGGTCGCTCCGGGGAGCATGAAGTCTCCCTGCTCTCAGCGCGGTCAATCCTGGGGGCATTGGATCGGGACAAATACCGGCCTATCGAGATCGGGATCACGCACGACGGGCTGTGGTACGCAGGAGAAGGCGCGCTGGCACGCTTTTCCGAAGGTGAGACAACTGGCTTGCAGCGCGTGGCGTTGATCGGCGAACCGGGGTCGCGGGAGCTTTTCTCTTGGGCACCCGGCGAACCGGCGCAGCCCATGGCATCTCTGGATATCGTCTTTCCCGTGCTGCATGGTCCCTACGGGGAGGACGGCGCACTTCAAGGGATGCTGGAGATGGCGGATATCCCCTACGTGGGGGCCGGAGTGCTTGCCTCGGCGGTGGGGATGGACAAAGGGCTGTTCAAACGATTGATGGCGGCCCATGGCCTGCCCATCCTGCCGTCGAGTGTGATCCTTTCCACGCTCATCCGCGAATCCTTGGACGCGGCAGTGAGAGCCGCGGAGGCGTTGGGCGAATATCCGTTCTTCATCAAACCAGCGAACCTCGGATCTTCTGTCGGAGTGAGCAAATGCCGGAGCCGCTCGGATCTCGTCGAAGGCCTGTTGGACGCGGCCCGCTATGACCGGCGGGTTGTGGCGGAGCAGGGAATAGCGGCCCGGGAAATCGAGGTCAGCGTGCTGGGGAATGAGGATGTGGAGGCCTCCGTCCCGGGAGAGATCGTGCCCAGCGACGAATTCTATTCCTACCGTGCGAAGTACATCGACGATGCCTCCGAGCTTCTCATCCCGGCGCCCATCGATGATGGGATCGCCGAGCAAGCGCGGCAATTGGCGATACGGGCCTTCAAAGCCGTCGATGGCGCGGGCTTGGCGCGGGTGGACTTCCTGCTGGACAAGGATACCGACTGCCTGTACTTGAACGAACTCAACACCATGCCGGGTTTCACCCGCATCAGCATGTATCCAAAGCTGTGGGACGCCAGCGGCCTGGCGTATCCAGACTTGGTCGACCGCTTGATCGAGCTCGGCCTGGAGCGTTTTGAACAGAAGGATCGGTTGGAGCGGAGGTACGAGAATTCACTATGAGTGTCGGCAGCAGAGCGTTGGGAGCCCCAAGAACGCGGGCGGAGCAGGTCAGGGATCGCAGGGCGCGAGTGGTGCAGGTCGTCGAGCCGGCGGACCGGCGCGCCAGGCGGCGCGCGAAGTCCAGGCGCCGTCCCCGCCATCGATATGACCTGTCACTGGGGCAGGAGGCCGCCATCGCCCTGCGCCTTCCCAGCCTGTTCCTTCCCGGGTTCTGGTCCCGGTTCTTGTCTCTGCTGCTCCTCGTGACGACTTTGCTGGCGATCCGTCACGGTCTGTCTTCCCCCAAGTTCCATGTGGAAGCGGTCACGGTCCAGGGAAGCGAACTGCTCGGCGATGCACAGATTCGATCCATCGCCGGGATTGGGAATCAATCGATATTCATGGTGGATACGGGCCGCGCCGTGGCCAATCTGATGGCCCATCCGGAGATCTCCGGTGCGCACGTCAAAGTCAGTTGGCCCAATGGAGTGGAGATTCAGGTCCAGGAGCGGCGACCGATCGCGGTTTGGAACGACGGAGGGCGGACATGGTGGCTCGCCGAGGATGGGGTAGCTTTTATTGAACGCAAGGCTTGGCCGGGGATGGTGGAGGTTATTTCCGCCGAGCCTGTGCTGGACATCAGCGACGATCCACAGCGCCCTGCCATAGACCCCGAGATCGTGGCCGGGCTGGAACGTCTGAGCGCCGATCTGCCGAAGGGGGCGGCGCTGCAATATGACACTCTGCACGGCTTCGGATTTGCGGATCCGCGCGGCTGGCAGGCGTATTTCGGTGCATACGGGGACATGGCCTCAAAAGTAGCCGTCTACCAGGCCATCGTCCGACATCTTTTGCGCGAGGAAATCAGGGCCAGTGTAGTCAGCGTCGAGCAACCCTCGACTCCCTATTACCGCACTGCGAGGTAACCAAGGTGGCATCGATCTTCAGGAACGAACGCCCGATATATGTCGGGATCGACATCGGAACGAGCAAAACAGCCGTCCTTGTAGGACAGACGTCGCCTGAAGGCCGGATGCGGGTAATCGGGGTCGGTGTGGTGCCCTCCAAGGGCATGCGGAAGGGAGGTGTCGCAAATCTTGAAGAACTGACTCGTACGGTCAGCGCGGCCAAGGACAAGGCCGAGCGCACATCGGGCTATGAGATCACCGCCGCCCTGGTGAGCGTCTCCGGCCAGCAAGTCTCCTCGGTGAACAGCCGGGGCATGGCCGGCGTGTCGGGCCGCACGATCGGGGCGGAGGACGTGGAACGGGTCCTGGAGGCCGCCAGGTCCATCGCCGTGCCGCACAACTGCCAGATCATCCATGTGATCCCGCGCAGCTATGTGGTGGACGGCCAGGACGGAATCCATTCCCCGATCGGCATGCACGGCTACCGGCTGGAGGTGGAGGCGCATGTTGCCACCTCCGCTTCCACAGCGCTTCGCAATCTCCAAGAGTGTATTGAAGGTTGCGCCATCGGGGTGGATGGTTGGGTGTTGTCCTCGCTGGCGGCCGGCGAGGTGGTCCTCACCGAGACAGAGCGGGAGATGGGCGTGGTCATGTGCGACATCGGCGGCGGGACCTGTGACATCGCCATCTATATCGAGGGATCGGTCTGGCATACAGCGGTGATCCCCGTGGGCGGCAATCATATCACCAACGATCTGGCGCAGGGGCTGTACGTCGCATTCGATGTGGCGGAGGGGGTGAAACTCCGTCACGGATGTGCCCGAGCGGATTCTGCGGAGCCGGGGGAGGCCATCGCCATCAAACCCTTTGGCTCCGATGGCGCCGAGAAGGTGGAGCGGGCGAAGCTGGCGGCGATCATCGAGCCCCGGGTGGAAGAGACCTTCAGCCTGGTGCGTCAGGAGATCAAGCGCTCGGGCTACGAGGCACTGCTCCCGGCGGGTGTGGTGCTGACGGGAGGCACCAGCTCCCTTCCGGGCATCCGCGACGTGGCGGCCGATGTACTCAACCTGCCGGTCCGCCTGGGCCGTCCGGGGGAGCTGCGCGGCATGGTGGACAAGCTGAGATCTCCTGCCTACTCGGCCAGCATGGGCATGCTGCGGTGGGCGCAGATGGTCGTGGAGGAAAGGCGCGGAGAAGGCGGAGCATACGGGCTCGTCAAAGGCGGATTCGATATCCGGCGTGCCGTGAATGATCTGCTGTGGCGCCTGCTGCCCGGATAAGGTGAGAAACCTGAGAGAAGGGAACTCATTCACAAGACCAAGTTAGAGGAGGAATAGAAATGCATCCGTCACCACAAATGGAATCGTTCGCACGTATCAAAGTCGTCGGCATAGGAGGCGGCGGGAGCAACGCGGTTAACCGCATGATCGAGGAAGGCTTGGCCGGAATCGAGTTCGTCGCCGTGAACACCGACGGGCAAGCTCTGCTGCTGTCGAACGCGCCTACGCGCGTGCGGGTGGGCGACAAACTGACCCGCGGCCTCGGCGCCGGAGGCGATCCGGAGGTCGGAAAGAATGCCGCCGAGGAGTCGGCCGAGGAACTGTATGAGGTCCTCAAGGGAAGCGATATGGTGTTCCTGGCGGCCGGGATCGGCGGCGGGACCGGCACAGGAGCGGCCCCGATCATCGCCCAGATCTCCAAGGAGGTGGGCGCGCTCACCATCGGTGTCGTCACCCGCCCATTCTCTTTCGAAGGAGCGCGCCGGGCCCAGGTGGCGGAGGGTGGGATCAACAGCTTGAAGGAGCACGTGGACACGTTGATCGTCATCCCGAACGATCGCCTGCTGCAGATCGCGGATAAGCGCGCCAGCTTGCAGGATGCCTTCCGGCTCGCGGATGATGTGTTGCGACAGGGCATACAGGGCATCAGCGAGCTGATTACCGTGCCCGGATTGATCAACCTTGACTTCGCCGATGTGCGGGCGATCATGTCCGAGGGTGGCGCAGCGCTCATGGCCGTCGGTCGGGCCAAGGGTGAGGAGAGAGCCCGCGAAGCCGCGGAGCAGGCCATCTCGAGCCATTTGCTGGATATCACCATTGATGGCGCCAGAGGCATCCTGTTCAACGTCACCGGCGGATCCGATCTCAGCCTGCACGAGGTGGATCAGGCGGCCGCGATAATCAAGGAGACCGCCCATCCGGACGTTAACTTGATCTTTGGTGCTGTGATCGATCCCAATATGGATGACGAATTGCGCATTACGGTCATCGCTACCGGATTTGAGCGCACCACGAGCCCGAGCCGATCGCTGCATCATGCGCATGTGGCCGCTCGCGAGGCGAGCGCCCGCCGCGGCTCGAGTTCGGAGGGGCGCTTCCAACCGCAGGCGATCGACATCAACGACCTGGACATACCCGCCTTTCTGCGCCGGCGTTGATCGCCGGTTTTTATCGCAGTCTGACTGGTCGCCGGGTTCAGTATCCCGCTGCTGCAGAGTCACGGCGACCGGCGGCACGGGTTGACCGGTGCCGGCCTCCTCCTCCCGGCGCCGGTCGACCGCGCCTGCATCCCCAAAGCATGCATCCGGCGGCATGTCACGCATATGCGTTCCATCGCGATCTGTGTTCGAAAAACATCGCACATCCCCGTTCCGAGCCCGCGGGAGGACTATAGTACCAGCGCGGCTTGGTGGTTTTAAGGTCGTAGTGCTTGGCGGCGGTTCGGCCGTTGTGCTAAAATTCGGCTCCCCAAAGGGTATATGTTGGGGTACGGATTTCCCGGGACCCATATTTGGCGCCGAACACGCGTTCTGGCATAGGGCGGGGGCTATGCGTTGTCCATTTTGCCAAGGCGAGGTTACGCGAGTCATTGACACGTCCCACGATAGCCGTGGGGGCGTCCGCCGACGCCGCGTGTGCATGAATTGCGAACAGCGCTTCACCACCTACGAGCGGGCGATACGGTCCACCCCACTGGTTGTAAAACGCGATGGGACACGGGAGGAGTTTGATCCCGAGAAGCTGGCGCGCGGGCTGAGGATCGCCCTGGCTAAGCGACCTGTATCCGCCGCCGATATAGAGCGCCTGGTGGGGGAAATCGAATCCAGCCTTCAGTCCATGAACAAGTCTGAAGTGTCCTCGCGCGTAATCGGCGATATGGCCATCCAAGGGCTGAAGGACCTCGATCACCTGGCCTATATCCGCTACGCCATCGTGTATCTGGAACTGGACGATCTGCACGCCATCCGAGACGAAATCGACCATTTGCTTGAGATCTGAATTCGCCCCTGGAGGGGAGGGAATTCCCACCGGAGGCGTCTTATAATCCATAAGCGGGGTGAAGGTAATTGGAGTGAGGTGAAGCATGTTGGAAACTGCACATCGGGAGACGGGGATCGCAGAGCTGCGGCGAAAGGCATCCACGCGTCCGCCCCTTCCCGAGGATCTTGGCAGTGTCAGTTTGGATGAGAACGGCCGCACCGTGCTCATGAAGCGCTACATCCGGCGTGGGAAGATGGGGCAGCCGGTTGAGACTGTGGAAGAGATGTTCTGGCGGGTCGCCTATCACGTGGCTGAAGCGGAGCTCGAGTGGGACGGCAACGTAGTGGGCACCGCCAGGCGTTTCTATGAGCTGCTCACCTCCAAACGCTTCTTCCCCAACTCTCCGACGTTCACAGGCGCGGGGACGCCGCTGGGCCAGTTGGCCGCCTGTTTTGTGCTTCCCATCAACGACGATATGGGACGCGATCCGGCAGGGATCTTCCAGACTCTGCGTGATGCAGCGCTGATCCAGCAGACCGGGGGCGGGAATGGCTTTGCGTTCAGCAACCTCCGCGAGAAAGGCGCCCTGGTGCGTTCCTCCGGCGGCAAGGCCACAGGGCCGGTGGGTTTCTTGCGCGTATACGACCAGGCCTTCGGTGAGGTCGCTCAAGGCGGCACCAGGCGCGGTGCCAACATGGCGGTGCTGCGGGTGGACCATCCGGACATCCGCGAATTCATCTCCTGCAAGGTCGACGAGAACCAGATCACCAACTTCAACATCTCGGTCGGAGTGACGGACAAGTTCATGCAGGCGGTGATTGATGACACCACTTATGACCTGATATCGCCCAGCACCGGTGAGGTGGTTGAATCCCCCAAGGCGCGAGATGTCTTCAACCTGATCGTCGAGCATGCCCACCACAACGGCGAACCAGGGGTTCTCTTCATCGACACCGCCAACCGCAGCAATCCGGTGCCGCACATGTATGAGCTGGAGGCCACCAATCCGTGCGGAGAGCAGTGGTTGGGGCCCTATGAGAACTGCTGCCTCGGGTCGGTCAACCTTGCCCAGCACTTGGGTCCGAACGGGACCATCGACTGGGAAAAGCTCCGCCAATCCGTCGTGCTCGCCACCCGTTTCCTTGATGATGTTGTGACCGCGAACGCCTATGTGCCGGCGGTCCCCCAGTTGAAAGAGGCCGCTTTCCGCTCCAGGCGCATCGGCCTTGGAATCATGGGATTGGCGGATCTGATGTACCATTCCAAGGTGCGGTACGGATCGGAGAAAGGCCAGGAGTTTGCCGCGCAGGTGATGGAATTCATCCGTTTCCACTGCATGATGACCAGCATCGAGCTGGCCCGTCAGAGGGGGTCTTTCCCGGCGATCGAAGGATCCATTTATGATCCCGCCGATTTGTCATGGGAGCCGCCGCAGCCGATTTCCGCATATCGCATGGACCTGGGCCGGCCGGAGGTCGGCTGGAGCCAGGTCGTGGAGGGCATCCGGGAGCACGGCATTCGCAACGCGGCCCAGACGACCATCGCCCCCACGGGTACCATCGCCACCGTGGCCGGTTGCGAAGGATACGGTTGTGAACCCATTTTCGCTTTGGCGTATGACCGCCACGTGGTGGATGAGGGCAAGGATCTGACTCTATCATATACGAGCCCCTTGTTCGAAAAGGCGCTGATTGAAGCCGGGCTCGACGTGGAGACTCGCAAGCAGATTATCGAGAAGGTATCCGAGAATGGGACGGCCCAGGACTTGGATGAGATTCCGCGCGAAATGGGCGAGTACGCCGTGGTCTCGCAGGATATCAGCGCCGAGGAACATGTGCGCATGCAGGCGGCCCTGCAGGCCTTTGTGGACAACAGCCTGAGCAAGACCTGTAATTTCCCCGAGGACGCGACCGAGGATGACGTGGCGAAGGCCTACAAACTGGGTTGGGAGCTGGGGGTGAAGGGGCTGACCGTCTACGTCACCGGCTCACGGAAGCGGGTAGTGCTGGAGACCAAGTCCACGGCGGAATCCAAGTATGGGTCCGATGAGGCGGCTGGCCAGTTGCGTATGTGGAACGAAGCGAAGAAGCCCCGCCCACAGCGCCTGGACGGCAGCACCTATCAGATCAATACGCCTGTGGGCAAAGCCTTCGTTACGATCAACGAGAACGGGGGTTCCCAGCCTTTCGAGGTTTTTATCACCACGGCCAAAGCGGGGTCGGAGACCGCGGCGGTGTCCGAGGCCATCGGCCGGCTGCTCTCTTACGCGCTGCGCGTAGCCTCACCGGTGCCGCCGCGCGAACGCATGGCGGAGCTGGTGCGTCAATTGGCTGGGATCGGCGGCGGACGCCCGCTGGGCTTCGGGCCCAACCGGGTGCTGTCGCTGCCGGACGGATTGGCGCAAGCGATGGCCGCCTATCTCGGCGAGCGCCCCATCGGGCGCAACATCACTCAGCAGCCTCAAGAGGCATCCGAGCCCCTGCCGATGCGCGTGGGGGATTTGTGCCCGGAGTGCGGGGCGGCCGCTCTGGTGCATGAGGAGGGCTGCAGGAAGTGCTACAGCTGCGGTTATTCTGAATGTTGAGCGCTGCACGCCCAGGATACCACTCCTCAAGGGGGGCGAAGCCGCCCCTGCAACCCCGGCGGCATGGTCTCCCGCAGACCGCTTAGGGGCGGGGCGACTCAGAGGAGAATGTGGCAAAGCATTTCGTGCTGGTCGCGGGTAACATCAGCGCGGGGAAAACATCGCTCACCGAGCGTTTGGGGGGCCGCCTGGGGTGGCTGACAGGCTATGAGTCTGTCGAAGACAATCCTTATCTGGCGGATTTCTACGCCAATATGCAGGTGTGGGCCTTCCATCTGCAGGTCTTCTTCCTAGGTCACCGGGCCGAGCAGCATCTCCAGCTCGCCCGCCAGCCCCAATCGGCCATTATCGATCGTTCAATATACGAGGACGCCGAGATCTTCACTCGCGCCGCCCTGGAATTGGGGACGATGAGCGAGCGGGACTACCATACCTACCGCCGGGTCTTCCATCTCATCGTGGACCGTCTGCCCGTACCAGACCTTCTGCTCTACCTGCGCGCTCCGGTCGATGTGCTGTTCGGGCGCATCCAATCCCGGGGCCGCCGGATGGAGGCCGGTATCACGCTCGAGTATCTGCAGTTGCTGGATTCATTCTATCGAGAGTGGCTGGCGGGGTTCGATCTCTGCCCGGTGCTCACGATCCGCACCGACGATCTCGACTTTGTGCACAGCCCGCGCCACCTGGATATCGTCATCGACCGCATCCAGGACAAGCTGGCCGGGCAGGAAGAAATCGAGTTCCCGCCGAACTCTGCGAACTAGCGGCCGCGAGCGCGGCTTTGGTCCCCCGACGCGCCGTGCCCCGCGATATGGTGAGTCGCCGGACCGCACTCGCTGCTGAAGCGAGGCTTTGATCTTATCGCCTATCGCCTTCGGCTTCTCGCTCCCGGAGAATGGCCTTCAGCCGCCGAAGGGCTCGCCGGATCCGCGCCCGGTTGGCCGCGCCCTGATGCCATCGGCTCGCCCCGGAAGGGTGGGGCAGCGGCACGATCCACCGATCCCCCCAACGCTTCTGAGTGCCGATGATCTCGGAAAGCGGTGCGTGTGAAGGGTAGAAGAGGTTGATCGCCAGGCGCCCCACGGGGATGATCACCCTGGGGTTCACCAACCGTATCTCCGCCTCCAGGAAGGGACGGCATAGGTCCCGCTCGGCCCGGCTGGGCACCCGATCCCCCGAACCGCCTGACGCCTTTCCGGGGAAGCATTTGGTGACCGATGTCATGTACTGGCATTTGCGGAACTCAGCCTCATCCAGTCCGATTCGGCCCAGCCATTCGAACAGGCGGCTGCCGCTGCCGGCATTGAAAGGCCGCCCGGCTTCGACCTCGGTCACCCCCGGCGCCTGGCCGATGATCATGATCTGCGCCCCCTGCCCCCCGGAGAAGATCGCCTTCGGCACAATATGGTGACCTGCTTCGAGGCACTTCCGGCAGGACCGCATGCGGGCCTGGAGTTCGCTCAGTTCATCGGGGGAGCGAGTTCTTGTCATTCGGCGGAGCGGGCAGCTTCCCAGGCCTTGCGGATGACGTGCGCATCTTCATCCTGCAACTCAGGGCTTTCGCACACGATTCTCCCACCGCATTCGTATTTGACCAGCGCGTTGATCAATGCCTGCAGATTCATATCGGACTCGGCCAGGATCAGGTGGTTGCGCTCGCCCTTCGGACCATACTCGATCCCCGAGAGATGGCAGTGCAGCCGCTTCAGAGCCTCCGGGCCTAATGCCCTGGAATATTCCTGCAGGATCGTCTCCCATTCAGCCTGCGAATTCATGGATCCATCCCCCGGTCGGGCATGTAGGTGGGAGAAATCCAGGCAGGGCTCGACGCCATCGATCTCCGCCATGGCCAACGTGTCCTGCAGTGATCCGAGCATGGCGCCTTTGCCCATGGTCTCGGGGCGCAAGGTCGCCTCATCCCCAGCGGCACGCAGCTCCTGGACGCAGCCCTCGAGACGCGGGATCGCGATCTCGAGTACCGATTCTGGGGGCTGATCGAAATACGAGCCCGGGTGAAAGATGATGTCCGTGGCTCCCGCCAGGAAGCCATAATGTGCGGCGTCCATCAGCCGCTGGCGGCTCTTGGGCCATTCCTTCTCATCGGCGTTGAGGTTGATGTAGTAGGGGGCGTGAACGCTCAGCGCCACGTCGTGCTCCTTGCCCGTCTCCCGGATGCGCTCGCAGGTGGCCTCCGAGATGCGGACAGATCGAACCCAGCCGATCTCGAACGCGTCCAGGCCTTGTGCGGCCAGGTGCTTGATCGTCCCCTCGGTGCCTCGCAGACTATCGGGGGTGGAGGCCGGGGTGCCTACAGTCCCAAAACGAAATCCCTCTCCGCCCATCTATTCGCCTCCGATCGCTTCAACGCCCTGCGGCGCCCATCTTTGGATGTCCCGCTCCTTCGGCAGAAAACCCGATGCCATGCAGCCGCCATCGATTGCGGAGGATACCACGAAGGATGTTCAGATGGTGATCGGGGGAAATGCGGAGTGTCCTGTCTCAGCGCTCAGTCGGCCGCTTCTTCCCCGATTTCGCGGGCGTTCGCCAGCGGCAATGAGAAGCTGAAGTTGCTGCCCTTGCCCTCTTCGCTCGTCACCCAGATCCGCCCGCTGTGCTGTTCCACGGCGGTCTTGGCCAGCGAAAGGCCGAGGCCGGTGCCGTCGACCGGGTTGTTTGGATTTCGGATCACCGCTTGGCCGCGAAAGAGGGGATCGAAGACGCGCGGGATTTCGTCCTTGGGGATTCCCGGGCCGTTGTCAATCACGCTGATCACCACGTCACTGCTGTCCCAATAGACATCGATCTCGATCAGGCCGCCCGGGTCTGTGAACTTGACCGCGTTGCTGAGCAAATTGGTGATCACGGAATTGAGCCGCCCGGCGTCGCCCATGACGGTGAGATCCTCAGGGGGCCTAACGCATTTCACCGTATGCCCTTTGTCCTCGATGAGCGGCCGGAGCGAAGTCACGGACTGGTCGAGAAGCTGCTTGACCGATAGACTCTCGAAGACCATGTTTGCCGTGGATTCCACTCGGATGGTGTCCAGCAGGCCGGAGATCAGATCCGCCATGCTGCCCGTGGCGCGCTGCATCATGTCCAGGGCGCTCCGCTGGGAGGTTGTGAGGTCCGCGTGCTGCAGCAAATCTGCACCCAAGCGGATGGCGTTGAGTGGATTCTTCAGGTCGTGAGCAGCGGTGCCGAGCAGTTGAGAACGCATGCGGTCAATCTGCTTGAGTGTGGTGATGTCCTGCATCACGGCGACGCGGCCCACATCGGTGATCTCACTGATGGAGGCCGAGAGAATGCGATCCGTGGGGGTGGTGATCTCGATGGTTGTGGGAAGCTCGATATCCGCATCCACCAAGTGCCGGCCAAGCGGCGTATCATGGAAGATCGCGGAGGCCTGTTCGCCGTTTGCGTCCTCTTCCCGCACGCGAAAGGCCTGGGCCGCCGCCTTGTTGATTAGAATGATCTTGCCCTTGCTGTCCGTAAGGACCACGGCATCCATCGTCTCGACCAGAGTGGCTTCCAGGCGCCGGCGTTCATCCGCCATGCTGCGGAAGAGATTTGCGTTGTCCAGCGCGATGGCCGCCCAGGAGGCGACAGAGGACAGCATCTGCTGGTCAGAGGGGGTGAACGCGGCGCGTGGATGGTTGATGGCTTCTATAACACCCAGCACCTCTCCTCGGGACTCCAATGGCACGCAGAGCACTGACGTCGTGAGCAAGCCGGTCTGGCCGTCCACGCTGCTCTGGAACAAGGGGTTGCTGTATACGTCATTGACGATCAGCGGCTTCTTATGTCGGGCGACCCAACCCGCGATCCCATCGGCCAGGCTGATCTCCACATCTCGAATGCGCACCGGCTTGTCGCCGCTGGCCTTGAGGACCAGTTTTTCGCCGCTCTCATCCACCAAGAAGAGGATCGAGGCCTCCACCTGGAAGAGCTGCTGGATGTGGCGCATGGCATTTTCCAGGGCCACCTCAAGGTCGAGAGTGGAGGTCATATCTCGCCCGATTTCCCCCAGCACCTGCAGCTGAGTGGCCCGGGCGCGCGAGTCCTCGATATGGATGGCGTCCTGCAATCCCATGGCACCGATGCTAATGATGGCCTGAGCCAGCTCCACTTCCTGCCCCGATATGCCCCGGCCGGGGTGGTCATATATCAGGTGCACCAGCCCCAGGGCTTGCTTATGCGTGGCGAGGGGGAACACCGCCGTGGAGGCCACTCCCTGCGCTTGAAGCATGGCGATGTCCTCTGATGTGCCGATGGGAGGCGAAACGCTCAATACCGAAGGTCTGAGTTCGTCCAAGACCTCCTGGTGAATGGGGTAGGAGGGGATATTCTCCACGGATGAAACGACGGCATGGCCAAGCGACTTGCTGACCTGCTGGCGGAAGCATGCGGTCTGGCCGTTTCCCACATCAAACACCATCACCTCGCAGCAATCGGCCGTGGTTGCCTTGAGAAGGTGATCGGCGGTCAGGCGGATAGTCTCCTGCAGGTCGCGGGTGGTCGAAATCTGATGGCTGATACCGTACAGCAGGGAGAGCTTCTGGAATAGATAGCTCTGGTTGGCCGTCTGGCGGGCGAAGGCCATGATATCCGCGGCGCGCGTCCCCAGTGCTTCCAGGGTTTTCAGTTCCTGGCTGCTGTATTCATCCTGCCGGTCGCGGGCCACAACAATCAAGCCCATCATCCGCTCTGCGTTGCAGGCAGGGGCGACGGCGACGGCGCCGGGCGAGAGCGGCAAGCCGAGTGACTCGCGCACGCCCGGAGAGGATGCGGCGCGGTGCTCGGTCAATACGGTCTTCAGAATCGGATGCTTGGGAGCGCCACCGATGCGGCCCAAGTCCCGCACCGCCACCCGGTAGCCAAGTCGGGGGCTGAACCCCATGCCCCGCTCATCCCCTTCATATAGCGCCGCGCGATCGGCTCCCAGCAATTCAGTTGCCAGACGGAGGATGTCGGAAAGGGCTTGAGTTGGATCTGCGTAGTTGAATGTGGCGGTGGCCGCCCTATAAAGCGAGGAATTCTGCTCACTTCCCGCAACGACCATAAGCCCGGACCTCTAGTTTATGTAAAGCAAAGGGCGGCACATGCCCATGGATTATCCCATAATTGAAAGGTCATCGCAATGTCACTTTGGTCTGATGCGGGATCCATGCCCGCATGGGCGCCGTCAGTGGCAGAGCGGACGGATCCGGTCAGGGCCCGAACAGGCGGCTCCACAAGGGCGGGCCCAACACGAGGGCGCCCACGGAGGCTGCGGTAAGGGCGCTGATGAGCACTGCAGCGGCGGAGAGGTCTTTGGCTCGGCCGGTGAGCGGATGATAATCGGGGCTGGCGACGTCTCCGATCGCTTCCAAGGCGGTATTGGCGGCCTCTGTGGCCCACACAAGGCCCACGGCGAAGGCGATCAACGCCCATTGGGTGAGCCCGATTCGCAGCCAGAGGCCCGTCGCCAGCACCAAGACGCTTGCGAGCGCGTGAATGCGGGCGTTGGGCTCCCCCCGCAGCAGGGACCAGATGCCCATGAAGGCGTGCTGAAACGACTCCGCCCGTCCGCCGTCCCTTTTGCCGGATGTCATGCGTCCTCCCAGGCAAGGGTTCCCAGGTCCAGTGAGTTCAGGATCGCAGCTTGCACCTTCTTCATCTCCCTGAGGGATGCGGGCTCGGCGTGGTCATATCCCATCAGGTGCAGCACGCCGTGGACAACGAGCAGGGATAGCTCGGCCCGCAGGGGGTGGCCTGCCACCCGCGCCGCATCTTCCGCCCGCGACAGGGAGATGATGATGTCCCCAAAATACGTGCCTCCAAGATCCGGGTCGATGCCATGATCGGGAAAAGCGAGCACGTCCGTCGGATGGTCCTGGCCGAGAAACCGGCGATTCAGATGGCGGATTTGCTCATCCCCGGTGAGCACAATGGTCAACGCGCCCGGAGAGGCGGCTTCCCGCTCAAGCGCGACCTGAGCAGCCCGCCGCAATACCTGCGAAAGGCCCGGGTCTCCGGCTTCGATCCGCACCCGGACCAGATGATCGCTCACGGCCCAGCCTGGGTTTGGGGCAAGGGTTGGGCGGCGTCCCCTTTCTCCACCCCTGGTTTCTCGAGCTGCGGGTAGCGGATGCGCGGATGATATATCCCTTTGAGGCTCTTCACAAAGCTGCGACGGATTGTGTCCAGATCCTTCAATGTGAGATCCGTCTTGTCCAGCTGGCCGGAGTTCAGCCGCTCGCGGATCAGGTCCCCGACCAATGCGTTGAGCCCTTTCGGATCGCCGGGCGCGTCGGCGCGCGCCTTCGCCTCGACGCCATCGGCGAGCATGACAAGCGCCGTCTCGGCGGAGTGCGGCCGCGGGCCGGGGTATCGGTAGCTCCGCTCATCGACCTTGGTCGGGTCGCCGCCGGCGGCGTTCAGCGCTTCGTTATACTGGTAGCTGGTGCGCAGGTTTCCGTGATGTTCTGTGATGAAGTTCTGGATGGCGCGAGGCAGCCGGTGTTTGCGCGCCAGGTCCAGACCGTCATAGACGTGAGAGAGAATCACCCCCGCACTTGTCGCAGGATCCAACTGATCGTGGGCATTCACGCCGGAGACTTGGTTTTCGATGAAGAACTGCGGCTGGAGGGACTTTCCGACGTCGTGGTACAGCGCGCCCACTCGCGTGAGCAGCGGGTTGGCGCCGATTTCGCGCGCCGCTTGCTCGGCGAGGTTGGCCACCTGGAGGCTGTGCTGATATGTCCCGGGGGCATTCTGCAGCAGCAGCTGCAGCAGTGGGTGATCCGGACGGGAGAGTTCGATCAGTTGCAGGCTGGTTATCACCCCCAGGATATTCCCCAACGGAAGCAGCATGCCCACTGCCAGGATTGCAGAGACCACCCCACTCAACAGGCCAGCGCCCATCAATGTGGCTTTGCCGGTGATATCCGTCGCCGGATCCGGGAAACGGAATACCGCGACGATCACCATGCAAGATAGCGAAACGCCCAGACCGGCCCAGAAGAATGCGCTCAGTCGCTCTGCCCGGCCGATCACCAGCGCGGCGAGCATCCCGCCCAGGCTGGCATATAACGCCAATTCAAGCCCACTGGGGGCCAGATAGCCGGCCAAGGCGCCGATGATGAACGCGGTCATCACGCCCATGCCGGGGCCGAACAGCACGGCCATAAGCAACGGGACCGTGGCAAATGGAAAGAGGTACGGCAATACCGCGCGGTCGGGGAGTACTGCCTGCATCGCGAGCGCAAGCAGGACGAACAAGGTGCTCAATGCGGCCGTCATACGCGGGTTTTGGAACATGCTCGCGTGGGTGCGGTGGGCGAAGAGAACAAGCACGCTCGCGAGCAGAATCACCAACACCCCGCGGACAAGGATTCCTTTCCATGGTTCGCTCGCCTGCAACATGCCGAATTGCCGCAGCGCCTCGAGATGCTGGTCCGTGACAACCTCCCCACGTTCGATGATCGTCTCCCCCTGTGAGAAGGTCTTGAGCACCGGTTCGACGGCCGAGCGCGCCGCCTCGCGTTGGGATTCCGTGGCCTCCTCGTCCGACTCCGTGTTGGCCTGTACGAAAGGACGGACCAGCGCCGCGACCACTTGGCTCTGCTGCTCGCCCAGGGACATGTTGACCCAAGCCGGGACCCCCCGGATGAATTCCTCGACGCGGGAGGGCCGGATTTCGCGGCGCATCACCTGCTCCAGCACGTCGAGCGAGTCCTGCTTGACCATGTCCCATTGGGAGGCGGGCATCTGGAGGATGGCGGCTGATACCTCCGGATCCAGGTCGACAAGATCCAGATTGGCCAAGTCACTTGATTTCTCAGCCTGCGACCCGTAGGAATCTGCTCGGATGGCGTCAACGAAGTTGAGTGTCCGTTGCAGCGCCTCAATCTGATGGCGAGCGACTTGGCTATCGGGGGGGGCATACTGCTCTGGGACGTCCGCCTCGGCTTGTGCACGAGCCTGCTCGGTAAGGATCTCGCTCGCATAGGTGAGGTCCTGAGGAGCCAACAAGTCCCGGGGCGCGACGTCGCCCACCTGCAATCCCACAGCGGCGTCTTGTTGAGTCAGAGGGATGGAAATGGCGGCGATGGTGCCCAGAACGCCCATCACAACGATGAACCACAGCCGGGTTGTAATCCAAATCTGTCCCAGTCGGGCCACAAACCGGTTCGGCGATTCGGATGCCTCATCCATGCTCAAGTCGTCATCCGGCCAGGAGTGCGCGTACCTTCTCGCTGGCGGCGCGGCCATCGGCGCGGCCAGCGATCCGGGGCATCAGCGTGCGCATCACCAAACCTATATCGGCCATCGAATCGGCCCCCGTCTCCTGAATGACCTCTCGCACCAACTCCTCCAACTCGAGCTCCGAGAGTGCCTGCGGCAGATAGGATTCCAGGATTTCGATCTCCTGCCGCAGTGTCGCCTCCATTTGCGGTCGCCCTGCCTTTTGCGCTGCCTCGATGGTCTCCTGCCTCGAGTTGACTTCCTTATGCAGCAGTGAGAGCAGGCTGGCCTCATCCACCGGCTCACCGGTCTCGATTTCCTTGAGTTGGATCGCGGAGAGCACGCTCCGGATCACATTCTTCCGCAGGCCGTCCCGTTTCCGAATGGCCTCTTTCAGGTCGGCCTGGAAGGTCTCCTTTGTGAGCATAATCGCATTATACCGACCGCTGGGCAGGGGTCAATGAGTGATTTGATACTGCATGAGTGCCGGAAATGAGAGCGCGAAAGGGGTTCAGCCCACGAGGGCCGGTTCGGAGGGGGTCTTCAGAGGGGGAATGGCAGCCCAGCGCATGGGCGGAGGCGATCCCTCATCCGTTGGCGGCCCCCTGGATCTCCCCCAGGAGCTCGCGTCCTCGCATCCCGGTCACTCGAATCCGGCTGATCTGATTCAGCAATCCCTCAGCGCCGGGCGCGGCCGCCCGCAGGTAGTTATCCGTCCAGCCGCTGATCTCGGTCCGGCCTCCGTCCCCAGCCCGGCGGCTCGATTCCCACAAGACATTCAGGGAGCAGCCGATGAACCGCGTCTGGAACCGGCGCCGGCTCGCCTCGAGCAGGGCTCGCAGTTGGCGACTGCGCTCCTTGGCAATCGGGCCGCGAACCCGCCCTCGCAGCCGCGTGGCTGGGGTGCCCGGGCGCGGGGAGTAAACAAACACATGTCCGCCCGCAAAGCCGATCTGCTCCACGAAAGAGCGGGTCTCTTCGAACTCAATCTCTGTCTCGCCCGGGAATCCGGCGATCAGATCGGTGGTGATCGCAAGACCGGGGATGGACGCGCGCGCGCGTTCGACCAGACGAGCAAATCCGTCCGGGGTCATAGGGCGGCCCATCCGCTTGAGGGTCGACGCCGAACCGGATTGGAGCGGCAGGTGGAGCTGGCGGCAAAGGCGCTCATCCTCCCATAGCTCGAGCAGGCCCACAGGCAGTGTCCAGGGCTCAACGGAGGAGAGGCGGATGCGCGGGATGTCGGTTTGCTGCAGCAGCGCTTCCAGAAGAACGGTTAGATTCACCGTCGGAGCCAAATCTGCGCCGTAGGAGCCCAGGGAGACGCCGCTGAGCACAACTTCCTGGGCGCCGCCGTTCTGCGCGGCCTCGACCTGGGCGATTACCTGCTCCACGGGGGTACTCCGTCCCTCCCCTCGCGCTGCCCGAGTGATGCAGTAGGTGCAGGTGTGATCACAGCCGTCCTGGACCTTTATGAAAGCGCGCGTTCGGAAGCGCACTCCGGGCACCGGCGCCAGTTGAACGGGGACCGGGGGTGGCGAGGCAGATTGGCCCAGCAACGTGGACACCAGCTTGTTCTTGGCCTCGTTGGTGATCACTCGGGGATGCCCGGGCAGGGCAGTGGCCTGCTCCGGTTCCAGGCTTGCCCAGCACCCTGTCAGGACCAGCTTCGCTCTCCCATTACGGCGATGGGCATCCCGGGCCCGACCGCGAGAATCTGCCGCCGCCGCTGAGGTCACCGCGCAAGTGTTCAAAATCACCAAGTCGCTGGATTCCGCGTCCGGCACGAGGTCCCAGCCGGCCTCCCGCAGTTGACTGCCTATGAGTTCGATCTCCCCCTGGTTGAGCCGGCAACCGACGCTATCGAGGAAGACTCTCATCTAGATGGCCTGAATCCCGAGCCTGATCGCAACCCTGGCATCATGGATTGCGGACCGAGAAATTGTCAAAGGACACCACTACGCCCGGCGAGGCATAGGTGCCTGCGATCAGCCCGACGTCGCCCCGCGTCCATTCGGAAGCCTGCGCCTCAACCACCAAATCGCCATTGACGAGCAGGCGCAAATCATAGCCCTCGCATTCCCCCCGGATGATGTTTATCGCCTCCCCCCGAACGACGGAATCCGATGGCAGCATCGTATCGCCGCTGATCAGCTTGCGCCGTCCTTCCTTGCTTATGCCGATCCCCGTGTAGCCGTCGCTGGAGATGAGGAAGAAGTAGAAATTCCGCAGGTCTTGGTAGCGGCACAGCACCCCGTACGCATTGTCGTCAGGCCCGGCGTCTTTGCGCGCCTCCACGTCGATGCGAACGTCGCCGAACTCCAGCCCCGGGTTCGCCCAGGCATCCGTATCGGGGGCGAAGACGCCAATGATATAGCGACCGTCGAAGTAGTCGGAGACGTAGGTTGAGTCTTCGTATCGATCCCATCCGCTATTCGGGTCGGAGTACGCATCCTGGAACAGGATTGCGCCTGGCTCCGTCGGCAGGCCGAACACGCCACAAGCGGCCAAGGACGCCAGGAATCCCATCGTCAGCAAAGCAGTAGCAGTTCCGCGGATGAACGCCAGGATGGGGGGGCAGGTCGGTTTCTCTCTCATTTGAGCAGCCTGCATTCTAGCATATTCCCATCGGCCATGTCTGCTGCGCAGGTGGGCCCGGCGTATCCGGAGATTTGTCCCGCGGCATAGTTCTTCGCAGCGTGCTGTGGCGCCCGGCCATCCGATCCAATAGCCTGCGCTGCGCTCCCCCTTCCGGGTGCTCCCATGCGATCTGTTATTCCCGCGGGGCTGGTGCGGGGACTGATCATACGCGATGGCCGGCAAGCCCCGCCGGGGATCCTATGGAGAGAGTGCGCTCAGTGAGCGCTGTGCGAGCAGGCCCAGGGAGGGATCCGGGTCCAGCCGGAGGGTGAGTTCCAGCGCCGCCCGAGCGGCCTCCGGCTGATTCTGGGAGAGCCGCAGCAGCGCCAGATGGTACTGGGCAAGCGGCATGAATGGGTCAGCGTCAAGGGCTCGCGCCAGGAAACGCTCGGCCAGAGGGAGATTTCCCAGCAAGTAGTGCGCATAGCCAATTGCATCCAGCGCGGGGCCGGGCTCGCGACCCAGGGAAAAGGCATTGCGCGCCGCAGGAAGACCGACGGCCGCCACTTCATATTGGTTCGCGTTGCAGAACTGGGCGAGGAGGAGCCAGAATTGGTCGCCGCGATCGGAGATTTCCGCCGCGGCAAGGTAGTTGTCGAGCGCATCTGCCAAATCGCCCTGTATGGCATGTGCCGCGCCAAGCTGCGCCAGTATCGCGGGATTCTCCGGGTCCAGCGCCGCAGCTACCTCCAATTCGTCGATGCCGGAGGTGATTTCCCCGTTCTGCATATAGCCGAGGGATCGAAACACATGGTTGACCGCATCTTCGGGGGAGAGTCTGGCGGCGGCCTCCAACGGCTCGCTGGCGTCCTCTCCCAGGTTGATCAGGGCAATGCCCAGAAGAGTGAGCGCTTGAGGATAGTCCGGTTCCTCAGCGAGCGCATTGCGCAGCGCACGCACCGCCAGCCGCGACTGATCGTGGCGAACCAGAATTTGGCCAACTTGGGTGAGCAGATATGCGCGACTCTCCCCCTGCTCCGACGCCTGGACGAGGTCCACGATTTGCTGCAGCATCTCCTCGGGCGGCGCCTGATTCTCCAATACGTACCCAAGGTGCCCCATCGCCTTTCCGGGATCGTCTGTCGCCAATCGGAGCCCCAACTGCCGTCGGAGGGCAAGATCCTTGGGATGCAGATTTGCGAGCTCCTCGAGCGCTTGAAGGGCCTCCCCGAAGCGCCCGAGCCTGTCGTATCCATCGGCCAGCCGCTCGAGCAGGAGTGCCTGTTGCGGGCATAGGTCCAGAACCTGCTCCCATGCCCGCAGCGCCCCTTCCAGTTCGCCGGTCTGCGCCAGCGCATCCCCCTCCCAGCAAATTGGCCCCGGCGCGGGGCCTCCTTTGGACCTACCTGCCGCCAGCAACTGCAATGCCAATGCGGGCTGCGATGCCCTGAAGGCGGCTTCCGCACCCCAGTAATAGGCCTCGCCGAAGTCTGGGTTGAACACGATCAGATTCAGGGCTGAGGAAAGTGCAGCTGAAGGGGATCCATGCGTGTAGGCAACGGCAAACGTCGCAACGGAGGAGATCAACGGCGTGGGAATAGGGCAGGGCGCGAGGACGGCCAGCACAATGGCTGTGATGGCCAGCTTCAACCACAGATTCCGGCTCCGTTGGCCTGCAGGGTGCATCGGGCAGATTTCCCTCCCCGCATGAGTCTAACCAAAGGTGGGGCCCTTGGAAAGAGGAGCTTTGCGGTATGTGCGGTGGAGAGTGAAGAGTGATTAGTGAACAGTGAGCAGTCAGCACGAATCCGGGATCGGGCTCGATGCTCAAGGGGCAGAGGGAAAGGGTCATTGAGCGGTGACCGCCGGGGAGTAGCCGGTGGCGGATCGCCCGAGGCGAGCCCTTCAACCTTCAACCCACAGGCTGACGCTTCGAATTTGTGACAAGACGCCTCCGTGGATATAATCATCTCCGTTCGGAATGTGATCAAGGCCGTGTGCGAAAGGGCTGGAAAAGGGCGCGCGGCAAAGGAGGCTTCTTTGAACATCGCAGTGTGCGTGAAACAGACCCCGGACACAGCCGCCACCGTGACTGTGGAGGATGGAAAGGTGTCCTGGGGGGAGTCGCCGCTGGTGCTGAACCCGTGGGATGAGTATGCCGTCGAACAGGCGCTGCTCACCAGGGAGGCCCACGGCGGAAAGGTGACCGCTATCAGCCTGGGGCCCGAAGGTGCCAAGGAAGCGTTGAAGCAATCTTTGGCCATGGGCTGCGACGAGGCGTTGCTCATCGGCGATCCGGCCTTTCAGGGAGCGGATTCGCTGGTGGTCTCGGAGGCGCTGGCCGCCGCGATCCGGAAGCTTGCGGATATCGACGTGGTGTTCTTCGGCCGCTCTTCTGTGGACAGCGACACCGGCGTCACCCACGCGCAAGTGGGGCGGCGGTTGGGCCGGCCCGTCTTGGGTTTTGTGGCCGCAGTGCAGGAGATGGATCCGGAGGGAGGCTCGGTCACGGTGGAGCGGGCGGTCGCCGGGGCGCGCCAAGTGGTGCGGGCCCCGCTTCCCGCGGTGATCAGCGTGGTGAAAGAGATCAACGAACCTCGCTATCCATCCTTCATGGGCATCCGCAAGGCGGCGCGGGCGGAAATCCCGGGATGGTCGGCGTCGGATCTCGGGATGACGGAGGTGCCTGAGTCGGCTGTGGAGTGGCCGGAGATCTTCGCTCCGCCCTCCGTTGAGACGGAGGTCGAGATTATTGAAGGGGACACCGCCGAAGCCAAGGCGGAAAACCTGGCAGACCGCCTGATTGCAGAGAAGGTGATCTGATGGCAAACAAAGTCTTTGTTTACCTGGACCATTTCAAGGGTGAAGCTCCCCCCGCTTCCTGGGAGGCGCTCGGTGCCGCCGCGGGTATCGCCCAATCCATGGACGGCGGGGTGACGGCCGTGGCCATTGGGGCCAAGGTAGAAGCGCTTGCCCAGGCGGCGTTGGAATATGGCGCCGATCAGGTGCTGTTGGCCGAGGATCCCGCGCTCGAGGATTTCCTTCCGGAGCCGTACACGGATGTGTTGGCGGCGATCGTATCCGAGCACGGTGCCGAGACCGTGATGATGCCCACCACGGATCGGACACGCGAATTGGCCGGCATGCTGGCCGTCGATCTGAATGCCGGCGTCATACCTGATATCGTGGATCTTGAGGTGGTGGATGGCCGGGTGGTGGCCATCCGCCCGATCTACGCCGGGAAACTGCTGAGCAAAGTAATCAGCAAGACGACGCCCCAGATCCTGACGCTCCGCAGCCGTTCCTTCTCCAAGCCCGAGCTCGAAGCTGGCCGTCAGGGTACCATCAGTCGAATAGAGGCGCAGGCCCGCCCCCCGGCATCAGAAGTCTTGGGTTATTCTGAGGCCGAGAAGGGCGTGACTCTTGCCGATGCGAGCGTGATTGTATCCGGCGGCCGGGGGGTGGTGAACAATCCCCGTCTGGAGCCTCCGTCCGATATCACAGATGAAAAGGAGCAGGAAATCTGGCGCGCCCAACAGGGCTTCAAGATGATCGGCGAGCTGGCGGAGGTGCTCGGCGCAGCCGTGGGCGCCAGCCGGGCGGCGGTAGATGCCGGATACATACCGTATTCCCACCAGGTTGGCCAGACCGGTAGAGTGGTGTCGCCGGATCTATATATCGCATGCGGCATCTCCGGCGCGATCCAGCACCTGGCAGGAATGCGGACGTCGAAAACGATCGTAGCGATCAACAAAGATCCTGAGGCGCCCATATTCAAGCTGGCGCGCTTCGGGGTTGTTGGGGATATGCACGCGATCGTCCCCGCTCTGACAGCCGCGCTGAAGGAGCGGCTGGGGAAATAGGCCCGCCGCTGAGAATCGCCGCCCGCTGTTGGCCCGCCCCTCGCAGGTCCGGATCGGGTCAGCGTCAAGGCTTGTGGCGGCGATCTCTCATTTGTCTCGTCTCAAGGCTTTCGCAATGATTCATGGACGAACTGCACAAGCACTCTGGAGGATGAATGATGGAGTTCCGACTTACTTCTGAGCAGGAATTGTTCCGCCGCACCTTGCGGGAGTGGTGCCAGGCGAACATTGAGCCGAGGGCCCGGGCGATCGACCGGGAGGAGCGGGGAATCCCGGATGACATCATCTCAGGCCTGGCGGAGTTGGGGGTCTTTGGCATAACGATCCCCGAGGAATACGGTGGGGCTATGGTGCCGGGCCAGGCATTCAGTCTGGCCAATATCGCCGTGCAGGAGATCGCCCGTGCCGATCTGAGTATGTCCGTACCCGTATATACCTTGCTGTGCATGGGATGGCCCTATTTGATCACCCGGTACGGCACAGAGGAGTTGAAGCGGGATGTACTTCCGAAGGTGGCTTCGGGAGAATACTTCGTCGGCATCGCCACCACGGAGGCCGGCGGTGGGTCCGACGTAGCGAATATCCAGACCCGCGCTCGCATTGAAGGCGAGAGCCTCGTACTCAACGGGGAAAAGACCTACATCAGCGGTATCCGAGAAACCACAGAACAGCGAGACGGAGGGCATCTGACGCTTGTGCGCACCGATCCTGACGCGGGCCATCGCGGCTTCAGCTTCGTATACGTACCCGGCAGGAGCCAGGGGGTGAGTCCGCATCTCCTCGAGGATATCGGGCGAGGCGGCCTCTCCACTGGAGGCTTCCGCTACAAGGATGTGCGTGTCCCGAAGGCGAACCTGATCGGAGAGCTCAACCGCGGATTCTATCTGAATATGGAAGGGTTCGACGTCGCTCGGTCTTTGGTTTCCGCTGCCTGTGTGGGCGCTGCATTGCGGGCACTGGAGATGTCCAAGGAGTACGTAAAGCAGCGTACTGCCTTCGGCAGGCCGATCGCCAAGTTCGAGGCGGTTTCCTTCGAGATCGCGGGGGATGAGTCGCGCCTCGCTCAGCTGGAGCTATGGCTGCGCTATGCGTGCTGGATGCTGGACCGGTTCTACGAGGAGCCCGATTCCTTCACTTATCACGATTTGAGTCATGCGATTTCTATCTGCAAAATGGAGGCGCCCCACCTGGCGCTGGATATCGTGAAGCACAGCATGATGTACTTCGGCGCCTTCTCATTCACCACCGAGAGCCCGCTGGGTATGGCGCTGCGCGGCCTGATGTCCTACGTCGTTGGTGCCGAAGGCGCCACCAATATACAGAAGCTGATCATCGCTCGCGAGGTGATCGGGCCTGAGGCCGTCCCGTACCGCTGAGCCCGGCACGGCCCCTGCCGGCCGGACTACTGGGGCGAGCGGCCTTGGATCGGCATCTTCCAATGGGGAGCAATGGCTGAAAGCGTGGACGTGATCGTGGTCGGCGCGGGGCTGGCGGGCCTGGGCGCCGCGTTTCATCTTGCCGGGGCGGGGCTCGAGGTCCTGGTCGTTGAACGCGGCGACTATCCCGGGGCCAAGAATGTGACCGGTGGTCGCCTCTACCTCAACCCCGTCCGGCCATTCTTTCCGGAATTGTTGGGGGGCGATGATCTGCCTCCCGAGGCCGTGGAGCGCCGGGTGGTGAAAGAGCGGCTGAGCATGACCTCGGAGACCTCCGTGACCACCATGGAGTTCCAAGATCGAGGGTTTGCCCAGGGGCCGCCCCACAGCGTCACCCTCCTGCGCGGCAAGTTTGATCGTTGGCTGGCGGATCAAGCGGGAGGCCGGGGGGCGCTGGTGGTCAGCGGGTACAAAGTCGATGATTTGGTTTGGGATGGGCAGCAGGTGATTGGCATCAGCGCCGCCGGCGATGAAGTGCATGCGCGCGTGGTCGTGGCGGCCGATGGCGGGTTGTCATTCATCGCGGAGCGCGCGGGCTTGCGGAAGCGCCTGGACCCCTCTCGATTCGCATTGGGCGTCAAGGAGGTCGTTGAACTCCCCGCGGAAGCCATCCAGGAGCGATACAACCTGGAGGACGGTGAGGGGCTGGCCCAATTGTTTTTTGGGACGATCACGGAAGGTGTGGCGGGCGGTGGATTCCTGTACACCAACCGCGAAAGCCTCTCCATCGGGCTTGTGCTGGGCATGGGGGCCATGATGGAGCGGGGGTCACGGTTCCACGCGCACGAATTGATGGACGGCTTCAAACGCCGGCCGGAGATCCAGGCATCTCTGGCCGGGGGCCGAGTAGTCGAGTACTCGGCGCATGCCATCCCCGAGAGCGCCCACACGGGGCTCTCCGCTCTCGTTCGCGGCGGCTTGATCGTGGTCGGAGATGCGGCCGGCTTGTCGTTGAATATGGGTTTCAGCGTACGCGGCATGGATTTCGCCCTGGCCTCGGGCGCCCTGGCGGCGCGTGCGATCCTGGAGGCCTTCGACCGGGGGGACTTTTCGGCGTCTTCGCTGCGCCGCTATGAGGTCGCGCTGCAGGAAAGCTTTGTTCTCC
Organism: uncultured Anaerolineaceae bacterium; assembly: GCA_964388955.1. Lineage (GTDB taxonomy): Bacteria > Chloroflexota > Anaerolineae > Anaerolineales > E44-bin32 > CAYMCO01. The sequence continues at coordinate 85,691 of CAYMCO010000010.1, read as the reverse complement.
AGGATCAGGAGACCTTCCGCGGGATGGCGCGGTTCTTGGAAAACCCGCGCCTGTACGGGGAATATCCGGCCGTGATCGCCGAGATCCTGCGGGGGTTGTTCTGGCTGGATTCGGATCCCAAGCAGGGGATCTGGCCCACGATCCGTGGGTCGCTGAGAAGAGTGCCCCTCAACGCCTTGCTTGGAGATTTGTGGAGACTGCGTCGATTGTGAAGGGGTGGCGGCAAGCGTGAATGAAACGGCGGCTCTATCTTTGGAGGATAAGCTCGGCCTGGATGTCTTCAAGATCGACTCCGGGCAGCCGCACATCATCATTGAGCATGATGTGTGCCGCAAGAATTGCACGCTCAGGCCGTGCTTGTACGTATGCCCGGCCGATCTCTACAGCTACGTCGAGGAAAGAGACGAGATCTTCGTCGACTACGAGGGCTGCCTCGAGTGCGGGACCTGTATGATCGTCTGCCAGGATGAGGCCTTGGAATGGCGCTATCCGCGAGCCGGCTTCGGCGTGCAGTATCGCTTCGGATGAGAGGTGAGGCGTGAAAATCGTCGTATGCATGAAGGAAGTCATTGACCTATCACAGCTTCGCTTCAAAGCGGACAGACGCACACCGATCCGGGAGGGTCTGCCGCGCGTGCTGGGGCAGTTTGACAAGAACGCCTTGGAGGGCGCCCTGCAGATCAAGGAGACACATGATGGTGTGCAGGTCGTCGCTCTCTCGGCCGGTGTCCCGAAGCTGCGCGAAACGATCAAGGAGGCGCTCGCGATGGGGGCTGATGCCGCCGTTCTGGTGACCGACCCACTGTTGGCGGGGGGGGATTTCGCCTTATCGGCGCGAGTGCTGGCGGAGGCGGTTCGCAAGATCGGCGACGTGGACTTGGTGCTCACTGGGGAGGGCTCGGACGACGAGTATACCGGGCAGATTCCGGCTCGAATGGCTGCCGCGCTGGGATGGCCCGCGATCACCACCGTCCGTGAGCTCTCGCTCACGGAGGATGCCCGAATTCGCGCCGCCCGGGACCTGGAGCGGGACTTGGAAATCCTCGCATGCCCGCTGCCGGCTGTGGTATCGGTCACCAGTGAGCTGAATACTCCCCGGCTGCCGCCACTAACCGCCATACTCAAAGCGGGCCGGAAGCCGGTGCAGGAATGGGCGCTCTCCGACGTCATCACTGGCGCCGGCATGCTGGAAGGGCAGATCAAGGTGCGATCCAATCTGGCTCCCACCCAGGAGCGCAAAGGCGTGATGCTGGCGGGGGATGCCGGGCAGCAAGCCCAGGCCCTGGTTCGGGCATTGGAGGGGGAGGGGGTGTGGGGGTGAGCGCGACTCTGGTCTTCTCTGAGCAGGATCGATTGGCCGCGGACTTGCTCGCGTGGGCGGGGTCAACCCACAGGCACTTCGGTCCGCCGAGTTTGGCCGTGTTGGGATCCGGCGCCCGCGAAAGAGCCACCGGGTTGTTAGCCTATCAGCCCGAGCAGGTGTTTGTCTCCGATGATCCAGCGCTCGAGGCCCACGCCGACAGCGCCTTCGCCAGCGCCCTGGCCCAGATCGTCGAGCGAGCAGGGGCAACGTTGATCTTGCTGGGGGCGACGCGGCGAGGGCGGTCCATCGCCCCGTATTTGGCGGAGCTGCTGGGGGCGGGATGCGTGACGGAGGCCATTTCGCTTGAAGTGGAAGAGGGGGAGCTGGTGACGGGCCGCTACTCGCTGGGGGGCAATACGGTCTCGCGGGAGGTCATTGTTACGCCGACGAAGGTGGTCGCGGTGATGCCGGGCGCCCTGGAGCCGGCCGTCGAGAATGAACCCTCGGGCGAGATCGTGGAGCTTGACCTGACGCTGGAGCCCTCGCGAGTCGAACTGGTGGAGCGACGGGAGAAGCCCAAGGCGGCGGTGGATATCGCCCAGAGCGAGCGTCTGGTGTGCGTCGGCCGCGGCCTGGGGGATCGAGAGGACCTTGCCATGATCGAGGCGTTGGCAGAGGCGCTGGGGGCGGAAGTGGCCTGCACCCGGCCACTCTCGAGCGAGCTGGGATGGATGACCGAGGAACGCATGATTGGGATTTCAGGGCAGAAGTGCAGTCCCCGGCTGATGTTCTCGCTGGGCGTCTCAGGGCAGGTGCAGCATACGGTGGGCATCATGGGATCCAAGCTGATCGTAGCGGTGAACAGCGATCCCAACGCACCGATTTTCAAGCACGCGGACTACGGTGTTGTCGGCGACCTGTACGGGCTGGTTCCCGCGCTCACAACCTTGCTTCGAGGGAGGGCAGCGGGCTAGTCATCCAACGAGGGAGGTGAAGCGAACGCCCCCGTGACATCGGGGGCGAAGTACCCCTGCGGCGATTCGAACGCCGGCTTCTGCCTCCGGAGGGCAGCGCTCTATCCACTGAGCTACAGGGGCGTGGAACCATTCTAATTCATCGGGATCGCTCGAGCAAGTGGGGCGACGAGCGGGGTGCAACCGGTCATTTATGGCAAGGGCGTTGGCCTCGTATCTCAGAGGCTGTGCCCCGGGGCGGAGAGAGGAAGTTGAGTATGCATCCGTGCGGCCCGGCAGCAGTCTACTTGAACGGAGGAATCGGCATTCGGTTCGCGGCCCCGCCGGATGAGCGGGATTTCGCCCCCCACCCCAGTCCCCTCCCCCCAGAGTTGGCGTTGATTTCTCCATACCGCGGTCACTGTGGGGGGAGGGGTCGGTTAATACAAGGGGCGGGGGAGCACCGCTCCCCCGCCCCTTAACGGACCTCTTCCCTTCCCCCAGCCTCCGGAGGAGCGGGGAAAACGGCCCCAGGGGAGCTGGGGGAGGGGCCAAGGGGGTGGGGGCGGATCGAATTGCAATGCAGGAGGAGGGGGGGAGGCTGGCGCCGGCAGGTGCCCCCAGGAGCGTTCCCTTCAGCGAGATTGGCAGGGGAATAGCACCGCGGACGGAGGCGGGGGCTCATCGAGACCGCAGGGTCGAATATCGTCCGCCCATTGGATCGCACCGCGCAACAAAAACCCGGATGCACCCGGCGAGCTGGTGCGTTCCAACTCTGGGGGCAATCTTGCACCGCAACTCTGCCGTCAAATGCCTTGACCGACGATTTGCATTATAAGCCGCACCTCTCGATACGCGCCTCGCCGAGCTCGGCGCTACTCGAGATGTGCGCCGTGTGGCGCCTTTCCAACGAGTGCGCCCCCTGAAATGGAACGCGCCCGACGAGCAATGAGCTATTGGCCTTCAGCTTTGAGCTCATTTCTCACTGTGCCGGTCCGACCGATACCACGCTTCCCAGGGCGTTTACCTGCAGGATCCAGTCGCTGCCGAGCGTGTAGCGGGTGAACTCTTGGGGATCGGTAGTGGTGTAGTTGTAGGTCTCATCATCAGTGGTGAAGACGACGTGGTACGACTCCCGTGGGTCGCCTTCGCGCTGCCCTTGGTCCAGCGAGAGTGTCGGCCAGGAGGGAGCGAGATCCGTTCCGCTGATCTCGACCCGGTCTACCTCCTGCCACTGATCCAGCATATATTCACAATAGTCGGCATACACCTCGTAGTAGCAATCCTGGACCACCTCGCCATATCCTGTCCCTTCGTCGATGGTGTAGGGCGTGCCGCAGATTTCGACTGCCCCGGTTGCCGGCTCATCCTGCTGATGGTGGAAGCGCCGTTCGCACGAGCCGACCTCCGCATCGCCGGGGATTTCGCTCAACCAATCCGATTCCGTCACAGGGACAAGCGCCTCGATCCCGATGCTTCGCTCCCAGGAAGCCGCCTGAACGTGGCCGGTGAGATCGTCGGTCTTGAGCATCGCAAAGAGGAGCATCGCTGCCCCGATGCATGCGATTACCCCCAACCCTCCCAGCATCAGCACGCGAATGAGCGGCGTCTTCTTGCGCTCTCCGCGCCCCTCAGCCAGCGGCATTCCAACCGCTGGCTCCGTCCCCATCTCCTCGTCGTCGCCCGCCAGACTCGCGCCGCACGCCCGGCAGTTGCGCCGGGAAGCGGGATTCTCGGTTCCACAGTTGGGGCAGATGACCGGCGAAGCCGGCGCCTCGCTGTAGGCGCCCACAACCCGCCCGCGTTCGCGCCTGGTGCCCTCCGTGAGGTCACCGCCGCAGTTCTGACAGAACTTGGCGCGCCCTGGATTGCGGACCCCGCAGTAAGGGCAGTGCAGATCCGGCAGGGCTTCCGCCTTCGCCAGCGCCGCCTCGTCATCGATCAAATGCACTTCCGCAGGTTGGTGGAACTCTACGTCCTCGGGCTGCGGGCTCCCGCAGCTCATGCAGAAGACTGCCGGCCCGGGGTTCAGCCCATCGCAGTGCGGGCAGGTCCACTCCAATTCGACGTGACCGACGCTTTTTCTGGCCATGCATGGCTCCCAAGACTCGTTTTGGATGGCCCGCGGGAGTGCACTTTCCGCTCCCTGGCAAGAGGCCACCCTTTTCTACACCTTCCGGTCCTCAGGGCGCAATCACTCCACGCTCCTACCCCTCCCAAAAAGACCGCGGGTCCTTCGCACCCCCAGGCGGGAGCTCGGCGTTCCGCCTGCCGCCGATCTCGCATCGCTCACCGGGAGCGGCTCTGGGCGTCCATCACGGCCACGGCGGCCATATGGACGATGTCCTCCACATCCGCCCCGGTTTGCAGCACATGAATCGGCGCGCCGATGCCCAGCAGGATCGGCCCGATGGCGCGCGCATTTCCCAGATGGTCGAGCAGCTTATAAGCCACGTTGGCGGCCTCAAGGGAGGGGAAGATCAGGATATTGGCGTCCTTCACGCGGCTGAAGGGATAGCGCTTTTCAACGATCTCCGGCACAAGCGCCGTGTCCGCCTGCATTTCGCCATCCACCTGCAGGTCCGGCCGCCTGCTCCGGACGAGTTCCACTGCGCGCCGGACTTTCTCCGCCAGCGGATGCCGGGTGCTGCCGAAGTTGGAGAAGGAGAGCATCGCCACGCGCGGCTCAAGCTCCAATTCCATTGCGAAGTCCGCCGCCAAACACGCGATATCCGCCAGATCCTCGGCGCTGGGCTCGATGTTCACAGTGGCATCGCTGAAGATAAAGACTCGGTCCTCCACAATCATGAGGTACAGCCCTGCGGCTCGGTTCGCGCCTGGCCGGGTGTGGAAGATCTCCAGGGCGGGGCGGATCACCTCCGGATAGTCGTACGTAAGCCCCGAGACAAAGGCGTCCGCATGCCCCGCGTGGACCATCATCGGTCCGAATACGTTCCCGGTTTTCACCAATTCCTGGGCCCGTTCGCGGGTCACCCCTTTCCGCCGCCGGAGTTCGTAGTACGCTTGCCCATATGCCTCCCGTTCAACGGCGGTCTCCGGATTGACGACGTCCATCTTGTAGTTCAACCCCAACTGCCCCAGCTTCTCGGCGACCACATCGGGCCGCCCGAGCAGGATGGGCTTGGCGATTCCCTCATCGATCAGTTGAACTGCCGCACGAATGACTTTCGATTCTTCCCCCTCACCGAAGACAACGCGCTTCGGATCCCCCCGCGCCTTGTTCATGATGTAGTACCGCACGCGCTCGGCGTGTCCCAGACGCAGCGCCAGAGCTTCACGGTAGTCTTCGAGTTCGACGCGATGGCGTGCCACGCCGCTCTCCATGGCCGCTTGCGCAACCGCGGGCGCCTCCCAGAGCAGGACTCGCGGGTCAAAGGGCTTGGGGATGATGTAGTCTGGCCCAAACTTCAGCTTCTCAAGGTCATATGCGCGGAGCACACTGTCCGGCAAGTCTTCCTTGGCCAATTCGGCGAGAGATCGGGCGGCGGCCAGCTTCATCTCCATGTTGATCGCTCTGGCCCCCACATCCAGCGCACCGCGAAAGATGAAGGGAAAACCAAGCACATTGTTGATCTGATTGGGGAAGTCGCTGCGCCCGGTGGCGACGATGGCATCCGGCCGGGCTGCCTTGGCGACGTCATAGGGGATCTCGGGGTCGGGATTGGCCAAGGCGAATATGAGCGGCCGATCCGCCATGGTCATCACCATCTCAGGGGTGAGGACATCGGCCACTGACAGACCGTAGAATACGTCCGCCCCTGCCACGGCCTGGGCAAGATCCCGGGCGTCCGTGTCGGTGGCGAAGCGCTCCTTGTACTCGTTCATCCCCTCCATGCGGCCTCGGTAGATGACCCCCCGGCTATCCAGCATGGTCAGGTTTTCCCGCCGGACCCCCAGGTGCACGGCCAGTTCACTGCACGAGATGGCCGACGCCCCTGCCCCCGAGACGACGACGCGCACTTCGCCGATATTCTTGCCCACCACCTCCAAGCCATTCAGCAGCGCAGCGCCGGAGATGATCGCTGTTCCGTGCTGGTCATCGTGGAAGACGGGGATATCCAGGATCTCCCGGAGGCGGGACTCGATATGGAAGCACTCGGGCGCCTTGATATCCTCCAGGTTGATCCCGCCAAAGGTAGGAGAGATGGCGGCCACAATGCGCACCAACTCATCCGGGTCATGGCAATCGACCTCGATGTCGAACACGTCCACATCCGCAAAGACCTTGAAGAGGACGCCTTTCCCCTCCATGACCGGTTTCGAGGCCAGCGGGCCGCGGTCGCCCAACCCGAGGATTGCCGTCCCGTTGGACACAACCGCCACCAGATTCCCCTTGGCCGTCAACTCGAAGGCTGTCAGGGGGTCCCGCTCGATTTCGAGCACCGGTTGGGCGACACCCGGTGTGTAGGCCAATGACAGATCCCGCTGTGTGGCCAACGGCTTGGTGGGGTTGACCTCAATCTTGCCGGCGCGACCCGAACGATGGTAGGCGAGGGCTTCTTGCTTCGTGATGGTCATGGATATGCTCCTGAGTGGCTGCCGCATTGGATGGGCCCGACGCAGACCGTTCAACTTCCAGATTGCGGGCAGCGGTTGATGCGCCCGGCCAGCCGCGTTTCGCCGGGCGCGCAGGCTATTGTATATCATTTGCGGAGGTTCCATATGTGCCCGTGCAGGGGTGAATTGTGGGGGGATCGTTGAGGGTGAGAAAAAGCGCACTCCCAGACCAAAGGGGGGCAGGTCTGGGAGTGGTCGAAACACTGACCAAGGTCAAGTGACGACGACCTATATTATGCATGCCCCGGCCGCCGCCTCAATACCGCAGTGGTACTATCACGAGTTTGTAACAATGCCGATCCTTGTCTGGTCGGGAGACAAGAACACCCCCCCGGACCGGGCAGTCAGCGCCTGGGCGTCATCATGCCGCCACTGCCGCTGTGGGTGGGTAGCCGTGGATCGCCCGCTGGGACGCTCACTACGGGGGTATGAAACAGGGGCGAGCGCATGATCCTTGACCATGCGCTCGCCCCTGGAGGTCGGGGCGGGCGGATTTGAACCGCCGACCTCACGGACCCGAACCGTGCGCTCTATCCGGGCTGAGCCACGCCCCGCCACCCCGGCATTATACGCCAGAGCGCGATGCGGGTCAACGCGCCCATTCCGCCACCTCTGGCAGCTCACGTAACGATCGCCTGAAGAGGTCGTTAACCTGATGCCGACCGGGGAGCGGCATTGTATTCGGCAGCCTTGGGTATGCCTTCCGACGCCGATAGGGTGAATTGTGTGCTTCGCGCCGAGCCATTGGCGGCTTCGCCGCTCAGCTGCCGAATCCCAAGGATGCATCGATCGTGAACCTCTCGGACCGATCGCCGGAGTCGTCGTTCCAAGACTATCAGGGGATTAAGATGGATATTGAAGATCATGGTGGGAGGAGTGAGCGGGTGTCGGAGCTGTGGCGCTGTGCCAACTGTGGCGAGAGGAATCCGGAAGGCATCGACGTTTGCCTGGCGTGTGGGGTAGGGAAAGAGACGGCCAAGAACGGTGCCGAGGGAGATTCTGAGAACCGGCGCACGCGGATTGCCCGCCTGAGAGAAGAGATCGAGGGGGGCATCCAATGGCAGTACCTGACTTTGGTTTTCAAGGTGGAGCGGGATGGTTCCATTGGGAGCACCTTCCCGGGCCGATGGATGCATGAGATGATCGGATCGGATGCGGATGACGGATTGGACGTGGAACTAAACGCTTGGGGATCCCTCGGATGGGAATTGGTTTCCATCATGCCCAATTCCAAGCCCTCTCTCACTCGGGAAGCCGGTGAGACCACGGAGTGGCTCTTTGTCCTCAAGAGGCGCGTGGAAGCCTCCGACTAGACTTCCCCTTTGAAATGAAATCCCGGTGCGGCCAGACACCACGGCGTAGGACCTAACGGTGGATGGCGGCAAGCCCTCTGCCTTGCTACACTCGCTGCATATCGATGGATAGGAGGGGAATATGCAGCGGTGGGAGTACTGCAAGCTGGCCCAGAACTACGAGGTTTGGACGACCCGGGATCGCATAGAAGACAAGGAGTGCGAGATTAGCCTGAGCTACTATCGCACTGAGGGCACAGGCGTGAATACCCTATACCGGGGTCCCAGTCTTGAATTCATCGTCACAGACAACACGCTGGCCCGCTTGGGGGAGGAAGGCTGGGAGTTGGTGGCGGTGCGGACGGAGATGCGGGAGAATTCTCAGCTGCGAGAATACATTCTCAAGCGTCCCAAGGATTAGTATTCGGCGAAATGGTCACGATTGCCGCTTCATTGACGGACCGAACCCTCTTACCGCCACGACACGCCTCTGGAATTGCTGGAAAGCTGACAGCCTGGCAAGGAATTCGACAAAGCCAAACACTGGATAGATGGGCCACCTGTTGGTGGATCAGGAGTATCCGCGCGGCTGCCTCGGCAGGCCGAATCCGAAGATGCTTCCCACCCCCTCCTTGCTTTCGCACCAGATTTCGCCCCCGTGCATTTCGATCATCGTCCTGGCGATGGATAGGCCCAACCCCATCCCGCCGTGCTTGCGGGTAAGGTGCGATTCAACCTGGTAGAAACGATCAAACACCCGCTCGATATCCTCATTCGGGATGCCGATTCCGGTGTCCGCGACGAAGATCTGCACCTGGTTGCCGACCGCCTCTGCCTTGATCCCCACCTGTCCGCCCTCATCGGTGAAAGCGATCGCATTGTCGATGATGTTCCCTAGCGCGACCTCGATCTTCTCCCGCTCGCCCTCGACCGTCAGTGGATCATCTTCGGGCAGGTCGAACGCCAACTCTATGGCGCGCTCTCTGGCGGCACTGGAAAAACGTTCGGCGGTCACCTCAATCATCTCCCGCACCGAATAGGGCGCCACGCGGACTCGGGACTTGCCCTGCTCCTGATGTGCGATGGCGGACAGATCCTCCGTGATATTCTTCAGCCGGATGCAGCTGTTGATGATCACGTCGATCTGTTCCTCGAATTGCTTTGGGATCATTTCCTTCAAGAACGTTGCATGCCCGAGAATGAGGCCGAGAGGGGTACGCAGTTCGTGAGACGTGATGGCGATGAAATCCGATTTCATGCGGTCCAGATCCTCGAGCTCCTCCCTCAGACCTGCCAGCTCAACCCGCAGGTCTCCACTCTCAATCATCGGGGCGGCCAAAGCGTTGATGATCTCCAAGACCCGCTGATCATCTTGGGTATAATGGGCGTTGTCCCGTCTGTTGACCGTCTCGATCACCCCTATGGGGCCTGATTGGGACATAAGGGGGGAGGAGAGACTGGACCGCAGGCTCAGGCCGAGCACCGCCTCCAGCCTGCTGTCAACTCGCTCGTCAGCGCTGGGATCTTCAATAATCAGCGGCCGGCGGTTATTGAACGCCCAGCGCGCAGCGGGGAAATCGATCTCACGATCTGCCATCAGATCGTCGGATAGGAGAGAACTGGAAAGGGCCTCAATCTGAAGCTGGTTGGTCGTCTCATCGTACAATAGCAGCCAGGCGGCCTCACTCGAGGTGCCTTCTGCGGCCAGATCGACAACCGCCTGGAGCAGCTCACCGGTTGAGGAAGGGTCTGCCAGACGCCGACCGGCATCGCGGATGCCGTCCGCCTTTTCAGGGACAATCTCTTGAGAAGAGGGATCTTCCACCTTGGCTCCTCATCAGCGCGTGCAGATTTTAGCATAGGGCGCAATCGGGACAAGCAGGCGTTTTTGACTATCTCGGAATGATCCACTATCCTTTCCCTCGTTCAGGAGGCACAAACATGGCGCAAAAACGTAGGGTTCGTGTTGCAATCATCGGGGTGGGAAACTGTGCATCCGCATTGATACAAGGGGTGCACTACTACCGGGATGCAGACTCCGACGAAAAGGTCCCGGGCTTAATGCATGTCAATCTGGGCGGATACCACGTGCATGATATTGAGTTTTCAGCCGCTTTCGACGTGGTGAAGGGGAAGGTGGGTGTCGATCTAAGCGAGGCCATGCTGGCGCATCCCAACAACACCATCCAGTTCGCCAAGGTGCCCCACTTGGGCGTCCCCGTGCATCGAGGCATGACCCATGACGGCTTGGGGAAGTATCTCAATAAAGTGGTGGAGAAGGCGCCGGGCCCGACGGACGATATCGTGGGCATCCTGAAACGCACAAAGACCGATGTGGTGGTCAACTTCATCCCTGTGGGCGCCGAGATGGCCACCAAGTGGTATGTGGAGCAGGCGCTCAAGGCCGGCGTGGGCTTTGTAAATGCCATCCCCGTATTCATTGCCAGTTCGGAATACTGGGGCGCCCGGTTTCGCGAGCGCGGCTTGCCCGTGATCGGCGACGACATCAAGAGTCAAGTGGGAGCGACCATCACCCACCGGGCCCTGACCGCGCTGTACGACGACCGGGGGGTCAGGGTCAATAATACCTTCCAGCTTAATTTCGGCGGGAACATGGACTTCTACAACATGCTGGAGCGGGATCGGCTGATCTCGAAGAAGATTTCCAAGACGGGCGCGGTTACCAGCCAACTTCCCTATGAGTTGGACGAGGGAGCCATCCATATCGGTCCAAGCGACTACGTGCCCTGGCTGACGGATCGCAAATGGGCGTATATCCGCATGGAGGGCTCGGCCTTTGGAGATGTGCCGTTGAACATCGAGCTGAAGCTTGAGGTGTGGGATTCCCCCAATTCGGCGGGGGTGGTGATCGATGCGGTGCGCTGCGTCAAGATCGCCATGGATCGAGGCATGGCCGGCCCCATCCTTGCGCCCTCGGCCTACTTCATGAAGACGCCTCCGAAGCAGTTCAAGGACGAATTGGCTCGCCAGATGACGGAGGCCTTTATCGCCGGCAAATCGGGCGACGGAAAGCAGAGCGGAAACGAGAAGGAGAGCCGAGCGGCGGCGGAATCGGAGGCCGGTTGAGCGCCGGTGGCACCTGAGCAAACACACGGCCCGAGGCGATCCGTCTCGTGCCCCAAGCGCGGAGTGCGAACCGCGTGAGAACGCCGTCGCGGGGCGCTGTGAGCGGCGTTCTTCTGGTGGAGGCGTTGCGCGTATCATGATTCTGTTGGGAACTTCCGGATTCTCCTATAAGGACTGGGTGGGACCGGTCTACCCCGAAGATCTGCCCAGTTACCGTTGGCTTCCCTTCATCTCAGACCGGGTCGATACGTTGGAGCTCAATGTGACCTACTATCGGGTGCCCGCAAAGCGGACCGTGCAGGGATGGGTGGATCGCACGCCGGATGACTTCCTCTTCTCCGTGAAGGCCCATAAGAGCATCACGCATGAGCGCAAAGAGCCCGATTTCGACGCCTTCCGCCAGGGGATATCCCCGCTGGTCGAGTCGGGCAAGCTGGCATGCGTTCTGGCCCAGTTCCCATTTTCCTTCCATCCCAACCCCGCCAACCAGGACTACATCCATAGGGTTCGGCAGGGCTTCCCGGAAACCCCGCTTGTGATCGAGTTTCGCGATCATGGATGGGTTACGGAGGGCACCTTCTCGCTCCTTGAGGAATTGGATCTGGGATTCTGCTGCGTGGATGAACCGCCATTGAGGGGGTTGATGCCGCCGGTGGCGCGGGCGACCTCCGATGTGGCGTACGTGCGGTTTCACGGACGGAACATGGAGCAATGGTGGGAGCACGAATACGCGTGGCAGCGTTACGATTACAGTTACGACGAGGACGAACTGCGCGAATGGGTGCCCCGCATCCACAGACTCAACGAGCAGGCGGCGACGACCCTGGTGTATGCCAACAACCACTACCGGGGCCAGAGCCTGGAGACCGTCGGGACCCTGCGGACGCTGCTGGAGATGTGACGGCCGCCCGGGGGTGCTCTTGCCTTCGCATGCTCGCCCGGCCAGCCAAGGTACAATGCCCCGGTTGCTGCACCAGCATTGACATCATGCCTGGCTTGCCGAAGGCGCCATGACAGCCTCTTCCATTTGCTGATTCCGCCATGTCTTTGCCTCAAAACGGCTATGTCCCGAAACCTGAGCCCCGACTGCCGCCGATCGCTCCCGTGGATGGCTAGATCCCCCGAAAGGCGCATCCGCACGTTCGACCCTTCTCGCCGCGGTTCCAACAGGTTCAGGGCCGGTCCGGTTTGGCAGAAAGGCGCCCATGTGGAGTCCAGCGGCTCGGCGACTGAAGTCGCGGCGACTTCTCGCAAAGTCCACCTGCGAGGACTGATTCCTCTGCAGCAAGCTGCGGGAGCCGGCGCAGTTTCGCTTGGCGCGGCCGCGGTCTCAGCCGTTGGGGATTCCACGAAGGCGCCTGAGAGCGCCCCGCTCGACCGATTCCGGCTGATCTCCCAATCCCTGATCCCTTGATCCCTGCTCACTGTGCCTTGGGCTCCGCGCAGAGCGCACGCCGCCTCGCCCCGACACCCGCAGTTTGTGGCGCTCTAGGCCCAAGGTTATAATATTGGGAGATGTAAGAATCTGGGGTGCGGCCTCTTGTCCCGGCCTCCCATTGATGGAAGGTGCTCCATGTCCGGACATTCGAAGTGGTCGACAATAAAGCGCAAGAAGGCGGCGGAAGATGCAAAACGGGGGCAGCTTTTCACCCGGCTGGCGCGAGAGATCGCGGTGGCGGCCCGGGAGGGCGGAGGGGACCCGGAGACCAACTTCACACTCCGATTGATGGTGGATCGCGCCAAGCAGGCCAACATGCCCAAAGAGAACATCGAGCGGGCCATCCGGCGCGGCACCGGTGAGGACAAGGACGGGGCCGACCTGGAACAGGTCATTTACGAGGCGTATGGGCCCAATGGCGTGGCGCTGATGATCGAGGTGATCACCGACAATCGGAACCGGACCGTGGCCACGCTACGGCATGAACTGACAAGAGCTGGCGGCAACCTGGCCGATGCAGGATCGGTGGCGTGGCAGTTCCGGCGGGCCGCCTACTTCGTGTTTCCCGCCGAGGGCACCGACGAGGATGAAGTGTTCGAGCTGGCGTTGGAGTCGGGTGCCGAGGATGTGGAATTCGGAGAGGAAGAGGTGGAGATTATCGCCTCCGCGGATGATTTCAAGGCAGTCTCGGACCGTCTGGAGGCCGCAGGGATAAGGACGGAGGAGGCACGGCTGAGCATGCTGCCGAAGAGCACCATCCAACTGCCGATCGACGAGTTGTTGGGGGTCATGCGGCTGATCGATCGGCTGGAAGAAACGGATGACGTGCAGCGCGTGTACAGCAATCTGGAGGTCACGGAGGCCGCTGTGGAGCGGCTGGAAGCGGCTTAGATGCCCGGTTTGACGGACCGGCTCGGATGAAGATCGTCGGCATTGACCCCGGAACAGCGATCACCGGGTATGGGATCATCCGTCAGGTCCAGGGGGGGAAGCTCGAGGTGATCGACTACGGCGTGGTGCGCACCGAGCCGGGGCTGCCTCTCCCCCAACGGTTGATCCGGCTGTATGAAGCATTGACGGACCTGCTGTCGCGTCATCGACCCGACGGGGGGGCCGTGGAGAAGCTCTTCTACCAGCGCAACGCGAAGACCGCCATGTCGGTGGGGCAGGCCAGAGGGGTCAGCCTGCTGGCGCTGGCGCAGGCAAGTATGCCCATCAGTGAGTACACGCCTCTTGAAATCAAACAAGCGGTGGTCGGCTATGGACGGGCGGAGAAGTCGCAGGTACAGGAGATGGTCAAGGCCCTGTTGAACATGCCCCAAATCCCAACTCCCGATGACGCCGCCGATGCGCTCGCCGTGGCGATTTGCCACATACACTCGCGCGCTTTCCACGATCGTGTCGAGGAGTCCAGTTGATCGCCTCGCTGGAAGGCATTCTGCAGGAGGTGGGAGAGAACGAGCTTGTTCTCGCCGTCGGAGGGGTGGGCTTCCAGGTTCATGCCCCCCTGAATGTGCTGGAGGGGCTTCCCTCAGTGGGCGAGACGGCCTTTCTCTACACGGCTCTTGTGGTGCGCGAGGAGCAACCGACGCTCTACGGTTTCTCCAGCGTCTCCCAACGGAGCCTGTTCGAAACGCTCTTGCAGGTGAGTGGAGTGGGCCCACGACTGGCGCTGGCGATGCTCTCTCACCTCTCACCGGACAACATCCGCATGGCGGTCGTCAACAATCAGCCTGAACTGCTGGCCACGGTGCCGGGAATCGGCCTCAAGACGGGAGAGAAGATCATCTTCCACTTGAAGGATCGACTGGAGCTTCCAGAGGTGATGATGCCGCGCACATCGGCCGAGGACAAAGCGGTGGTGGAGGTGCTGCAGGCGCTCGGATACTCCGGCCTGGAAGCGGCGGCGGCAATCAAGAGCATCCCCGATGACGCTCCCGAAGAGGTCGAGGCGCGCGTCCGAATGGCGCTGAGGTATTTCGACCGGACTTGATGATCGTCTGCGAGGGATTCATGCTCCGCCGACTTGGGGCGAAGCAGCGGGCAGTCGGCTGGAGACAGCACGAAGAGCAATGCCGGGCGGGAGCGCGGCGGGAGACCAGCGAAAATGGCTAGGGAGGAGAGATCGGTGGAGAGTCGGTACACATTTATCGGCCCGGGTGTGATGGGTGAGGCCATGGCTCGCGGCTTGGTTGACCGCGGCGGGGTTGAACCGCGGATGATCCGCATGAGCGGCCCCCGACCCGGGCGCCTGCGCGAGCTGGCGGAGAGGTATCAGTTCGAGACCACCACCGACAACCGCAAGGCGGTAGAGGAGGCGGATTTTGTGATCCTGACCGTCAAGCCTCAGACACTGGAGCAGGTGATTCAGGACCTGCACGCCGCCATCGATGCCCAGGCGCTGGTGATCTCGATTGTTGCGGGCGCTCGACTCGGGACGTTGGTAAAGGGCCTCGCCCATCCCAACGTGGTGCGGTCCATGCCGAACACCCCGGCCCAGGTGGGAGAGGGGATCACAGTTTGGACGGCGACGGATAGCGTAACCAGCGAACAACTGGAGAGCACCCGGTCCTTCTTTCGCTCCTTCGGGGATGATGTGATGGTGAAAGACGAGGACTACCTGGACATGGCGACCGCGCTTTCCGGAACAGGCCCGACATACGTCTACCTGTTCATGGAAGCGATGGTGGATGCAGGAGTGCACTTGGGCTTCCCACGCCGCATTGCGGAACAGCTTGTGGTGCAGACGGTGAAGGGTTCGGTCGCGTATTATGAGCACTCCCCGCGCCACTTGGCCCGGTTGCGGAACGAGGTGACCTCTCCAGGAGGAACCTCGGCTGCGGCGCTGTACTATTTGGACAAGGCCGGATTCCGGACTGCGCTATCACGGGCCATCTGGGCGGCCTATGAACGATCCACGGAGCTGGGCCAGGGTCGAAAGCGAGGAGAGGTGCAGTTGTAGGCCGCCACCCCCGCCAACTGGACAAAGCCTGGGCCCTCAGGTATGATTTTTGCGTTCCCCAGGTGACGGTCAAGTGGGTGGGGGGCTTGGGCAGGTTCACGAGGGCACAGACGCCGGCCATTGAGCGCCGGCGGTTGATTGCGCCGGGCATGCCTGCACGGCCGGCGGACTGAAAACCAACGGAGTGGAATGACAATGACAGATCTGGTGAAAGACCTTTCCGGCGAGCTCCGCAAGCAGATTGAGGCCTATGAGCCTGAAATCGAAGTGCGTGAAGTGGGAACGGTCATAGAGGCCGGAGATGGGATCGCACGTGTGGCGGGTCTGGCAAACGT
This sequence comes from uncultured Anaerolineaceae bacterium, assembly GCA_964388955.1. GTDB lineage: Bacteria > Chloroflexota > Anaerolineae > Anaerolineales > E44-bin32 > CAYMCO01. Next base: position 69,743 of record CAYMCO010000010.1, on the reverse strand, counting down.
TCGTTCGCAAGAGCTGGTGCGCTTCTCCACGGGGGTGATGGGCATCGCCTTCAACCTCGAGAGCGATTCCGTCGGCGTGATTGTCATGGGAGAATACTCTGATATTGAGGAGGGATCCGCGATCTACCGGACCGGACGGATTGCCTCTGTGCCCGTCGGCCATGGTCTGATCGGCAGGGTGGTGGACTCCCTGGGCGCTCCCATAGACGGCAAGGGGAGCATCCAATTCGAAGGCTATCGGCCCGTGGAGCGCATCGCCCCCGGCGTCGTCGAGCGCAAAGACGTGGACACGCCGGTTCAGACCGGGATCAAGGCCATCGACGCCATGATCCCGATCGGCCGCGGCCAGCGAGAGCTGATCATCGGCGATCGGCAGACGGGAAAGACGGCCCTCGCCATCGACACCATTATCAACCAGCGCGGTAAGGACCTGCTGTGCATATATGTGGCCATCGGGCAGAAACGGGCGGGAGTCGCGCGGACGGTCGCCACCTTGGAACGCTACGGCGCCATGGATCATACGATTGTGGTTGTGGCGGCGGCGGATGACCCCGCGGCGCTGCAGTATCTCGCCCCTTACAGCGGCTGCGCCATGGGCGAATACTTCGCCGAGAACGGTCAAGATGCGCTCGTCGTGTATGACGACCTCTCAAAACACGCCTGGGCATATCGTCAGGTCTCGCTACTGCTCCGCAGGCCGCCGGGACGGGAGGCGTATCCTGGAGACGTGTTCTACCTGCACAGCCGCCTACTGGAGCGGGCGGTTCGGTTGGCGGACGAGTATGTCATCGTGCCGGACGGGCATGAGGGCCCGGCCACGGCAGAAGATGGGCGTGGAGGCAAGGTGTTTGCCGGACCGCTTGCCAGGCATCAGGCGCAGGAGGCGCTGGCGGAGCTGCCGGAGGCCAATTCCTATCGCATTGCCAAGATCGAGGCCAGCGGAGGATCGCTCACCGCGCTTCCCGTCATCGAGACGCTGCTGGGGGATGTCTCCGCTTACATCCCGACCAATGTGATCTCCATTACCGATGGACAGATCTACTTGGAAACCGATCTGTTCAACGCCGGGATCCGGCCCGCGATCAATGCTGGCCTCTCCGTATCGCGTGTGGGTGGAGACGCCCAGACCAAGGCCATGCGCCAGGTGGCCGGGATGCTCCGAATGGACATGGCTTCCTTCCGGGAGGTGGCTGCCTTCGCGCAGTTCGGATCGGATCTGGACAAGGCCACCCAAGCCCAATTGGGGCGCGGCCAACGCCTGCAGGAGGTCTTGAAACAGCCACAGTACCAGCCACTCTCACTCGGAGAGGAGGTGGTGGCGCTTTTCGCAGCCACCAACGGCTATGCCGACAAGATCCCCGTGGATGCGGTCAGCGAGTGGGAGACGGCGCTGCGCAGGAGCATCGAGACCACCAACCCTGAGATCCTGAAGGACATCGAGGGTGAGAAGGCGATCACACCTGAGACGGAGGAGAAACTGCGGGAGACGATCGAGGCCTTCAACCGGGGCTGGCAGGTCTAGGCGGAAGAGGGGGGAAGGAACGATGGCAACAGCCCGGGAGATGAAGGGCCGAATAAGGAGCGTGAACAATATCTCCCAGGTGACGCGCGCCTTGGAGGCGGTGAGCGCCAGTCGCATTCGTCGGGCAGAACAGCAGGTGAGGCAGACTCGGCCTTATGCCAACAAAGCCTGGCAAGTGCTGCGCCATTTGACCCTGCAGCCTGCAAAGGACTACATCCATCCGCTTCTCACTGAACGGGATCCCACTCGCCGGAGGGTTGTCGTCCTGATCACCGGGGATCGCGGCCTCGCTGGTGCGTACAACGCAAACGTGGTGCGATTCGCCATGGAGCAGTTCGCGGGAGACAGTGTTCCGGTTAGCTACATCATCGTCGGCCGTGTGGGGGCGGAGATGATGGCCCGCCGCAAGGCGGATATCATGGCGGAGTTCACCGACCTTCCCGCTCAGCCGACCTATGCCGACGTCTCCGCAATTGGCAGCATGGCTGTAGATGAGTTCCTCGAGGTCCGCGCGGACGAGGTGGATTTGATTTACACCGACTATGTGAATCTGCTGCGCCAGATTCCCGCCAAGAAGCGCCTGCTGCCCTTCGCCGTGCAGGACGAGGAGCTGGACATCGGCGGAGAGGGATACCGCGTCTCGGGAGGGGATCAACCCCGTGCGGAATATATCTACGAGCCCGGAATGGAGGAGTTGATCGATCGCCTGGTGCCTCGTTTGACCGAACTGCAAGTGTACGTGGCGATTTTGGAATCCCTTGCCAGCGAGCATGCGGCGCGCATGGTCGCCATGCGAAACGCGACCGAGAATGCGAACGAGCTATCTTCTATCCTTCAATTGGAATACAACAAGGCCCGCCAGCAGGCAATCACGAACGACATGCTGGATATCGCGGGCGGGGCCGAAGCGCTCTCTCGATCACGGGAGTAGGCGGCATAACCGATGGAGGCACGCATGGGCGGAGCGAAAGGCCAGGTCACTGAAATCCGGGGCGGGGTGGTGGATTGTGAGTTTCAGTCTGGCGAACTGCCGGAAATCTACGATGCCATTAGGGTCCCGCAAGAGGACGGTGACCCGTTGGTGCTGGAGGTGCAGAAGCATCTGGGCGATGACGCCGTCCGCACGGTGGCGATGGATACCACGGATGGTCTGAAGCGCGGCATGCCCGCCATGGCTACGGGCGCCCCCATTCGCGTTCCGGTGGGGCAGGGGACGCTCGGGCGGGTGTTCAATGTGCTGGGAGCTCCGATCGACAAGCTCGGTCCGGTGAACGTCGCTGAGCGGCAGGCGATCCATCGCCCGGCGCCGCCTTTCGATCAGCAATCGACGCGCGTCGAGGTGTTTGAGACCGGGCTGAAGGTCATCGACCTGATCGCGCCTTTCACCAAAGGCGGCAAGACGGGCATCTTTGGCGGCGCGGGTGTGGGAAAGACGGTGATTATCCAGGAGTTGATCCGATCCATCGCCACGGTGCACCAGGGAAATTCCGTTTTCGCCGGCATTGGCGAACGCACTCGAGAAGGCACCCAGATGTACCGGGAGATGATCGAATCCGGCGTGTTGAAGGACACGGTGCTCATCTATGGGCAGATGAATGAGCCTCCGGGGGTCCGCCTGCGGGTGGGCCTGACCGCCCTGACCATGGCGGAGTTCTTCCGAGATCAAGGTCGGGATGTCCTGCTCTTCATCGACAACATCTTCCGCTTCAGCATGTCTGGATCGGAGGTCTCGGCCCTGCTGGGGCGCATGCCCTCGGCTGTGGGATACCAGCCCACCCTGGCGACCGAGATGGGAGAATTGCAGGAGCGCATCACCTCCACGCGGACCGGGTCCATCACCTCTATGCAGGCCGTGTATGTGCCCGCGGACGATTATTCCGACCCGGCGCCCGTGGTGACCTTCACCCACCTGGACGCCACTATCGCTTTGGAGCGCTCAATCTCCGAGAAGGGAATATATCCGGCGGTCGATCCGTTGGTCTCGACCTCACGGATCCTCGATCCGCAAATCGTCGGCGACGAGCACTATTCGACCGCCCGAGAGGTGCAACGCGTCCTGCAGCGCTATAAAGATCTGCAGGACATCATCGCCATTCTGGGCATCGAGGAATTGAGCGAGGAGGATAAGGTGATCGTCTCCAGGGCCAGGAAGATCGAGCGATTCTTCTCGCAGCCCATGTATGTGGCCGAGCAATTCACGGGACGAGAGGGCCGATACGTTCCGCTCTCAGAGACCATACGCGGCTTCAAGGAGATCCTGGAAGGAAAGCACGACCAGGTTCCGGAGCAGGCGTTCATGATGGCCGGACCGATCGAAGATGTGCTTGCCCGAGCGGAGCAGATGGAAGCGGGGTAGAGTGGCCGAGATGGGGATTCTTACGTCATGACCATCCGATGCGAGATCGTGACTCAGGACAAGCTGCTCTTTGAGGGGGAGGTCGACGCGGTGGTTGCGCCCGGCGTGCAAGGCCAGCTCGGCGTCTATCCGAGGCACGCTCCGCTGCTGACGACTCTGGATTATGGGGTACTCCAGGTCCGCCATGGCCGAGAAGAGCAGGCATTTGCCATCGCGGGCGGCGTGATGGAGGTGCGCCCGGAGGTCGTGACGGTGCTGGCCGATGTGGGCGAGAATGTGGCGGAGATCGACGTCGCGCGGGCGGAGGCGGCGCGCAAGCGCGCGGAGCGTCGCCTGAGCGAAGTGCCTCGCGGCACAGATGAATACTTGGCCATGGAGGCAGCCCTGCGGCGCTCGAACCTGCGCCTCGAGGCCGTACATCGCTTCCGAAGACGGGTTCAAAGGCGGCCGGAATTGCCCCTGCGGGGCGAGGAAACGTAGGCCAATGGCACTATTCGGCAAAGAGCTCGGTATCGATCTTGGGACAATGAACACCATCATCTGCGAGGGGGATCAGGTGGTCCTGAATGAGCCCACGGTGGTGGCAATCGATATCGGGGAGCTGAAGATTGTGGAGGTAGGTCAGGCGGCGCGCGAGATGGAGGGGCGGGTCCCGGAGATGATAGAAGTCATGCGCCCGCTCCGCGATGGGGTGATCGGGGATTTCGAGGTCGCGCACCGCATGCTGGGGCACTTTGTCGAGAAGGTTTGTGGCCCCGCCCGGCTGTTCAAGCCCAGGGTGATGATCACCGTCCCCTATGGGGTCACCAGCGTCGAGCGACGCGCGGTGCACGAGGCGGCCCTGCAGGCCGGCAGCCGGAACGCCTTTCTGATCCAGGAACCTCTGGCGGCTGCCATCGGCGTGGGTCTGCCGGTGGCGACGCCCTCCGGGAACATGGTGGTCGTTCTCGGGGGCGGGGCCGTGCAGGCCGCGGTGATCGCCATGAGCGGTATCGTGAGCGCTGAGACGGTGCGCATCGGCGGCGCCAAGCTGGACGAAGCAATTGTGGCCTATGTGCGTAAGAAATACGGCTTGATCATCGGCCCACGTACGGCGGAAGTCGCCAAGATCCGAATCGGAGCGGCCATCTCGCAGGAAGAGGATGCGAGCATGGAGATACAAGGGCAGGACCAGGTCACAGCGCTTCCCAGACCCATAACGCTGACCACGGATGAGATCGTCGAAGCGCTGCAAGAGACCCTCCAACTCCAGGTGGCCGCGGTGCGCACGGTGCTCGAATCCACGCCTCCTGAGTTGGCTTCGGATATCATCGATCGTGGGATGGTGATCTGCGGGGGAGGTGCATTGCTGCGCGGCATGGACAAATGGCTGACCCGCGAGACAGGCGTCCCGGCGTATATGGCGGAGGAGCCCGTCGTATGTGCGGCCAAGGGAGCGGCCAAGGGCCTGGCAATTATCGATCGGCTGCGACGATCACTCCCAGCGGTATAGCCGTCGGAGCCTTCAGGCGAACAAGTGAACGGAGTGGCACGCGGGTTCGCGTGCCACCATGGTTATTTCGGGGATCCAGCGGTCTATCCGAGATAATACGTCATGTGCTGCAGATAGAGCGCCGGGTCACTATGTCGGAGCTGCACATCCTCAGGGGCGGAAAGGAAGGTGGGCGCGAAGCTCAGAATGGCTTCCACGCCGGCTTTGACCAGTCTGTCCGTGAGCGGCTGCGCGGCCGAGGCCGGCACAGCGATGATCGCCACCCGGATGCCCTCCGACGCAAGCTGATGCTCCAACTCCGCGATGTCCTTCACGATAAGACTCCCGACCTGGGTGCCCACCTTCTTGGGATCATTGTCGAAGATGACCGTCACATTGAAGCCCCGGTTGAGAAAACCGCCGTAGTTGGCAAGCGCGGTCCCGAGGGAGCCAGCGCCGATGACCGCCATGTCCCAGACCTTCTCGAGGTTGAGGATGCGACGCAGCTGTTCTGTCAGATAGGAGACGTGGTATCCAGTTCCTTGCTTTCCGAACTCGCCGAACTGGGAAAGATCTTTGCGGATTTGCGCCGATGATACCCCCAGGCGTCGCCCCAACTCCTGCGAGGATGTGATTTCCTTGCCTTCGATCGCCATTTCGGTCAGCGCACGCAGATAGACGGGCAATCGGCCAACTATAATGTCTGGAACTGGGAAACTGTTCATAAGGGACTCCAATGTACTATGTACGGCGGTCAAACTCTATCATGGATGGGCCAATAGTGCCAAGTGTAACACATGAAATATTGGCCGAATTGTACACCTATGCCGGGGCAGGCTTCCTGCCATCGAAAGCGGCCGATGTTCCTGGATGAAGCTCGCATTTTTGTCCGGGCGGGGAAAGGCGGGGACGGAATCGTACATTTCCGCCGTGAGAAGTATGTCCCGCGCGGCGGCCCTGACGGGGGGGATGGCGGCCGCGGCGGGGAGGTCGTTCTGCAGGTCTCGCCGACCATGAATACGCTGTCTCCGCTCCGGCACCGCACCCATTATACGGCCGAAGACGGGGCGAACGGCGGACCGGCCAAGCGGACCGGCCGGTCAGGCGAGGATCTGGTCATTCGGATCCCGCCGGGGACAGTGGTGCGGGAAGAGGCCACGGGCGAGATGCTTGGCGACCTGGTGGAAGCGGATGAGCGGCTGGTCGTGTGCGAGGGCGGAAGCCCGGGCAGGGGCAACGCCCGTTTCGCCACCTCCAAGAATCGAGCGCCGCGCATGGCCGAGAAGGGGGAACAGGGAGAGGCGCGCTGGCTGCTGCTGGAACTGCGTTTGCTGGCCGACGTGGGGATCATCGGTCTGCCCAACGCCGGGAAATCGACCTTCCTGGCGGCAGTCAGCAATGCCAAACCCAAAATCGGGGACTATCCGTTCACAACTTTGCATCCGAATCTGGGTGTAGTCGATTTGGAGGAGGGGACATCACTGGTGTTGGCGGATATCCCTGGCCTGATCGAGGGCGCCCACAAGGGGGCGGGCTTGGGGGTCGGTTTTCTGAGGCATATCCAGCGAACACGCGTTCTGATCCACCTCCTCGACGGTTCCTCTCAGGACCCCGTGGCCGATTTTTCGCAGGTGAACGCCGAACTGGCCGCCTTCGACGAGGGGCTGGCGCGCAAACCGCAGGTGATCGCATTGAACAAGATCGACCTTCCGCACGTCCAGGCCCGGCTCGATGAGATCCAGGCCAAGTTTGCCGAGTTCGGCCGGTCAGTCATTCCGATATCGGCTCTGGCAAGGCAGAATCTACGGGAGGTGCTTTACGCTGCCCTGCGCGCCCAGCGTGAGGGGCCGGTGGAGATGCCGGCGGAGTCCGAAGAATTACCTGTCTACCGGCCTGAGGCCGATCCGCGACAGTTCACGATCGCTCGCGAGTCGGAGGGCATCTGGCGGGTGAAGGGCGAAGCTGTGGAGCGAGCGGCGGCGCGCACATACTGGCAGTATGATGAGGCGGTGCGCCGATTTCAGCATCTGATGGCTCGCTGGGGCGTGGAGCGGGCCTTGAGGGAGGCTGGCGCCAAGGAAGGGGACACGGTTCGAATCGGGGAGGCGGAACTCGAATGGCAGGAATGATCGGCGTCTTTGGGGGCACTTTCGACCCTCCACACGTGGGGCATATCATACTGGCGGAAGAGGCCAGGATCTTCCTGGGTCTGCAGAGGGTGCTCTGGGTGCCCACCGGGGTCCCCCCCCACAAGTTGGATCGACAAATCAGCCCGATCGAGGATCGCTTGGACTTGGTCCGGTCGGCGATCCGCGGGTACCGGGGTTTTTCAGTTTCCAGGGCGGACGTCGACCGCCCGGGGCCCCACTATAGTGTGGATACCATGAAGTGGCTCCGGACAAGAAATCCGGATGGCCGCTTCGCGTTCTTGATGGGCTCGGATTCCCTGGTGGAGCTGAGCGAGTGGAAGTCGCCGGGCGAGCTGCTGGCCTTGTGCGATTTGCTCGGCGTCTGGCATCGACCGGATGTCGATCTGGATTTGGCGGCTCTGGAGGGGAAGCTGCCGGGGGTCACGGAGAAGGCACGCTTCATCGACACGGCATTCATCCGCATCTCCGCCCGCGAGATTCGCCGCAGGGTGCGGGAAGGGATCCCCTACCGCCATCTTCTCCCGGCGTCCGTCGACCGGCTCATTCGTGAGAAGGGGCTTTACACTTGAGCCTGTTTCGCAATCGGGCGTTTATCTCCAATGGGCTGGCCCATCTCGCAGTAGACCTGCTCAGCGGGCAGCGCTCCATGCTGCTGGCGATGTTCAGCGTGCCGCTCGGCCTGACCAATGCGGTAATCGGCTTGGTGGGCACGTTGTCCACACTCATGGGTTCAATTTCCCAACCGCTGTTCGGCTGGTTGGCGGATCGGGCCGGCGCCCGCTGGCTGGCCGCCGGCGGTGTGCTGTGGATGGGATTGTTCTTCTCGCTTGCAGTGCTCACCCCCGGCCAATGGCCGCTGGTGTTCCTGGTGGTGGCTTCCGTGGGTTCCGGCGCCTTCCACCCCGCGGGAGCGATGGAAGCCACGCAAATCAGCCAGGAACAGTTCCGCGGGCGGGAGGCGACTGCCGCCTCCCTGTTCTTCCTCTTTGGCTCAGGTGGCTACTCCTTGGGACCCGCCATCGGCGGCCCGATTCTAGAGCGCTGGGGGCCGCCGGGTTTGCTCTTGATGCTGGTAGGGATCGTGCCCATCGCGCTCAACGCCGGGCGGGAATTGAGCGGGGGAAACCATTCGCTGACCACCGCCGAAAGGTGGCAGAGCACCGGCCCGCGTCGCCGCCCCCAAGCCGGGGCATGGCTGCGGTTCAGCCTCTTCGCACTGCTCATCGCATTTCGCTCATGGGCGCAGCAAAACATGATGGTGTTCCTGCCGAAGTACTTCAGCGACTTGGGGTTCCGCCCGGCAATCTACGGCCTGATCGCTTCATCTTTCACCGCCGGCGGGGCATTGGGGACCGTCACCGGCGGCTGGCTCGGTGATCGCTACGGCCGCAAGCAGGTGGTTGTGATCACCCTGCTGGCGGCCGGAGTACCGCTGCTGATGTACCCGCGCTATGGGAGCACCAGTTGGACCTATCTGATCACGCCTTTGGCCGGCGCGCTCACGGGGGCGGCGCACTCGATCCTGGTCGTCGTGGCGCAGAATATGATGCCGCGACGGATGGGGGCTGCGTCGGGCTTGGTGCTGGGGTTCACCTTTGCGAGTGGGGCAGTTGGAACCTATTTCAGCGGCATCCTGGCCGATCACATGGGCTTCGACCTGCTGTTCCAGGCCACTGCGGCGATGGCGCTGTTGTCGGGATTGCTCGGCCTCTCCCTGCGCGTCAATCGGCCGACTTTCGAAGAGGCCCGCTCCAACTGAGGCCGGGCGGGGCGGCGCATGGTTACTCAGGGCCGAGGGTCATCAATGTCTGGGAAGGGCTGGTCTGCCAGAGATGGCCGGATGCACCCCACAGCCCCCTTACGTCTCGAACACCAGGCGGTGGGTCACGATCTCATGCGGACCGGCGTCGAAGGCCAGCTCGCGATCCGTGAACCCGCACGGCTCCAACTTTTCCTCGTCTAGTCGCGCCCGCCAGGCGGCACGCAGGGGCCACAGGCTCCTGAGAGTGGTGTGAATCGGTGCGTCCCCCAGGTTGACACCCCGGACGACCATCCCCTCCCCCGACTCCGTTTCCTTCACCCCGGTGATGGCAAACCGGCCAGCGGGGTCGATGTCCAGGAAGGATGCGGTGTGGGGTAGTTCGCCCGGGTGCAGGCCGGTGCCCGCCGTTGACATGCCGGAGAGAAATGCCTCGGCCTGGAGCCTGGCAGCGTGGAAATCGCCTTGAAAAGGAATCAGGCTGACCTCGAAACGATGCTCCCCCGCGGATTGTCCGCCGGGCACGGGCACGCTGGGGCCCGCGCCGCCCTTCCGGGAGGGCAGATCGTCGCTGGATAGCCAGCCGAAACATCTCAGGAGTGTGACGCAGATCTCCCCCTCCGGCGAGACGCTCGCCTCCCTCAGTCCCCTGCAGGCGATCATCAAGCCCGCGCCATCGCGTCTGCGCCGGGCGGCCACAAAGCCGAGCATCGGTCGTTCAGCGACGGGTTGCTCCGCCCAATCGGGGCCGCCCCGGGGTATCGTTGTGGGGACTTCCAGGATCTCGAAATGACCCCCGTAGTATGCGGCGTCCGCTTCCCCACCGATGGGGAACAGGAGCTGAAGGCGGTGGTCCCGAGCTGTGTTGACGAGCCGCACGTTGCAGTCTAGGCGGGGGATCCCCGTTGAAAGCCGGGCGTCAATCTCCACGGGCATCACAACTTGCGAGCCGCTGCGGGCGGCCCGGTCCGGGGTCAGCTCAGCCGGCAGCTCCACCTCCATTTGAATGTGAAGTCCTTCTCCCAGCGGGTCGCACCCCCGAGAAACCGCTACGGGCCCGAGCGGCGATTCGATCGGCTGATCGGCCTCAATCGCCGCATGCGTGTAGCTATCACCGGCCTCCCCCACATCCCGGAAGCCGAACAGCCCTTCGAAATGCAGGCCGGTACTGAGCTGGGTGAGGGCGAATCTTCCCTGCTTGTCGACCTGCAGCGAGAGGTCGCCGCGCCGGATGGTGCCGGCGGAGGCAGATCGGCCCCCCTCGGGCGGCGACGCCGCGGGGAGGAGAGAGTAAGTCTTGTAGCCCAATCCGGGGACGTTCGATGCCAACATCTCGAAGGTCGTCTCGGTTGCAAAGTGAGCCAGGGCCCTGAAGCGCTCGATGGCCGGGTCTTCCAGCAGGGCTCCAATGCGCTCCAGCCCGGCGGCGGCGGCGCCCTGGTTTGGAGGCGCATCCTGCGCCAGGACCACATCGACGGTGGCGCAATCTGTCCCTGGAAGCACTGCCACGGACTGGATCGAAAGGCCGAGAATGCGGCCATCATGGACCGTCGACAGCAGGCCAATCAAGCCTTCTCGATCCAACTCCAGATCCGCCAGAGACCGCCCTCTCGATTCGACTATTCGATGGGGAGCGACCTTCCCCTCCGGGCCCAGGATCTGGAACGGCTCGAGGCCGGCCGGGAGCTCAATCCTACAGCGAACACGCGCGGTTGCCGGGGCATGGGTAGGGTTGAAGACCACCAGGCTTGCTGCGGCTCGTGGCGGCGCGGCGGACCGTGTGTCGACATTCCTCGCGATGAGCTGCATGCTCTGCTGGATGACCTCTTCTGCGATCTGAAGTGCTTGATCGAAGCGATCTACCATCTCCTTGTGCACCTGGTCGATGGAACAGCCGCAGATCGAATCATGGGGGTGGCACAGGAGCAGCAGCCGCCAGGCCTCGCGCAGCAGTTCGCGCGGCCTGCGGACAGGAGGCGCGGTGAGGTGTCCCGACCAGACTGTTCGATCGTTCAGCCGCTGCCGGAATGGGCGGGCGAAAGCGGCCAGCGGCTCGGCGAACCTGAGCAGCGCGGTCTCGCAGTGGTTGTTCTGCTGCTTGATCCGGACCCGGCTGGAAAGCACGCCCGCGAGCAAGTGATGCCGCTTTGGGTCCCGCAATTCCCCCTTCACCAGCGGGGGTGCAAGGTCTCCCCTGGTGATGTCCGCTCGGAGTGCCGAGAAGTAGGTTGGGAGAGAGGAGATCTTGATCCTGTCCGCGCCCATCCCCACGCCGGCGATCAATGAGGGGATCTCGGCCTGCGGTTCATGGTGGTCGGTCCCGTTCATCAAAAGTATCTGGTTGCTCGCGCAGAACGGTCGCAGCCGATCGCTCAATTCGCGGATCGTCCGCTCGAAGTTCTGAGGATCTGCCGGCATGCGTGCTGCGTTGTCGTAGCCCTCCCGCAGGTAGGCAAGCAGGACTTGGCTGCCATCGGGGGATTCCCATCGGAGCTCGCAGGTTTCATCGGAAAGGCCCCTGCGCAGCGCGGCTGAATGGATGCCGAATCCGGCGAGGATCTGGGGCATCTGCCCGATATGCCCGAAAGGGTCGGGCAGATAGCCGACGGGCATAACCCCCCCAAAATCATCACCGATGGATCGGCCCCGCAGCAAGTTGCGGATCAGCGATTCCGGATGGACGAGGAACTCATCCGGAAGCACATACCACGGGCCGATCATCAACCTTCCGCTTCGCACGTGATCTTTGAGCCGCCCGCGGTTGCCTCCACGTATGGCGAGATAATCCTCCAGGAGAACCACCTGTCCATCGAGAGTGAAACAGGGATAGTCCGGATCCCGTTCGAGCAGATCCAGCAAGTAGTCGATCAGGTGAACGAGACGCACACGGTACACCTGGAATGGCTGGTACCATTCTCGATCCCAATGCGTATGGGGGATGATGTGCACGGTGGCCATTTCTAGCGTCGCATCACTCGAGAAAGTCCCGTCTTCTTGCGAGATCGGGATTCAGTTGCGGCCGACTGAGAGCTGAATCGGGGGCGTTGTCGTTCCGGCCCTCCTAATCACCGCGCGCGGTCGGGTTGTCCGGCTGCGCGCACCATTCGGACCAGGAGCCTGGATAGAGTCGAGCACCCTCCAAGCCGGCATACGCCATCGCCAACAGGTTGTGAGTTGCTGTCACTCCGGATCCGCAGTAGGAGACAATCCGGTCGACGGGGGTCTCGCCCAGGACGTCTTCAAACTCCCGGCGCAGTGCTTGGGGCGAGCGAAAGCGCCCTTCCGCGTCCAGGTTATCCTTCCAGAATCGGTTCTTTGCGCCGGGGATTCTCCCCGCCACAGGATCATAGGGCTCAGCCTCCGCCCGGAAACGTTCCCCTGATCGGGCGTCGAGCAGGAAGATGCTCCGCGAGCCAAGCTGCTCGCGAATCTCACCCTCTCGAGCGATCATCTCCGGGTGCGGACGAGGGATGAAAACCGCTTCGGGCCGGGTTTCCGGGCTGCCGCTCTCGGGGAATGCGCGCTTGCGCCAGGCATCGAGTCCGCCGTCGAGGACGGCGACATGCGCGTGACCCATATAGCGAAGGGTCCACCACAATCGGGCGGCGAATGGCCCGCCAGATGTGTCGTAGGCGTTGACTTGTGTCTGGGGCGAGATCCCGAGACGGGAGAAGAGCGCGGCAAGCGCATTGTCATCCGGCAACGGATGCCGGCCGTTGCGCCCGTTGCGAGCCGCAGAGAGATCCCGCTCCAGATGCACATAGACCGCGCCGGGGATATGCGATTCCAGATAGGCCCGTTCACCCGAGCCGGGGTCTTGTAGATCGAAACGACAGTCGAGGATTGCCCAGTTGGGATCCGCCAGATGGCGCCGGAGACGCGGAGCGGAAATCAGGAGATCAGGTGACATTTATCCGATTCCTCACTCCGAGCCCTGACCCTCGTCTTCCCCGGAGCCACGCTCTTCGGCCTCCGCGGAGGCATACGCGCGAGCGGCTTGGCGCAGCTGCTCGAGCGAAACGCGATTCATCTGCCGGCAATGCGGGCAGCGCGCGTCGTAGTGCTTTCCGCCGCTCTCCTCGAGCGCTTCGAGCGCGAACTGAATTTCCTCTCTCCCGATTGAGTAGCTGGTGTGACACCGATAGCAGCGCACTTGCATGGCGCACTCCTCCGACAGACTAGGTCATGGCGCATTTCTCTCAGCACGGCGACTGTGGCGGCGGCCAGGCGTTCTCCAGGATGCGATTCCCACCCCGGTCAGCACCAGCGTTCCGCCGGCCACCATCAGCCAAGAGGGCTGTTCTCCAAGCAAGATGTAGGCCAACGTGCTCGAGGCCACGGGCTCTCCAAGCAGCATGATCGAGACGACGGTCACAGGGAGATACCGCAACGTCCAATTATACGTTGAATGGGCGACCAACTGGGGAATCAATGCAAGCAGCAGGAAGAAGAGATATGCTCGGGGGGGATATCCCCACAGCGACTGCCCGGCGAGAATTGCTGCACCGAACAAGGCGATGGCAGCTACGGTATAGGTAACCGTGATATACGGGATCAGCGGCACACTCGGGCGCAGGCGGCGCCCTATCAGCATGTAGCCGCTCACTGCAAGGGCGCCGAGCAATGCGAGTATGTCCCCGCGAACACGCGTGGCGCCAAGCAAATCTGAGAGGGGCGGGCAGTCAAGTCCCACCTGCCAGGCGCAGGTATCCCCCAGGCCGATGACTGACGTGCCGAACAAAGCGAAAAGCAGGCCGGCCAGCACGTTCCTCGGCAGGGGCTCCTTCAAAATCAGCGGCGCCAAGATGCCGACGAACAGCGGCGCCATGGATACGAGCACCAGCGAGCTGGCCACGGTTGTGAACTCGAGGGATGCCACCCAGGCGGCGAAATGGGCAGCCAGGAAGAGGCCGGATGCCCCTGCCAGGCACAACGATAGCCCAGCCATGGAACGCATCTCTTGGCTGTGTCGCAAAAGGGCGACCGGCCAGAGCAAGGCGGCTGCGATCCCGAGCCGGTAGCCTGCAATCACAAGGGAGGGGGCCATCACCTGCGCGTAGCGGATGAACAGCGCCGCGGTGGAGGCCGCCAGCACGGCGATGCCCATGGCGACCATTGGAGGGATCCGAGGGGCCGCTGATGCCCGCATTGGCTCTGTCATCCCTGGCTGTCTGCACCTTCAGCTTGACATAGATGGATTCGACGTTCTAAAATGTTGACCGGCAGTTCGCAGATAGCGTCATTGGCTGCGCCGCCAGCGGATACTAGCGGATAAGCGCCATCGGGTCAAATAGGCCTCTGCGATGTTCTTGAGGAAGGAGGGTCTGGGCGGCAGAAACGGACCGAATGTGGTATACACCTTATGGGTCTCACCATCCTTTGAGACTGATTCCAATCGCGAGCGTGTCACTGTCACGCACGGAGGAAGATCCAAATGACGCATATCATCACAAGCTTGTGTCTGCGCGATTCAAGCTGCGTGGATGTCTGCCCGGTCGACTGCATCGTCCCCGGCAAGCCGGTGGACGAATGGCCCTGGTACTATATCGACCCCGACACATGCATCGATTGCGGGGCCTGCATCCCGGAGTGCCCCTACGAGGCCATTTTCACAGAGCTGGATGTGCCCACCAGCCTCACTGCGGCCGGTGACGAGATACAGAGCATGCCTGTGGGGACGGCTGGGTTCGATCAACCGTATTCAGGGGAAGACAGTCACGGTGACCCAGTCGAGCTGAAGGCGACACGTCAGTTGGAGAAGGGGGACACGGTTGATCTCACCCCGGACATCCAACCCAACTACGACTATTTCACCAGCGGGACTGGCTACGAAGCCTGGGACATGGATTAGCTTCGGCCGTTTTCTTGAGAACCAAGGGGCCGCGTCTGGGCGCGGCCCCTTTCTTTATTGGAGGGGCGGACCTGGCGGCAGCGCCGGCCCGATATCCCCGCAGCGCGCTAAGGCGTTGCATGGGAGGCCTCTATCGGTCCATCTTCCCCCGGCCTCGGCCGGGCATCGAGCCCCCGTCTCCCATGGGCGGCTCCCGCGCCGCCGCGTGACGCCGGGCCCTGGGAGCCCGCACTCCCCTATCCCTGACGGCGCCCCCCGGTGTCCGCACCAAAAATGCTAAACGCCCCGGCCTGCGGAGTATACTTATGTCACTCTGGAACGATATGAGCGCAGCCTTGGTGTCAGAGCAGGAGGTAGGAGATGGTTGAGGAGAACGCGGCATATCGAATCGAACACGATTCGCTGGGAGAGATCCGCGTCCCCAAGGGGGCGCTGTACGGCGCCCAGACCCAGCGGGCGGTCGATAATTTTCCAATCTCCGGATTGCGGCCGTGGCGGGCATTCATCTGGTCGATGGCCCAGATCAAGCAAGCCGCTGCGCAAGTGAATGAGGCGCTCGGCTTGCTGGAGACGGAAAAGGCTCGCGCCATTGAGGAGGCGGCGCAGGAAGTCATTGATGGCCGGTGGGACGATGAATTTGTGGTCGATCCTTTTCAAGCCGGCGCCGGAACGAGCCATCACATGAATGTCAATGAGGTCATCGCCAATCGCGCCACCCAGATCTTGGGCGGGGCGCTGGGGGAATATCGGGTCCATCCCAACGATGATGTCAACATGGCCCAGTCAACGAATGATACGGTCCCCACCGCGATCCGGCTGGGATGCCTGTGGCGCATGGCGGAACTCTCCGACGGCATTACGGGGTTGAGCGAGAGCCTGGCGGAGAAGGCGGCGGATTTTGACGCCATCGTCAAATCGGGGCGGACCCATCTTCAAGATGCCGTTCCGATTCGTATGGGCCAGGAGTTCGGGGGCTATGCGCGCGCCCTGGTGCGCGATGCGGAGAGAATCTCCACCGCGGCGGATCGTTTGCGCCGGCTGGGAATCGGTGGGACCGCGGTGGGCACCGGCTTGAATGCGCACCCGGAGTTCCACGCTCGCATGGTGGGGCAACTCACTGAGAACACGGGGATAGCGCTAACCGGGAGTGATAATCTCTTCGAGAGTATGCAGTCCATGGCGGATATGGTGGATTTTTCCGCTTCCCTGCGCACGCTCGCGCTCACCCTGACTCGGATCGCAAATGACTTCCGGCTGCTGTCTTCAGGGCCCTCGACCGGCCTGAATGAGATCGATCTTCCCGCAGTGCAGCCCGGCTCGAGCATCATGCCCGGCAAGGTCAACCCCGTGCTGGCGGAGATGCTCAACATGGCCATGTACCATGTGGTCGGGTGTGATACGACGGTCGCAATGGCGTCGCAAGCTGGGCAATTGGAGCTGAATGTGATGATGCCCATCATCGCCCATAACCTGTTCGAGATGATGCAGGTGACCATCGGAGCTGTGAACGCCTTTACGGAGAAGTGCGCCAAGGGCTTGAGGGCCAACAGGGATCGGGCGGAAGAATGGTTGGAACGCAATGCGATTGTGGCGACGGCACTCAATCCGCTGATTGGCTATTCGGCGGGCTCCAAACTGGTGGCGGAGGCACTGGAGCGCGATCTGACCGTGCGGGAGGTGGCGGTAGAGAAAGCCCGCAGCGGGGAATTGACTCACCGGGAGGGCGGCGGGCGGGTCGAAGTCCAGGAGGTGGAGGCCGCTCTCGCCGATATGCGCAAGTTGACGGAGGGAGGCATTATCAGTTGAGCAATCTGGAGACGCGGGTTTCGGAAGCCCGCGGCTCGCTCCAGGGGCCACCCTGATGGATGGCCCGCCGGACAGTGTCCGCATTGAGCGGCGGCGTTGGCTCGAAATGCGGGAACATGTCGCCTCCCAGTACCCGCTGGAGGCATGCGGCCTGATGGGCGGGGAAGGCGGGATGTGCCGTCTTGTGATCCCTGTACGGAACATGGCTGGTAGCCCGGTACGCTTTCGAATGGACCCGGAGGAGCAGATCCAGGCGATGCTCCGCATCGAGAGTCTGGGGTTGGACTTGCTGGGGATTTACCACTCCCACCCCTCCGGGCCGGCGGGGCCCTCCCCAACGGACTATGCGGACGCAGCCTACCCCGAGGCCGCCTATCTCATATGGTCACTCGAAAGGGATGCCTGGAACTGCCGGGCGTTCGATCTTTTTGGAGAGCCGGGAGCGGAAATCCCCATAGATGTCCTTGATGAGGAGAGCCAAAGCCCTGAGCGATGATAGCGGATCGAAAGGTCAAAACAGCCGCAAATCCATTAACATGAAGATCGAAAGGAGCCAACAGCAATCGACAGCAGATCGTGTTCCGAGCTGCATTTAATCTCAAGCCGGAGTGAGGGTGCCAAACAAGAACGGAACGAGAGTCTGCCGCCAGGGAACGCCGACCCATTCATCCATTTATAGGCCCGGCGTCCCCACTCATGTGCCACCTGCGAAGTGTTGACTCCATACATCCAGTTATCCGGCAGGCAGGCAAGGAGACGCAAAATGCGACCACAAATTCCTTCACTCCGCAAACGCAAGAGGCAAGCTGGGCAAATACTCACCGAAACCGCCCTGCTGTTCTTCTTTCTGGGCGGCCTCACCCTTGTCATCGTGGTCGCGCTCGGGCCCAGCCTGAGCGATGTCTACGAGTTGGTGCTTGCCGGCCTCAACGGGGATTGGACAATGGATACCCCCGTTGTCCAGGATGATGGAAGTGGCGACAGTTGTGTCACATGGATCGCCGAAGACAAATTCCAGCATGCGGGCAATGCATGTGATGATGATCCCAATTGTGAGTTGGACAAAAACGCGGTCAACTCCGGCTCGTACGAGGCCGAGGCAGACATCTATGTGGGTGTGATCCGGGCGAAGAACGAGTATCGTGTCTATCTCAACGATCTGGTGGGCGGCCACTTTGAGACGGGCGATGGATGCTTCGATGTCACCTTCGACGGGCATGTCATAACCTGGAATCGAGTCGGCTCCACCGGTCAATGTGGAAACGTCCAGCACGTCCAAGCCTGGAAAGTGCCCTTCTGCAACGCGGCCGATTTCGAATAGAAAAGGGAAATACAGCTGGCGCCTGCCGACCGCAACCCCGGCAGGCGCTTTGCTTTTTCCCTTGTCCTGTCCCACTGGCGATGCGCTGCCAAGCTATGTCAGGGTCAGAATGGCGACAAAGGCGATGCCCCCGATGGTGATCAGTTCGATGCCGTGGCTGAGCGAAACCCCCTCGTCAAGATGACCTTCGATGAATTCAATCCCAAGATACGTGCTCATGGTTAGGATCAGTGCGCCCTTGATGGGGGAGAGCGGCCAATAGTGCAGAGCCCAGCCGATCTGAGCAATCACCCCGCCGATCAGCAGCGCGTATCCCCGCATGGTCTGGCTCAGATGCCCCAAGCGCAGGAGGCGCCAGCTTACCCCCACCGCGGCGAGCATAACCATGGGCACCGCGAAAATTGCCCGTTCCCCGGTGGCCAGGATGGCGAACAGAGTCCCGCCGAGCAGTATGTAGGACAGAATCCGCAATCCCAGGCTGACGAGGGGAAATCGGGGGTCGGCACGGTCTGCGGAGATGAATTCCGCGATGATCACCATTGCGAACAAGATCGCCGCTGCAACCAGCCCCCCTGCCAACACGACCCCGGCGGGCAGGCGAACCACAATGGCACCGATTCCCAGTGATGCGATACCGGGAAGGACCCAGTGCTCCACGCCCGCTCTGCCTGCCTGGACGGCAGGGTGGGACCGAATAACCCAATCTGCGCCGGATACGGTCAGGAGTGCCGCGAGGCCGATCATGACCGTGCTCGTGTTGATTTCGAAGCGCACCAAGAGCCCGAACACGGAATACTGGATGACCGCACTCGGAAGTGCCACGATTCGGATCAGACTGTATGCCAGCAGCACCAGGGCGACCAGGATGCTCAGCCGGTCTCGGTCGGGTTGTGGGAGTTCTCCGTCCACGGCCAAATTCTAGCACAGGAGGCGGCCCGGCTACACATGCCGGGCGCCGCCGGTCTCGATTGCCCTGGCCGGCTTTTCTCCCCGGCCAATCCGGAAGGCACAGTGGATGACGGCTTCCGTCCGGATAATACAGGTGTGGGCGACCATAGATGCATGACCGGTGAGCCGCGGCTGCATCAGGCGAGGCAGGCGAGGGTATTGCCCGCCAGGATGGAACACACCCCGCCGCACTTCCTGTGAAGAGGCCGTCGGCCAGGAGGGCCGGGACCAAACTACTAGGCGGCCTGACATTGGCGGCCCTTCGGGGCTGGTGGGTTGCCGGTATAATGGGACGCCATGCAAGTCCTTGTGGCTCTGCTCGGTCTGGCCATCGGCGTATTGATCAATATGCTCGCGGATCGCCTGCCGCATCGTGAACTGCCGGGATGGCCGCGCTGCCCACAGTGCGGCTACAGGCGCCCTATCCAGCACATGCTTGCCCTTACAGCGATCCCGTTGGGCGTTTGGAATTGCCCCCGGTGCGGGGCGGCCCGGGGCCTCCGCCCCATCATCGTGGAATTCGTATCCGCTGCGGCCGCGGTGTTGATCTTCGAATTCTCGCCTCATAGCTTCACCTTCGCCAAGGATTTGGCGGTGGCGACCTTCTTCCTGCTGGTCGTGGTGACGGATATCGAGCATCGGCTCATCTTGCACGCAGTCACCATCCCTGCAGCGGTCGTTTTCCTAATCTTGGGCAGCTTGACGCCGGCGAAGGGCTTTCTGACCACCGTATTCGGCGGCCTGGCCGGATTCTGGTCCGTCTACATCCTGTACCTTCTCGGGAGTCTCTTCGCCTATGTACTGGCCAAGGTCCGCAAGCAGGATCTGGATGAGATCGCCTTCGGCTTCGGAGACGTCACGCTATCTGGCGTGATCGGCTTGATCGTCGGTTGGCCCGGGGTGTTTCTGAGCTTATTGGTGGGCGTGATGTTGGCGGGCGCCTTCAGCCTGATGTACATCCTGACCATGGTTGCGCTGCGCAGGTATGACCCGTTCCAGCCCATCCCCTATGGCCCATTTCTGATCTTGGGCGCCTCACTGACCTTCTTTGGCGGCGCGGACCTCTTTCGACTGCTGGTGAGCTAGCCACACCGGCGCGCTGACCCTGCAAAAGGATCGTCCATTTCACAGGCTGACTTGCGCGGCTTCAGGCCCACACCGCGGTCGAAATGACAGCAGAAACGTGGCGGGTGGCTGCCGCCGCTGCGTGGCGCCTTGGAACGACCGGGAGGGGGAAAGGGGCCCCACGGCGCATACCGAATAGCACATGCCACACAGCGCAGCTCCCGGCGCGCATCTCCCGTGCCCCGCGCAATCGTTGAGATTCCGTTACAAAGGCGTGTGAGCATCGCGATAAGGACCCCTGATAGCCGAACTGTACCAGTATTAGTCCACATTGCCATCCCTATAATTTGAATGAAGGTTGACCGAGATCAAAGACGAGTGTGTGCAGTGTTAGGGATACGGTGAGCCCGCCGGGGCGCGGGCGCGGGAATTCCCGCATCCGAAAGGCGCATGGCTGCGGAGATTGAAATGGCGAATGCAGTTCTAGAGAACGGCGAGACATTTCGCGACGGGGCCCGGGCATCGCAGGAGGGAGGCCAGGGATTCGTCGAATTCATGTTGGTTGTCCCCATTGTCCTGGCTATGATCTTCGGCATCATCGAGGCGGCCCGCTGGTTCGCCGCGGTGAACGCCCTGCAAAACGCTGCTCGGGAAACCGCCAGATACGCTTCCACCGGCCAGCCCTATCAGAACGATTGCTCCGGATACTCCACCTATCAGGAGTGCCGGGTGGATGCGATCAAAGAGGTCGCCAAAACTCTTGCCGGCGCGGGCCTGGTGGTCGACCCGTCCGTCACGGACGAAACCGCGCCAAAGTATCTCGGCGTGGAGGTGTGGGGGGCCCCATGTCTGGATGGCAGCGATCCGGATTGCGATCCAGAAATCGACAATCCGGGTGTGGCGCAGGGGAAGCTGGAGATTCGGATGGACTACAACCATCCGATCACCAACCCGTTCTTCTCCACATGGTTCCCCGCCATCCACGTCAGCGGGCGATATGAGATTGTGAACGAACCGTGGTACGGGGCGGAGTTCGTGGATCCGCCCTCCATTCCGGATGCCCCGACACCGGCCCCGCTGGACAGCGATGGGGATGGTTGGAGCGACTACGACGAGACCGATTACTACCTGACCTATCCGGGCCGGGCCGATTCGGACGGCGATGGCTGCTACGAGGGGGACGGCCGATTGACGCCATCCGAGCCCGGTGCGGGCGCGGCCATGGACCCCTGCGCGCCGGAGAGCTGCCCCAACCGGCCGGAGACCTGCCCGTGAACCCAGGGGCTGAAAGACGGGAAGAATGCCCGGAAGGCATGCGCATATGATGGATTGGATCAAAGGCCGAAAACGAAGGGGGCGCGGCCAATCCGCGGTGGAAGTCGGCCTGGTGCTGCCCATCATGGTAATCACGCTGATGGGCATGGTGGAGGTAGCCTGGTGGCTTCGCAGCTATGTGATCGTGGGTACGGCGACGCGGGAGGGTATGCGCTATGGGTCGCGCGGGCCGCACCTGGGCGCGACCACCCAAGCCGAGATCCTGGAGGCCGCCTCCGATACGGCCGACACGATTGAGGAATCGATGGCGGGCCTGCTCGACCTGGATTTCGGGGCCGGCACATCCAACGCCACCATCATGGTCACTTTCGTTGAAATCGCATCCGACGGGACATACACCATCCTGGACGCGGGGTCGGGGGGCCCTCCGACGTACACCCGAGGGGATTTGGCCGTCACCACCGGAATATGCACCTCGCAGCCCTGCGAGGCGGACCAGTTCGATCTGGTCGCCGCCGCCCAGGAGAATGTGGATTTCAACAACTCCGCCACCTTCTGCCCGGAGGGGAATTGCCCTGGCGATCTGGTCGTGGTCGAGGTGTTCTACATGCACACCCCACTGATGTTCCAGGTTGAGTTCCTGCCGGACGAGATCCCGACCAACTCGCGGGGCATGATGCGGATCGTCGTGAAGTAGGAAAACCAGGAGAGATAGATGAGGTTTCCCGCAGGAAGGGTCCGTGACACTCATCAGGCGCTGCAGCGGATCGGCCGCGGTGCCCGGTTGCTCCTTCTTACGAGGCCCAGGTTTGGCGACCGCTCCCAGCTTCGCTGGGCGAGATCACAGCGCGGCCAGGGATTGGTGCTGATGACCCTGGCGTTCGTCGCCATTCTCGCGTTCGTCGGCTTTGCGGTGGATGCCGGAGTGCTGTATGTGCAGCGGGTCCGGCTGGGGAAGGCGGTTGATGCGGCCGCGCTGGCGGGCGCCTATGAGCTGCCCCACGGGGCCGGCGCCTGCGCGCGAGTCTCCGAGTATCTCGAGAGCCACGGATATGACGCCGGTCACGGGAAGGATTTCCTGTTCCAGCTCAGTTATCCCGATGAGGTCGAATTCACCATCGACTCCGAGCACAACCAGTTGGAGGGGCCGGACGACTGCGCCAATTGGTCGATCCCCGATGGGCACTACCAGGTACGCGTGACAGGCATCCTGAATTTCCCGACTAATTTCCTGCAGCTTGCGGGAATCGAGACGATGCCGGTGGTGGTAGGGGCAACGGCCCAGATGTCACAGGTCGAGGATGTGGTATTCACCATCAACCTGACCCCCATGATGTATCAGGACATGTGCATGGTGGATAACGGCTCGATCGAATTGGCGCTTGACGAAAACCCCGCCCCCGACTATGCGTGCTACAACGCCTATGACACGAGCCAGTGCCAGGTGCTGTATGAATATGATTTCAACGACGGGGAGACGGTGGATGGCAGCTACCCGGATGGGGAGGGTGCGTGGGGCCCCGATTGGCTAAGCCAGAATGACATGGGGGACTGCCAGAGTTGGCCGAGCTACGTGACGGAGGGGCCAGATCGAAATGGGGATCCCCTCGGGCATTCGGTGATCTTGGGCTACAAGCAGCGCCAGGGGGGCACGGGGGCGGCCAACCCGCGCATTGTGCATGTGCCGGGCGCGGGAGACACGGGCTTTGATCCCACCGGCTATGAGGATCTGTTCGTTACCTATTATGTGAAGAACGGAGGGTCCTGCTACGGCAACGCTTCCATGGAAGGGGATGATGACTTCATCAGCACCCAATGGTACGAGGAGCGAGACGGCAACCCGGGGATGAGCACCGAGGATTTCTACTACAACAGCGGCACATTTGTGCAGGCCTGCAATGACTGTAGCGGGGACACGTGCTCGACCTGCGGAAGCTGCTACGGCCCGCCCGGCGATGCCTGGTCGAATCCGCCCAATCACCAATTGAATTGCTCCATCGATACCCTGGATTTCGACAACTGGTACGGCATCGGTGGCGGCTGGATGCCCCAGCGGTCCGGGACCACAGGGTGGCACTATGTGGTCAATCAACTGCCGGACGATGTGTTTGATCTGAACGATCTGCGCATCACGATCAACCCGTGGGGGGAACTGCCGGGCAGCGACAGCGAGGACCGCTTGATGATCGACGATCTCAAGATCATCTCTTGTCCGATGAAGGATGGTCCGGTCTACTGGTACCGCCCGCTGCCGGAATTCTTGGGCTACGGTTGTTGGGCGCCGGAGAGCTCACCGGATCCCGGAACGGGGAACTGGTGGAACT
This sequence comes from uncultured Anaerolineaceae bacterium, assembly GCA_964388955.1. Classification (GTDB taxonomy): domain Bacteria; phylum Chloroflexota; class Anaerolineae; order Anaerolineales; family E44-bin32; genus CAYMCO01. The sequence goes on along the minus strand of CAYMCO010000010.1, from coordinate 45,895 downwards.
GCGAGGAGCAGGATACCGCTCAAGATACCAGCCTCTTCCCCGGGACCATAAACATGTTCCCCGCCCGCAAGGTCATGCAGCAGCCGCTGTACGATGTCATGCTCGCCATCGCCGGGGAGGGCTACGATGTTGATGGCAAACCGGTCAATAAAGGGGATGGCTCATTCTTCAACGAAGTCGATCCCTGCGCGGAGACACCGGAGCCGGCAGGTTGCATTTCGCAGCGCCGAGGCCGGATGGGCTTCACCACCTTCAAACGGGATCACAGCGCCAATGACCCCACCGGATTCCCGGAGTTTGGCCCCTCATGGGACTACTCCGCATTCTGGACCGCCATGTTCGACAACGGCGGCCGGACGCATATGAACGGCCCTGCCTACTGGGCAAAGGTCGAGGACGGCTTCACCGCGGTGGACAAGAACGACACTCCCGGGTATCAGACCGGGGATTATACGGGGGGCATCTTCGCCAGCCTGCAGGACCTGAACGATGCGAGCCCTGAGGCCGACAAGCCGGCCATCATTCTGATCACCGACCATGAGATGGACTACGCATGCTCCTGGCATTCCGGGCAACCGACCCTTTGCCTCCCCTTCAACTGCTACTCCAACTGGGCTACCTGCAAAGCCGAATTGACCGACCAGTTGGATCGGGCCGTGGAGATGGGGGTGAAGATCTTCACCATCGGCATGCGCGCCGAGGACGCGGCGGACCACGCCGGCCGCGAGTACTTCTACGCGTATCAAGGCGGAGGCAGCCCTTGTGATCCCTGCCTGGTGGACGGAGAAAAATGGTACTACATGGACTACATCGCCGATTACACGGGAGGCGAAGCCTACTACGTCGACTCGACGGCGGAGCTAAAAGCCGCCCTGCAGGAGATCGCCGACCTGGCTTTCGTCCATCTGGTGAAATAGGGCATCATGCGGGTCCCCCCGCTCAGTCAGAGATCACCCCGGGCGGCGAACCAGGGCATCGCCCGATGGTTCTCAGCCCAGGGGCGAGCCATTCCGGACGGTCTCGAATATGCCCTGTTCTGCGCCAAGAAACCCTCCCCCGAGTAGGGAGAAGAGGCCATCTGGACTTCTCCGCGCATATCATATAGGCTTAGGCACAGATCCTGAGCGGGCGGAAGCGCCGAAGTAGAGCCCGGCCTTTCTGCCACGGCAGTGCCTTCCCGACGGCCTAATTCCCCCGTCAGTATGTGGAGAACGACATGGGTTTCTCCCTGAAACTCCCCAAGGTAGGAAAGCCAATTAAGCCGTTGGCGCTCGTCATTCTTTTCGGATTCGCGGTTGGATTTGCGGCCTGGCTGACGCTCAATGGCCGTCTGGAAGTGGCTGCAGGGGCGACTTCTCTGGGGACCTTCGCGGCAAGCTGTGCAGCCACGCTGGCCGCACTGGTCGCCTCTCGCAAATCGTACTCCTCTCGGCTTCAGCGGAGCTGGATGTTGCTGACGATGGCGACATTGTTCTGGGTCGTCGCCGAAGGGAACGGCATCTTGTGGTGGTTGGCCAGCGGCACGGTCCCCGGGGTCCCTTCCCCCATCGATGCGATGCGCCTGCTGGGCTATCTCTTCGCCACGATGGGGATCATTCTCTATCCGGCCACCCAGCCGGAGCGGTTGGGAAGGACGCGCGAGGTCGTTGACTTCGCCATCCTCGTGTCTGGGGTGATGGCGCTGTCCTGGTTGGTGTTCATCCGCCCCATGATCGTGCTGGGAACCATGGATGCAGTGCAGATCTACTGGAGAGCGCTGTACGCGGTCTTCGATATGGTCTTTGTGACTTTCATCCTGAGGCTGATATTGGTTGCCGAGGACGAGCGTGCCTTGCCGCAGTTGGCTTGCTTGGGCCTGGCGTTTTTCGCTTTCGCGACTTCCGATTCCGTAGCAGGATTCCTGACCCTGCAATCCCTGTACCGGCCGGGGATGCCCATCGACCTTGGACGGACGATCGGCAGCCTGCTGATCGCCTTGGGCGCCATTATGGTGGGCAGGGATATCGGCTGGTCCCTGGATTGGATCGAGGCGCGGTGGCCCATTCGCCGCAGGCGCGAGGCGATGCCGAACATCGTGGCCTGTGTGACCGTCGGATACCTGGTGATTGATCTGTGGGTGTCCGGCCAGCTAGACTGGATCGGCTTGGCCGCTGCTGGCGTGATGCTCATGCTGATGATCGCCCGGGGAGGGATCATCGCGGGGCAAATGGACATGCGCTTGTATGCCTCGTTGGTGAACTTCAGCGCGGATCTGGGTTTCGTCTGCCATCCGGACGGCCGGTTCCTGCTCATCAACCCCGCGCTGCAACGGGCGCTGGGGCCTTCCCGTGAGGTGGATGGGGCCAAAGGGTTGGATGAGATCATCGAGGCGGGGCAGTCCATCGGGTCCCTTCTGGCCGCCGCCGAGGGATCGGGATGGGCGGACGAGGTGATGATCCGCCGAAGGGATGGCACCGGATTCCCAGCCTTCCTCTCTCTGCGGCCGGTGCAAGATGAGCGCTACACGCGGCCGCTCTTGGCAGGGACTGCCCACGATTTGACCGAGATCAAGGATCGAGAGGCGAAGCTGCGGCAGACTCTTGATCGGCTCAGCGCCGCGCGGGCCGAGCTTGCAGATATGAACGTGGACCTGGAGCGGAAGATCGAGGAACGAACGCGACAGCTGCTGAAGACGGTGGCCACTCTGGAGCACCTGAACGACCAACTGCAGGAACTCGACCATTTGAAGTCGGAATTCGTCACGCTTGTCTCCCATGAACTGCGGGCACCACTGACCAATATCAGCGGCGGCGTCGAGTACGTACTCCATCGGGAAGAGCTGGGGATGCCCGTTCGCAAGTCCCTGGGTCTGGTTCAGGAGGAAATTGATCGCCTGACCAGCTTTGTGGAAGACATCCTCGACCTATCCGCCTTGGAGGCCGGGCGGTTCCCCCTCCACCCCGCTGAACTGGCGGTCAGACAGGTGGTTGAGGAAGCTCTGGATCGTTTCTCCCTCAACCCAGGGAGCGAGAAGATCCGCACCCGGTTTTCGCCCGACTTGCCAGCGGCCTACGGCGATCGGCGGGCAACTGCCAGCGTGATATTCCATCTCGTCGACAATGCCATCAAGTATGCACCCGAAGGGGAGATCTCTATAACGGCGGTTGCGGACGAGGGGAGTGTGCGGGTCGTCGTGACCGATTCCGGCCCGGGCATCCCGGAGGAGGCACAGGAGCAGGTGTTTGGAATGTTCCATCGACTGGACACTGCGGACGCGAAGGCCACTTACGGCCGTGGATTGGGGCTGTATATGGCGCGGCGGCTGATGCTCGCTCAGGGGGGCGATGTCGAAGTGGATGACGCCCCCGAGCACGGTGCCCGTTTCAGTCTTCATCTTCCACGCGCCGATAACCTCCGGAATAACCCCGGAAAGGGGGCAGGGTGAGCGCCAAGGTCCTCGTCGTTGATGATGAACGTACATTGCTGCACTTCATGGAGCAGTACCTCGTGCAGGAGGGCTTCGAGGTGGTCACCGTGGAGAGCGGTGCCAAGGCAGTTCGGTTGTTCTACCAGGAACGCCCTGACATCGTCCTGCTGGATGTCATGATGCCCGGTATGGATGGCTGGGAGGTTTGCGCCCGGCTGCGAGAAATGGCCGATACCCCCATCGTGCTGCTCACGGCCAAGGATTCGGAGGGGGACAAGCTGCGCGGTTTCCGACTCGGCGTGGATGATTATGTAACGAAGCCCTTCAGCTTCGCAGAGCTCGCAGCGCGGATCAAGGCGGTGCTCGGTCGGGCTTCGGCGGAGGCGGAGCTGCCCCAGAAGGTGAGCGGAGAGTCCCTGTGCGTCGATTTCAAACGCCGGGAGGTGGCCGTGGATGGTGAGATCGTGGACCTCACGCCGAATGAATTCCGGCTGCTTGCGGCTCTCTCGAAGCGGCTGGGGGAGGCGGTCTCTCACGAGGAGTTGATGGCGGAGGTCTGGGGCGACCTGCGGCAGGTGAGTCCCAGCGCCCTGCGCCGGTATGTCTGGTTTCTGCGGCAGAAGATTGAGCCGGAACCCTCCTCGCCGCAAAGACTGTTGACCGTACGAGGGTACGGCTATCGTCTGGAGGGTTGAGAAACGTATTCTTCTTACAACTCAGGTTCCCTTCTGCACGGGGAGAAACCGGGGGCCATGTGCGCGCGGCTGGGGCCGGTGGCTATTCGGGCTAGACGCTGTCGCATGACAGGATTGTCCTCAGGATGGAACGGAGCACCTCATAGCGTGGCCCCGCGTGGACCGAGCGGGCGGCACGATCGGGGGCGCCAGAGTCGTCTGAAAGGGTGAGGGGCGGGGCCTCGCGAAGGGAGTGCACGATGGGTGAGGGACAGCCGCCACATCGAGATAGGAGAGTCCTGATCGTTGATGATGAAGATGCCTTCCGGGCTATTCTGGTTCGACGCTCGCGGAAGATGGGGCTTGACGTCCGGGAGGCGCCGGATGGGCAGAAGGCCCTCGAGCTACTTGGACATGAGCCCTTCGATGTGCTGATTACCGATCTCTACATGCCGGGCCCTTCGGGTCTCGAGGTCCTGGAGAAGGCTTGCCAAGCGGACCCCGACATGCAGGCAATTGTCATGACCGGTGGGGCCACCGTCGAGACGGCGATCGGAGCGCTGCGCGCCGGCGCCTATGACTATCTGCTCAAGCCTCTCAATTCGCTGTCTGAATTCGATGTCGCCTTGGAGAGGGCGCTGAAGCATCGCCAGCTTCTGCGGGAAAACGCCCGCCTGTTCGCAGAGAACAAGCGGCTGGCGGAAACGGATCCGCTCACCGGACTGTACAACCGCCATAAGATGGGCGATTTCCTGGATCGGGAGATCGAGCGTACGTTGCGCTACGGTCGGCCGCTTTCCATGATCATGCTGGATATGGACAATCTGAAGGCGATCAATGACACACATGGTCATCTGGCAGGGGACGAGGTGCTGAGATCAGTGGCAGATTCGATTCGGCAGCACATTCGACAGTCCGACCTCGCCGGCCGTTTCGGTGGAGATGAATTCGTCATAATCCTGCCCGAGATTGACCTTTCAGGGGCCGTCTGGGTGGCGAGGCGTATCTGCGAGCAGATCGAATCGCTTTCTTATAAGGACAAGCGGGTTTCGATCAGCGCCGGGGTGGTGGAATGGGAGGCCCGCTACGAGACTCAGGATCAGTTCCATTCCGCGGCTGATATGGCGCTGTATGAGGCGAAACGGGCCGGCGGCGGATGCATTCGCGTCCGAGAAAAGAACGGCTCGTGATCCCGAGGGTAGCGCGCCCGGTGAGGCAATATGAGAGCGGCGGTGAGAAAGCCGCACATCAACGCCGTCTTGCTCGAGCCTGGACGGTCGAGACGGGCCCTTCCGACCGCCCGTTGGGCGTCGAGGGAACGGATGGGAGATCAGGGTGGTAGATCTCCGCGACGGTTTGATGGCAGAAGACAGTGTGCGAAAGAAGGGGGGACACCCTCTTTGAATCCAATCCTCCGCGCCTGGGGTAGGCTGAAGACACTGGGCGCCAAGCTCATCGTGCCGTATGTAGTATTGACCCTGATCACGGCCATGGTCGGGATCTTCGTGGTCACTCGCTTGGTCACCTCCTCCGTACAAGAACGATTTCGCAATCAAATCTACAAAGCCAGCGGCGTGGCCGCGGATGGAATGGTGCGTGTCGAGCGAGAGCATCTGGCAGAACTGAGGCTGATGGCTTTCACACAGGGAGTCCCGGAAGCATTCTCGGCGGGGGATGTCGAACGGCTCCGGGAACTGCTCTGGCCGCTGGTCCTGAACGAATCCGTGGAAGTCGTCTCGGCCGTTGACTTGCAGGGCGGGGAGCTGATCTCACTGGCCAGGGATCCGGCAAGCGGTCAATATGAATATCTGCCCACCTCCGATTTGTCGTGGGTCACGATTGTGTCGGACGTAATTGATGAGCGCGTTGATTCTTTCGGGGACAAGTATGCCGGCATCTACGTCGTATCCGTCGGGCCGACCCTGCTCACCAGCGCGCCCGTGCGAGACAGCGTGGGCAAGCTGGTTGGTGTGCTGTTGGCCGGGAGCCGGTTGGAGACAGCCCTGACCGATCTATCCACCCAGGCCTTGGCGGATATCTGGGTCCTGGATTCCGAGGGGGATTTGCTTTCATCGACACTTCCCGAGCCGGTGGAAGGCTACGAAGTGCTGGAGATGGCTCCAGGGGACGCGAAGGGCATTGAAGATTCCCTCCGCAGGGATTTCAACCTCAATCAACGGCCCTTCCAGGCCGTCCTGTCGCCGCTCGTGATCCGCAGACAGACGGTGGGTGTGCTGGGGGTGGCCCTGCCGAGCAATTACATCGTCGATACGGAGGCCACGAGCCGAAACTGGTTCGCCGCGGTGTTCTCTATTGGCACTACGGCCGTGATCGTGGTGGGATACCTGCTCGCCCGGAGCATTATCGACCCCATTCTGAGGTTGCGGGAGGTCTCCCAGGCCGTCGCCAGCGGGGACCTATCCCAGTCAACTGGAATTCGGGCCGACGATGAGATCGGGGAGTTGGCGGTCGCATTTGACGCAATGACCTTGCGGCTGCGGGAGCGAACGGAAGAGGCCGCGCGTCTGTATGCCGAAACCGTACAGCGCAACACCGAATTGGCCGAGATCAACACCCGGCTGCAGCAGACTCAGGCGCAGCTGATCCAATCCGAGAAGCTCGCCGCCATCGGTGAGTTGACAGCGGGCATCGTGCACGACGTGAAGAACCCCCTGGCGGTGATCAAAGGGCTGGCGGAAGAGCTCATGGACAGCGACGGCGGCGAGGAGGTCCAGTTCCTGATGACCATCCGGGACAACGCGACCCGCGCCAATGTGATTGTGACGGACCTGTTGAAGTTCGCCCGCCAGTCGGACGCTGTGATGGAGGAGCGTGATCTCCGGGATACCATCACCGCCAGCCTGCGGCTGACCGAGTATATGGCGCGAAAATCCGGTGTGGAAGTGATCGTCGATCTCCCTTCGGAGCCTGTTTACGCTACCTACGACGCCAGCCAGATGGAGCAAGTGCTGATCAACCTGGTGCAGAACGCCATTCAAGCCATGGAGGGCGGCGGAGCGCTTCGCATCAACCTGAGCACAGCGGATGAGGTGGCGGCGATTGCGGTGCAGGATGAAGGGGTGGGCATCCCCGAGGAGAACCTGCGGCGGATCTTTGACCCCTTCTTCACAACCAAGGCGGCCAAGGACGGGACCGGGCTGGGGTTGTCCGTTAGCTACGGCATCGTATCCAACCATGGTGGCACAATCGAAGTGGAGAGTGAGGTCGGTGGGGGTAGCACTTTGACTGTGCTGCTGCCGCTCCGGCAGGACGACAGTGAATGACGAATCAGGAGTCCAGACTATTGGGGGAGCAGATACGCTGACAAGTTCTCGAGCGGGTGCCGGAGCTGCGTGCCCACCTGGATCAAAGGGGCGGGCGGCCGAACCCGAGGCGGGGAGGAGAGGCGGTCAGTTGTCATAAGCGTCTCATCACATCTACGGACAGGGGGAGCGAAGGTTGCCGGGCGAGGAAGGTGATCGCAGAGGCAAGGTCCGGAGGTTCGCACGATGGTTGTTCATCGTGCCGCTGTTGGCGTTAACCCTGTTTGCATGTGGGCATTTGGCGCTGCTCCTGGAGCCCGAGACCGCAGGCCCGGTGGACACCCGGTCCAAGATCCACGCCGACTACAGCCCCTGGGCGTATGAAATCATCCACGCCATCGACCCGCGTATTCTGGATGAGATCAAGCGCGACCTCGACCTGAGGGACGAAAAGGTGGCAGATCCCCGCGTGGGCGACGGTCCCTTGTGGCCCACACCAACTCCGGATCTCTACAGCACCGCCACCGCCACCGCCAGTCCCACGACCACCGCCACATGGACGACCACTCCCACGGCAACCCCGTCGGTAAAGCCGAGCACGGCAACGCCTACCGCCACCCGCACCTCGCCCCCATACTACTATGTGACCAGCACGGCCACTTCCACCAAGCGGCCGTCGAAGACACCAACCGCGACGGCCACACCGACGCCGACGGACACGCCGACAAACACGCCCACCGGCACGCCCACCGTGACAGTGACGCCCACGCCAACGAACACTGCCACCGGCACCAGCACGGCCACACCGACGCCGACGGAGACGCCGACCAGCACGCCCACCATGACAGTGA